>CALCUE010000020.1 GCA_937906945.1 uncultured Clostridia bacterium | reverse complement strand
TTGTGGAAAGCGATGACCTCACCGCCGTCGCCGACGCGATCCGGACCAAAGGCGGCACAGAAGCGCCGCTGACCTTTCCGGATGGTTTTGTGGCGGCGGTACAAAATATTCCGAGCGGAGGAAGCTACGAAAAAATAGTCGGAGAAATCGTAACACCGGATAATGTTAAAACATATCTTGATGTTACTTTTCTTTTACCGCAAGGGAAAAAGATAGTTTCAGCATTGCTCACGCTTGCGGGTGATGTTTCTGAGCTTACAACTGGGACTTGCGTATATAGTTTAGTAATAGTTAATGATACCTATTATGTGACCGAAAATGATGGAATAAAATACCCAGACTACCACGTCAGTTATAGTGTAGCTTCGCAAGAGTTTACTGGTTCATCGACCGGCCCATCTGGAGCCTACGCACCTAAGATTTTTAATAACGGTGATATTAGGTTTAGAAAAGGGACAGGTAATTTTCTTGCAGGGATTGAGTATAAATACGAAATCATTTTGGAGGCGGTTTGAATGATAATATTTTACAAAAATATTGATGGCGATTACATCACAACAGCCCAAAAAATGATTGTTCCGGACGATATGAGCATTGTCGGGAATATCACCGAGGCTGAGTACAACGAGATTCTTTCCGTCATCCGGCAAAGACCGACACCGCCGGAAGGTTTCGATTATCGTCTCAAAGAAGACCTGACTTGGGAACTCTGCGAACTGCCGCCTGTTCCTCCCGAAGAGCCGAGCTACGAAGAACTGTTGGAAGCGGTAGAAATCTATAAGGGAGGCGACTTTGATGAACGAAATTGAAATCGCCAAACTCGCCAACCGTCAGACCCACGAGGCGCTCCAGACTGTTTTTGACGCTCTGAACAAAGGACAGAAAGCGAAGCTTTTGAAGAACGAGGAAGTCAAAGCCTTGTTCGAGAAATTCAAGGTGGAAACGGAGGCGACCGCATGAACCGACGGCGATTTTTGGGGGAAAAAGAGCGCTTTTGGATTTTTAAGTCCGGGGAAGGGCTTAAAAACGGTTCTCTTATTTACGGGACAAGCGATGCGCAAAAGATAACGCCGGAAGCGGCGACAGGGCAAAGAATAACCATTGGAGATACCGAAAGTACAGGCTTTGATATTACAAGGTATAAAAAATTGGTTTTTATACCGAATGCCAGCATCCAAAATGTTGGTTATGATGTAGGATTATGTACGTCTGACAGACCCATATCTTCCAGTAGTATCAATCCAAAAATTACTGTTACGAGTTTGGACAATGGTACAGAGTGCAGTGTAGATATTCCTTCAATATCAGGATTACCCAATATTCCAATGTATATTTGTGTACTTGGAGTTTACCCCGGATTTACTTTAACAAACATCTGGCTGGAGTGAGGTGGAACAATGATTTACGGAAAATACGGAAAAGTGGAAAACCGGGCGCTGACGCCCTGCGAAATGCCGTTCCTTTTAGGCGGCGAAAAGACGTGGAGCACCGACCCGGTGGTTCTGAAACGGGCGGGGTTCTATCCGGTGGTACGAACCGAAAGACCGGTACGGGAAGGCTATGAATACACCGAATACTGGGTTTTGGAGAACGAAGCCTGCGTCGAGAAATGGGAAGAACATGAGGTGAACGGAGCATGACGGACGGGATCTTGATTATCCTGGCGGCGGCGATCCTTGTTCTGGCTTTCCGGCAGGAGAGGTTTCTGCGGATCCTGGAAGACCGAAGGACGGAACAGGAACCGGCACCGAAGGAAGAACAGGACGAAAAGCTCCCCATGAAGGTATGCCGGAAGGCGGAGCCGACCATCGAGGAGCAGATCATCAACCTTGCCCTTTATAACGGCGAGGATCAGAGAGGAGGCGAAACCGAATGAGAGAGAAAGAGATGACGCCGGAGGACGTCTGGAAGGAATACCTTGCCGGCGAGGACTACCACGAGCAGATCCACCTGCATGAAACGGTGCGCCGCAACGAAGAATTTTACAACGGCGACCAGTGGAGGGGACTCAACGCCCCGAACCTGGAGACACCGGTCATCAATATCTTTCACCCGGCGGTGACGTACCTTATTTCCCAGATCGTATCCGATGACGTGGGGGTGCAGCTGGATCCATACATTGAGACCGACGAGCGGGGACACGCCTGTCGGATCCTCGCCGACCAGCTCGACCGGATCATGGAGAACACCAAAGAAAAGGCAAAGATCCGGGAGCTTGTCCGGGACGCCGCCATCGACGGCGACGGCGCTTTGTATTATTATTTCGATCCCGACGCCGGAACGGAGGGCGAGATCTGCGCCGAGGTCCTCGACAACGACAAAGTGATCTTTTGCAATCCTTTTCAGCCGGACGTACAGAAGCAGAAGTACGTTATTATCGTGAAACGGCTTCTCGTTAAGGAAGCGAGGGCTCTGGCAAGAAGCTACGGCCTTCCGGACGAGGAAGTCTGTTCCATCGGCCCGGACGAGGAGAGGAATTTCGCCGGCGAGGACGAAGAAAAAGCCGGGAAGGAGCTTTGCACCATCCTCATGCGCTTCTGGAAGAAGGGCGGAAAGGTATTCTTCTGTGAAACGGCGAAGAACGTGATGCTTCGCCCGGCAACGGAAACAGGGACACGGCTTTATCCGGTGGTGTGGTTCCCCTGGGAAAAGGTCAAGAACGGGTACCACGGCGCCGCTTCCATGACGGCCTACGTGCCGAACCAGATCTACGTCAACAAAATGTGGGCGATGGCGATGACGTTCTCCGAAAAGATGGCGTTCCCGACCCGCATTTATGACGCCGGGAAGCTCCCGAAAGGGCTTTCCAACAAAATCGGCCAGGCTATCGGCGTTCCGGGATCTCCGAGGGAGAGCGTTTTCGTGGATACGCCGTCCGGCAACATGAGCGAGCAGGTTTTGGCGATGGTCCGGCAGACCATCGACTACACCAAGACCAGCATGGGCGTTACGGACGCCGCTTTGGGCGACATCCGGCCGGACAACACGTCCGCCATTATCGCCGTACAGGAGGCGGCTTCCGCGCCGCTGGAAGTGCAGAGACGGGCGCTCCACCAGGCGGTGGAGGACGGCGTCCTCATCAAGCTCGACATGATCCGGGAGTTTTACGGTCTGCGGAAAATCTATGACGACGTGACGGACCCCATGACCGGAGAAACCTTTAAGGACGAAGTGGACTTTAACTTTAAGGACATCGACTATGACATGTTCAACATCAAAGTGAACGTCGGCCAGGCGACCTACTGGTCGGAGCTTATGAGCATCCAGACGCTGGACGCTCTGTTCACCAAAGGAATCATCGGGGACGCCGTGACCTATCTGGAGAGCTTGCCGGACGGCTACGTTCCGCACCGGGCGGAACTGATCCAGAAGCTTCGGGAGCAGCAGATGGCGGCGCCGGTACCGGAAGCGGAAGCGGACACCGCCGGAGCGGTGGCACCGATGACGCAGGGCGAACAGAGGGTCGAAAATCTCCGGGCGAATTTATAATAAGTCTGTGATAACACGACCCGTTTATGTGCTAAAAAGGAGGAAACAAGAGGTTTTCTCCTTTTTATTTTTTGGAGGTGCAACAAATGAAAGTACGAGAAGTCTATGAGCGGGCGCTGGCCTTTCTCCCGGAGGAAATGAGCGCCAACCAGGATATGCAAAAGTTTATGATCCCCTGGGCAAACACGTTGATGGCGGACACGATGGAGGCCGAGAACATCTACCGGAAGGCAAACGGGATCCCGGAGCTGACCGTGCCGCCGGTGGTGACCGAGCGGGAACAGGAGATCCCCTACAACGAGCGGCTGGTCGCCAAGGCGTTTCCTTACGGAATGGCCCGGTGGGTGTTTCTGGAGGACGAGCAGGTGGGCGTTGCGAGGGAGTATTACCAGTATTACGCCCAGGCGATCTACGAGGCGACGCCGGCACTTCTTACGGAAGTGGAGGACATCTATTAAGGAGGTGAGAAAATGACCAAAGAGGAGCTGGAAGAATACGAACGCATGGCGGCGCAGATGGACGCCGACGCCAAAGCCATTGAAGCGCAGAGAAAAGCGGACGCTAAGAAGTTGACGTCCTATTCCGTGATGACGACCGACCCGGTGACCGGAAAACAGACGGTACAGACCTACACCGGAGACGAGGCGGCTATCGCCAAAAAGGAAGCGGAAGCGAGGAAAAAGAAGGAAGGCGGAAGCGCCGACCTTTCGAGCTTGACGGAGCTGAGGTACACGAAGCCGCCGAAAACGAGCACGGCGAAAGCAAAAACGAGCACGACACCGAAGGCAAAAACACCAACGAGCACACCGACGACACCGACGAGCACGGCACCGGTGACCACCGGAGACCTTAAAAGGCAACTGACAGCGAAGGAGCGGGTGGCGGCAAAGGCCGAAGGACTTTATATGGAGGGCGACACCGCCACCAGGAACACAACGCTGAACGCCAAAAACCTTGCCGACGCCGAAAAGACGATGCTGAAGAACGCGGCAGCGGCGAACACAAAGGCGACGAAGGCCGCCAAAGCCGAGCAGAAGGAGGCGGAGATCTATTTTGATGACGAGGCGAACGCCGAGCCTTACTATATTGACCAGGCAAAAAAAGCGAAAGAGAACGCCGCCGAGGAAGTGAAGGAGGCCGCCAAAAAAGCCGCCAAGAATTTCGTCAAGGCCGGCGGAGGCGTTGCTGACCTTTCGGTTCCGACATTCGCGACGGAAGGCGTGGCAAGGGAACGGAAAGCAGCCGCCGAAGCCGCTGACGCGGCAATGCGGAAGCAAAAGGACGAGGACCTTATGGGACCGGAGCTTCTGGAGAACCTCCGGAAGAAGAAAGAGGCCGAGGAACAGGAAGCACGGAACAAGGCACTGGCGGAGTTGGACCTTGTTTCCATGCAGAAACGGAGCGACGAGCTTCAGAAACAAATCGACCGGATCGGGACGCTGACCACAGCGGACGTTAAAGCGGCGCAGACCGCCGGAGGAAAGGGCGCACGGTACGGACAGAGCGCCGCCGGACAGGAATACCGGGCACAGCAGGAACAGATCGCAGCGCTTCGGGCAGAGAAGGCGGAGCTGGACGCCGCTATCGCGTCCGTTGAGGAGGCGAGGTTTTACTATTCCATTCCAAGGCAGGAGGATTTTGCCGAGAAGGCAGAGAAGGGCCTATACATCGCGACGACCTATGATTACGGCAACCCGGACAACCCCTTCGCGACGGCGGTCCGGGAAGGAATGGGAGAAAAACGGACGGAATCGAGAGCGGACTATTACGTCATGCCGCTTTTAGACTCCTATACCGACGAGGAAAAACAGATCTTCGGGTACCTATTTTATACAGACCGGAAAAAGGCCGAGCAGTTTATGGAGATCGCCAACAAGAGGGTGGCGAACGATCGGAAGGCCGCCGACTATCAGAGAGTTTACGAGGCGGCGAACAAAGCGGGCACCGTTCCGGCGACGCTTTTTAACATAGGCGCCGGCGCCGTTTCCGGCATCGACGAGATCGGGAACATCGGGGAATACCTGATCCACGGGAAAATCAAACCGAAGTTGGGCGTTTCCGGAGCGGTGGACGCCGCCACCGAGGCAGTGACCGAGGATTGGAGCGGCACCGGACGGTTCCTTTACGGCACCGGGCTTTCCATCGCGAACAACCTTGTTCTGGCTTCCTCTTTAGGAAAGTTGGCGGGGCTTCCGATGGCGCTTTCTTCCGCGGCGTCGGCGACGAACGACGCTTTGGAGCGTGGAGCGACGGACGAGGAGGCGCTGGCATTCGGTATCGCCTCCGGTATCGCCGAGGCGGCCTTTGAGGAAATTTCCCTTGATAAACTGATCACTTTGCGGCAGAGCCGGACGACGACGCAGCTTATCAAAAATATGCTGATCCAGGGCGGCATTGAGGCTTCCGAGGAGGCGATGACGACCATCGCCAACACCGTTTCCGACGCCATGATCATGGGCGACAAAGCGGAACTTCTCCGGATGCGGGACGGCTACATGGCCGAAGGCTATTCCAAAGAGGAAGCCGAAAAGCTGGCGTTCCGGGACTGGTGGGGAAATATCGGCCTTGACGCTTGGGGCGGCTTTATTTCCGGCGGCGTTCTGGGCGGAGGAGCCATCGTTCTGAACCGGTTGGAAAACCGTTTGCAGACGAGAAGCGAGGCGGACCTTTCGCAGATAAACCGCGCGATCGAAGAGAGAGCCGAACAGGGCGAAAAGGGGATGACCGGGCAGGAAATCGAAAAGACCGGCAAGGCGATCCAGAAGCTTCTGGACGGGAAGCTGGTGACCGAAGCCGAGGACAAAGCCATTATGAATTCCAAAGCGGCGCAGGAAGTATTCGCCGATATCACCGGAACGGATTACGTCTCCGGCGAGCGGGTGGCGAGGGACGTTCTTCGGGACGTGACCGGCGTCGAGGCGGAAGCGCCGACGGCGATTACCGAGGACCTTGCCGAATGGAACCAAAGAACGGCAGAGGAGACCGAAGCGGAGCCGGAGACCGAGACCACGAAAGCGGAACCGCTGGAGGAGCTGACCGGGCTTCCGAAGGGAGAAACACGGCTGACCGAAGATTTATCGGAATGGAACAGAAGGACGCAGGAGGAAGCGCAGAAGGCCGAGAAGACCGCACCGGCGGAAGAAACGGCGAAGCCGAGACCTTCCGAAAATTGGCGGAAGACGGTCACAAAGAAAAAGGCCGCCGAGATCGACGAGGCGGTGAAGCTGGGAGCGAAGGTGGGCCGGCGGGTCATTATTTCCGACGAGATCGCCGGGAACGGACGGCACGACCCGGACGGTACCATCTACATCAACCCCAAAACCGGGAACGCGGCGAGGGTGGTTCTGTTCCACGAGCTGACGCACGACATCGAAACGAGCGGGCTTTATGAGAAGCTTTCGGAAAGCGTCGTTAAGATCGCCGAGGAGATCGACGGTCTTGACGTCGAGCAGTACAAGGATCAGCTGCGGGAGATCTACGGCGACCTTGCCGGCGACGGCATTGACCGGGAGGCGGTGGCCTCCATCGCTTCGGAGCGGCTTTTCGATGACGAGCGAATGGTCAACCGGCTTTTCCAGATCGACCAGACACTATTCACGAAGATCAAAAACTGGCTTTCGGATATGAAGGTGAAGTTTTTCGGTACTGACTACGAGAAGATGATCCGGGACGCCGAGAAGCTCTATATTCGCGCCATGGAGACGAGAGGAGAGGCGGAAGGATACGGGAAAGGGCAGAACTTCGCATTTATTCCGGGAGATATTTCAACGGAGGAAGTTGAAAAAGGAAAAAACGAGGTATTAAAAATAAAACCGGTTAAGACATTAACCGGTGCTGAATTTGCGAAAAACGATGTGGATTTAATTACACAGGTTTCAAATTTTTTTGACAAGGTTGGAACGGTTGAGAATCCACAGC
Source organism: uncultured Clostridia bacterium (assembly GCA_937906945.1). GTDB lineage: Bacteria > Bacillota > Clostridia > Oscillospirales > Ruminococcaceae > UMGS1668. Next base: position 14,068 of record CALCUE010000020.1, on the reverse strand, counting down.
TTGGAGATGTGACCTTAGAAAGGAAGGGAATAAAAAGCGATATTGCTCACGGAATCGGAAGAAAAAAAGCCGCTTCCTTCAAGGCGGTTCCAGAAGTCATTGAAAAAGGGAAAGTAATTGATTTCCAGAAAGACTGGAAAGGAAGAGGATACGATACTGCAATAGTGGCGGCTCCGATTAAGATAGGAACAGACGACTATTTAATGGGAATCGTTTTAACGAGGAAAAATCAAGAAAATTTGTTTTATGTTCATGAAGTGGCGACAATAAAAAATGGAACAACGCCGTTCAAGACTGGCTTATTATCTACAAAAGTAGATTCAACCAGCGGCGATGTTCCATCTGTCATTACTATACTCCGAAATATTCTTGATGTCAATAGCCAAGATTCCAAAGGTTCGACCTATACGGAGACGTTGGCGGCGCAGAGGGACAGCGACTATATGGCGGCGGTTGATGCCGGAGATATGGAAACGGCGCAGAGGTTCAAGCAGGAGAACGACGATATAAGGTATCAGTTACGAAACGGCAGCGGTGAGCCGATGAACGACAGCGAAAAACAAGAGGTAGGCAAGGCGCTTTATACCATTAACAAAGCGGCTAAAATGCTTCGGGATGTTGCCCAATGGAGGAGCGGCTATTACGCTGATTACCTTAACGACGACGCTGTGGAATTCATAAAAGAATATTTCGGCGTAAATATTGATGACCGCGGTAATGCTGTTGAGTATGACGAGTACGACAATGCGTTTACTCTTGACGACATTAACGACGAAATCAGAAATCAAGAAGCGGAAGTTGAAACATCAGAAGAAGGAACGGAAGATTATGATTTTGAAAAAGATTATTTGGACGAACTTTATGAAATCCGAAATCGCCTTGAAGAAGACAAAAGTAAGATTGATAAATATTCGTTAAACAAGGCGAAAGACAAATTTTATTCAATCAAACACGACATTTTGGGTTTTTCCGATGCTTTGCTTGTTGCGTATCATTTGTTTGGGGACGGCAATATTCGCCCTCTTTACAATTTGGGAGGTTTCACTTTCCATGGAGATGTTATTTCTGAACAAGACGTTCCCGACGGATATGATATTAAAGAACTTAATACAATATCTTCCAAAAACGAGCTCAAAGATAAAATATCCGTAAAAGAAGCTGAAAGAATACTAAATGAAGCTGTTGCGAACTCTAAAACGGAGAACGAGAATATCCGGTATTCCAAAGGCCGTTCGTACTGGGACCTTCTGGCGGCGCAGAACAACCAGACGGACGGAAGAACGGCGGATGAGGTCGTTTCGGACATTGAGGAGACCTTCGCGAACGGCACGGAGATGAGAGACCAGGCACGGGCCGTTCTGAACCGGCTTTCGGATCTGACGCAGGAACGAAAGAAGAAGATCACCGAGGACGAGATCGAAGGGCGGACGATCATCGGAGAGAGAACGGCGCCGGAAATCAAGACCGAGCGGGCGAAGAAGAGCATCGACATCCAGCGGCGCTATGAGAGAGAGCTGCGGGGCGCCGTTGGCAATATCTTCGGCGTGGACGGAAGCGACCTTCGCGGCGACATCGCCGGCATCGTTTCAGAGATGGCGAACACCGTTCACGAGGGCGGAAAGGTGACCGACGAGCAGTACGAGCGGCTTTTAGCGGAAGCGACGCGGCTTGGCTGGACGGAGGTGGCCGGCAACGCCAACGGCGAATATGACGACGCCAGGGACGTTATCAAGACGACGCCGATCTATCTGGACCGGGGAGCCGTGGAGGATCTCGGCGGCAAGGACGCTTTGCGGGAATTCCAGAAAGAATCCTTTGGCTCCATGCGGATCACGACCAACGTGCAGCAGAAATACGAGGGAAAGGCCGCGAGCATTGACGACGTATATAAGACCATGACGCAGTTCGACCAGAGCTTTTTCCCGACGGACGTCACCGACCCGGTGGAGCAGCTGGAACGGATCCGCGACTTTATGGAGGAGACAAAGACCCGGAGGGTAGGCCTTACGGACGTTTATGGCGGCGACAGCGACTTCATGGACTGGGCGAAAGGACAGCTTGCCGTTGCCGTGCAGAACCTTGAGAACAGAATGGGAAGCGTTGCCGCTTACGACCGGGAAAAGACCATGCTGGCGGAAGCGAAGGCGAAGCAGTTCAACAAAGAAGCCAACTTTGAGGAAGCCAGGGCTGCCGCCAACAGCTACGAGCTTTACGAGGCGGAAAAGGCCGTGGAGGACGTTATCCGGGTCAACGATTTTACGGCGGAGGACCGGTTGGCGGTTAAGAACCTTCTGGCCGGAACGCTGACCGAGGAACGGTACCAACAGAACCCGACGGCGAACCCGGAGGGTGTGATCGAGCTTTACCATGCCCAGAGAGAGTACAACCGGATCAATAAGCCGATCGAGGACTTTAAGGCGGCGGTCAAAGAGGCAAGGACGGAAGAAGCGAGGAACGCTCTTAAAAATTCCGACAGCTGGAACGACAAGAAAGCCGGCCTTGGTTATTCCATCAACACAGAGGAACGGAACATCCGTGACATCGTAAAGGACAAGCGTGAAGCTGACGCGATTGTAAGAACCTATTTTGAGCCGGTGCACCGGAACGAGGCGATGAAGAACCGTTGGATCGCCGAGGTGGATCAGCGGATCAAGGACGTGATCGGAGATCGTCACATGAACAAATGGGAGCGGGCCTATACCCAGATGTTGGGCGAAAACGCTTCCTTCCTTGCCGAAGGAAAGGCGACGAAGCGGAACCGTGACCACGAGAACGTCCTTAAAATGATGGACGACCTTTTGAGAGACCACGGAAAGAACATTGACGTGGATCTCTGCGAGCGGGTAGCCGCCGAGATGATGGACATCTATAACGAGTGCCACGACCGCTACAACGACGAGATGATCCGGAACGGGCGGAAAGTAATGGGCCACATCCAGAACTATTTCCCGCACTTCTCCATCACGTCGAACGAAACGCTGGCGGCGAAGCTGCTGGGCCTTTTGGGCATTGAGACGGAAAACAGCGTTCTTCCGACGGAGATCGCCGGACGGACGGCGGACCGGAAACCGGGAACACGGTACAACCGGTTTACACAGGAAAGAACGACGGACGTGACCGACTACGACGCCGTCAAGGGCTTCGATATGTACATTTCCGCCATGGCGGAGAACCTTTACCACACCGAGGACATCGGACGGCTTCGGACGCTGGCGACGGAGCTTCGGGCAAAGTATAGTTCCGTGGACGTAGCGGCGCAGATCGAGCGGATCCAGAGGGATGACAGCCTTACCGAAGAAGAGAAATCCTCGCAGATCGACGGCGTCTATGAGGCCGCCATGAGGGACAAATACCAGCTTTCCAACTTCGCCGTGCATCTGGACGAGTACATCAACGGCCTTGCCGGAAAGAAGAGCTTCGGCGACCGCGAGATGGAATACGAAGCCGGACGGACCATGTATGACATATCCAAGGCCATCGAGGGACGGATCGCCGGAGGAATGGTCGGCTGGAACCTTTCGACGGCGACGATGAACTTTGTGCCGCTGTTCCAGGCCGTAACCGAGTTACGACCGGACGAGATCCTCGCCGGCATTTATCGGACGGCAGCAGGAAACCTTCGGGGCGACAACTTTGTCGGGCAATCTGACTTTCTGACCAACCGGCGCAGCGACGGCCGGAGCACCGTTTATAAGGACAATTACAGTCTTTTCACCGCCGAGAATTTCAAAGAGGCAATGAGCGCCTTTTCCGACGCCGGAAGCTTCGCGATGAACCTTGTGGACAACATCGTTTCGGAGAGCCTTGTGCGGGCGAAGGTGGCGCAGAACCTCCGGAATGGGATGACGGAGGACGTGGCCTTCCGCGAAGCGGACAGCTGGGCCGCCGGGCTTATGGCAGACCGCAGTGAGGGCGCCATGCCGACGATCTTCAACATGAAGAACCCAATTTTGAAACCGCTGACCATGTTCCAGATCGAGCAAATAAACCAGTGGGAACATCTGCTTAAGGATTCCCTGCGGGACAAATGGGACGACGACAAGCTTGGGACCATCATCGGACAGGTGATGTTCTGGCTGGCTATGCGGCTCGGGAACGTCGTTTACGAGAAGCTGACCGGACGGGACAACGCACTGCCGGACATCATCGGGCTTACGGAAAAGGACGTCAAGGCCATCAAGGACGGCGCTTCCGTCGTTGAGCTTTTGGGCGAGAACGGAAAAGAGATCCTTGAGCAGGTGCCGTTCATCGGCGGCATCCTGGGAGGCGGACGGATCCCGATTTCCTCGGCGCTTCCGGAATGGGACGACGTGACGAACATTCTCGCCGGCATCGAGAAGAACGGATGGAACCGGGGAACCACCGTCAAGGTTGTGGACAACGTGTTGGCGCCGATGGCTTATTTCCTTCCCGGCGGAAGTCAGCTTCGGAAGACGGCGCAGGGCCTTGACCAGATCATCCAGGGCGGCAACTTCGGTTACGACGCCGAAGGCAACGAATATCTTAAATATCTTCAGGACGAGAGCTTCCTTTCCCAGATCCGGGAAGGAGAGAAACCGACGCTTGCCGGTGCCGGAAACGACCTTAAAACCCTCCTTTTCGGGCGCTGGTCCGGAGAAAACGCCAGAGATTATCTTTCCGGAGACATCAAACCGCTTTCGACAAAGGAGACGGACCAGCTTCGGGAAGGCGTCCGAAACGGGCTGGACAAAGACGACTTTTACGACTTCCTTCTTGGCGTGAAAGGAAAAACCAACGCGCAGAAACGGAACGGGATTCTGGAAGACCGGAATTTCAACCCGAGGGAAAAAGAAAAGATCGACCGGATCCTTTTCCCGGACAAGGAGTTCCGGGACGAGAGCGGAAATCCGGGCAAGGACTTCCGCGATTACACCGACGCGGAAAGCTACGCAAGATCGCAGCTTAACGAGAGAGGGCAGAAGGCTTTCGACGAGGGCGTGGAACCGGAAGAGCTTCAGAGCTGGAAGAACCTTTATAACTACATGGAAGGCGACGGCAAGACGGTCGAGTTCACGAAGATCCTCAACAAAGCGGACTACCTTTCCGGCAAGGAAAAGAACGCCATTCTGGAGGCCGTTACCGGCAAGGACAAGAACGTTTTCACCGGCGAGAACGACGAGAACGACGATCTTTACAAGGCCATCGGGCTTTCGGCAAAGCAGAGGGACGAAACGAGGCTTGTTCTTGCGCTTTCGGACAACAATCAGGAAGCGCAGAAAACGGCGCTGATGGAGGCCGGCTATTCGGAAGAGAAGGCCACGGAGATCGTCAAGGCAAAGAGCTGGAACAAGATGGATGACGGCACTGCCGAACATTACGCCTCCACCGGACTTTCGGACGGCGACCAGTACCGGCTGTTTAATATTTTGCAGACCACCGACGGGAAAGAAGCCCAGGTCGCGGCCATCGCCGAAACCTTCGGCGTTTCCGAGCGGGAAGCCGGAGACATCCGGCACAAGGCAAACGGCGAATGGATCAACTCTATTGACGACATCAAGGAAAAGAAAAAATACGAGAGCCGGGCGAAGAAAATTTCGGTCTTTGAGCGGTTCAACTTCACAGAGGATGAGATCGTTGCCGGATACAATGCCATTTGCGGATACGGAAAGAAGGATGAACAGATCCCGATCTTGACGGATCTCTTTATCGAGCGGGGCGATTCGCAATCGGTAGCCAAGAAAAAAGCAAGAAATTTCTACAATATCAACGCAGCAAACAAAGGCTACAAATAAGGAAAGGAGGTGGAAAGATGAGCACGGAATTCTTGCAGGGACTTTCCGTTTTGAGCACGGTGGCCGCCATCGTCTTTGGGTACATGGCTTTTTCCAGGAACCGAAAAAAGGATGACCGGGAGGACGGCGGCGAAAAAGCCGCTATGATGAGCGACATAGGCTACATCAAGGCGAACACCGAGGAGATCAAAGCGGAGCAAAAGGAGCAGCGGAAGATCAATACCGAGGTGGTGACAAGGCTCACCGCCGTGGAGGAAAGCGCCAAACAGGCGCACAAAAGAATCGACCGAATGGAAGGAGAGAAAGAAAAATGAAAATCAACTGGCAAGTGAGACTGAGAAACCCGTTATTCTGGCTTACCATCATACCGGCGACGGCGACCTTCGTCTATGCCGTGTTGGGGGCGTTCGGCGTGGTTCCCTTTTTATCGGAAGACACGGCCATCAACGCGGGAACCGCTATCGTTACGGCGCTTTCAGCGCTGGGCGTTTTGGTTGACCCGACCACCGCCGGAATCGGAGACAGCCACATGGCGATGACCTACGAAGCACCGAAACATGACGCAGTGGAGGAAGAAAATGAATAAACATTTAATCGGACTCGACGCCGGACACGGCGGCGCTTATACCGGGACCTATTCCGTGGAGACCGCGAAAACCGGTCTCTATGAGAAGGATCTGACGCTGGAGCTGGCGAAGCTGGTGCGTGACCGTCTGGTCGCGCACGGCTTCGGCGTTGTGATGACGAGGGAGACCGACGTTCGTCCGGGAGACGTCTCACAGAGGGCGGCGCAGCTGGCCCGCGCCGGCTGCGCTTATGCCGTTTCGATCCATTTTAACGGCGCTGCCAACGAGGCCGCGCACGGTGCGGAGGTATTCGTGCCTTACGGCGCTCTGGACGGGAAGATCGAAGCAGGGTACCAGAGATATCTTTCTCCGCTGTTTGCCATTAGGGCGCCGTTCGCAAGGTCGAACAACGCCCAGAACAGGAACGAAACATTCGACAAAAAGCTGAATACAGCGACCGGCGTTTACGGCGCCACGACGAAGCTCAAGGCGGATTACTTCGGCTTCGTCCGCACCGGATGGGCCGCCGGTATGCTTTCGGATCTGCTGGAGGTCTGTTTCCTCACGAACCGGGGCGACTATACCGCTTACATGGCAAGCAAAGCGAAGGTTGCCGACGCTATTGCGAGAGCCATTGTTGAGGGATTTGGAGAGGAATGGGAACCGAAGCCGGAGAAGAAACCGGAACCTGCGCCGGCACCGAAGCAGCTTTATCGCGTCGGGACCGGATGGAAGGACGGAAAATGCGTCAACCAGAGCGGGGCATTTTATAACCTTCAGTACGCCGTGAACGCTTGCAAGTTCGGAGAGAAGGTATTTACGAAGGCGGGAACCATCGTTTACGAGAACGTTTATAGGAAAAAATGACACCGGAAGAAATGATGATAGAATTCTTCCAAAAGATGGAAGAAGAGAGGCCGAACGAAAAAGCCGGGGAGTGATCCCCGGCTTTTTTATTTTGAAAATTTTTTCCGGAAAGAGGGTTGACAGCTATATCACGGAGTGATATAATAAAGCCGTCAGGGAGAGAAAAATCCCGGAAGCAATAGCCAATATGGTGCAAATATGCACCATAAAAAGAAAAGGATATTGCAAAAATAGAAAAATAATATAAAATGAAGGCGAAAACAAACAAGGAGGAACAAAAAATGAAAGAAATTAGCTATTTCGATATCCTTAAAATCGAATACGAGGAATACGGGAAAAAGTGGGAAGGTTACATATTCGCCGACACTCCCACCGTGGATGGAGAAGACGCTACTGACGATGACTGGGAACTCCTCGATCCGTATATGGATTATGTATGGATGGAGGATGAGGCCGGACGTGGCGGCATCCTTGTTAAAGAAAGCTATATTATGAACGAAGCATTTTTTAAGCCCGCATTGCGGAGTAATTGGGGATACAAAGAGCCAGCCGCCGGAGACGGTTTGGAAGACTGTGGAGGCGAACCGGAATATCATTGCGTCACTTCTACGGGAGATGACTTGTATCTCCACGGGGAAGGCTATGTAAAATGAGCGGAATATACTATGAATTTACCGAACTAAAGAAGGAGGCTTTTGACTCCGAAAAAATCCGCGAAGAAGACAAAGAAGAGGAAGACGAAGAATGACAAAGCTGAAAGAAGTACGTTTGGCGAAAGGCCTTTCGCAGTCAAAGCTTGCCGAGGCTTCCGGAGTGAGTCTCCGGGCGATCCAATCCTATGAGCAGGGCTGGAGGGACATAGGGAACGTCCCAAAGGTAGTGGTCAGAGCTTTGGCCGACGTGCTTGGCGTCGAACCAGAAGAAATATTAAAAAAAGCCGGGGAGTGATCCCCGGCTTTTTTACAACGTGTTGAGTGGTATGATAAAGATTGTCTGGAAGATCTTCCGGTTTATTTTACCGCTTCGGAACAGGCGAAAATCGACCGTGCCATGACGGTCAAAGCCAAAAGCGTTGACGTGCTGAAAGTGTTTTTGGAAGTGGAACCGATTCCGTTTAACCGGGGATTTTATTCGGTGGATATGACGTTCTATTTTCTGGTCAATCTTTCCGCTTATTATACGCCGATTTCCACAGCGGACACCGTCAGCGGCATTGCCTTTTTCTCGAAGAAAGTTATTCTTTACGGCAGCGAGGGCAACGTGAAAGTGTTCAGCTCGGAATCTCCGTATGACGGCAACATTCCGGCTTCGGATAATCCGAGGGCCATTGTGCAGGTGGTTTCTCCGATCGTGCTGAACAGTCGCCTAATGGAAATTCCGGAAGAACCGGTACCGGCGGAGATCAACCTGCCGGGCACCATTGCCGACATTGTGGGAGGAAAAGTTCTTCCGACCGGAAACCGGAGAGTTATGGTCACGCTCGGCCTTTTCACCATTGTTCAGTTGGAAAGAAAAGTACAGATGTTGGTTCCGGCCTATGATTTCTGCATTCCGGGAAAAGAGTGCGTTACCACGACAGACGATCCCTGCGAGGTCTTTAAGCACATCAAATTCCCGACCAACGAGTTTTTCCCGCCGAGGCTTGATGAGACGGAAGGCAATCCGTCCTGTAATTGCAGCGTGAATTAAAAAAATCCCCGATGGTTTCATCGGGGATTTTTAAATTTGCAGTATTATAACGATTGGGGTCGAAACAGCCTATATCAATAAAAAAGAACCGTTCTCGCAAGGTAGCGGACAGCGACAATTGCTGAGCGGTGTTATCGAAAACAGTTCTTTTGGCAACAGCATATCTAATGATTCCGAAAAAAACAATAGTTTTCGGAAAATTCCGAGAACTGGAGGCAGACGGTTACGAAGAAAAAGGCCGCCAAGATCGACGAAGCGGTGAAGCTGGGCGCGAAGGTGGGACGGCAGGTCATTATTTCCGACGAGATCGCCGGGAACGGACGGCACGACCCGGACGGCACCATCTACATAAACCCCAAAACCGAGAACGCGGCGAGGGTGGTGCTTTTCCACGAGCTGACCCACGACATCGAAACGAGCGGGCTTTATGAGAAGCTTTCGGAAAGCGTCGTTAAGATCGCCGAGGAGATCGACGGTCTTGACGTCGAGCAGTACAAGGATCAGCTGCGGGAGATCTACGGCGACCTTGCCGGCGACGGCATTGACCGGGAGGCGGTGGCCTCCATCGCTTCGGAGCGGCTTTTCGATGACGAGCGAATGGTCAACCGGCTTTTCCAGATCGACCAGACACTATTCACGAAGATCAAAAACTGGCTTTCGGATATGAAGGTGAAGTTTTTCGGTACTGACTACGAGAAGATGATCCGGGACGCCGAAAAGCTTTATATCCGCGCCATGGAGACGAGAGGAGAGGCGGAAGGATATGGGAAAGGGCAGAATTTTATTGCTTATGACAATAGTAACCAACCGTATTGGAAAATTGAGGACAGCAAAGATATATTCAAAGGCATTACTAACGTCAACAGCCTAAAAAAAGCCGCCTTTAATTTTATCCTGCATGGATATAAAGGCGGAGAAAACATAACGGATATTATTGACGGAAAACCGCTTGAATTTAGGCGTGTTAGCGCAAATGAGTTTGTTTACGGGGTGGATTCCAAGGGATTAAACGAACGGCCATATAAACAAAAAATGCGTATGGCAACAAGTGTGCTTGACCTTATTGACAACGCATTTATCCATTATACCACACCGGACTGGAAAAACCATCCTAAGTTTTCGGGAAAATTTGAAAATTATCAAGGACGCGTAGGAATTGATAATAACATTTTCAAATATATAGTCAGGATTGGTAAAACCAAAAACGGAAACGTATTTTATGATATAAATTTAGAGGCTGACGGCGAAGTACATGGTGCCTTGCGGCACGTCACTTTTAAAAAAACGCCAGCCTCTAAATCAAATAATACACCTTCTGCTACTGGAAGTCAAGATAATCCACAAAGTTCCAAGGGCTCGACCTATACGGAGATGTTGGCGGCGCAGAGGGAGAAGCTCCAGAAGAACGGAGCCAAAACCGGCGTCACGATGACGGTGGACGACTGGGTGGGAATGGCCAAGAACCTGGTGGAGACCAGTATCGGAACGCTGGAATGGAAGGACCCGGCAAGGGCACTGGACAAGGTCGCCGGGAGAAACCGCAGGATCCGGAACGAGCTTTACGAGCTTATCGAAAAACCGATCCACGAATCCCAGGGAAAATATGCCGCGAACCTTAAAGAGAAAGCAAAATCCATGACCGACAAATTTTCCGAGCTCGGCATCAAAGCCAAGAGCAAAGAAAGCAAGGCCGTTCAGTGGATCGGAGAAGGTCAGAGGGAGATCGGAAAGACCGGAGAAACGGAAGAATATACGCTTACGGATCTTCAGCACGATTTCCCGGAGAAATGGCAGGACATCAAGGCTGCCGCGGATTACTGCCGGGAAGTCTATGACCAATACCTCAAAGACCTTAACGACATGTATTCCGAGATCTATCCGGCAACGAAGGAAGCCGCCGAAGACCAGGTCGAGAATTACCGGGAAGCGGAAAATGCGCTTCGGAAAAAAGAAAAGGACGGCCCGCTTTGTTTCGCAAAGCAGGCCGTCCTTCTTATGGCGATTGATTATCTCATGTTGCTGTTTTCGTAAGACTCAATCATTTTTTTGAACGTGTGGCCCGTACGACCGTCAGGCTCGGAAACCCCCGTGGCACAAGGATTTTTCTCATTTCGGTCATCTGAGGTGGTGATGACACCCGCACGACGTTTGAGTTTCGTGAGATATTTTTCTGTGGTATCGCCGGTAAAAATCTTGATATCCAGCCGCATGGAGCCATCCTCTTCCGGGGTGACAAAGATTCTGTCAATGAACGTATCGACAAACTCCTTGGTAATGGTGCCGCTCGCCACATCCGTTTCGGCAGCTTTCAGAACGCTGCGGATCTTCTCCATGTGTACCCGGAACTCCTGACTGGATTCCGCCTGATGCTGAAGCTCAGCCAGTTCCTTTTCCAATGCTTTGGTTTCGGCGTTACACTGTGCGGTCATGGATTTGAAATCTTCGGGTGTGATGCTGTCCAGCGCCACCAGCTCCAGCAGCTTGTTCTTTTTCTTCAAGGCAAGCTGGATTTTGGCTTCGGTGTCCTCGATCTTCTTTGTGAGATTCCCGTCAGACGTCATGCGGCGGTACATTTCTTCGTATTCCGCAAGCATGGAGGCGGATACGTCCTTCGTGTCCCGGAAGACCTCGAACAGCAGAGGCTTGATCTCCTCCTCATAGATGGCAAAGGAACCGCAGGATTCCTTGCCGTTGTTGATCTTGCCGGAGCAGACCCATTTGGAATTGACATTGCCTTGTTTGTCCTTGGATTCTCTGCGGTAATACGGCATTCCGCAATGAGTGCAGAACAGCTTGCCGGTTAAGAGATTCGCGTGATTGCAGATGCCCTGACGGTTCTTCACGTCCTCGCTCCTGCGGCGCAGAACGACATTCGCCGCTTCCCACAGCTCCTCCGAGACAATGGCGGGAACAATTTCTCCCGTCTCGTCCTTGAACATGACCCATTCCTCCGGCGGGAGGAATTTCTGCTTTTTGGTGAACATATCCACGACCTTGACCTTGTTGCCGACGTAGTAGCCCTTGTACTTCGGATTGGCGATCATGTTCGCCATGGTGGAGTGCGCAATCTTCTTTCCGTTGAGATTGCGATAGCCCTTCTCCCAGAAGATCGTCTCGATCTGCTTCATGGAGTATTCGTCCGTGGCGTAAAGCTCGAACAGCTCCCGGACCATCACCGCCTGCTCTTCGTCGATGATCAGCCGCTTGTCATCCTTCTGATACCCGAAGATGCGGCTGTTGCCCAGCACCACATTCTGCTTGATCGCCTGCTGATGCCCGAATTTCACGCGGGAGCTGAGCTTGCGAAGCTCGTCCTGCGCAATACTGGACATGATGGAAAGGCGAAGCTCGGAGTCCTCGTCGAAGGTGTTGATGTTATCATTCTGGAAGAACACCCCGACGCCTGACGCAAGAAGCTGTCTTGTATACTGAATGGAATCCAGCGTATTACGGGCGAAACGGGAGATCTCCTTTGTGATGATGAGATCGAATCTGTCCTCCGCGGCATCCTCCACCATGCGGTTGAAGTTCTCGCGCTTTTTCGTGGAAATCCCGGAAAGCCCCTCGTCGATATAGCCCGGAACGAACGTCCATGCCATGTTCTTCTTGATATAGTCCTCGTAATACGAAATCTGGTTTCCGAGGGAATTGAGCTGTTCATCGGATTCGGAAGAAACGCGGGCGTAGTATGTGACCCGCAGCGGAATATCGTAAATTGATTTGCTTCGCAGCATCTGTCGAACGCTGTGTATATCCATATTGCTGCCTCCTTGTAAAAGTTCGTAATATCATTATCTTAAACATTGTAACATGGAATTGTGAACATTTCAACACCATGTAGAAAAATTGCGGGCGGCAGTGAAAAAATCTCTGCCGCCCGCGGTGTGATTTATCGTTCCATGGAAGAAGCTCTGTTTTTGATTCGGATGCGCATCTTGTTGCGCTCCTCCTCGGTGATGAGCCCCTTCTCATACAAAGTGTCGTTATAGTAAGTGAGCCACAGCTTTTCCAGCACGCTCTGCTTTTTCTGTTCGGTCATCGTTTTTTTCGCTTCCTTGTTTTCTGCCATAAAATACCTCAAACTTTCATTCATATTGTTGCCCGATTTTTCCGGGTTCATGCAGCGATGCTGCGTGTTTCTGCGATTGATATGCCTCAAAAATCTCTTTCGGGATGCTGTCCACCAGCGCGTGAAGGTCGCGGAGCTCCTGTTCCATCCCCGCGTATTTCAGCCGGTTGGCGATTTTCTCGCGCCCTGCGTCTTCGGCAGCTTCCAGCTTCGATTCCAGCGCCGCGTTTTCAGCGGTGAGCGTCTTGTATTCGGTGTCGTACTTTTTCAGCCGGGTTTTCATCTTCTCTACGCCGGGGATATACTCATCCAGCAGTCCCGCGATCTCCGCTGTGCGGAATTTGGCATTCAGCGGATTCGTGCCGGATAGCAGCTCCATGAGTTTGTCCTTGAGACTGCTCAGGTGGATCGCTTCTTTGTAAAGCCGGGGCGGAATATGCTGCCTCCCGGTTTCACCGGCACTCTCGCCACGTTCCAGCTCCGGGTACTTTTTGACCATGTGCTTCCAGAACTCATCCTGCCACCAGGTCAGCTTTTTCTTATTGCCGACGATATCTTTTGCCGAAAGCCGTCCATCCTCCGTCAGCGGGACAAAGCAAAGGTGCATATGGGGCGTTTTCTCGTCCATATGCACCACGGCAGATATGATGTTTTCCGGGTTCTGATGTGCCCTGATGAATTCCAGCGCGTAGGAGAAATACTCTCTGACCTCCGCCCGTTTCTTGCCTTTGAAGAACTCCGGACTGGCCGTGACAAGAGCTTCCACCACGCGAACACTGTCCGAGCGTGTCCGGCAGCCCGCCTCTGCGATCTGTTTTTCGGCTTCGGCACGGTAACTGCGCTGCGGCGTGACAAGGTGGAAGTTTCGGCTGCTTCGGGAAGTGTCCACGTCGGGGTTGCTGGCGTAGGTCTCTTTCGTGCGCTCGTTGTGGGCTTCGATGTGCCCGATCTCCGGGCCTTTATATTTGGCGAATCGCAGGATGCCGTATTGTGCCTTTGCCATTAGCGTTCCCTCCGCTTCTCCCAGACAAGATCGTAGCCCAGTACATCGGCAAGCTCAACGACCTCTTTATAGCGGATGGATTCTCGCTGTAATTTTGCCGAGAGGTTGGAAACGCTGTCGC
>CALCUE010000019.1 GCA_937906945.1 uncultured Clostridia bacterium | reverse complement strand
CTGCGGGCTCGGTCACGGCGCGGCTCTGACCGTCCACCGGACGGTCATTCACTACTGCGCCGAGCGCTTCGCGCTTCCTTTAACAAGGGGCGTAAAGCGGAATGCGTACCTCTTTGCCGGTGCTTTCGCACCAAAACGGAAAAAGGCATAAAAAAAGCGGCGAGCCGTTTGGCTCGCCGTGTTTTTTGATTTGTTAGAATTGCTCGGAAACTAACATCTCTCTTGCTCTGTCTATATCATACGGCCCATTTGTGATGAGTTTGTGAAGATAAGGATAAAGTTCGGTTACAGTCTAAAACCAGTTTGGTAAAACTTTTCCGATTTTTTATGACAAAGCGGCGAAAGTGTGACAAAAGCCGCCGCTTTTTTTGCTCGGAAAAGAAAACGGACGGCGAAACGCCGTCCGGAAAGAACGAAATCAGGTGCCGCCGGCGATCACCAAAGCGACGATGGCGATGCCGAGGATGAAAAAGACGGGAAGACCCCGTTTATCCGGCTTCGGGATCTGGAAACGAAGCACGAAGCAGAAAGCGACGAGGAAAAGAAAGATCTGATAGACGACCGGCATGGCCGCGCCGAGCAGGGATTTGAGGCCGAAGATCAGCGGAAAAATCAACGCGGCGGCGGTGACGGGAAGTCCGTAATAGATCTTGCGGCGTCCGCTTTCTTTCTGCTGGCGCTGAATTTCATCCACGTTGAAGTAGCCGAGACGGATGATGGCGCAGAGGAGATACAGAACGGCGGAAAGATAGAAGAAACCGCCGGAAAGGCCGAGCCCGTAACCAATGGCTAAAGGAAGAACGCCGAAGCTTATGAGGTCACAGAGGGAGTCGATCTCGATGCCGAACATTTTTTCCGCTTCGTTCCGCTTCATGGTCGAGGCGATTTTGCCGTCGAACATATCGGTGAGACCGGCCAGCATCAGGCAGAGGACACCCCAGAAAGGATAGCCGGAAGCGGAGAAGAAAATGCCGCAGACAGCGGCGGCGGCGCCGGCATAGGTGAGGACGACGGTATAATTATAAAATCCGATCAGTTTCATAAAAATCCTCCCGGGATGTAGATTTCTTCTTATGTTTATGATATAATAAAATACTATAGAAAATCACGGAAAAAAGGTCGATTTCACCGGAAAAAATAGAAATTTTATTCAGTATATCACAATTTTTGACATAAAACAAGGTTTGCGGAGGAATCATTTTGGGAAGTTTTGTCAGTTTGAAAGACGTTTGCAAGCGGTACACCATGGGTGAAGTGACCATCACGGCCTCCGACCACGTCAGTTTCGATATCGAAAACGGGGAGTTCGTGGTCATCGTCGGGCCTTCCGGCGCCGGAAAAACCACCATCCTCAATATTCTTGGGGGTATGGACACCTGCGACGAGGGCGAAATTTGGGTGGACGGCAGCAACGTGGCCAATTACAAAAACAAAGAGCTGATCGCCTACCGGCGCTATGACATCGGCTTTGTGTTCCAGTTTTATAACCTTATCCAAAACCTGACGGCCAAAGAGAACGTGGAACTGGCTTCCCAGATCGGGAAAGACCCGCTGGATCCGGAAAGCGTTCTGGAACAGGTGGGTCTTAAGGAGAGGTCCAACAACTTTCCGGCTCAGCTTTCCGGCGGGGAACAGCAGCGGGTCGCCATTGCCCGCGCTTTGGCGAAAAACCCGAAGCTTTTGCTTTGCGACGAGCCGACGGGCGCTTTGGACTACGTCACCGGCAAACAGATCTTACAGCTTTTGCAGGACTGCTGCCGCAAAAACGGCATGACGGTCATCGTCATCACGCACAATCTGGCGCTGACGCCGATGGCGGACAAAGTCATCCACATTAACAGCAGTAAAGTGACCGGCATCGAGATCAACGAGCACCCGACGCCGATCAGCGAGATCGAATGGTAAAACCGACCGACTATTTTCAGGGAAAGGGGGCTTTGGGATGAAAACGGCGCTTTGGAAAGATATTTTCCGTGAGATCGGAAGGTCCCGGAGCCGCTTTTTCTCCATTTTCGCGATCATCGCGTTGGGAGCGGGCTTTTTCGCCGGGCTGAAAGCGACCTGCCCGGATATGCTCGCGACGCAGGAACGCTATTTTTCGGAACAGGAATTGATGGACGCGCGGCTTTTGTCCACCTTCGGGTTCGAGGAAAAGGACCTTGCCGCCATTGAGGAGACCGAAGGCGTGCGGGGGATCTATCCCACCTATTCCAAGGACGTTTTTTTGCAGAACAATACCGGCGGCAACCTCATCGCCAAGGTGATGACGGTGCCGAAGGAGATGAACCGGGTCATTGTCATCGAGGGACGGCTTCCCGAAGCGCCCGACGAGTGCGTCATCGAGAGGAACCCGACCTTCCCGGCGGCGTTCGAGATCGGCGATACGATCACGGCCTATACGACGGACGCCGACGACCCCATCGGCGATACGTTGGAGCGAAACAGCTGGAACGTGGTCGGGATCGTCATGAGCCCGCAGTATATCAGCTATGACCGGGGCAACACCACCATCGGAAACGGCACCATCGACCTTTATTTTATGGTGCCGGAGGAGAATTTTAAATACGAAGTTTATACCGAAGTCTATGTGACTTTTGACAATACTCGGGGACTCGGCGCTTTTTCGGACGAGTACGAAACCGCTATGAAGGAAAATACCGACAGACTGGAGGCAGTGGCTGACCTTCGGGAGAAGGAGCGCCTGGCGGAGATCCGTTTTGACGCCGAGGAGGAACTGGAAAAAGCCCGGAAAGAACTGGCGGACGGTGAAGCTGAGGCCGAGGAAAAGCTCGGTGACGCCGAAAAAGAACTGGCGGACGCCAAAAAGAAGCTCGAAGACGGTGAAAAAGAACTCAAGACCGGCTGGCGGGATTATTATAAAGGATATAACGATTATCTGGAAGGCAAGGCGGACTTTGAAAAGGAAATCGCCGACGGGGAAAAAGCCATTGCCGACGGTTGGGAACAGTATGAGGACGGCCAAAAACAGTTAAAAGAAAACAAAGAGCGGTTCGAGAACGAAAATCCGCTTTCCGGCTACAGCGATGAGGAATTGCAAAACCTTTCGGGACAGATCCAATTTGTGTTAGCGAAAGGTCCGGATTCCATGGAATGGAAGATGACGGCGCAGATGCTCGGTGTTTCGCCGGAGGAACTTCCGACGATCCCGTACGCGATCGAAGCGACGATTTCGGCAAGGGAACAGTTGGCGAACGCCGAAAAAGAACTGGAGCAGGCCCGAAAAGAGCTCCGCATAGCGGAAAAAGAACTGGAAGAAGGCCGAAAGACCGGTCAGAAGGAGCTGGACGACGCCTGGAAAGAGATCGTCAAGGGTCGGCAGGAGCTGTTGGACGCCGAAGACGAACTGGCCGACGGCTGGAACGAATATAACGACGGCATGGCCGATTATAAAACTGAAAAAGCCAAGGCGGAAAAGGAGATCGCCGACGGAAAGAAGGAGATCGCCGACGCGGAAAAGGAACTGAGGGATCTGAAAGAACCGGTGTGGTACGTGTTTACCCGACAGGACAACCCCGGTTTCAGCACCTATAAAAGTGACGCCAACCGCATTGAGGCGGTCTGCAAGGTGTTCCCGATCTTCTTCCTTTTGGTGGCGCTTCTTGTCTGCCTGACCACCATGACCCGGATGGTCGAGGAGGAACGCACGAGGATCGGCACGCTGAAAGCGCTGGGCTATCGTCCCGGTTCCATCGCGGCGAAATTTCTGGTCTATTCCTCGCTGGCCAGTATCAGCGGCGCCGTTTTCGGCATCGCTATCGGTTCGGTGGCGTTCCCCCTGGTCATTTACAGCGCCTATGAGATGATGTATAAGACACCGTCCTTGGAACTGGTACCGCAGCCCGGGATGTGGCTTCTTATCACGCTCGCCTGCGTCGCCTGCACGACGGCGGCGGTTTTGATGGCGTGCCTTTCGGAGCTTCGGGCGGTTCCGGCGGAACTGATGCGCCCCAAAGCGCCGAAAGCCGGAAAACGGGTGTTCCTGGAATACGTTCCATTTATCTGGAAACGACTCAGCTTTACCAAAAAGGTGACGGTGCGGAACCTGTTCCGCTATAAAAAACGGATCTTTATGACGATCCTCGGCATCGCCGGGTGTACGGCGCTGACGCTGACCGGTTTTGGGGTCTATTCGTCCATTTCGATCATTCTGGAAAAGCAGTATGACGATATTTTCCACTACGATCTGATCACGGCGCTGGATTCCGACGCGGATCCGTCGGAGCGGGACGCTGTTTTTGAGGAACTGGACAAAAACGAGATTTCTCTTCATAATCTGCCGCTTTATATGAAAGCGATCGATTATAAAGGGATCGGCGACACGTCACTGGTCGTCACCGACGACCCTGCCGCGTTGGAGGAAATGATCCATTTCAAAGATTATGAGAGCGGAAAGACCCTTTCCATTCCGGAGGACGGCGTCATCATCACACAGCGCTTTTCGGAGCTTTCCGGCCTTTCCGTCGGCGACGAGATCGATTTCCTCTGTTCCGGGGTGGAACTTCGGGTCCCGATCGCCGCCATCGCGGAAAACTATACCCTTCACTTTGTCTATATGACGGAGACGCAGTACGAACGGCTGACCGGGGAAACGACCGATTATAACGTCGCCTTTACCCGGATGGCCGACAACGGGGAAACAGCGCAGGAGGAACTTTCGCAGAAGCTGATGATCTATGACGGGGTGTTGGCGCTTTCCTTTGTGCGTGACACCAAAGAGAGCTTCGGTGACACCGTCAAAAACCTCAACTACGTGGTCTATCTGATCATCGCCTCGGCGGCGATGCTGGCGTTCATTGTTCTTTATAATCTGACCAACATCAACATCACCGAGCGGCTTCGGGAGATCGCTACCATCAAGGTGTTGGGCTTTTATGACGGCGAGGTCTCCTCCTACGTTTTCCGGGAGAATATCCTATTGACGCTGATGGGCGACGGAGTGGGACTGTTCCTCGGGGTATGGCTCCACAAATTTGTCATTCAGGTGGCGCAGACCGACGTCGTCATGTTCGGACGGGATATTCCATGGTGGTGCTTTGTCGCGGCCTTTATTCTGACGGTGGTCTTCGCTTTGGCCGTCAATGGGATCATGTATTTCAAATTGCGGAAAGTCAGCATGGTGGAATCGCTCAAATCGGTAGAATAAACAAAAATATTTCTCAAAATTCTATGTTTTATGTCTTTTCTTTTTGAGAAAGCCGTGCTATAATACATTCATCAAAATAAATTGGGAGGCTATGGCTATGCTCAGAATTGAAGATCAAATCGAAAACTCTACCGCCATGATCAAAACCGTTGACTATATCGAATCTCAGATCCGTCGGATCAACCCCGGCGATGAGACCGGTGATAAATTCATCGAGGCGGCCAACACCGCGATCGAGACCATGCGCAACATTATGAAAGAGGGCGGCATTATCCGCTGAAAAAAAGAACACCGGTTCGCCGGTGTTCTTTTTTTGCGTAAAGGAAAAAGCCTCCCGTAAGGAGGCTTTTTGTTAAAATCCGAGAAGTCCGGCGCCGAGAATCCCGGCTTTGTTGCCGAGAGCGGCGCGAAGGACATGAGGCGGCTCGACGGCGAAGGAGGCATAGCAGAGCTTCTGTACTTCGGCGTCCAGCGGGTCGAAAAGATCGGCGCCCTGGTTGCTGACGCCTCCACCGAGAAGAACGACGTCGGGACGGAAGAGGTTCACAAGGCCGGAAATGCCGTCCGCTAGATAACGGATATATTGATCGACAACGGTTTTGGCGGTTTCGTCGCCCTGGGAAGCGGCGTCGAAAGGCATTCGTCCGCCGATTTTCTGAAGGTCGCCGTCGCAGAGAGTCCAGAGAAGGGATTCGGGATGAAGAGCGGCGGCTTCCCGGGTCTCCCGCTTTAAGGCGACAGCGGAACAATAGGCTTCGAGACAGCCCCGCTTTCCACAGCCGCAGAGAACGCCGTTATGGACCAGAGGAACGTGACCGAACTCACCGCCGTGGGGTCCGAAACCGGGCGAGAATTTCCCGCCGGAAAGAAAGCTTCCGCCGACACCGGTGCCGAGGGTGAGCATCAGGACCCGATCATAGTCTTTGGCGGTACCGGCACGGTATTCGCCTAAAAGAGCGCAGTCGGCGTCGTTGCCGACGAGGACCGGAAGGCCCAGTTCCTTTTCCAAAATCCCGACGAGATCGACAGCCTTCCAATGGATGTTGGGCGCGAAGATGACCGGCCCTTTTTCGCTTTGACAGATGCCGGGGACGCCGATCCCCACAAAAGAAACGGAGGACGGTTCCACGCCGGAATCGGCGATGGTATGGTTCACTTCTTCGGCGATCTGGTGGAGAAGCGCCTCGACGTTTTCGCCGTCGGCGACGGGAACGCTGGTTTTATAAAGGAGTTCGGCGTTTTCGCTGACGATCCCGAGAGCGATGTTGGTGCCGCCGAGGTCCACAGCTACGGAACAGGTCATAAGCGGACTTCCTTTCTGAGACAGAAGTTTATTTTGTAAAGAGCAGGTTGGACTGGCGGTGGAGCGCCACGCTTAAAACCAGACCGACACCGAGATAGGTGATGGCGATGGAAGTACCGCCGGAGCTTAAAAACGGAAGCGTGATCCCGATGACGGGAAGAACGCTGATGCACATACCGATATTGATGAGACATTGGGTGAAGAACATCCCGAAGAAACCATAACAGATATAAGCGCCAAGGGGATCCGGCGCGGTCCGGGCGTTGGTGATGGCCCTAAAACAGATGCCGCTTAAAAGAAGGACAACGGCCATGGTACCGATGAAGCCGAGCGCCTGTCCGAGGAAGGAAAAGACAAAGTCATTCTGCATTTCGGGGACGTACCAGTAGTCTTCCTGGAAAAGTCCTTTGCCGAAGGTCTGGCCAAGGCCGATGGAGATCCGTCCGAGGCGCTGCTGATAGTCGGCGTTGAGCGGGTCGGCGTATTCCGCCAGATAGACGGAAAGAATACGTTTCCGCTGGTCGTCGGAGAGCAGATATTGCCAGGCGATCGGAGCGGCGGCCGCTACGGCGGCAAGTCCGATCAGAATATATTTCCAGCTGAGACCGGCGGCGAAGAGCATGACGATGAAAATACCGACGAAAACCAGCGCGGTGCCGTCGTCGCCCTGAAAATGGACCAGAAGGATCGGGAAACCACCGTGTAAACAGAGCAAAAGCACGTTGAGCGGGCGGTTGAGTTCGTTTTTCACCTTGGAAAGGTGATAGGCGAAACTTAAAATGAAGCAGATCTTGAGAAGTTCCGACGGCTGAAAGGTCATACCGAACGGAAGCGGAAGCCACGCTTTATCGTCGATGCTTTCGTCTCTTTGCATACCGACAAAGAAAGTTAAAAGGACAAGGAAGACCGAAGCGGGCATATAGAGCTTCCAAAGCCTCGCCATGACGTGATAGTCGATATTGGAAAGGATCACCGCGGCGAAAAGGCCGGCGCCGGTAGCTAAAATCTGAACGAGCCATACACGGTCGGAAATGGCAAGGAGAGAGGCCTGGTTGGATTGGACCAATGTATATTGGACCAGAACGCCGAGAGTGGAAGCGGCCAGACAGAAAAACAGGAACCATTTATCCACGTTTTTGAAATAATAACGCAACCATTCTTTGACTTTTTTCAAGCGGAGCCCTCCTTTCCGGTGAAAGTATCTTTTATTATACTATTAAACCCGCTTTTTGTAAATGAAGGAACCATGAATTTTTATTTTCGGTTTTTTTAAGGTTTTCTGTTGCGCCCAGTGGAAAAATATAGTATGATATAAAGTTAGAAAACAAGAAAGAGGAGAACACTCTTGACCGACTATATTACGAAATCGGAACAGGAAACGGCGGCGCTTGCCAAAGAGTTCGCCCAAACGCTGAAACCGGGCGACGTTGTCGCCTATCGCGGCGGTCTGGGTGCCGGGAAAACCACCTTTACCCGTTATCTTTGCGAGGCGCTGGACTGCCGGGACGACGTTTCCAGTCCGACTTTCGCTCTGGTGCACAGTTACCGGGCTAAATATCCGATTTACCATTTCGATATGTACCGCATCCATACTTTTGATGACCTTTATTCCACCGGATTTTTCGATTACCTCGACACCGGGGCGATTCTGCTCATCGAATGGAGCGAAAACGTGCGGGACTTCCTTCCGGAAAACCTGATCGAGGTCTCCATTGAAAGGCTCGGCGACACCGAGCGGAAAATCACCGTGGAAAGGGGCGAAAACGCTTGAAGATCCTGGGCTTTGATACGGCGGCGAAGACCGCTTCCGTCGCCTTGACGGAAGACGGAAAGCTGGTTTCGGAGTTCTATCTGGACAGCGGGTTCACCCACAGCGAAACGGTGCTTCCCATGGCGAAAGCCGTGTTGGACGCCGCCAGACTGACGCCGGCGGATATCGACCTTTTCGCGGTCAACGTGGGACCCGGTTCCTTTACCGGACTTCGCATCGGGATCGCGGCGGTGAAGGCGCTGGCCATGAGCCTTCAAAAACCCTGCGCCGGTGTTTCGACACTGGAAGCGTTGGCGGAAAACCTGGCCGGCTTCCAAGGCACCATCTGTGCCGTGATGGACGCTCGCTGCAACCAGGTCTATACCGCCTTTTTTGAAAGCGACGGACAAACCGTTCGCAGAACATCACCGGACAGAGCCATCTCCACCGACGAGCTTTTAACGGATATAGAAAAAATCGAAGCAAAGACCGGCGAAAAAGTCCGGTTGGTCGGCGACGGAACCGCTCTTTGCCTTAAAAAATTCGGCGAAGACAAAGTTTCGGCGGCACCGGCGCCGCTCCTTTACGGACACGCTTTCGGGACCTGCTTCGTGGCAGAAAGACTTTATGAAAACGGGAAGGCCGTTTTTGCCGGGGAACTTGTGCCGAATTATCTGCGGCTTGCCCAGGCGGAGCGGGAAAAACTTCAGAAAGAGGGAAAATTATGATTGCGATCGGATCGGACCACGGCGGCTATCTTTTGAAAGAAGAACTGAAAAAACACCTCATCGAAAAAGGTTATGAACTGAAGGATTTCGGTACGGACAGCACCGCTTCCTGCGATTATCCCATCTATGCGGAAAAAGTCTGCCGGGCCATCCAGTCCGGCGAATGCGAAAAAGGCATTCTGATCTGCGGTACCGGTATCGGTATGAGCATGTGCGCCAACAAATGCAAAGGCATTCGAGCGGCGGTCTGCGGCGACCATTTTTCCGCGGAGTTTACCCGTAAACATAACGACGCCAACGTGCTTTGCATGGGCGCCAGAACCATCGGCCCGGGCGTTGCCCTTCAGTTGGCCGATATTTTCCTGACCACCGAATTTGAGGGCGGCCGTCACGAAAAGCGGATCGCCATGATGATGGAACTGGAAAACAAATAATTTCGTCAAATTTTTCCCGATTTTCGGGATTTGGAAAAAGATATCATTTTAGGAGGAATTTCTTATGGCAATCGAACCGATCATTCTTGACCACCCGCTGATCCAGCACAAACTTTCCATTCTGAGAAGAACGGAGACCGATACCCGTACCTTCCGTGACCTCGTCAAAGAGATCGCCATGCTCATGTGCTTTGAGGCTACCCGTGATATCGAACTGGAAGATGTCGGCATCACGACGCCGGTCGCTCCCTGCATCGCCCATCAGATCAAAGGCAAACAGCCGGCCATCGTCCCGATCCTTCGCGCCGGTCTTGGCATGGTCGATGGTATGCTGGCTCTGCTTCCACAGGCCAAAGTCGGTCACATCGGTCTTTACCGTGACCCCGAAACCAGCGAACCTATTGAATATTACTGCAAACTGCCGGAAGATATCACCGAACGCCGTGTCTTCATCGTTGACCCGATGCTGGCTACCGGCGGTTCCGCTGTTGACGCCATCGGTCAGATCAAAAAACGCGGCGTCAAAAATATCAGCTTCATGTGCATGATCGCCGCTCCCGAGGGTCTTAAAGTCCTCAACGAAGCCCATCCGGACGTCAAGGTCTATTGCGCCGCTCTGGACGATCACCTCAACGAGCATAACTACATCGTTCCCGGTCTCGGTGACGCCGGCGACCGTATTTTCGGCACCAAATGAGAATCATGTCCGTCGATTTCGGTGACGCCCGCACCGGTCTTGCCATGTGCGATATCACCGAGTTTCTGGCCTCTCCCATCGGCGTGATCAAAGAGAAACGTTTTGAGCACGCGGTGGAAAAGGTGGCGACAGCCGCCGTTGAGCACGGCGCCGAGGCCATTATCGTCGGCCTTCCGCTCAACATGAACGGTTCCGAAGGCCCAAGAGCCGAGCTTTGCCGGGAGTTTGCCCGACTTCTCGGCGAACAGGTTCCGGTACCGATCCGGATGTGGGACGAGCGGCAGACCACCGTTTCCGCCGCCGGGTTCCTCAACGAAACGGACACCCGAGGCAAAAAACGGAAAGCGATCATTGACGCCGTGGCGGCAGTCATCATTCTGGACAGCTACCTGCAATGGCGGAAAAATCACCCCGGAGAATTTTAAAAAAATCCCTTCGCCTATGGCGGAGGGATTTTTTTCGTGCCGACAAATCCCGACAAAATCAGTCGGGATTTGTTTAAACTAACTATTGACAGAGGAAAAGGAAGCATGGTAAAATAATGGTGTCAGGAGTTAGCCAAGGCTAACCTGTCGGACAAAAGTTAGTTAAAACTAACTTTGGAGGAAACTTTATGACATTAGATAAGCTCTCCATAGGGAAAAAAGCGACTATCGTAAAAGTCGGAGGAGAAGGCGCTCTGCGCCTTCGGCTTTTGGATATGGGTCTTATCCCGCGGACGGAAGTGACGGTTTATAAGGTGGCGCCGCTCGGCGACCCTATTGAGATCCATCTGCGGGGCTATTCGCTGACGCTCCGGAAGGATGACGCGGAAATGATCGAGATCAGAGCGAAGGAGGAAAAAGCATGATTTTTGCTTTGGCCGGAAACCAGAATTGCGGCAAAACGACGCTTTTTAACTGCCTCACCGGTTCCAACCAGCACGTCGGCAATTTTCCCGGCGTCACTGTCGATCAGAAAATGGGAGAGATCCGGGGAACGAAAAACGCCACGGTGGTCGATCTGCCCGGGGTCTATTCTCTGCGGCCCTATACGAGCGAAGAGATCGTGACGAGGGACTTCATCCTCAACAACCATCCCGACGGCATCATCAATATCATTGACGCCACCAATATCGAGCGGAACCTCTATCTGACGTTACAGCTTCTGGAACTGAAGATCCCGACGGTCATCGCCCTCAATATGATGGACGAAGTCCGGGAAAACGGCGGTTCCATCAACATTCCGGAGTTTTCCAAACGGCTCGGGGTGCTGGTGGTACCGATCAGCGCCGCCAAAAACGAAGGCATTTCCGAACTGGTCGATCAGGCGGTCTATGTGGCGAAAAACCGCATCGATCCGACGGTTTTTGACTTTTGCACCGACGGTCCGGTACACCGCTGCATCCATTCCCTCATTCACGTGGTCGAGGACCACGCCGACAAAAACGACATTCCCCGCCGGTTCGCCGCGGTGAAACTGATCGAGAACGACACCGAGGTCATCGACGCCCTCGGATTGGATAAAAACGAACTGGAACTGGCCGAACACGACATCATCCAGATGGAGAACGAGGAACAGCTCGACCGCAACGCCGCCATGGCGATGATGCGGTATGATTTCATCGAAAGCGTTTGCCGGGACACGGTCAAAAAGCCCCATGAAAGCAAAGAACGGCTTCGGAGCCTTGCCATTGACAAGATCGTTACAGGAAAATATCTGGCGCTTCCGGTCTTTTTCGGGATCATGTTTTTGGTGTTCTGGCTGACCTTCGGCGTCATCGGGTCCTTCCTTTCGGATCTTCTGGCCAAAGGGATCGACGTGGTGACGCTGGTGGCGGACGCGGCGCTGACGAGCTATGGCATCAACCCGGTGGTAAAAAGCCTTGTCATCGACGGGATCTTCGCCGGCATCGGCAGTGTTCTGAGTTTTCTGCCCCTCATTGTGGTGCTGTTTTTCTTCCTTTCCATTCTGGAGGACACCGGCTATATGGCAAGGGTCGCTTTCGTCATGGATAAGCTGCTCCGGAAGATCGGTCTTTCCGGACGGAGCTTTGTGCCGATGCTCATCGGTTTCGGCTGTTCCGTCCCGGCCATCATGGCGACGAGGACCCTTTCCTCCGAGCGGGATCGCCGCATGACGATCCTTCTGACGCCGTTTATGAGCTGCAGCGCCAAAATTCCGATCTACGCGGTGTTTTCCGCCGCGTTTTTCCCCGGATACGAGGTTTTTGTCATGTGCGGCCTCTATTTCGGCGGCATCGTGCTCGCCGTGCTCATGGCACTTCTTTTCAAGAACACGCTGTTCAAGGGAAAACCGGTCCCCTTTGTTATGGAGCTTCCGAACTATCGGTTCCCGACGGCAAAAAGCGTCGGACTGCTCCTTTGGGAAAAGACCAAGGACTTTTTGGAAAAGGCTTTTACCGTCATTTTCGTGGCGACGGTCGTTATCTGGTTTTTACAGACCTTTGACAGCCGCCTCAACGTCGTTTCCGACAGCGCCGACAGCCTTTTGGCCATGATCGGCAAGGTGATCGCCCCGATTTTCGCGCCGCTCGGTTTCAACGACTGGCGGGTCACGACTTCGCTCATCAGCGGCTTTACCGCCAAGGAGGCCGTGGTGAGCACCCTCGGCGTTCTGACCGGAACGAGCACGGCGGAACTGGAAACGGTGCTTTCCTCGTTCTTCACACCGGCTTCGGCGCTGAGCTTTTTGACCTTTACGCTTCTTTATACGCCCTGCGTCGCCGCCGTGGCAACCATTCAAAAAGAACTTCATTCCACGTGGCGGGCGGCGTTGGTCGTTGTGTATCAATGCCTGGTGGCGTGGGTCTGCGGCGCTCTTGTCTATCAACTGCTCGGTCTGTTTTTATGAGGTGATCTTATGAGTTTATCCGATTATCTGATCATCGCGGGGGTGCTTTGCCTCGTTGTGTGTGCCGTTTGGGCTTCGGTCAAACGGCACAAAGAGGGGAAAGGCTGCTGCGGCTGCTGCGCCTGCTGTGAAAAAAACTGTAAGAAAAAATAAAAGAAGCGCCCGTTTCGGTCAGCCGAAACGGGCGCTTTTGCTATGCGGGAAAAATCAGTAGGCGACGCCTTCCATGAGCATGGCGTCGGCGACTTTGAGGAAACCGGCGATGTTGGCGCCGGCCTCGAGGTCGTAACCGTAGCCGTAGGCTTCGGCGGCGGCGACGCAGGAACGATAGACGTTTTTCATAATTTCTTCCAGACGGCGGTCCACTTCCTCAAAGCTCCAGGCGATATGGGAACTGTTTTGTGACATTTCAAGGCAGGAGGTTGCGACGCCGCCGGCGTTGGCGGCTTTGCCCGGCGCGTAGAGGACGCCGGCGTTTTTATAGACGGCGATGGCTTCCGGTGTGTTGGGCATATTGGCGCCTTCGACCAGAGCGATGACGCCGCCGGCGACGATGGCTTTGGCGGTCTCTTCGTCAATCTCGTTCTGGGTGGCGCAGGGCAGAGCGATCTCGCACGGGACGTTCCGCCACATATCCTGGGGATTGCCGCCGAAGAATTGCGCCGTCGGGACGTATTTCACATAGTCGGCCAGACTGGCCCGGTCGGCGTAAAGCTTTTCGAGCACTTTGTAATCAATGCCGTTTTCCTCGTCAACGACGTAGCCGTCGATGCTGCTTTGGGCGACGACCTTGCCGCCAAGCTCCGTGGCTTTCTGGTTGGCGTAGGTGCCGACGTTGCCGGCACCGGAAATGAGCACCCGTTTCCCTTCGAAGCTTTCTCCTTTGGAGGCAAGCACCTCTTTGGTGAAATAGCAAAGGCCGAAGCCGGTGGCTTCCGTCCGGGCCAGGCTTCCGCCGAAGGGGATGCCTTTGCCGGTGACGGCGCCGGTGAACTCGTTGCGAAGCCGTTTATACTGGCCGAACAGATAGCCGATCTCCCTTCCGCCGACACCGAGGTCACCGGCCGGTACGTCGGTATCGGCGCCGATATGGCGGCAAAGCTCCGTCATGAAGCTCTGGCAGAAACGCATGATCTCGGTGTCCGATTTGCCGCGGGGATCAAAATCGGAACCGCCTTTGCCGCCGCCGAGAGGCAGACCGGTGAGGCTGTTCTTGAAGATCTGCTCAAAACCGAGGAATTTGACGATGGAAAGGTTGACCGACGGATGGAACCGAAGGCCGCCTTTATAGGGACCGATGGCGGAATTGAACTGGACCCGCCAGCCGCGGTTGACCCTTACGGCGCCGCTGTCGTCCACCCAGGAGACCCGGAACGAAACGACCCGTTCCGGCTCCACGAGCCGCTCCATGATGGCCCAACGCTCGATCTCGGGACGCTTTTCTACGACAGGCTGAAGGGAAATAAAAACCTCCTTGACGGCCTGGAGAAATTCTTTCTCATCGGAGTTTATTTTTACGGTTTTTTCATATACCTCTTTTAAATAGGAATTGGTAAGTTCCATCGGAAAGCCTCCCGGTTGATAATTTGCATAACACGAGCGGGAATTCACTCAAAATATATTGATATTATATGCGTTATCACGGAAAAACGCAAGAATTATTTTTATAAAATGCAAAATGTTTTTTATTTGACAGAAAAAAGCTTTTGATTTATAATATTTGCCGTGAGCGGAAAGGACGGCAGCGGGCGCAGTTCCGAAAGGACGCGTGCGAGGAAAGTCCGGGCTCCACAGGGCAGGGATAACGGCTAACGGCCGCCGGGGGTGACCCCAGGGAAAGTGCAACAGAGAGATACCGCCGCGATTTTCGCGGTAAGGGTGGAAAGGCGAGGTAAGAGCTCACCGCTCCCTTTGGTAACAAAGGGAGCCTGTAAACCCTATCCGGAGCAACACCGTACAGGAGAGAAAAGCGTCGGCCCGGCGCTCTCCGCCAAGGTGGCATTTTTGAGCCGCACGGGCGACCGGCGGCGAAGATAGATTGTCGTCATTACAGAACCCGGCTTATTTTCCGGTCACATTTTTAAAGAACAAAGATCCGGCCTTTTCGGTCCGGGTCTTTTTCTTTTTTAAGATTTTATTAACTCTTTCGCATAAGGGTTGACAAACAGGGAAGAATGTATTATTGTGTTAGCGAAGTAATACAAAGGAGGCGGTTTTACGGGTTGGGATTTTATCGGCGGACGACCGATCCACCAACAGCTGATGGAAAAAATAACGCATCGGATCGTGACCGGCGTCTATGGACCCGGTTCCCGGCTGCCGTCGGTGCGGGAACTGGCGTTTGAGGCGTCGGTGAACCCGAACACCATGCAAAAGGCGCTGTCGGAACTGGAAAACGGCGGCCTTGTCTATTCGGAGAGAACGAGCGGACGTTTTGTGACCGACGACCAAAACCGCATTGAGGAAGCGAAAAAAGAGCTGGCCCGGGAGAGCGTCGAAGCGTTTTTCGACGCGATGGAAAAGCTCGGTTATGACAAAGAGGAGGCCCTTTTTACGGCTTCCCGAATGAAAGAGGGGAAATAAGGTTGGAGAAAAACCCTGTTATTTTAGAGACCCGGGGCCTTTCGAAAAGCTTCGGCGGAAAAAAGGCGCTGGAAAATATCAATCTTTCCCTATATAGAGGAAAGATCATCGGGCTTTTGGGGCCCAACGGAAGCGGCAAAACGACCTTCATGAAGCTGATTTCCGGTCTTATTCAGCCGACGAGCGGGGAGATCCGGGTGAGCGGTCGGCCTGTCGGCGTGGAAAGCAAAAAAGTCGTGGCCTATCTTCCGGACAAAAGCTATCTTAACGACTGGATGAAAGTCTCGGAACTGGTTAAAATGTTCGGGGACTTTTACGCCGATTTTGATACGGCGTTGGCGCACCGGCTCATCGCCGACCTTGGGATCGATGAAAAAGCGCGGCTTCGGGCACTCTCGAAGGGCAACCAGGAGAAAATCCAGCTGATTCTGGTGATGAGCCGCAAAGCGGAACTGTATCTTCTGGATGAGCCCATCGGCGGCGTTGACCCGGCGGCACGGGATTATATCATCAACACCATCATCCGCAATTACAGCGAAGAGGCCACCGTCATGATTTCGACGCACCTTATCAGCGATGTGGAGACGGTGCTGGACGAGGCGATCTTCCTCAAAAACGGCGAGATCGTTCTTTTCGACAACTGCGACCACATCCGGGAGCAGTACGACAAAACGCTGGACGGCATGTTCCGGGAGGTGTTTCGATGCTGAGCAAACTGTTAAAATATGAATTCCGCGCGACGGCACTCTATTTTCTGCCGATCTATATCGCCCTTTTAGTGGTGTCGGGCTTTGCCACTGTTGTCCACAATCTTTCGATGCGAGCGGGCAATTCGCCGTTCCTCAATCATACGATGGTCCTTTTTTCGTCGCTTTACGCTCTTCTGGCCGTCAGCCTTGCCATCACGACCTTTGTGGTCATCATCATCCGGTTCTATAAAAACCTTCTGGGCAGCGAAGGCTATCTGATGTTCACCCTTCCGGTGACAACGGAACAGAACATTCTGGCGAAGCTCATTCCGGCGGTGACATGGTTCATGGGCAGCTGCCTCCTCGGCATTCTGACGATCTTTCCGGCCCTTTTCGGAAGCTATCGCGGCGCGTGGAATTTCTTCTTTCCACAGGAGAATTTTTCCGCTATGGAGTTTGCGGAATGGGTGACGTTCCTTTTTCTGATCTTCGCCGGAATGGTCATCGGTCTTGCCACGACGTTCCTGTTCTACTATTTCTGCATGATCGTCGGGCAGACCTTCAATTCCCACAAATTTCTGGCCTCGGTGATCACGTATCTTGTGCTTCAGGGCGTGTTCCAGGTGATCGGCCTCGTTTCGATCTTCAGCCTCGCGGGACTTGTCGAAAACCTGGTGGAGGGAAGCTTCCTCTGGCAGTTCCTTGCCTGGCTTCCCATCACGGACCAAAACGCCGGAGCTTTTATTCTGGGCGGCATGGCGATTTCCGATCTGTTCGCGTTGGCTGTTGCCGTGGGGATCTTCTTCCTCGACAGCGTTCTGCTTCGGAAAAAACTGAATCTGACCTGAACCAAAAGCGGCTCCCTTTCGGGAGCCGCTTTTTTCATAATCAAATTCGGGAAAGGGAAGCTTTCAGGCAAAAAGAAACACCCGGAAACGTGTGCTGAAATATTTGGAAAAGAAAGAAAAAATGGAAAAATATAGAAATTTTATGTGAAAACAGAAAAAACGGGAAAAGGGGATCCACAGGACAAAAAATGGAAGAAAAAGGAAAATTTTCAAGGAAAACGCCCGGTTTTCTTAAAAGTTTTAAAAATATTCATAAAAAAAGAGCGCCAACCGACAAAAAATGGTTGACACCTGTTGACAAAAGGAATATAATTGTAAAATGTACCATCATGGACACTTGTACATTTTCGAAAAGAGTATAGCACACTTTTCCGAAAAATGCAAGTGTTTCGGAGCAAATAAAAACGACTGAATACGGATGAATGGAGTGAGCTATTTGGTAAATGTAAAACCTGTCCAGCTCGGAAAAAATGTCCGTATGAGCTTTTCGAAGATCAATGAAGTGCTCGATATGCCGAACCTCATTGAAGTTCAGAAAGACTCGTACAACTGGTTCCTGACCGAGGGCCTTCAGGAAGTATTCCGCGATGTTTCCGCCATCACGGACTATACCGGCAACCTCATCCTCGATTTTGTGGATTTCCACATCGATGATAAGCCCAAATACACCATCACGGAATGTAAAGAGCGTGACGTGACCTACGCGGCGCCTCTTCGTGTAAGAGCCCGTCTGCAGAACAAAGAAACCGGCGAGATCAAGGAACAGGACATCTATATGGGCGATTTCCCGATCATGACCCCTTCCGGCACCTTTGTTATCAACGGCGCGGAGCGTGTCATCGTCTCCCAGCTGGTTCGTTCCCCCGGCGTCTATTACGCCATGAGTTTTGACAAAACCGGTAAAAAGCTGTTCGCCAGCACGATCATTCCGAACCGCGGCGCATGGCTGGAATATGAAAGCGACCTGAACGACGTTTTCGGCGTCCGGATCGATAAAAACCGCAAGCTCCCGGTGACCACGTTCCTTCGTGCGCTGGGACTCGGCACCGACGCCGAAATTCTTGACTATTTCGGCGAGGAACCGATGATCCTTGCCACCATCGACAAGGACAACACCAAATCCAAAGAAGAGGCCCTTCTGGAAGTCTATCGCAAACTTCGTCCCGGTGAGCCGCCGACGATCGAGACCAGTATCCAGCACCTGAACAACCTTTTCTTTGACGCGAAACGCTATGATCTTTCCCGTGTCGGTCGTTATAAATATAATAAAAAGCTGGCGCTTTCCCGCCGTGTCGCCGGTCTGACGCTGGCGGAACCGGTCGCCGATCCGATGACCGGTGAGGTGCTCTTTGAAGCCGGAAAAACGTTGACCAGAGCCGAAGGCGAACTCATGGACAAAAAAGGCGTCCGTGAGGTCCTTGTCGATATCGACGGTCACAAAGTCAAAGTCATTTCCAACAACATGGTCGATGCCGAAGACTACGTCGATCTGAGCAAAGAGGAACTGGAAAGCCTTTATATCAACGAAAAAGTGCGTTTTGAAGTCATCAAGGCCATCGCGGAAAAAGCCGGCGACGACAAAGAAGCGCTGATCGCTCTTATCAAAGAAAACGTTGACGAACTGATCCCGAAACATATCATCATTGATGATATTTACGCTTCCGTCAACTATATGTGCAACCTTTATTGGGGCTTCGGCAGCACCGACGATATCGACCATCTGGGCAACCGTCGTATCCGCTGCGTCGGCGAGCTTCTTCAGAACCAGTTCCGCATCGGTTTCTCCCGTGTGGAGAGAGTGATCCGGGAGCGCATGACCATCCAGGCGCAGGATACCGAGGCCATTACGCCCCAGGGTCTTGTCAACATCCGTCCGGTGGTCGCCGCCGTTAAAGAGTTCTTCGGTTCGAGCCCGCTGTCCCAGTTCATGGATCAGACCAACCCCCTGGCGGAGCTGACGCACAAACGTCGTCTTTCCGCCCTCGGTCCCGGCGGTCTGTCCCGTGACCGTGCCGGATTTGAGGTCCGTGACGTCCACTACAGCCACTATGGCCGTATGTGCCCGATCGAGACGCCCGAAGGCCCGAACATCGGTTTGATCTCTTATCTTGCCACCTACGCGAAAATTAACAAATACGGCTTCATCGAGGCGCCGTTCCGGAAAGTGGACAAAGCCACCGGAACGGTACTGGACGAGGTCGAATATATGACCGCGGACACCGAGGATGACTACATCGTCGCGCAGGCCAATACGCCTTTGGACGAGAACAACCATTTCGCCGCCCAGAAGGTCACCTGCCGTTATAAAGATGAATTCATCGAGATCGACAACAGCCGTGTTGACTATATGGACGTCTCCCCGAAGATGGTCGTTTCCGTCGCCACCGCCATGATCCCGTTCCTCGAGAACGACGACGCGAACCGCGCGCTGATGGGTTCCAACATGCAGCGCCAGGCCGTTCCGCTTCTTAAAACGGAAAGACCTTATGTCGGCACCGGTATGGAATATAAAGCCGCCGTTGACTCCGGCGTCTGTGTTCTTGCCGAAAACGCCGGTACCGTCGTCAAAGTCGACGCCGCCAGAGTTGTCATCCAGCGTGACAGCGACGGCATCAACGATGAATATGAGATCATCAAATTCATCCGTTCCAACCAGGGTACCTGCGTCAACCAGAGACCGATCGTCACCAAAGGCGAGCACGTGCTCAAAGGACAGGTCATCGCCGATGGCCCCGCCACCTGCGAAGGCGAAATTTCCCTTGGTAAGAATATGCTCATCGGCTTCATGACTTGGGAAGGCTACAACTACGAGGACGCCGTCCTGATCAACGAGAAGCTGGTCAAAGAGGACACCTATACTTCCGTCCATATTGAAGAATATGAACTGGAATCCAGAGATACCAAACTCGGTCCGGAAGAGATCACCCGTGATATCCCCAACGTCGGTGAGGACGCGCTCAAAGAACTGGATGAGCGGGGCATTATCCGCATCGGCGCCGAAGTGCACGCTGGTGATATCCTGGTCGGTAAAGTCACCCCGAAGGGCGAGACCGAACTGACTCCGGAAGAACGGCTCCTTCGCGCCATCTTCGGCGAAAAGGCCAGAGAAGTCCGGGATACCTCCCTTCGTGTTCCGCACGGTGAATACGGTATCATCGTGGACGTACAGGTCTTCACCAGAGAGAACTGCGACGAGTTGGCGCCCGGCGTCAACCAGGTCGTCCGCTGCTATATCGCTCAGAAGAGAAAACTCTCCGTCGGCGACAAGATGGCCGGTCGTCACGGCAACAAGGGCGTTGTTTCCCGTATTCTTCCGCAGGAAGATATGCCGTTCCTGCCCGATGGCCGTCCGCTGGATATCCTTCTGAACCCGCTGGGCGTTCCGTCCCGTATGAACATCGGTCAGGTCCTGGAAGTGCACCTTGGCCGTGCCGCCGCTGAGCTTGGCTGGCACGTGATGACGCCGGTCTTCGACGGCGCTCACGAGGCCGACATCCGCGAGCTTCTGACCGAGGCCGGTCTGGACGAAAGCGGTAAAGTTCAGCTTCGTGATGGCCGTACCGGCGAGCTCTTTGACAACCCGGTCACCGTCGGCTATATGTACTACCTCAAACTGCATCACCTTGTTGACGATAAGATCCACGCCCGTTCCACCGGTCCGTACAGCCTTGTCACCCAGCAGCCGCTCGGTGGTAAAGCCCAGTTCGGCGGTCAGCGTTTCGGTGAGATGGAGGTCTGGGCCCTCGAAGCCTATGGCGCCGCTTACACGCTGCAGGAGATCCTTACCGTCAAATCCGACGACGTTGTCGGCCGTGTCAAGACCTTTGAGGCCATTGTCAAAGGCGAGAACGTCCCGCCGGCCGGTATTCCGGAATCCTTTAAAGTCCTTATTAAAGAGCTGCAGTCCCTTGGTCTCGATATCAAGGTACTGGATAAAAATAATGAAGAGATCGACCTCAAACAGAACTTCGATGACGATGACGTGGGCCTTATTTCCGCCGACGAAGCCATTGATTTCGAAAACGAGACCGTGGCCAATGAGGAAGATTTCGACGGATACCAGATCAAAGACGAAGATGACGAGGACGACTTGTCCGATATGTTCAGCGACAGCTTTGATTTTGGCTCCGATTCCGATGATGAAGATATGTAAGGGGAGGGCTGCAATACATGGAATTCAACACCTTTGATTCTATTAAGATCGGCCTTGCTTCGCCGGATAAGATCCGTGAATGGTCCTATGGCGAGGTAAAGAAACCCGAAACCATTAACTACAGAACGCTGAAACCGGAACGCGACGGCCTTTTTTGCGAAAGAATCTTTGGACCGACGAAGGACTGGGAGTGCTACTGCGGTAAATATAAACGTCTGCGCTTCAAAGGCAAGATCTGCGAACGCTGCGGTGTTGAAGTTACCCGCGCCAAAGTCCGTAGAGAGCGTATGGGCCACATCGAACTGGCCGCGCCGGTCTCCCACATCTGGTATTTCAAGGGCACCCCGTCCCGGATGGGTCTGATCCTTGACATGACGCCGAGACTTCTGGAAAAAGTTCTGTATTTCGCCAACTACGTCGTCACCGACCCCGGTACGACTTCGCTGGAATATAAACAGCTTCTGACCGAAAAAGAGTATCACGATATGCGTGAGAAATACGACCAGGATTTCCAGGCCGGTATGGGCGCGGAAGCTATCCAGAAGCTTCTCTGCGACGTGGATCTGGAAAAACTCTGCGCCGAGATCCGTGAGGATCTGGAAACGGCTTCCGGACAAAAACGGGTCCGTCTTCTCAAGAGACTGGAAGTGGCCGAGGCGTTCCGCCTCTCCGGCAACCGTCCCGAATGGATGATCCTCAACGTCGTTCCGGTCATTCCGCCGGATATCCGTCCGATGGTCCAGCTCGACGGCGGCCGTTTCGCCACCTCCGACCTCAACGACCTCTATCGCCGCGTCATCAACCGGAACAACCGTCTGAAACGGCTCCTGGAACTGGGCGCGCCGGATATCATCGTCCGCAACGAGAAGAGAATGCTTCAGGAAGCGGTGGACGCCTTGATCGACAATGGCCGGAAAGGCCGTCCGGTCACCGGTCCGAGCAACCGTCCGCTGAAATCTCTTTCCGATATGCTCAAAGGTAAACAGGGACGGTTCCGTCAGAACCTGCTCGGTAAACGTGTTGACTACTCCGGCCGTTCCGTTATCGTTGTCGGTCCGGAACTCAAGATGAGCCAGTGCGGTCTTCCGAAAGAAATGGCCATCGAGCTCTTCAAGCCCTTCGTTATGAAACGGCTTGTGGATGTCGGTGTCGCCACCAACATCAAAAACGCCAGAAAGATGGTCGAGCGGGCCAGCTGCACCGAGGTTTGGGACGCTTTGGAAGTCGTCATCAAAGAACACCCGGTCATGCTCAACCGTGCTCCGACCCTTCACAGACTGGGTATCCAGGCTTTCGAGCCCGTGCTCGTCGAGGGTCGTGCCCTGAAACTCCATCCGTTGGCCTGTACCGCTTATAACGCGGACTTCGATGGCGACCAGATGGCCGTTCACGTTCCGCTTTCCACTGAGGCACAGGCGGAAGCCCGTTTCCTGATGCTTGCCGCCAACAACCTGCTCAAACCGGCCGACGGTAAGCCCGTCACCGTTCCGACGCAGGACATGGTCCTTGGTTCCTACTACCTGACCCTTGAAAAACCCGGTTACGAACCCGGCGAGGGCAAATCCTTCCGCAACGTCGATGAAGCCATTATGGCCTATTCCGAAGGCGTTGTCGGTCTGCACGCCCCGGTCTATATCCGTATGGAAAAAGTCGATCCCGACGGCACCAAACGGTATAAGACCATCAAGACCACCGTCGGTAAGGTCATCTTCAACATGCCGATCCCGCAGGATCTCGGCTATGTGGACCGTACCGATCCGGAGCATGAATTTGACCTTGAGATCGACTTCCTTGTCGGCAAAAAACAGCTCGGTAAGATCATCGACCGCTGCGTAAGAAAACACGGCACCGCCATTGCCGGCGTCATGCTCGACAAAGTCAAAGCCCAGGGCTTCAAATATTCCACCAAGAGCGCCATCACCGTTTCCGTCAGCGACGCCGTCATCCCGCCGAAGAAATATGAGCTTCTTCAGGAAGCCGAGGCGGAAGTCGATAAGATCACGAAGCAGTATCGCCGCGGTCTTATGTCCAACGAGGAACGGTATAAGAAGGTCATCGAGACCTGGAACAAGACCACCGACAAAGTGGCCGACGCTCTGAAAGAGAACCTTGATAAATATAACCCGATCTTCATGATGGCCGATTCCGGCGCCCGTGGTTCCATGAACCAGATCCGTCAGCTGGCCGGTATGCGTGGCCTTATCGCCAACACCTCCGGTAAAGCCATCGAAATTCCGATTCGTGCCAACTACCGTGAAGGTCTGAACATTTTGGAGTACTTCATTTCCAGCCGTGGCGCCCGTAAAGGCTTGGCCGATACCGCTCTTCGTACCGCCGACTCCGGTTATCTGACCCGTCGTCTGGTTGACGTTTCCCAGGATGTTATCATCCGGGAAGCCGACTGTGGTACTCACGAGGGCATTGTTGTCCGTGATATCCGTGAGGGCGGCGAGATGATCGAGCCGATGACCGAGCGTCTGATCGGACGGTACGCCGTCGATGACATCCTCCATCCCGAGACCGGCGAGCTTCTTGTCAGCAAGGATAAGATGATGGACGAAGACGACGCCAAGAAGATCAAGGAAGCCGGTATCACCGAAGTGAAACTCCGCTCCATCCTCAACTGCGAAGCCAAACACGGCGTCTGCGCCAAATGCT
The DNA here is from genome assembly GCA_937906945.1 of uncultured Clostridia bacterium. Classification (GTDB taxonomy): domain Bacteria; phylum Bacillota; class Clostridia; order Oscillospirales; family Ruminococcaceae; genus UMGS1668. The sequence goes on along the minus strand of CALCUE010000019.1, from coordinate 6,541 downwards.
ACGGCATGAACCTTGCCAACGGCAAACCGGTTTCCGTCGGTGAGGCGGTCGGCGTCATCGCCGCTCAGTCCATCGGTGAACCCGGTACCCAGCTTACCATGCGTACCTTCCACACCGGCGGTGTCGCTTCCGCTGAGGATATCACCCAGGGTCTTCCCCGTGTCGAAGAGCTGTTCGAGGCCAGAAACCCGAAGCGTGAAGCCATTATTTCCGAGATCGAGGGCGACGTCCGCATCGAGGAGATCAAAAAGAACCGTCACATCGTCATCTTCAACAAAGAGACCAACGAGGAACGCAAGTATCTCATTACCTACGGTAGCCGTCTCAGCGTAAAAGAGGGCGACCACGTCAAAGCCGGCGCGCTTCTGACCGAAGGTTCCGTCAACCCGCATAAATACCTTGACATCAATGGCGCTCTGGCCGTTCAGGATTACCTCATTGCCGAGGTCCAGAAGGTCTATCGCCTCCAGGGTGTTGATATCAACGATAAGCACATCGAAGTTATTGTTCGTCAGATGATGAAGAAAGTCCGCGTGGACGATCAGGGCGATACCGATCTGCTTTCCGGCATGACCGTCGAAAAAGGCGAGCTCTTTGCCGCCAACCGCGAGATCCGGAAACGCCGCGCCAACGGTGAGGAAGGTCTGCGCGAAGCGACCTATATCCCGATGCTGCTCGGTATTACCAAGGCTTCTCTTGCCACCGATTCCTTCATGTCCGCCGCTTCCTTCCAGGAGACCACCCGTGTCCTTACCGAAGCCGCCATCAAGGGCAAGACCGATCGTCTGCTCGGTCTTAAAGAGAACGTCATCATCGGTAAACTCATTCCCGCCGGTACCGGTATGGAATGCTACAACGAGGCGACCTATTCCAGCGTTGCCGCTGAGGTCAAACCCTTCGATGAGGATAACGAATACGAACAGGCGATGGAAACCGCCGAAGCCGCGCAATAAATCCATGAAAAAAGCCTCCCTTTCGGGAGGCTTTTTTATGCTTCTACAGGCTTTTCTTTTCCGGGGAGGTTCCAACGGGTCTCGATGGGCGTTTTTCCGATTTTTTTCTCACGGATGCCGTCGGCCACCGCTTTTTTGATCTCTTCCAACAATTTTTCTTCGTTCTGTTCCATAAAAAGACCTCCTTTTGTTTGGTATCTATATTTTATCCGGGGGAAAGAGACGAAACAAGGGATTTTGACCGGAAGGGCAAGAGCGGAAGGGAAAAGAGCAGGTTCGGAAGGGAGTTTTTGCGTGAATAAAATGGAGATTTTGGAGAAAAACTAAAATTCGGCGTTTTGAATGAAATTTTATAAAAATATTTGTGAAATCCCTATAGATAGGTTCTTGACAAACAAAAAGAATAATGGTACAATTTGAAATTGGTAATTCCTGCTTTTAAGGGGTTACTATGCCCATTTTCTGCGCTGAGAATTTGTGCAGGATGGACAATAAAATTGAAGAAAGGAGGAAACCTATGCCTACTTTTAACCAGCTCGTACACAATGGAAGACATGATCTTGAGTACAAATCCAGCTCTCCGGCTCTGCTGAAAGGTTGGAACTCCAAGAAAAAAGTGGCGATTGATCAGCACAGCCCTCAAAAGAGAGGCGTCTGCACCGCCATTCGTACCGCTACCCCGAAGAAACCGAACTCTGCACTTCGTAAAATCGCGAGAGTACGTCTCAGCAACGGAATGGAAGTTACCTCTTACATTCCCGGTATCGGCCATAACCTTCAGGAGCACAGCGTCGTTCTCATCAGAGGCGGCCGTGTCAAAGACCTTCCTGGTGTCCGTTACCACATCATCCGCGGAACCCTCGATGCACAGGGTGTCGCAAAACGGATGCAGGCCCGTTCCAAATACGGTGCCAAACGTCCGAAGGCTGGTGCAAAGAAGTAAGAGCAATCTTCCGGTTTCCTAATTGAATAAATTAGTGAATATGCGCCCTTGAAGGTGCGATGATATTCATCATCCTCTTTTGGGGCCTTACGGGAGTTTGTCGCTTTCGAGTACCTATGAATTCATTTATATTATGAAGGAGGGAAGAAAAGTGCCGAGAAGAGGAAACATCGCAAAACGTGAAGTTTTGCCCGATCCTATTTACAATTCCACCATGGTTACCCGCCTTGTCAACAACATCATGCTTGACGGTAAAAAAGGCGTGGCACAGAAAATCGTTTACGATGCATTCGACATCGTCAGCGAGAAGACCGGTAAAAACGGTCTCGAAGCTTTTGAGGAAGCTCTTGAAAACATCATGCCTGTCCTGGAGTGCAAAACCCGCCGTATCGGTGGTGCGAACTACCAGGTACCGCTTGAGGTTCGCCCCGAGCGTCGTGAGACCCTTGGTCTCCGTTGGCTGACTCAGTTCTCCAGAAGCCGTAACGAGCGCACCATGAAAGAACGCCTTGCCGCGGAAATCATGGACGCCATGAACAGCACCGGTGGCGCTGTCAAGAAAAAGGAAGAAACCCACAGAATGGCCGACGCCAACAAGGCTTTCGCCCATTTCAGATGGTGATTATTTCTTAATTGTTAATCTAAAATCTTAAGGAGTTCTTATGGCAAGAGATGTTGCACTTGAGCTGACCCGTAATATCGGTATCATGGCTCATATCGACGCCGGTAAAACGACGACTACCGAGCGTATTCTTTATTACACCGGTGTAAACTACAAAATCGGTGAGACCCATGACGGCAACGCCACGATGGACTGGATGGAGCAGGAACAGGAGAGAGGTATCACCATCACCTCCGCCGCTACCACCGCTCACTGGAACGGTCACCGCATCAATATTATTGATACTCCCGGACACGTCGATTTCACGGTGGAGGTCGAAAGATCGCTTCGTGTATTGGACGGCTCCGTGACGGTACTTTGCGCCAAAGGCGGTGTTGAGCCGCAGTCTGAGACCGTATGGCGTCAGGCGAACAAGTACAATGTACCGCGTATGATCTATGTTAACAAAATGGATATCACGGGCGCGAACTTCTATCACGTTGTTGATATGATCAAAACCAGACTCAAGAGCACTCCCCTCGTAATCCAGCTCCCCATCGGCGCTGAGTCGGATTTCGTCGGTCTTATCGATCTTCTTGAGATGAAAGCTTACTATTATCGCGATGACATGGGCGTTCAGATCGACGTCCTTGACATTCCGGACGATATGAAGGACAAAGCCGAAGAATACCGTGAGATGATGATCGAAACGGCTGTCGGCGTGGATGACGAAATGATGGAAAAATACCTCGAGGGTGAAGAGATCTCCATTGAGGAGCTCAAAAAATGCATCCGTAAAGGTACCATCGACAACACCTTCGTTCCCGTTTGCTGCGGTACTTCCTACCGCAACAAAGGCGTCCAGAAACTGCTCGACGCCATCGTCGATTATATGCCGTCTCCGCTGGATATCCCGCCGGTCAAGGGCACTGACCCGAGAACCGATGAGGAGATCATCCGCAAAGCCGGCGACAACGAACCTTTCTCCGCGCTGGCGTTCAAAATCGCCGTTGACCCGTTCGTTGGTAAGATCTGCTTCTTCCGGGTCTATTCCGGTATCGTCGAAGCCGGTTCTACCGTTCTGAACGCGACGAAGGACAAGAACGAGCGTATGGGCCGTATCCTCCAGATGCACGCGAACCACAGAAAAGACCTTGACGCCTGCTACTGCGGTGATATCGCCGCCGCCGTTGGTTTGAAAAACACGACCACCGGTGATACGCTCTGCGATCCGAAGAACCCCATCGAACTGGAAAAAATGGAATTCCCGGAGCCGGTCATCAGCCTCGCTATCGAGCCGAAGACCAAAGCCGGTCAGGAAAAGCTCGGTCTTGCCCTGGCAAGACTGGCCGAAGAGGACCCGACTTTCCGGACCTACACCGATCAGGAGACCGGACAAACCATTATTTCCGGTATGGGCGAGCTCCATCTGGAGATCATTGTTGACCGTCTGCTTCGTGAATTCAAAGTAGAGGCCAACGTCGGCAACCCGCAGGTCGCTTACAAAGAGACCGTCACCAAGCTGGTTGACCAGGAGACCAAATACGCCCGTCAGTCCGGCGGTAAAGGCCAGTACGGTCACGTTAAAATCAAAGTGGAACCGAACGAAAGCGGCAAAGGCTACGAATTCCGCAACGAGGTCGTCGGCGGCGCTATTCCGAAGGAATACATCGCTCCGATCGACGCCGGTATTCAGGGCGCGATGCAGTCCGGTGTTCTGGCCGGATATCCGGTCGTGGACGTTATCGTAACGCTTTACGACGGTTCTTATCACGAGGTCGACTCCTCCGAAATGGCCTTCAAGATCGCCGGTTCCATGGCGTTCAAAGAGGCTATGAAGAAAGCGGCGCCTACGCTGCTTGAGCCGATCATGAACGTAACGGTCAACTTCCCCGAGGAATATATGGGCGACGTCATGGGAGACCTCAGCTCCCGTCGTGCGCAGATCCGCGGCATGGACGATAACTACGGCGGCAAAGAGATCAAAGCCTTTGTCCCGCTTTCTGAAATGTTCGGATACGCCAGCGACCTTCGTTCCAAGACCCAGGGCCGTGGCCAGTACGTTATGGAACCCAGCCACTATGTGGAAGTTCCGAAGTCCATTGCTGAGAAAGTCTGCAAAGACCGCGCCTGAGCACTGGAAAAAACTTTTGACAAAAACAGAAAATAAGCGGTTTACATCTTGCAAATTTTCTGTTTTGGTATAAAATGAAAGTAATCTCTGAAAAATAAATTTACTGTAAGGAGGCAAATCAAAAATGGCTAAACAGCATTTTGAAAGAACCAAACCCCATGTAAACATTGGTACCATCGGTCATATCGACCATGGTAAGACTACCCTTACTGCCGCTATCACCAAATACCTCAGCTTCAAAGGTTATGCTGACTATTCCGCATACGATGCTATCGATAAAGCTCCGGAAGAAAAAGCCCGTGGTATCACGATCAACACCGCCCACGTCGAGTATGAGACTGAAAACCGTCACTATGCTCACGTTGACTGCCCCGGACATGCCGACTACATCAAAAACATGATCACCGGTGCTGCTCAGATGGATGGTACTATCCTTGTCGTTTCCGCCGCGGATGGTCCTATGCCCCAGACCCGTGAGCACATCCTTCTTTCCCGTCAGGTCGGTGTTCCGTACATCGTTGTCTTCCTCAACAAAGTTGACCAGCTCGGCGGCGATGAAGAAATGCTCGAACTCGTAGAGATGGAAGTTCGTGAACTTCTTTCCGAGTACGGCTATCCGGGCGACGACACCCCGATCATTCCTGGCTCCGCTCTTGCCTGCCTCGAAGACACCACCAACGACGTGAACGCTGACTGCTACAAACCGATCCAGGAGCTCCTCGACGCTGTCGACTCTTACATTCCTACTCCTGAACGGAAAGCTGACCTCCCGTTCCTTATGCCGATCGAAGACATCTTCACCATCACCGGTCGTGGCACCGTTGTCACCGGCCGTGTTGAGCGTGGTCAGATCAAAACCGGCGACGCTGTTGAAATCGTCGGCCTTTCCGAAGAAAAGAAACAGACCGTTGTTACCGGTGTTGAAATGTTCCATAAGATCCTTGACTATGGCGAAGCCGGCGATAACATCGGCGCTCTTCTCCGTGGTATCCAGAGAACCGAAGTCAAACGTGGTCAGGTTCTTGCCAAACCCGGTTCCATCCATCCGCACAAAGCTTTCCGCGGACAGGTTTACGTCCTTAAGAAAGATGAAGGCGGCCGTCATACTCCTTTCTTCAACAACTATCGTCCGCAGTTCTTCTTCAGAACCACTGACGTCACCGGTGTCATCACCCTTCCTGAAGACGCAAAAACCGGATTCGGGCTTGATTACCAGGCCCTTTTCATCGAAGCCTGCAGGAAAGCCGGGATAGACGCCAAGGCAATCTCACCTGAAGAGGCCCGGAAACTTGAGCCATCAGTCAATCCTGAGCTCATCGGTGCAGTACTGGTTCCTGACGGTTCCGTCGATCCATTCAAACTGTGCACGGCAAACATCCTCGATGCACGCCTCCACGGCGCACAGGTCCTCTCCTATCACGAAGTCAAGGAATTCATCAAAGTTGGAGACAGAGTTGTGGGAGTCCGCGCCCTGAACAGGCTCACTGGCGAGACCAGGGAATTCAGGGCACCCGTAACCGTTAACGCAGCAGGCATCTGGGGAGCCGGAATAGCAGAACTCGCAGGCGCCCATATCAATATGTTCCCTGCCAAGGGAACGTTGCTTGTTTTCGGTCACAGGGTTAACAAAGTCGTACTCAACCGATGCCGCAAGTCAGCCGACGGAGACATCCTGGTCCCCGGAGACACTGTCAGCATCATCGGCACCACATCCACCAGAATACCTTTCGAGGAATGCGACAGCACACAGCCAACGGCCGAAGAGGTCGAGCTTATGCTCCGCGAAGGATGTGCGCTCAGCCCTCAGCTGGCAACCACACGCATTATCCGTGCATACAGCGGCGTCAGGCCCCTTGTCGCCGATGACAGCGACCCGTCCGGCCGCAGCATATCCAGAGGCATCGTCTGCC
>CALCUE010000018.1 GCA_937906945.1 uncultured Clostridia bacterium | reverse complement strand
TGAAACTTCAGAAGAAAGCATTATAGAAGATGAACCGGAGAAAGAGCCGGAACCGTCAATCATTCTGAACGAAAATCTGCACGCCATCGTAACGTCGGATGAAAAGAATTTTCCGTCCGGGGAAGGACTGCCACAGGAGATTGCGTGGGCAACCGAGGAAGATGCGGAAAAATGCCTTGCCATCATCGAAAATCTGAACCCGGAGAAATACAGTGAAATTTGCTTGTTGTCGGTGCCGAACGATGAGCTCTTGACCACCGAGCTTTCCGAAGAATCGGCCCGTTATTTCTTCGAGCTTTTTAAGCAGATAAAACCGGTCGCCTGTGAGCCGAAAAATCCTTGTACCGGCGGCTCTTTGAGCATTTTTCTTTCCGGTGAAAAACAAAAAATTGCCATATCGTACCCCGGAGAGATTTTCATTATCCGGATAGAGGGAGAAGAAACCGGTTATATTTTTGATGCAAAATCCTGCGAAAGCATCCTGAACGATTTGTCCGGCTTCGCGTGGAATCTCCTTTACGAATGACAAAGTGCAAAGTATCAGAAAAAGGCCGGCGTTTCAGTGCGTCGGCTTTTTGTTAGGAAAATGCTTGACATTTCTTTTCGACAAGTGTAGAATAAAATTAAAGTTAGACAAATGTAAAAGAGGCGCTATATTATGGAAAAAAATCTGGTACATCTTCCGACGGCAGAGCTGGAGCTTATGATGGCGATCTGGGCGTGCGAAGCTCCGGCAACGAGAGCGGAGATCGAGGAAAAACTTTCGGAGAAAAAATGGGCGGCGACGACGGTCCTTAAATTTCTGTCCCGGCTGACTGAGAAAGGCTTTATTTCCTGCGAGCCGATGGCGGACGGAAAAAAGAACCGTTACGCGGCGCTGGTTTCCGAGGAGGAGTATCTGGCTTTTGAAAGCGGCTCGACCATGGGGAAACTTTGCGGTCGGTCGGTCCGCTCTTTCATAGCGAACCTTTATGAAAATAAAACCATCAGCGACGAAGATCTTTCGGAGCTGCAAAGTTTTCTTGACGAAGCGAAAGGAAAAGAGAGCAGGGGATAAAATGGTTGAGAAGCTGTTTTTTGATGCGTTGGAAGTCTCTTTGACAACGGGACTTGCCATTTGCGTTGTGATGCTGATAGCAAAGCTGGCTGATAAGAAATTTTCGGTCCGTTGGCGGAGCTGGGTCTGGCTTTTGATCGCCGTCCGGCTTCTGATCCCGTTTAACGTCAGCCTTCCGGAGCCGCCGGTGCGGTTTCAGGCGCCGGACCGGGACGTTATCGTGACCTATTATCAAAAAGAAGAAAACCCCGCAGACATCCCGGTTTTGTCCGAAGAACCGGGAGAAACTGTTACGCCCAAAAAGGTGGAAACTCCGGCGGCTTTTTCTGAGCCGAAGACCGTCCCGATGGGGATCGAAAAGTCCCGGACCTTAAAGCTTCCGGAGGCATTGGCGATTGTTTGGGTTTTCGGCGCGGCAGTCTGCCTTCTGTGGAATTTCGGCTTTTATGCGTTTTTCCGGACGAGAACGGCGCTTTGGAACCGGAAACCGGATGAAAAAGCACAGGAGATTTTCGACGGACTTTGTCGGGAAATGGGGATAACCGGGGTTTCGCTTTATCGGAACCGCAAAATCGAAAATCCGATGATGACCGGCTTTTTGAAACCGATCGTGCTTCTTCCGGACGGAGACTTTTCGGCGGAGGAATACCGTTTCATCCTTTGCCACGAACTGACTCATTTTCTCCGCCGTGACGTTTGGTATAAGCTGGTTCTGCTTGTCGCGAGGTCTCTCCATTGGTTCAATCCGGCGGTCTGCTGGATGGCGAGAAAAGCGGAAGATGATTTGGAGATCGGCTGTGATGAGTGGGTTTGTGCCACTTTCGGTCAGGAGGAACGCCATCAGTATTGTTCGATGATTTTGAACGCGGCACGCCGTCAGAGAAGCGGAAGATTTTCACTTTCCACCAGTTTTTACAGCGGAAAAGCCACGCTGAAAAAGCGTTTTATGTCGATTCTCTATCCGAAATTAAAAAAAGGACTGCCGCTGATCGCTTTAGCAATCGGCGTTGTTGCTCTCTGCGGCGTACTGATCGCCTGCGAACCGGCCGTGGCCGAACCGCTTCCGGAAAAGCCACTTCCCAAGGAAGTTTCCGAAGAGATCCCGCCTAAAGAATTGCCTGTCATCGGGGAGCCGGATGAAAACGGCATCTATCCGCCTATTTTGAAAGCGGATTTCGCTGATTGGGTGACGGTGGACCTTGCCGACAGCGTCGATAAAAGTGAGATCCCGCTTCCGGAAGGTCCTGCGACACCGCTTCTTTCCATGCCGCAGTTCGTGAAGATCTTGCAGAAAGAATGTCCCGGGATCGACGACTGGGAAGTTGTTTATGAGGAAACCTTCTACAATTTGAAAGACAGCTACGACCCGCAGAATTACCATCGGGGCACTGTCTATCTGCCGAAGCACTTTGCCGTGCTCAAAACAGACGAGAGCAAAGAATTTGACCGCGTCATCGTTTGCGCAGATGAATATATCGCGTTGGACTATGGGGAAACCTACGTGCAACCCTATCGGGAGATGGAATGTTCTTTCCATACGGGCTTTGAAAGCGAATTGCTTCTCGGTGATTTTTCCGATGCCGTTGCTTATGAGACAAGGTTTTTCACCGAGATGGGTATCAAATTCCCAAAAACCAATCGCTTCCTCTTTTTCACCGACCGGGATCATTTTGTAGAAATTTTTGATTACACCTATTCCGATAATCCCTTCCTTTACGCCAGCTATTCGCTCGATGAATTCTATCGCGGAAAGCGAGAGAAGAACGGTCTGGAGGAACGCTATCTCATTCTGGATTTACTGCCTGACGGTATGGACATCGGAGCGGAGCCGTTTTTGTATGATTTGAGCACCAAAAGGGTCACGCGCTTTGAGTACCCCATGACGGATGCCCATGCCATAAGTTACGTCCATCTGAGCGGTACGGCCTTTGGCCTTTTGCAGCCAGACTACGGCGTTTATCTCTATGACCTTGCCTCCGAAACGCCGACGAAGCCCTATGCTGCGGTTTTGGGAAGGGACGCCGGGCATGGGATGGAAGACTGCACGTTTCTTACGGAAAGCAAAACGAAGCCCGGCACGTTCGCGACAGCTTATACCGATGGAACGATGAGGGAGCTTCGTTTTATGACTTTCACCAAAGAGGGTGAGCTCCTTTCCGATTTCGGCACGGGACTTCCTGAAGCGGAAAATCTCGGTGGTCTCAGCTACCACGACGGGCTGCTCTATTTCAGCTATTATTCCGATGGCGATTACATTCATTACGCCGTAGATGCCCGGGCAGACCATGACCATATTTTACAGAAAGACGTGTGGTGAACAAGATGAAAAGAATAGTTTTCCTGTTTTTTGTTGCCGCAATGTTCGCGCTTATTTTGACCTCCTGCGACCGGGTAAAAATTGAGATCAAGGAGCCGGAAGAGCCGATCACCGAGATTTCTGATCCTGTGGCGGAACCGGAAAACGGTTTGACGGATTATACGGACAGCATCTGTCCCACTGCATTTGGCTTATGGAAGGAACTCGGTTTCTTTCGGGACTTCGGAGAAGAAAACCCGATCACGCAGGAATTTGTCCGGGAGGTTTATTCCAACTATTTGCTTTTTATTAACAAAGACAGCGACTTTTTCGACCGCTTTGTGAGCGAAAAGGAGCTTGACAGCTTTTCCGAAAATTATTTCGGCGTGCCTTTCCTTTCTTTAGAAGCGGATATCCCGCCGGATCAGACGGATGAAGAAAGAGGGATAAAGCTCTATACCCATCCGCAGCTGTATCCGAGCGACACGACCTATTCTTTTATTTATACGGGAAAAGAAGGAGACAACTATTATTTTATCCTTCGCCTGAACTATAACTTTGAAGGACTTTCGGTGGATAAAGGAAAAGAGAACGTGGAAAACGTCGTTCGTGTTTCCTTTCGGTATGAGGATTCCCATATCTTTTTTGTGGGACAGAAATCACAGATCACCTATTTGAGCGGTGAAGAAATTTTTCCGGCATAAGAATGGAGAAACAACCAATGAAAAAGACAGCTTTTGCGATTTTTATAGCTTTGGTCTTTCTGTTAGGACTTGCCTCCTGCGACCGGGTGAAAATTGAGATCAAAGAGCCAAAAGAAGAACCGGTTTCCGAGGCTTTTAACGAAGAGACGAATATCGAAAATCCGTCCGAGCCGGAGGAACCGGCAGAAGAACCGGAAACCGAGTCGCCGGTGACTGAATCTCCTGAAGAAGCGTCGACGCTGGAAGCCAAAGTTTCCGCATTGGTAGCGAAAGAACTGGGAGTGGAAGAAGACCAAGTTTTTCTCGATAACGGTTTTATCTCCTGCGGAAACGGCGGCCTTTTTGCCCTTTGCGCTGTGGACGGATTCTATGCCCTTTATACGGATGGAGATAGCTTCGCGAAGCTGATCGAACTGGATTGGGAGCACTACGTCATGCACGCAAATTATATGGATGGTAGTTCCCGCTTAACAATGGAGGGAAAAACCGTCACGCTGAAAAATGAGCATATCGGAGAAAAACTGGTGTTCGATTTCGGAAGAGGGAGCTATGAGCACAGCTTTTGCGTAACCGACAATAGTCTCGGTTATGAGCTCAAAACGTCCCCCAACGGGAAATATACGATCTGGGAGCTGAATTCCGTTGGCCGCGGTGACGCGGGTTATCATCGGATAGCGGTCAAAGACAATGAAACCGGAGAAATCCTGGTTCTGAGAGAGGTGGGACTTCTCGGCGGAATGTACGGTGGTTACGGCGGAGCCGGTTTCTTCAAAAACGGGGAAATCTATATCTACTCCGCCGAACAGATGAAAGTATTTGATCCCCAAAGAGGAGCGCCCACCTTCGATATGGGAAAGAATTTTCCTCTCGGAAATACCGCCGACGGAGAATATACGGCGCTTCTGAGCTTTCACCGGGACCCCGAGGATTTTTCCTACAGCATTACTTACATGAAAGAGGAAGGCCCCTGTACTTTGGAGGACACCAAGTATAATAGGATTTTTGCGGCTCCGTGGACCTATCAGATCGGCTTTTTGGACAAAGACGGAAATCTTCTGGAAAGCTACGACACAGGCGTTGGCGTTTTAGAGGATCATTTCGGTCTGGCTGACGTTTCCATGCGCTTTGCCGATGACACCATCACGCTTTTTGCTAAAGGAAACGAATCGGATGATCTTTATAAAATCGGTGTTTTCGACCGGAAAACCCATGAATTTACGGAATCCTTTGAAAAAGTCTGAAAACGGAGGGAAGCAAAATGAAAAAGACAGCTTTTGCGATTTTTATGGCTTTGATCTTACTGTCAGGGTTTGCCGCCTGTGACCGAGTGAAAATCGAGATCAAAGAGCCGGAAAAAACACCGGTATTTTCCGGTGAGGAAACTTTAGAAACACCGTATGAAGACATCCGTGATTTCTGTCTTTCCGAGGAAGCGAAAAATGCGGTCATCAAGATGATAGCATCGGATAAAGAAATAGAGGACTGTGAAATATGTGCTCTTTACCGAAACATCGTCACTTTCAAAATTTCCATAGCTGATTCCTCTTTGGATTTTTGCACATTTGAAGTATTGACGGAAAAAGATTGCGCATTAAAACCCCTTTCGAAGAGGACTTTTGATAAGTTCGAAAAAGGCTGTGAGTTTTTCCCTACATTGGAAGACGGTTATCCGAGATCCGCGTTTTCTACTATCAGTCCCTATTCCTTTATCTCTTCGGAAATTTCCTCTGCTGGGAAAGTTCAATATGCAATCACCGAAATCGGTTCCGAACTGATCTGCACAAAAAAAGAAGATATAGAATTTTTCCTTACGGCTGTCGATGAAATAGAGGCTTTCCCGATCGAGCGCTTCTTAACAAAGAATGAAAAGAATTTGGGCGTGGATCTTTCGAGCAATGTTTTGGAATTTTACACAAGCCAGGAAGAGGAAGTACCTTTCTGTACGATTTTCCTCGATATGATCACGGTCAGTGAAAAAGGGGAAACCGGTCGGCTCTATTATGTGAATAATTACTCAGCAATAGATGAGGTACGTAAAAAAATTGAATATAAAGATATATTGGTAAAAGGGCAAACACAGACATTGCCGGTGGATCCAAAGAGTTATTCAATGAGAAAAATAGATTTTCCTGTTATGATAGGACATACATCTAATTCATATTTTACCGATTCTTATCTTTTGTTTTCTGCACAGGCTTTTAATAAAAACTCGGGGGATTCTTTGTTTGATGGCAACAGCTGCTTCTTCCGGACGGATCTGCCAGAGGGGAAAACAGAGATAACGGAAGATTTTGAAAACGATGTGTATTCAGAATCTTATGTAAGGACTTTCGCCGATGACAGGGATGGGAATCTTTACTATGTCGCACAAGGTACCGAGCCGGGAGAAAAGTATTCCTGCAAGATCTGCTTGATTGATCAGTTCGGGAAAATCCTTTCTTCCGTGGACCTTAACCGGACATTTGATTCAATAACAGGGATAATCAACGATGGGGAAAATAATTGGTATGTATCATCTTCGGATACGGTTTATATGTTTGACGATACGGGTTCTTTGCGGAACGAGTTTTTGTGTCCATGTAGCGGAAAAATCAATAGTCTGATCCGTATTCTTGATGATCCGGCCATCGTTGTTTCGGAAAAAGATTTATATAATATCTATGTGCTGAATCAGGATAGGACAAACTTTTCCTATTATGCAACTCTTCCCTACGGTACTTCACAGGTCTTTAACGGAAATTCACAATATAATTTCTTTTATTTGGTTACAGATGGAACCTATTCTCAAATTTTATACGGTTGGAACTCATCCGGATATGCGGAGATCCTGCTTGATTACAAGGATTATTTTTCAAAGAGCGTTGGCACGATCAATGTTCGTGCCGATGAAGAAAACAGAATATTTCTTTTGACAGAAGGATATTTTGATGGAAGAACCGCGACGTCGGAACTTGTTATTTTTGAACCAAACGAGGAATAAAAATCCTTTACAAAGAAGGGACAAAACGATGAAAAAAATACTGTGCATAATGTTAGCTTTGCTGCTTGTGCTTATTTTAGCCTCCTGTGACCGGGTGAAAATCGAACTTCAGGAGCCGGAAGAGCCGATTTCAGAGGACGTTGGTGAACTGATTCCGGTGGGACCCGATGATGCTACAGAGGAAGAAGAGAACTCCGAGCACCCATATATCTCCATAACCTACGGTCGGAAAAACCCTGACAACTTTACCGATCGGGACATGGTTTTCTATACCTATGATCTGGTCACTAAAGAGCTTAAAGAGGAATGTGTTATTCCGTTAGATTCCGACTACGCCTCCGGTGTTGTTTCAAAAGCTAACAATACCGTCTATTATTCCAGAAGGGCAGAAGCCGAAAACCTTTCTTCCAATGACTGCCTGTTTGCCTACGATCTGGCAACCGGAGAATCCGAAATGCTGGAATCGGAAAATTTCTCATATAACGAAATAACGATTATTGATGAAGACACACTGCTTGTTATGGCGGTTACAAATGAGCATCCCATCATGCCGGCGCTTTTTGATTTGAAAACACGAAGCTTTACTTATATGGCGGATGCGAACGGAGAACCATTTCGGCTTTATAACAGCTTTGACAGTCCCATCAACTATAATTACAACACAAAATCGTTTATTAATGTTTATAAAAATGAGGAAGAAGCGTACTCCAACGAATATCTTACGTTTAAGAAAAAAATCCCTACCTATATTTCTTTAGTAAATAACGACCTGAAAAAAGACTCTGATAAAGTTTTTTCCATCAATTTACGGGTTGGAGATTTTATACAGGGTGCCGTGCAGATTTCAGAAAACGAACTTCTTGTTGAAAGATTTATTGAATACTTAAACGATGATAAACTAGATACAATTTCCAGAATCTATTATTCCCTTGTTTTCAAAGAAAACGGCGAAACCACTTTTACTGAGGTTGAACCGCCGTTTCCGTTGGAAAATGTACGAAGTAACGGTTATCAAACCGTTGACGGAGGGAAAATATGGTATTTAATATTTGACAAGGGAAACAGCTATCAACCGGGATTATACGCCTATGACACCGAAACAAAGGAATTGACCCCCATTCTTCTGCATGATTCTGCAAGTGCAGGGCACGTTGTTAATTTTTCTATCGTCGGACCGGAAAAGAAAGCTTCTGCCGGGGAAGAGATCCCCGAAGGATACCGAAAAGTGGAATTCGAGGGATGCTCGGTACTCATCGGGAACAATTTTTATCAGAGCGGCACGCCGGTGGAAGAAATTTTGCCGTTTGAAAACCAGCTTATGGGAGATGACGGCGAAAATATCCGGGTGATCGCGGAGTTTTTGTCGGCGGAAGATATTGCCAACCTGAACGCGCCGTTTGCTGCCGCTGATGAAAAATGTGCCTCGTCCGTCAATACCGTCGAACTTTCGTTGGGCGGCTTCGCGGCGAAAAAATACCATATCCAGACGACGCTTGAAGGTCCTGTTCCTGCCATGGTCAATACGATCTATTACTGCATTCAGCTTGATAATAAAATGGTGACTTTCGCCTATTACCCGGTGATGGGTTTTGGCGGTTTACATACGGAGGATATGGAGGCCATTCTGGATACGATCCGAATTTCATAAAAGGTAGGGTGAACGAGATGAAAAGAACGATTTTTACGGTTGCTGTCGCTTTGGTGCTCATGTTGAGCCTCATTTCCTGCAACACGGTCCGAATCGACATCCGAAAGCCGGGAGAGGAAGCAAGCGGTGCTCAAACGGAAGAAAATAATGCTCAAACAGAGGAAAACGATGCTCAAGCGGAGGAAAGCTTGCCCGGCACGTTGATCGCGCTGCCTTACGTTGATTATGAAGCCCTCACTATCGACGGAAAACCGACGCTGCGCTCCCTTGGAGAAAAAACGGCAAAAGCCGCCCGGGTGGAACTGCCGAAGGACGCTGTTCTTACCGACGATCCTTATAGTAATCGTTGGGGACCGTATTATGTTTCCGACGTTTTTTCCGTTGAGTTTTGTGGTTTTTATGATGTGCCTTTTGCGGATTTTCTGACTTATTTTGAAAGCTCGTGGATATCAAGGGATGCGTATGACGGATTTACGAAAGGCGCTATGACGACCTATGTGCTTCCGCTTGCCGATAAGTCCGGTTTCTTGCACAGCTATAGGATTTATGCCGATTGGAACGGCGGGCTTCTGTATCTCCATGTGGAGGAAGAACGAACGGATGAAATGTCCGGACCTACTGAAGATGCGCTCGCTTTTATTGACGGTCTGCTTGAATCCCTTCATTTTACCGACGAAACTCTTCCCGAACCGGAGCAACAGCTCCTTCCGGCACCGGAACCTCTTGCCGTTTCCGGCGAAAAGGTTGTGACGCTTGAGACGCCGGCGGATTTTGACTTCGAAGAAGCGATCGCCACCGAAAAAACAGTGGTCTTTTTCCGGCAGGCCATGGACAACGACTTCTATCAGAGCTTTATGGGGAACTGGCAGGTGGAAGCCTACGATATCAAAACCGGGGAAAAGCTTTATGAAACCAAGCCGACCTATGACGGAGAATTTCTCCGCTGGGAGCTTTGTAGCGACGTTCCCGGCTATGATTTGCGGCTTTTTTTCGCGGACAGCGTGATCTATCTGGACAGCACCGATCCGGGAAAGCTTTATCAGGAGGCGCGTCCCGGAGAGGCTTCCCAAAGCTATGACCGGGACAAAGACGGTTTTGTCTATGCCGACGATACCGGACTTTGGTTCCTGCCGGAAAACGGTTCCGCGCAGCTTGTCGCCGCTTCGGAGGAGATCTCTTTTGAGGGAACCAACGCCCTTTGCCTCTATTCCGATCATTTTTCCTTTACGGAACCGCGCTTCTGCCTTGACGAAAGCGCCGTCTTCGCCCGAATTTTAGCAGAAGGTATCGACCAGGGTTATGCTGTTTTTTCCATAGCAAACGGCGAATGTATCAGCATGGGTGCCTGTATAGAACCGCAGTATTATACCCTTTTTGATGACAAGGTATTTTTATATAGCGGACCGTATCCGATTCGGTATTACGACCTTTCCGGAGGAGAAACGGAGTTTTTCCGCACCCGTACATTCTTCGGGAAAGACGGCGCCTGCCTCGTTATCGACGACGGCAACCCCGGGATGGAGGAGTACTACCACGCCATGAGGACCTGCGTTTGTACGCTTTCGGATATTTCCGACCATGAACAGATCAAGGGCCAGCTTTTTGACCTTTCGGAGATTTTTGAACGCGGACGTCCTCTTTGGGAGACTGTCGCTGCAATCGAAGATCTCGGAAACGGCTATGTTCTTTTCCATCGGAGCGGCTATCGCCCGGCGGTGGGCTGCTTTTCGTAAAGTCTGAAAGGAGATTTTTCCATGAAAAAAGCTGTTTTTATCATTTTTGTCATATTGACGCTCATGCTTGCGGCGTGTTCAAAAAATGAACCGGTCATCACCGAACCGGAAGAGATAGCAGGAAATACGGAAATCGAAGGAAAAGATCCGGGTGCGCAAATTCCGGATGCTAAAGATTTCGTTCCTGATGAAGAAAAAGTAAAAGAAATGCTTTTCGACGTACCGATGCTTGGCGCAGTATATCCGGTAGGAAAATTTTGCGGTTTTTCCGATAGCGGAGAGCTTTCTTCTGACCAACTGATCAATTTTCTGATTTTCAGACTTGCTGAATATGATTGGAAAAACGAGGATTTTCGTGACCACCATGACAATGAAAATGAAACGGTATTCTATTCTTTTGAAGAAGAAATGGCCAAAAATTATCTTTCCGATTTCTTTGAGAATGTGAATTTTTCGGCAGAGGACATTACGCTGGAAAACTATCTTCCTGTTGGAACTCAATTTGACATTGAGCGGGAAAATGTTCCGCTTTACGGTATTTTCAGAGAACCCTATATTGCCGTCTATGAATATAACGCCGAAGATCGTACCCTTACGGTCGAGGGCGGCTATTATGGCATTGATAATGAAGAATCGGACGGAAGCTCTTTTACGGCTGTTTTCAAAGTTGAAGAAGATCGGTATTTATGGAGAAGCTTTGATTTTAAGGAAAGTGAAACCTTTTCTTACGAGCAAAATCCCGATACCGTAAACACCATTCTTTCACTTTATGAAAAAATCTCTCCTTTTGCTGAAATTTTTTCTTATGATTATGAAGCTTATGCCGAAGGCTTACAGCCTTATTATGTTGACGATCGGAAAAACGAGTGGTATCTTTGCGATCTTCTGGAATGGGATTCCCTGTCTGAAATCGAGGAATACCTTGAAAGTTTTTTGTGTGAGGAAATTGTTAATTCCGCCATGGAAAAAACAAACTCATTACTGCGTGAAATAGACGGCAAACTGTGTTTTATGAGCTGCACTCCCATAATGGTAAGAAAAGGCTTTTTGTGTGAAAGTATTTATATTCTTTCGGAGACATCGGAGGAAATCAAATTCTGTGTTTCTCATGATTTTCACGATATGGAAACCTGCCAATATAGCCTCGTAAGAGAGAAAGACGGTCAATGGGTATTCGGACCGGATTTTGCCGAAAACGGCTCTTTTTATTAAGAAATAATGATACCATAAAACAAAAAGAGGGAATTTTCCATGAAAAAAGCTGTTTTCATAATTTTTCTCATGTTGATGCTCATGCTCACGGCGTGCTCGGAAAATAAACCGGTCATCACCGAGCCGGAAGAGATAGCGGAAAATACAAAAATCGAAGAAAATGATCCGGATGCGCAAATTCCGGATGATAAAGACTATGAGGCAGTTCCGGTTTTATCTTTTGATAAAGATATTGAATTTTGGAAGCCATATTCAGAGAATTATAAGGTTCGGATGGGTGAGTGGATCGATGACCGATATTATTTCATCTTTTTATTCAGTAAAGAAGAGGATCACTCTCTCTTTCTTATCTGGGATGTTGAAAAGGAATGCGCTATTTATCTTGATGAATACGAAACAGACTTTGAATATTATTCCTATGAGAATAA
The DNA here is from genome assembly GCA_937906945.1 of uncultured Clostridia bacterium. Lineage (GTDB taxonomy): Bacteria > Bacillota > Clostridia > Oscillospirales > Ruminococcaceae > UMGS1668. Next base: position 13,891 of record CALCUE010000018.1, on the reverse strand, counting down.
CGTTTTTTCACGGGATGGAAAATTTTATGCAATCATTTCCGCAACCGATGTTATGGAGTATTCGTTTGATTCTTCAAAAATTTCCCATTTGCCGATAAATTTGCCGTCGGATTATAATGAGCGAATGGTTCATGGGAGGCTTCGTCTTTCCCCAAACGGAATTTTTTGCGAATATTTGGACGATGAAACTTTCCTTTTATACGACATTCTTTCTCCGAAAGAGAAAAAACGTATTGATGTAAAAGAGATCACCGGTGAAAAGACCCAATCGAACATGGTGACAAATTGGTCTTTTAATGGCAGATATTTTTATATCATTGCACATCAGGATAGTATAGAAGATGAAACGGGTATTGATTGGCGGCATTATTCTAACCTTCTCGTTTTTACATCAGAGGGAAAATTTGTTCGCAGCATTATTGAAGATGGAAATGCATACTGGGATACGGATCAAATATGGTTTGCGGGTTCGGAGAATTCCGATAAATATCGGATCTATTCTCTTTCAGACCCAAATGCCGAAGTGAAAGTCCTGAATAATATTCCGATGATAGTAGGGGCTACGGTACATCCAAGGAATGGAATCTTTTATAGCACATCTGTTCCCGATCGTTTGGCATTATTAAAAATGGATTCGAATCAGGATGCATATTGGAAAATTGCCGATTTAGAAACAAAAACCAATCGGATATTTGTTCCGTCACCGGGAGGCAAGTATCTTGCCGGCAGAAATGTGGATTCGGAAAGTTTCTTTTTCACGTTTATAAAACTGTAGAAAATGGGATTTTTCAGAGGTGAATCGAATGAAAAAAATCATCAATAGAATACTTGTTGTGCTTTTGATTTTTATTTTGTCGGCGTGCGGCGCTGTAACGGATAGGGAAGCTGCTGCCGAAGATTTCTATATTATGCCGTCGGAGCTTTCAGAAGAGGCGGCAAAAGACCTTGAATTTCTGAAACAATATATCGCGTCCACGGTATCTCAAAAGGAATACGGTTTCATTTATATAGAAGATCAAAGCGGAAATCCGGTAGAAAATCTCAAATGCTATAACGAGGGAGAATGGTACGTACCGGATGGGGAAGAAGCCGGAAAACACAGTTCCGCTTCTCTTCCGGGAGGAATAGTCCCGGTTTCGCTTCTCTACGAAGAGGAAAAAGTTTTTCTTACGATCGTCAACGAGGAAGCGGAAAGCTTTTTATATCAAAACATTGAAGCCGATTATGAGAGGCTGAAAAACGGAGAAATTTATAAAGTCGTTTGGGAATGGGAATCGCCGGAAGAATCCGTTTTACGATCCGAAGATTATGTGAAAATAAATTTTTCTTCCGATTTTTACCCGATCGAGCGCTTTACCGTTCAGGTCGAACCGTATGACGAACAGCCGGCGGATGAAGAAGATCCGGAAAGGGAAGCAAATCCCGCTATCGGAATGATAAGCATGGAAAAAGCGATAAAAGCCGATACGATGGCCGAAACGGCTCCACAGCTCGGAACTTTTGAAAAGAGCAGATCGTATTACGTCGGAAACGACGGGACCGTTGTTATAAAAAAGGAAAATATGCCGCAGACGGAAAAAATAAAATTTGTCGTCAACGAAATGGATCCGCATATTATCCCGGTAGCCAGTGCCGGACAATGGGAATTTGTTTTCGAGAATGGAAAAAGAGCATACGCGATTGATCTTCAGTTTCCCCATGATCCGGGATCGGAGTATTCGACGCCGGAGCATCCGTTTACGTTTATTTACGATGATCCGTAACCAAAATGTTTGTAGATTTAACTCTGAGAGTAGAATTGAAAAAAGATTAACAAAAAGGATGCCGGGCTGCGGCGCTTCACACCGAATCTGCAAACTCTTGAAATCTGGCCGATGCTCAAAGATTATTCGGTCTTTGAAAATATGAACGATCTTGTGGATCTGACTATTTATATGGGTGCGTGGGATGATCCCGACGGTACCCTGACACCAGATATTACCAGTTAAAAAAAGGGGAGCAGCGGAGAGCAAAGATAAAAAAATACGCCTCAGAGGCTCGTAAATAAGCCCCTGAGGCGCTTTTTGAAATCATTCCCACTCGATATCCCGTGCTCATATCACCTATATAATCTATCTGTTTTATCGCATATTTGCTGTTTGAGCACGGCGATTTTATCTCCATTATCTTCTTTTTCCGTAAAAAAAGGAGCAAAAAAGGAGCACCGGGAAGATAGCCGTGCTGAGTCGGAAAAACCCATTTCAAATGAAAATTATTCTTTGTGATAATCAGTCTTTAAGGCAGCCGATGGGGACAACAAGAACACCGTCATCTCTTTTATAACCGTACTGCGTTCCAGTAATGACGATTTTGAGATCCGGAAGTCTTGTCGCCGATGCGTCTTACGATTCCCGTTGCTTTCATAAAATAAAATCCCCTTTGACTGAAGTTTCTTTTCTGCCTTCTATTTTTTGCTGTCAAAAGAAATTCATGCAAAAGAAAAAAGTTTTGCGCGATTTTCGGGCAAAACTTTTTTTATAAAATTTTGAGGGATGCTCATTCTTTTTTTCATAAACTTAAAAAGCGGCACGCAGACCGCCGCACCGATGACGGCGGAAACGACGGCTTCGGTGATACCGGCGCCGGTGATGGTCACGGCAACGGTATGGAGAAGGGTTTCATAGGCAATGTCCCGGGCGGCGGAATAGCTTTCACCGAAGAAAAGATAAATCCCGCCCATGACGAGCATGGTGTTCGTCATGGAGCCGCAAAAGCCGCAGATCCCGCAGGAAACGGCTCTGCTCAGCTTCGTTTTGGAAAGCAAAACGAACAAAAGCCCTGCGACAACGCCGATCATAACACGAGGCAAAAGACTGATGAGCACCGCAAAAAGGCTGCCGCTTTCCTCGCCGAGCACCGGAATGAACGGTGAAAACACAAAAGAGGTTGCGTTCGGCTGAAAGGTGTTTTTGAGCATGCTGGTCACGCCGAAAATGAGCCCGAGCGCCGCGCCTTTTTTCCAGCCGAACAAAATGGCGCCGAGTATGACCGGGATCTGGATCGTCGTGGCATTGATAACGCCGAGAGAAATATAGCCGAGCGGCGTCACCGCCAAAAGAACGATGATAGCGGCAAAAAGAGAAAAGCGGGTGAGCTCCCGAAGGTCTGTTTTCATCTGTAAACTCCTTCCGTCGGATACAAAGACAGCGACAGCCGTTTTGGCCGCCACTGTCTTTGCGTTTGAGAAATTGGTTTTTTATTTTCAGGAAATCTTCTGCTTTATCAATGGGTAACGGTTTCGGCAGGAACGCCTGCCGCATCGTCAAAGATCATGCGGATGCCCTCCAACTGGAGAAAAGGAACGATTTCGTCAAAAATCGGTTCTTCCCGGAAAAGTCTTGAAAAACCGCCGGTGGCGATCACTTTCGCGTCGTTTCCGACAGCGTCCTTCGCTTTCTGCACCATTTTTTCGATGGCGCCGAGATAGCCGCAATAGATGCCGAGCTGAAGGCTTTCGGAAGTGGAACGGCCGAGCGAAAAAGCCGGTTTGGTGATTTCCACCTTGGTCAGCTTCGCGGCCTTTTCAAAAAGCGCGTCGGTGGAAGATTTGATACCGGGATAGATCATCCCGCCGAGGAATTCTCCCTTTGCGGAAACGGCGTCCACGGTGGTGGCGGTGCCGAAATCGACAACGACGGTCGGCGTCTGACAGCGGCGATAGGCGGCGTAGGCGTCCACCAGCCGGTCGGTCCCCAGTTCCTTCGGATTTTCATATCCGGTCGGCATCGGGCAGGGAAGATTTTCTCCGATGATGAAAGGATCGGCTTCACAATATTTGCGAACCATGCTGATGAGGGAATAGTTGATCTGCGGGACAACGGAACTGATCACAACGTTCTGCACATAGTCCTTCGGGATATGATGATGATTAAAAAACTGGGAAAGATAGAGCCAGAGCTCATCGGAAGTGCTTTCTATTTTTGTTCCGATGCGCAGAGTGGCAATCAGCTTTTCGCTGTTGAAAATGCCGAATTCCGTAGAAGTGTTGCCGACGTCGATTGCTAATAACATTTTTCAAAGTTTCCTTTTTTTGGAATTTGCGAAAGGCTTCAAAACAGGAGGTCAGCTTGTGTTGAAGCCTTTCGCAGAAAAGAGGTTTCCCTTTCTTGAATTTTTTAAGGGAGGGCACAGTACCAAGAAAGGTGAGAGGTGCTGTGCCCAAGGCACATTTATATCAAACGGCAAAATGGGACGCCGCGTGATATCAAAAGTCAGATCTTTTCTCCGTTGACTTCGCTTACCGCCCAGTCCATAAAACGGGCTCTTACGCCGGAGGAAAGCTCGACATCGACCGTTCCCTCGACATGGGAAACCAGCGTTCCGACCATTCCGTTGGTGAGAAGGATCCTGTCGCCGATTTTGAGTTCGGAAAGCGCTTTTTCCGCTTTCTTTTTCCTGCGGGATTTGATGACGCGGTCTGCGATGATAAAAACAATAAGAGCCACAAGAAGGAAGAAAAACGGAGTTGGCTTAAAGGCGATATTCGAAAGATCTATACCGAAAAAGTTCATATTTTTCCCTCCTTACAGGATGCTCAGAATTTTCTGCCAGAGATTTTTCTTTTTGAGCGCATTTTTAACGCGTTCTTCTTTGCTGAGGTTTTTGAGGAACATATCCTCTTTGATTTGAAATTTCGAGTGGCTGTTGCCGCTTTCAACATAGACGATGCCGTCTTTATATTTGGTGATCAGTCCGACAAGACCATCGGCAAAAAGAATTTCGTCACCAATTTGCGTCTGATGATCGGGGTCGGTTTTCAGCTGGTTTGCTTTTCGCTTCGGACGGATCCAAAAAACATAGACAAGGAGAACCATAAAAAGAAGAAAAGGGATCTCCCTGGCGATGAGTTCCAATATGGCGTTAAAATCCATAAAATCAAAACCTTTCTGTAAAGTCCCATTTTTTGTGCCGGATGCGGCGCGGGTAACGCAGAAAAAAGCCCGCGCCGCCGGAAAATTGAGTAGAGAAAACACACCTTCCCTCCGTCGGATAGAGAGAACGAAAGAAAGGTGTGTTCATTTAAGTGTGCAAGGCTAAATTAAACAGAGAAACAAAAATTATTTTGCTTCTGCAGGTGCTTCGATGACAACGGGTTCTTTTGCTTTAGTAATTTTAAGTACCCAAGCGGAAAGACGTTTGAGAAGATACTTATCAACAAAGAAGAACGGGATGCAAAGAGCAAAGAGCAGGCCGAGATACATGAGTGCAAGCTGGTTTACGGTAAAGCCTCTGAGGAAAGAGGCAAATTCCTGATAATACTGATCCTGGAGACCGAGCCAGCCAAGGAAGCAGGAAATAGGATAATGGATATTATACAGACCGAGAGCAATTGTACCTGCAAATTTGATTCCCGGAATATGGGAACAAAGTTTGTTGAGAGCAACTGTAAAATAATCTTTCTGAGCAAGAACAAAGATCAGTAAAGCAGCAACGGCAATATCGTCGATAATGAAACTGCATCCGCCGAAGATACGTGCATAGGCACGGAGGCAGAACGCAAGAACGGAAACGACAGTGATACCGATTTTTGCTTTTTTGGAGAAGTCCTGTTTTTTGATGAAATCAACGATGTACCAGCCCCAAACGCCCCAAACCATAGGTCCGCAAAGACGAATTACACTGGATTCAAGGAACTGTGCCCAAAAGCCTGCGCCGGTAGGGAGAGACCAGGTTGTGTAATAAAGGCTCATCATAATGGGGCAGAAGCCAAAGAGACCAAAAGCTTCGCTTTTCATAAAGATAACGTAAACAAAGCCAAGGATAGCAACAAGCGCAAACATATACCAGAGAGGAGAGTTCCATGCGACAAGTACATCTTTAGGAGAAATAGCAAAGTTTTCAGTAAGTGCAGCAAGACCAAGGAAACTGTTTGCCCAAGTTCCGCCGAGTGCATCCGGTCCCATGCCACAAGAAGCAAAACCCATAAGCTGAGGAATGGACATTATAAGGTTTTTAAGCAGAGCGTCAAAGTCAGTGTGTAAATCAGGAATAATGATATAAGTGAATGCAATAGCCCAAAGAGTTGCAAAAAGAATATAGGGCCAATAAGATGCATAGTTGCCTGCCCAATAACGGAAAACGATAAGAGTGTCTTTTCCTTTTCCGAAAATATTCTTTTTCTGATCGCGTTTAAAAGAGTTCATGAACCAGAAACCGGTAGTGAAAGTGAAAAAGCTGATCGCACGATAGCCGCACATTCCCAGAACTTCAGTCCAATAAGTGTTAAAAATGTAAGCACCTTGAACGCCGGGGTTTACTGGCCAACCGGTCATTATAGGACTTCCTGCGAAGTTTGTTAAAAACATGCTGTTAAAGTGAGCAAGACAAGCACAAACGGTAGCAAGTACCTTGAAAAAGTCAAGCAGATAGTTTCTTTCTTTTTTTGCGCCGAGTTCTGCCATAAGAAATAACCTCCTCGTTAAAATTTCTTTTCCTTCAAAAGCTCCCGGGGAAAAAACCGGAAAAGGATATGCCGCAAACCCTGTTCCGTTTTTCCGATGACCGCCATCGTCATCATGGCGATCCTCCGGTCTTTTTCGGAAAAAGATAAAATTTCACAAAACAAACGATACTTTTTTATTTTGCGACTGTATTCTACCATTGAAAGCCTTTTTTGAAAAATCAGTTATTTTTATGAAAAGCATAAATGGGTGTTTGCGGCTTAACAGCAAATTCCCATAAATAAAAATAATGGCAAATAATATTGTATAATAGATAGCGGCTTATTTCCATAAAAATTATTCGATAAATCATATTTATGGAACAGAAAAAAAGATTTATGGCGGATTTGTTTGCGTATCCGGAATTTTGATGTTAAAATAAGGTTGTAGAAAATGAAAAGGGAGAAAGGCATTTATGGACAGCAACCAGCTTTTTCAGTTTCGGGCGATCGCCGAAGCGGGAAACATCACCAAAGCGGCGAACGAGCTTTATATCACCCAACCGGCGCTGAGCATTGCGCTCAACAAGCTGGAAAGTGAGCTTGACTGTCTTCTTTTTATTCGTGAAGGCAAAAAGCTCACGCTTACGGAGGACGGAAACAAGCTTCTGAAATACGCCGTTTCCGTAACCGACACCATTACGGAGGCGGAACGGTATTTCCGCAACAGCGAAAGAAAAAAAGTCGTCAAGCTGTTCCGGATCGGCGGCATCAACTATCCTCTTATCTCAAAGGGCTGTATCAACTACAATAAATTCTATTTCAACAGCACGCTTGTTGAAAGCGACGATCTGCGGAAAATCGCGGAAGCCGGGGAAGCGGATATCATTATTGCCGATGACCGTCGGCTTCAGGGCGATTTCAAAAACTATGAAAAAGAGCTTCTTTATCACCAGCAGATGCTTTTTTGCGTCAAAAAAGATCACCCGTTGGCGGAAAAAGAGAGCGTATGCAGTAGGGATCTTCAAAACCTTGCCATTGCATCCCATTCCAATCCCTACGGTTTCGAATCCTGGATGAAAGAGATAAAGCGGCTCAACCGCATCCATCTGGGAGAGGAAACCAACCTCAATTTCACGACCTGGTGTACGGATATAAAAAATTTCCAGCTTCCGTTTTTTATGAATAATTTCGGTGTTTCAACGGTCTGGGAGGTCGTAAGAGGCTTTAAGCTCATCCCGGTCGAGGGCGAATATACCGAGCGGGATATTTATATGTGGTATAAAAAATCCCGGAAAGAGGAGATCCTGCCGGTCATTGATACCATCCGGCATAACGTAGAATACGTCGTCGAGGGCGATAAAAACTTCTTCAAATAAGAATAAAAGGGCTGTCCGTGCGAAAGCGCAGACAGCCTTTTTCTTTTGCATAAAATCAAATTATAAAAAGCATAAAAGGACTAAATTGTACAGTATAGGGCGGCAATGCTACAATAAAATCACAAAATGCCGCGAACTAAAAAATGCCGCAAAAACCGTGATGATTCACGAAGACAGGAGTGATATTGAAAATGACTTTTGAGCTGACTCAGGAACAGGCCGCCATTCAGGCTATGGCTAAAGACTTTGCGGAGAAAGTCGTTGCCCCTCTTGCCGCCGAAACCGACAAAACCGGAAAATTTCCGGCGGATACCTTCAAACAGTTAGCAGAACAGGGACTTCTTACCGTAAACATTCCGGAAGAATACGGCGGAGCGGGACTGGATGACCTTTGCAAAGTCCTTTCCCTGATCGAAATTTCCAAAGCCTGCGGAAGTACCGGCGAAATCTACGCCGTTCAATGCCTTGTGGACGATATTCTGATGAAATTCGGCACCGAGGAACAAAAACAGAAATATCTCGGCATCGCCGCCGAAGGAAAAGTGGGCGCTTTCGCGCTGACCGAACCGGGCGCCGGTTCCGACGCTGCCGGTGTTAAAACCAAAGCGGTTCTGGACGGAAACGAATACGTGATCAACGGCTCCAAATGCTTCACCAGCAACATGGGTAAAAACGAAGGTGAATTCGTCATTGTGATCGCCCTTACGCAGCCGGAGCTCGGCACCAAAGGCTTCAGCGCCATTATCGTCGATAAAGGAACGCCCGGTTTTACCATCGGGAAAACCGAGGATAAACTGGGACTTCGTGGTGCGGCTGTTTCCGAAATGATTTTTGAAAACTGTCGTGTCCCGAAAGAGAACCTTCTCGGAAAAGAAGGTATGGGACTTAAAATCGCCCTCGGCGGATTGGACGGCGGCCGTATCGGCATCGCTTCCATGTCGGTCGGTGTGGCAAAAGGCGCTTTTGAAGCCGCTGTCGAATATGCCAAACAGCGTGTTCAGTTCGGAAAACCCATCGCCGCACAGCCCGTTATCCAAAGCTATATCGCGGAAATGGCTACCAGGATCGAAGCCGCCGAAGGCATTCTTTTCAAAGCGGTCGATCTTTGTATGCGCGGACTTCCCTACACCAAAGAAGCGGCAATGGCAAAATATTACGCTTCCGAAACGGCTTGCTACGTCACCGACAGAGCTTTGCAGATCCACGGCGGCTACGGCTACATGAAAGATTATCCCGTCGAGCGGATGTACCGTGACGCAAGACTGCTCACCATCGGTGAAGGCACTTCCGAAATTCAGAAGGTCGTCATTTCCAAAGCTATTCTTAAATAAAATCGGAGAATTTTTATGAACATTCTTGTTTGCATCAAACAGGTCCCGGATACGGATAAAATCAAAATCGATCCGGTTACCAATACCCTCATCCGCGCCGGCGTTCCGAGCATCGTCAACCCTTTTGACCGCTATGCTTTGGAATGTGCCGCCCTTATCAAGGATGAAAACCCGGACACGAAAATAACTGTCCTTACCATGGGCCCGCCTCAGGCGAAAACTGCCTTGCAGGAATGTCTCTCCGTCGGCGCTGACAAGGCCTACCTTGTCAGCGACCGCCTTTTCGGCGGTGCGGACACCCTTGCCACAAGTTATACCCTGGCGACGGCGATCAAACATATCGAAAAGGACGGAGAAAAATTTGACCTTGTTTTCTGCGGAAAACAGGCGATCGACGGCGACACCGCCCAGGTCGGCCCGGAGATCGCAGAACAGCTCGATCTTCCGCAGATCACCTATGTGGTCGAAACAACGCTCGACGGCGACAAACTCCGTGCCAAACGGGAGATTGACGAAGGGTATGAGATCGTCGAAGCGAAGCTTCCGGCTCTTGTCACCGTGACAAAACCCGCCTTTGAGCCGCGTCTTCCCAAAGTCAAGGACAAAATGGCGGCGCTTCGGGCGGAGATCCCGGTCGTCGGCGCCGAAGACATCGAAGCCGACGTTACGAAGCTCGGTCTGAAAGGATCTCCCACAAAGGTGAAAAAGAGCTTTACGCCGCCGCAGAAACAGGGCGGAGAAATGATAAACGAAGGAAGCCTTGAGGATTCCGTGAAAAAACTTGCCGAACTCATTTCGGCGGCGGTTTAAGGAGGAACAAAATGGCTGAAAAAGATCTTTGGGTCTTTATAGAGACCAACGAGGACGGAACCCCGAAGAATGTCGGACTCGAACTCCTGAACCCCGGGAAAGAACTGGCAAACGCCCAGGGCGGAAAGCTCGCGGCGATCGTTATCGCGAAGGATCCCGCACCCGCCGTCAAACAGCTTTCCCGCTATGACGTCGATGAGATCCTCGTCGCGTGCGGCGAGGAATATGAGCAGTACTCCACCGACGCTTTCACCACCGCGCTTGTAAAAATGGCAGAGAGATATACTCCTGCCACCCTTCTCATCGGCGCGACCAACAACGGACGGGATCTTGCGCCGCGTGTTTCCAACCGCCTCAATACCGGTCTTACCGCGGACTGCACTTCCCTCGGCTACGATGAGGAAACCAAAAACATTCTCTGGACAAGACCTGCCTTCGGCGGAAACCTGATGGCGCAGATCGTCTGTCCCGACAGCCGCCCGCAGATCGGAACGGTTCGTCCCGGCATCTTCAAGAAACCGGCGGAGGGAGATTATCCGGAAAAAGAACCGGTTTTTACCGATATCCATGTGGATAAAAATGACATCCGGACAAAAATCGTTGAAATCATCAAAAGTGCCGGTGACACGGAAACGGACATCACGGCGGCGGACGTTATCGTCGCTGCCGGTCGTGGCGCCGGTAATGAAAAGGGACTTGCTCTCTGCCAAAAGCTGGCGGATGCCCTCGGCGGTACACTGGCTGTCAGCCGTCCTCTCGTCGATAACGGACTTGTCAGCCACGGAAGACAGGTCGGACAGACCGGCAAAAGCGTCAGCCCGAAGCTTTATATTGCCTGCGGAATTTCCGGCGCGATCCAGCATCAGGTCGGCATGACCGGCTCTGACGTCATCGTCGCCATCAATAAAGATCCGGACGCGCCGGTTTTCGGCATTGCCACTTATGGGCTGGTCGGGGATCTTTACGACGTAATTCCGATGCTGCTCGATGAACTGAAAAAATAAGACCCAAAGGAGGGCCTATAAATGGAACCGTATAAGATATTCGCTATCAACCTCGGTTCGACCTCAACAAAGGTCGCCTATTACGAAGACGATCGGTGTGTACTCAAAAAAAGTGTTTATCACACCCCTGAGGAGCTTCAAAAAGCAAAAAATATTTTTGATCAGTACGATTTTCGCCGCCATGATATTGAAAAATTTATGGTGGAAAATCAAATTGATATTCAGAATCTGGATGCCTTTGTTTCCCGCGGCGGTCCGACGGAACCAGTGGACGGCGGCACCTATGTCATTGAAGAATCCATGTTAGAGCAGATCAGAACGGGAAAATACGGTGTGCATCCCTGCTCTCTCGGCTGTCAGATCGCTTTTGACATCGTGAAAGGCAGCAAAGCGATCCCGATGACGGTGGATATTCCCGGAACCTGCGAATTTAATCCGCTGGCTTTTTACAGCGGCTGTCCGGAAATCAAACGGGTGCCGGCTTATCAGGCGCTTAATAACCGGGCAATGGCGAGAAAATACGCCGAAAATATCGGGAAAAATTACGAAGATCTGAACCTCCTTGTCTGCACTCTCGGCGGCGGAATTACCGTGACCGCCCATGAAAAAGGCAGAATGACCGACGCACAGAACGGAATTGACGGCGACGGCGCTTTCAGTAACAACCGCTGCAACTGCGTCCCCGTCGGCCAACTTCTGGATATGTGCTATTCCGGAAACTATACCTATGAGGAAATGAAACACCTGATCAACGGCGGTTCGGGGCTGATGGGTTATCTCGGAACCATGGACGTTATCGGTATTGAAAAAGAGGCAAAAGCCGGAAATGAAAAGTTTCGCGAAGTTTTGGAAGCTATGTGTTATCAGGTTTCCAAAGATATCGGTGCTTTTGCGACAGTCATGAACGGAAAAGTGGATGTCATTCTGCTTATTGGCGGCATGGCCAATTCCGAATACATCACGGGGCTTATCAAAGAGCGGGTTTCGTTTATTGCTCCGGTGGTCGTTCTTCCCGGAGAATTGGAGATGGAATCCCTCTGTCTAAATGCCTACCAGGCACTTCGGAAGGAAATCCCCATCAAACATTTTGAGGAGGGAAAGATCCATGCTTAAATCGTTTTGGGAGGTCGAAGCCTGCGTCCTTCAAAGAGAGATCAGAAAGCGCGTCGTTCTGGCGGGCGCACATGATGAACCGGCGCTGAAAGCCGTCGTCAACGCCAAACGAAAAGGCGTTATCACGGCGACATTAGTCGGCAAAGCCGACGTCATTGTGAGCATGCTCAAAGATTTCGGTGAGGATCCGGTGGATTATATCATCATCAACGCCGAGGAAGAAGCCGAAGCCGCAAGCGCTGCCGTAGCGATCGTAAAAGCCGGAGAAGGCGATATCCCGATGAAGGGCATCATGCAGACCTCCACTTTTGCAAGAGCGCTGCTCAATAAAGAGACCGGCCTTGTTCCGGCGGGAAATCTGCTCAGCCTGGCGGCTGTTTTCGAGCATCCCGATGAGGAAAGGTTCGTTATGTTTACCGACTGCGCGATCAATATCGCGCCGTCGGCAGAGGACAAAAAGAAGATCCTCAGAAATACCGCGCGCTTTGCGAAGGCTCTCGGCATGGAAAAACCCAAAGCGGCGATTATTTCCGCCGTCGAAAAGGTGACGCCTAAAATGCAGAGCACCGTTGACGCTCAGCTTATTGCGGAAGAAGGCGTGGAAGGCTTTATCGTGGAAGGTCCGCTCGCTTTTGACGGCGCCATTTCCAAAGGTGCGGCGGAACATAAGGGCATCGAAAGCCTTGTTGCCGGAAATGCGGATATTCTCGTTTTGCCGAATATCTGCACCGGAAACGTCTTATATAAGACGCTCACTTATGTTGCCAAAAAGACCGTTGCGACCTCCGTTTGCGGTGCTTCCGTCCCGGTCATTATCACGAGCCGTGCGGATACCCCGGAAACAAAATATCATTCTATCCTGCTCGCGATCCTCCAGTGCGAATAATTTACAACGCAAAAAGGCTTTCCGGATTTCGGAGAGCTTTTTTGTCATTTATGGGAATACTAAAAACCGATAATGGAAGCTCTTAAAACGCCGGCCGGAAAATCGTTTTCCGGACAACGGTAAACCTTTTCTATGCTTCCCATAAACCGGATATATTTGCCGACGGGAAGCTCTTCCGTTATAATTTAATCAGAGAGACGGTATAAGACCTCCTCCCCTTGTGCAAAACGCACGCTCACTCCTTATAAATGTCCGGTGCCGCGCCGGACAAAGAGTTTTCGGAAGAAAAACCGTTTTTTCTTTCTTTACTGATACATCTCCCAACAAAAACAGCGCCGTGCTGATATGTACCCCCAATACTGGGTGTCCAGTATTGGGGGTACACATCATTGTCCATGCAGGGTTTCATAATTACTTGTCAATATGAACATTGAGGTGCGGGTAGGACAGGCTGATACCGTGTGCCTTCAGAACCTGAGGAATTTTTCTCTGGCCCTCGAAGAATCCATCCCAATACTGGCTGGCATCTACATAGAAACGAATGACATATTTAACAGTGCTTTCGCCATAGGTGTCAACACCGGTAAATACGGGTTCGCTCTTCAGCGTGCAGGGCAGATCGCCAACTTCTTTCAATGCCTCCAAAACAGTTTCTACATCATTGTCATAGGATACTGCTGCATAGAGATCTACACGGCGTTTGCCTGCTACAGAATAATTAATGATCTGTGCACCCATAACTGCAGAGTTCGGAAGAGATACTGTCTTGTTATCCGGTGTAGTCAGTTTTGTATAGGTAATACCTACTTCCTCAACTGTTCCGGCCTGTCCGCAGATTTCTACGAAATCACCGGACTTGAACGGGCGGTTAGACAGCAGTGTCAGGCCTCCGACGACGTTGGAAAGAGCGGTCTGCAGTGCAAGGGATACTGCCAGAGTAGCTACGCTTG
>CALCUE010000017.1 GCA_937906945.1 uncultured Clostridia bacterium | reverse complement strand
CCTCGCTTCATCGTCCACAGGACGCGCTCGGATTTTATACCCGAGGGGGAAGGCTACAACCCTTCAGTCCTCGTTTCACTCGGACAGCTCTCCTTACGCAGGGGAGCCTTCAAAAATCCCCCGTCTTTTTGCCGTCAAAAAAAGCCTTTGCCGAACCGGCAAAGGCTTTTTTATTCCTTTTATTCTTCGTCCCAGCACTCGATGGGGTCCTCGTGCTCAGCCTCCCCGATGAGCACGGCTTTCATCAAAAGGGCGTGCTCAACCGGATCGGTGTAATAATTTTTTCTGAGGCCGCAAAAAACGAACCCCGCTTTTTCATAGAGGGAAATGGCGGCGAGGTTACTGGCGCGCACCTCCAGATACACCGTTTCGGTTTTTTGCTCTTTGGCGGCGGCCAAAAGCTCGTGAACCAGTTCCCCGCCGATCCCGTTCCGGCGGGCCTCTTTTTTTACCGCCACGTTAAAGACGCTGCCCTCACCGGCGACGATCTGGATCCCGGCATAGCCCAGAAGTTCCCCGTCCTCCGAAACGGCGGCAAAAAAGCGGTTCAGCGGATTTTGAAGCTCCGCTTCCAGCGTTTTTTCGCTCCACGGAGCGGAAAAACAGTCTTTTTCCAAAGCCGCCGCCGCCGAAAGGTCGCCCTTTTCAAGCGGTCTCACCGAAAAATTCATCGTTCTTTCCACCTTGCGTAATCAAAATTGTGGATGTTTTCGCCGTGGAGATAATAGCACCGCGGCACCCGGCGGGAAACGGCGCAGACGATCTCGTAGTTGATGGTCCCGGCCAAAGCCGCCACCTCGTCGGCGGAAACAAAGGCTTCGCCGTCCGTTCCGAACACCGTCACCACGTCCCCTTCGGCGACACCGGGAACGTCCGTCACGTCCAGCATGGTCTGGTCCATACAGACGCTTCCCACCACCGGCACGATCTGTCCTTTGACGATCATCCGGCCCTTGTTGGTCAGAAGCCGGTGATAGCCGTCGGCGTAGCCGATGGCTGTGGAAGCGACCCTCATGTCCCGCTCGGCGGTGAACCGCCGTCCGTAGCTGATAGAGCCGCCTTTTTCGTAATCTTTCACCAGATTGACGACGGTGCGAAGGGCCATCGCCGGTTTCAGCTTCATTTTGGAAACGATCATGGTGTTTTCCGCCGGATAGAGCCCGTAAAGAATAATGCCCGCCCGCACCATGTCAAGACGCATTTCCGGATAGCAGAGAATGGCGGCGCTGTTGCAGCAATGGCGAAGCCCGACGGCAACGCCCCGCTTTTCCAGTTCGTCGCAGATCCGGCAGAACCGTCCGTACTGAAGGCGCGTATAGGCGGTCCCTTCTTCGTTGGGTTCGTCGGCGGAGGCAAAATGGGTAAAAGCGCCGGTGATCCGCAAATTCGGCAGCGCGGCGACCTTTTCCGCTTCGTCAGCGGCCTGATCGAACCGCTCCTCCGAAGAGACAAAACCGATGCGTCCCATGCCGGTGTCGAATTTCAGATGGATTTCCACCGTGACGCCGCTTTTTACCGCTTCGACGGAAAGCGCCTCGGCGTATTCCAACGAATAGACCGCCTGCGTCACGTTCCATTTGGCGAGATCGGCGGCGCAGGACGCCGGCGTTCCGCCGAGGATCAAAATGGGCTTCGTCACACCGCTTTCCCGGATGCCGAGCGCCTCACCGAGGTTCGATACGCCGAACCAGTCGGCGCCGCATTCCTCTAAAAACGGCGCGGTCATCCGGTCGCCGTGACCGTAGGCGTCGGCCTTGACAATGGCCATCACTTTGGCGGAACCGGCGGCGGCGCGGATCTTGCGGAAATTATACTCAATGGCGTCGAGAGACACGTCCGCCCAGGTGCGCCGCAAAACTTCACTGTTTGTCATGGTTTTTCCTCCCGTCCTTCACCCAGAAAAGGATATACAGACCGATACTATTGAGCGCCAGGGAAAAATAGAACAGTACCGTCGAAAAAACGCTCTCCGTCGTCAGAAGAAGAACGAGGCATCCGGCAAGGCACAGCATCCCCAAAAGGACGAAAAGAAGCCCCACCTTTTTGCTCGGGGCGTTTTTCCAAAAAGAACCTTTTTTCATCCGAAGTCCCCCTTTACGGCAGATAGCGGTCCAGAACGGCTTTGGCCGCCGTTTTTCCCTCGGTCGGGAACATCAGCATAATGACGATTTCGCCCTCCTGATAAATTTCGGCGGAGAGAGCCGTATCGTAAGCGTTATAGACGTCATAGTGGGAAAACTCGTTGATGCGGTCGTCCTTGCGGTTTTCGATCTCGGCCATCACCTCGTCGGCAGAGCCCTCTTTGACCCGCAAAAGCATCAAGTCCGCCACGCCGAAGTTGCCTTCGGCGGCACGCACCTCGTAATCGACGATCTTGTCCATATCGAGGTAGAACTGCTCGGCAAGGGTCGTTTCGTCGGTGATTTTCCGAACGCTTTTTCTCGTCAGGTCGCTCAGATCCTGCTCTTTATAAATCTCGTCGGCCACGATGGAAAGGTCGAGCATCTCATAGCTGAACTCGGTGATGGGGTCCTCGTCGGTCGTTTCTTTCGGATCCTCACAGCCGGTGAACAGAAACAAAACGGCAAGCGCCGCTAGGATGATCTTTTTGATCGGAAGTTTCATGTAATAAACCGCCTCCTTACGCTCTATTGTAACGCCTCGTTCCTGCGTTTTGGTGAACGGGCTGTAAATTCTGTCGGGGCATACCGCTCCATAATAGAAATCATTATACCTTATTTCACCGCTTTGCACAACCTTTCCCTCTCCTTTTTTTGAAATTTTTCGGAAATTACGGCGGAATTTTTGTTGACAAAAGCAAAAGCATTTGATATAATAGCTTTTGCGTTACGCGGATGTAATTCATTGGTAGAATGCCAGCCTTCCAAGCTGGATAGGGGGGTTCGATTCCCCTCATCCGCTCCAAAGATGCGCCAATAGCTCAGCTGGATAGAGCATCTGCCTTCTAAGCAGAGGGTCGGGGGTTCGAGTCCCTTTCAGCGCGCCAGCGAAAAACACTTCTTCGGAAG
>CALCUE010000016.1 GCA_937906945.1 uncultured Clostridia bacterium | reverse complement strand
CAAAGGCAAACTGACCGAAAGCGACGTAAAAACCGCGATGCGTGAGGTTCGTCTGGCGCTTTTGGAAGCGGACGTCAACTATAAGGTAGCCAAAGATTTTGTGGCAAAGGTCAGCGAACGGGCTGTCGGCGCGGAGGTTTTGGAAAGCCTGACACCGGCACAGCACGTTATCAAAATCGTCAACGAGGAATTGACGGCTTTGATGGGCGAATCCAACGCCCGCATCAACTACTCGTCCAAGATTCCGACGATCATCATGATGGTCGGTCTTCAAGGTTCCGGTAAAACCACCCATTCCGGAAAACTGGCGCTCCATTTCAAAAAGCTCGGTAAACGGCCTCTTTTGGTCGCCTGCGACGTTTATCGTCCGGCCGCTATTGATCAGCTCAAAGTGGTCGGCAGCCAGATCGACGTTCCGGTTTTTGAGATGGGACAGATCGATCCGGTGGAAATCGCGAAAAAAGCGATTATGCATGCCAAAGATTACGGCAACGATATTGTGATTCTGGATACCGCCGGCCGACTTCATGTCGATGAGGCGCTGATGGAAGAACTTCAGAGGCTGAAGGAAAACTTCCATCCGGAAGAAATTCTGCTTGTCATCGACTCCATGACCGGTCAGGACGCCGTCAACGTGGCGGAGACTTTCAACGAAAAGCTCGGCATCACCGGTACGATCCTTACCAAACTCGACGGCGATACCCGTGGCGGCGCGGCGCTTTCCGTTCGTGCCGTGACCGGCGCGCCGATCAAATTCACCGGTACCGGTGAAAAACTCACCGATCTGGAACCGTTCTATCCGGACCGTATGGCTTCCCGTATTCTCGGTATGGGCGACGTTCTGACGCTGATCGAAAGAGCCGAGGAACAGATGGACGCCAAAAAGGCCGAAGAGATGGCCAAAAAGATGGGCGAGAACACCTTTGATATGAACGATCTTCTGGACCAGATGAAGCAGGTCCGCAAAATGGGATCGCTCAGTCAGATCGTTTCCATGATCCCCGGCGTCAAGAAAAAACTGAGCGACGAGGAAGAGGAAGAGGGCGAGCGTTCTCTTCGGATGACGGAAGCCATCATCAATTCCATGACCAAAAAAGAGCGGGCGAAGCCTTCCATCATTTCCGCGCAGCGTAAAAAAAGGATCGCGGCAGGAAGCGGCACCAGGGTGGAGGACGTCAACCGTCTTTTGAAACAATTTGAGCAGATGCAGAAAATGATGAAGCAGCTGACCGGTAACGGGAAACAGGGCAAGAAAATGCGTCAGATGCTCAGCCAAATGGAAAACCAGAACAATTTCGGAAACATGGGCGGAATGCCCTTCTAAACGGTCTTTCGGCGAAAGCCATGAGATAAATTTTTGTCAATACTTTTTCATCATAGGAGGAAAATTATCATGTCCGTTAAAATCAGACTGCGCCGTATGGGCGCCAAAAAAGCACCTTTCTATCGTATCGTTGTCGCTGATTCCCGCTATCCGAGAGATGGCCGTTTCATCGAGGAAGTCGGCACCTACGATCCTACCCAGGAACCCTCTGTCATCAAAGTTGACGCAGAGAAAGTGGAAAAATGGATCGCCAGCGGCGCACAGCCTACCGATACTGTGAAAGAGCTCCTCAAAATCGCTCTTAACAAATAAGGACGGAGGACCGTACTATGGAAGAGCTGCTTGCTGTTATCGCACGCGGTCTCGTCGAAAATAAGGAAGCGGTCTCGGTTTCCGTGGATGAGCCGGATGAAGAGGGGACAGTTGTTTACCATCTTCATGTGGCTCCGGAGGATATGGGACGTGTCATCGGTCGCCAGGGCAAGATCGCCCGCGCGATTCGCACCCTTATGAGAACGGCTGCGAACCGTGCCGGCAAGAAAGTAGCCGTCACGATTGAATAATGAGTGAAGGATTCCCCCGCCATTTTTCTTGGCGGGGGAATTGTAAAAAGGAGAAAAATGCGAAAAGAATTTCTTGAAGTGGGAGAAGTGGTGACCATCCACGGACTGCGGGGCGATATGAGGCTCTATCCCTGGTGCGATCCCGGTGACGTGGAGAGGGCTTGCCGGATGTATCTGGACGAAAAAGGCGAA
This sequence comes from uncultured Clostridia bacterium, assembly GCA_937906945.1. GTDB lineage: Bacteria > Bacillota > Clostridia > Oscillospirales > Ruminococcaceae > UMGS1668. Next base: position 93,821 of record CALCUE010000016.1, on the reverse strand, counting down.
ACGGAATTCCGGGTACAGTACGTGCGTCCCCATAAGAACGTCTATTTGGTCAAGCTCAAAGGCGTGGACACTCCCGAAGAGGCAAGAAAATTTGTCGGAAAGGTCCTTTACATGAACCGGAAGGATATTCCGATGAAAAAGGGACAGTATTTTATTCAGGATATTATTGGCCTTCGGGTGGTGGATTCGGAAAACGGAACCTGCTACGGCGAAGTTTATGACGTGGCGGCTACCGGCGCCAATGACATTTACTGTGTGCGGGACAAGGACGGAAAAGAGACGTGGATCCCGGCGATTCCCCAGGTGATCGACGAGGTGGATCTGGAAAAAGACGAGCTTCGGATCACCCCGATGAAAGGACTTTTTGACGATGAGGATTGATATCGCGACGTTGTTTCCGGAGATGTGCGAGGCGGTTTTGGAGACGAGCATCATCGGACGAGCAAGAAAAGCCGGCTTTTTGGAGGTCTATTGTCACAATATCCGGGATTATTCGGATGATCCGAAGCACAAACGGGTGGATGACGCTCCTTATGGCGGCGGAAACGGGATGCTTTTGAAAGCGGAACCGATTTTTCGGTGCTATGAGCATGTCTGCGAGGAGGCATGCTCAAAACCCTACGTTATCTATATGTCACCGCAGGGAGCGGTGCTCAACCAACAGATGGCTGTTGATTTCGCCGAAAATTATGAGCACCTGTTTCTTCTTTGCGGACATTATGAGGGCGTCGATGAGCGAATTCTGGAAGAGATCGTCGATCAGGAGGTTTCCATCGGTGACTATGTGATCACCGGCGGCGAACTGGGCGCGTTGGTGCTGACCGATTGCGTGGGCCGTCTTTGTGACGGCGTCCTTTCCGAGGACGTTTGCTTTGAGGACGAAAGCCATTTTTCCGGGCTTTTGGAATATCCGCAGTACACCCGTCCGCAGGTCTGGCACGACAAAGCGGTACCGGAAGTGCTTTTGGGCGGAAACCATCGGCTCATTTCTGATTGGCGGCACGAGGAGGCTTTGGCCCGTACGGAAAAAAAGCGTCCGGATATGTTTGAAAAATATAAGAATCGAGGATAAAGTTGGGAACCATCGTCAATGTGCTCGCCGTTTTGTTCGGCGGTACCGTCGGAATTCTGCTGAAAAAGAAAATACGGGACAGCTTTACGGGCTCTATGATGAAGGCACAGGGCGTTGCCTTGTTCGTCATCGCTTTGAATGGCCTTCTTTCGTCCATGCTTTCGGTGGGAGAAGATGGTCGGATCGAAAGCAACGGCGGCCTTTTGCTGCTGCTCAGCTTTGTGATCGGGAATTTTCTCGGTGAATGGCTTCGGCTCGATGACCGTGTCAACGGGTTGGGCGAACAGTTGGAAAAGAAGATCGGCGTCGGCGGTTTTTCCAAAGGATTTATCGCGGCTTCGCTGATTTTTTGTATCGGTTCCATGAGCGTTATGGGGCCTTTGGAGGAAGGAATATCCGGAATCCACGACCTCCTTTTTGTCAAAAGCGTTCTGGACGGCGTAACGGCGTTGGTCCTTTCCTCCACGTTGGGGTGGGGCGTTCTGGCGGCGGCTGTGCCGGTTTTGGTTTATCAGGGCGCGATCACCCTTTTTGCGCAGAGCCTTTCGCCGCTTCTGACAAACGGCGGCAACCTCGTCAACGATTTTTCCATGGTCGGCTATGGGATCATTCTCTGCATCGCTTTTAATTTTGTGACCGATTCCAAAATTAAAACCGCGAACCTGCTTTTGGCGCTTTTGGTCCCGATCGTATATGATCTGATTCTTTTGGTATAAAGGTGTATTCTGTGAAAAAACAAAAAGAATTTATGTTAGGCGCTTTGCTGGCGCTTTTGGCGGTGGCGGTCGTTTTCGTCACGGAACAGGTTCTGAAGCCGGAATACGCGCTGAAAAGCACGATTAAAGTCCTGAGCTTCATGGGTGTGATCGGGCTTTATTGCGCGCTTTTCCGGAAAAAATTCACCGACGTGATCGGCCTTCATAAAATCGGAAACGGAAAACCGCTACTGTGCTATATGCTTTGCTTTTTCGTGGGCACTATGGCGGCTTTTTTGATTTTTAAGGATTTTCTGGATCTTCTGGGCATTCGGCAGAGTCTGATGTCGAAAGAAAATCTGACGAAAGACAACTGTATTTTTGTTTTTCTGTATATTATCTTCTGCAATTCGTTTTTGGAGGAAAGCTTTTTCCGAGGCTTTTTCAGCGGGCTCTTTTCCGACAAACGGCTGGGAGGAATCATCAGCGCCGTTCTGTTTTCTTTCTATCATATCGGTATTTTCATTACCTGGTTCAGCCCGTTTATCTTTCTTTTGTGCCTTATCGGTCTTGCGGCGGTCGGCTTGTTTCTGCAATGGCTTTCCGAAAAATACGAAAGTATTTTGGCGAGTTACATTACTCATGCCTGCGCCAATGTCGCCATTGACGTCATCGGCGTACTGCTGATTTTTGAATGGATCTGAACACGGTTTGGCCGTTCTTTTGCCTTCCTGTTGCTCACCGTTTATTTTATGATACGCTTATTTGTGGCTTTCTCTAAAATAGTGCAAAACTTATAGATATTTTCCACAAAGAAAGGGCTTTTTTGTTGTTCTCTTATGGAATTAATATAGAAAAGTCTTTTCCTCTGTTGAAATTTTTCAAACGGTATGTTACAATAACCATAGAAAATTTGTTTTTTGTGAGGCGAGGTTATTATGTATTCCAGCACTGTTACCGTTCAGAATCAGGTCGGTCTTCACGCCCGTCCCGCTACTTTCTTCATTCAGAAATCCAATGAGTTCAAATCCTCCATTTGGATCGAGAAAGAGGAGAGAAGAGTGAACGCGAAGAGCCTTCTTGGTGTTCTTTCTCTCGGTATTGTCGGCGGCACCGAAATCAAAATCACCGCGGACGGTTTGGACGAAGAAGAAGCTGTCAACGCTCTTGTAAAACTGGTCGAGTCCGGTTTTACCGACTGATTTTTCAGAACAAAATAGGCACCGCAGATAGCAATATTTGCGGTGCTTTTTGCTGTATCACAAAAGAAAGGAGGGAGAAATCCGATGGAAAACCCGAGACTTCCGTATCTGCATGAAAAAACGCTGAGCCTTCCGATGGAACCGGGCGTCTATATCATGCACGACAAAAGCGGCAAAGTTATTTACGTCGGCAAGGCCAAAAAGCTGAAAAACCGGGTGACGAGCTATTTCCGCAACGTGGAAAAGCATTTACCGAAGGTCTATCGCATGGTGGAACACGTCTATGATTTTGAATACATCGTCACCGACAGCGAATTTGAGGCGCTGATCCTGGAATGCAGCCTGATCAAACAGTACGCGCCGAAATACAACATTTTGCTCAAAGACGACAAGGGGTACAGCTACGTTCGTATTTCTCCCGGTCCTTACAGCAAGCTGACCGGCGTTCTGCAAAAATATGACGACGGCGCGGAATATCTGGGACCGTATATCAGTTCCTTTGTGGTACGGCAATCGGTGGAGGAAGCGAACAAAGCGTTCCGCCTTCCCACCTGCAACAAAAAATTTCCGCAGGAATTCGGAAAAACGAGGCCCTGCCTCAACTATTACATCAAAAACTGCATGGGCGTCTGCCGGGGAAAAATCTCCGAGGCCGAGTATAACGAAACATTGGCCGAAGCGCTGGACTTTATCAAAGGCGGCAGCGCCGCTTCCATTGAGAAACTGACGGAACGGATGATGGCCGCCGCCGAAGCGGAGGATTTTGAGCGGGCGGCTATTCTGAGGGACCGGATCCGGGCCATTGAAGGGATCAACGACCGGCAGAAGGTCATTTCCTCCAAAGTGCCGGAGCAGGACGTTCTGGCCGTGGCGCAGAGCGGGGAAACCTGTTGCGCCGTGGCGCTTCGGTTCCGCAGCGGAAAACTGGTCGATAAGGATGAATATATTCTGAAAGATTTTGGGACGGACCCCGCTTCCGTCACGGAATTTATTCAGAGCTTCTACGCCGAAAAGACGGATATTCCGAAGGAGATCGCTCTCCATGAGGAGTGCGAGGATCGGGAGCTTTTAGAACAGTGGCTTTCGGAAAAAGCGGGGAAAAAGGTCAATCTTTCCGTTCCGCAAAAAGGCGACCGGCGTAAGACAACGGAAATGGCCTATAATAACGCGGCGGAACGGCTTTCCCACGAAAAGCTCCGTACCAGCCGGGAAGTGGCCGTTCTGGATGAACTGGCACGGCTTTTGGGACTGGAAAAAGCGCCGGAGATCATCGAGGCTTACGATATTTCCAACTTCGGTTCGGAAACGGTGGTCGGCGGCATGGTCGTCTATGAAAACGCCAGACCGAAGCGAAGCGACTATAAGAGATTTTCGATCAAAACCGCGGAAGCACCGGACGATTACGCCTGTATGCGTGAGATGTTGGAGCGACGGTTCAACCGCTATTTCGAGGAAAAGGACAAGGGAACGGCCTTTGGTCGTTTGCCCGATCTGATCCTTTTGGACGGCGGAAAAGGCCATGTGGCGGCGGTACAGGCTCTTCTGGATCAGATGGGCGTTGACGTGCCGCTTTTCGGCATGGTCAAGGACGACCGGCACCGGACGAGAGCCATCGCTAAAAACGGCGGCGAGATCGCCATTTCGCCGGTAAAAGAAGTCTTTCACTTTGTAACGGCGGTGCAGGACGAGGTCCACCGCTTTTCTATCCGTTACAGCCGGGAAAAACATGGGAAATCCAATTTTGAACTGACCATAACCGGAGCGGAAGGAATCGGCCCAAAACGGGCCGCCGCTCTTTTGAAGCGCTTTAAGACGATGAAAGCCCTTCGGGAAGCTACGGAGGAGGAATTGGCCTCGGTACCGGGCATGAGCGTTCCGGCGGCTCGTTCGCTTCGAAAATTTTTCGAGAGCGAAGGGGAATAACATTGACTTTTCCGTCGGAAAATAGGATAATAGAAGTACCCTAGCGAGGAGGAAAAAACGATGAGAGTCATTACGGGAACGGCAAAAGGACGCCGCCTTGTTACACCGGACGGAAAGGACGTTACTCGTCCCACCGGTGAAAAAGTCAAAGAGGCGCTCTTTTCGGCCATTCAGTTTTATATAGAGGAAGCGGACGTGCTCGACCTTTTTGCCGGTTCCGGCCAACTGGGGATCGAGGCTCTTTCCCGTGGAGCGAAAACGGCGGTGTTTGTCGATACCTCGAAAGAGGCGCAGAAGTGTATTTCGGAAAACATCAAGACCTGCGGCTTTGCTGACAGGGCCCGTGTCAAAACAACGGACGCGACGCTGTATCTTTCCGGCGCGATGGAACGGTTCGACCTGGCGTTTCTGGATCCACCCTACGCGGCGGAACAGCTTCCAGTCGTGTTGCCGCTGGTTTCCAAAGTGATGCGGCAAGGCGGACGGGTCTTTTGCGAAACGTCCAAGGAGATCGACCTTCCGGAAACGGTGGGACAACTGACAAAATGTAAGGAATATCGCTATGGACGCACGAAAGTGGTGTCCTATGTGAAGGACGAAGAATAACCGATGAAAAAAGCGATTTGTCCGGGTAGCTTTTGCCCGGTGACCAAAGGACATCTGGATATTTTTGAGCGGGCGGCGGCGCTTTTTGATGAAGTGGTCGTGCTCGTGGTAGAAAATCCCGATAAAAAGTGTCTGTTTACCTTGGAGGAACGGTGCGAGATGATCCGGCGCTCTCTCGGTGACAACAAAAAAGTTCGGGTGGAAAGTTTTTGCGGCCTGTTGGCCGATTACGTGAGGGAAAACCACGTGGACGCCATTGTGAAAGGACTTCGCTCGGCGTCGGATTTTGATTATGAGTTTCCGATGGCGCTTGCCAACAAAGCGTTGGCTCCCGGCGCGGAAACGGTGTTTTTGACCGGGAAACCGGAGAATATGTACGTAAGCTCCAGCCTGGTCCGCCAGGTGGCGGCCTACGGCGGGGATATTTCTCCTTTCGTTCCCGGGGAGATCGTGGATATCGTCAATCAGAAACTGAAAAAATAAAGAACGAAATACATGGAGGGAAGAAAAATGTCTATTGAAGAAATTCTGGATCAGCTGGATGAATTGATCGACCGTTCCTGGTCGCTTCCGCTGACGGGCGGACGCTGCGTCGTTGACGCCGACAAAGTCCGTGAGCTGTTGGATGACGTGCGTCTTAACCTGCCGACGGAGATCCGCCAGGCGCAGTCCATTGTGGCTGACCGCACGACCATTGTGGAAGAAGCCAAAAAAGAGGGAGAGGCCATTATTGCCCGCGCCGAAAAACGGGCGGCCGCTCTTGTGGATGAGGAAGAGATCGTTCGGCAAAGCAAGAACCGCGCCAATGAAATTCTTCAGCAGGCGCAGCAGCAGAGCTATGAAATGCGTCAGTCCGCCAAAGATTTTGTGGACGGCATTTTGAAAAACACTGAAGAATCGCTGGCTTCCTCGATGAACGAGGTCAAAAATACCCGGCTCGCTTTCCGTCAGCAACAGCAGAAAAACCAGCAGACAACGCAGCAATAAGCGTTTGGCAAAAAGCCCCTGCCGTAAGGCAGGGGCTTTTTTTATGCCGAAAAAAGATGAAGATTATTTTCAAAAACAGAAGAAAAACACTTGCATTTTCGGGCGTTCTCTATTATAATATAGATGTGGTGAGATGTGGGGAAAAATGGATTAAATTCCCTGAAAACACATCGAAAATGGAGAGGAGGGGAGACAGCTTGTACATTGGCGAATATTTTCACAACCTGGACGAAAAGGGCCGTGTCAATTTTCCGGCGAAGCTTCGGGAAGAACTGGGCGAACAGTTCGTTCTGACCAAAGGACTGGATGGCTGCCTTTCCGCTTATTCCATGGAACAGTGGGAACGCATCAGCGAAAAGGTCGCCGGTCTTCCGCAGGCGAAAGCCCGTGACCTCAAGCGCTTTATGTTTTCCAGCGCGACCATCGTCACGTCGGACAAGCAGGGACGGGTTCTTGTCAGTCCGACCCTTCGCCTCCACGCCAATCTCAACAAGGAGATCGCCGTGATCGGCGCTTCCGACCACGTGGAGATCTGGGATAAAGAGGCCTGGACGGAACGGAGCAACCGTTTGGATTCTGACATGATCGCGGAAGCGATGGATGAACTGGGCTTCTGAGGCAAACAATGAGCGAGATAGATTTTCACCATGTTTCCGTTCTTCTGAACGAGAGCATTGACGGATTGAATATAAAGCCGGATGGAATTTATGTGGATGGAACAGCCGGCGGCGCCGGTCATTCCTCGGAGATCGCCAAACGGCTGACAACGGGAAGACTGATCGCTTTGGATAAGGATCCGGATGCCGTGGCTATCGCGACGGAACGCCTTTCGCCTTATCCGTGCGCGACAGTCGTCCATTCGGACTTCGCCGATATCCCGGCGGTCCTCGACCGGTTAGGCATTGATAAAGTGGATGGCGTCCTTTTGGACCTGGGAGTCAGCTCCCATCAGCTGGACGACGCCGAGCGGGGCTTCAGTTATCACTATGAAGCGCCCCTTGATATGAGAATGAGCCAGGAAGGTCTTTCCGCTTATGACCTTGTCAACAAGGCCAGCGGAGCGGAACTGGCCAAGATCCTTTACGATTACGGAGAAGAAAAGTTTACGCCCCGCATTGTGAACGCGATTGTGGAGGCAAGAGAACAAAAGCCCATCGAAACGACCACGGAACTGGCGGAGATCGTTCGGAACGCGGTTCCGGCGGCTGCCAGAAGGGACGGCGGTCATCCGGCCAGAAAAACGTTTCAGGCGCTCCGGATCGCCGTCAACGGCGAACTGGACCGTCTTTCGGAAGCGTTGGACCGGGCTTTCGAACGGTTAGCGCCGGGCGGACGCTTCGCCATCATCACGTTCCACTCGTTGGAGGACCGAATGGTGAAAAAAGCGTTTGCCGATTACACCAAAGGATGTATCTGCCCGCCGGAATTTCCGGTGTGTGTCTGTGGCCGAAAGCCGAAAGGACAGCTTGTCAACCGAAAGCCCATTGAGCCGACGGAAGAGGAACTGGAAATCAACCACAGAAGCCGAAGCGCCAAGCTTCGAGTCATTGAGAAGTTATAAAAGGAGGCTTTTGCCTTGTCTGCTGAGTTGGCCTATGATCTCGATAATTTCGCGGCAAAGACGGAAGAGGAACACGACGAGGAACTGAAAGCCAGTTCCCTGCGCCTCATCAAAAACCGCCGTCAGGAAAAAGTGGTGGCACCGGTCAAACTGATCATGGGCGCGGTTCTGGTCGTTGTTATCGCGACGGTCATGATTTACAGTCAGGTTGTTTTGACGGAACTGACCGCCGAGACGAACGAATACGAATCCCTCATTGGTACGCTGGATACGGAATATATGCGTCTGGGAGCGGAACTGGAAGCCAGCACCTCCATCAAAACGTTGGAGGAAGCGGCGGAAAAAAGTCTTGGCCTTTCCAAAATTGATTCCAGTCAGATCGAATACGTCAATCTCACCGGCAAGGATGAGATTACGGTAGCAAAAACCGGCGGCAAATATCTGCTGAAAGAATATTGGCAGGAATTTGTCGATAAAGCTCTGGAATACTTGCCTTTCTGAAACATAAGATAACATGTAGCGCCGTCTGTGCCACCTTTTCGGCTGACGGCGCTGTTTCCATAATTAGGGGACCGTCGATTTATGGCGAAACACGGGCCAAAAGGAGAAAAAAGTGTCGAAAAAAGAACAGATTTCAACACACACTTACATAAGAAAACGAATTCTGTGGGCGGCGATCGTCGTTGTCCTCTTCGGATTTTCGTTTCTGATTTTCCGTCTGTTCCAGATCCAGATCCTGGACGCGGAGGAATATCAGCGGCAGGCTTCGGCCAGTCAGCTGCGAACGACGGAAATTTCGCCCGGACGGGGAACGATTTATGACCGGAACGGCAACGCGTTGGCCATGAGCTCCATGGCGTGGACGGTTTGCGTCTCGCCGAGAGATATTGCCAACGAAGCGCAGAAAGAAGTCATTATTTCCGGTCTTGCCGACATTCTGGATATCAGCGAAGACTATATCCGGGAAAAATGCAACCGGGACAACTATTATCAGGTTATCAAAACCCGTGTGAACCGGGCACTTTTTGAGGAAGTGGCGACTTTCGCCGACAACAACGACATTCGGGCGATCAACCTCATTGAAGACGTTTCCCGTTCGTACCCTTATGAAAACTTCGCGGCGCAGGTCGTTGGTTTTGTCAACGCCGAGAACACCGGCGCTTACGGACTGGAAGCCTATTATAACAGCGTTCTTTCCGGAACGCCGGGCAAACTGATTTCCGCCAAGAACGCCTGGGGCACCGATATGCCGGATGGTTACGAGGAACTGTATTCCTCGGTGGACGGCAACGATGTTTATACGACGCTGGATGACGGGATCCAGTACTTCGTGGAAAAACATCTGGAACTGGCCGTGAAAGAGCACGCCGTGAAAGAGGGCGCCGCCTGTATCGTGATGGACGCCAAAACCGCGAAGATTCTCGCGATGGCGACGAAGGGCGACTTTGACCCCAACAATTACGTGGACGTTTCCGATTCGGTCAGAGAGGCCATTGACGCTCTTCCCGAAGAGGAACAGAACGACGCTTTGAAAGAGGCTCAATATAAACAGTGGCGTAACAAAGCGGTTTCGGACCCCTATGAGCCCGGTTCTGTTTTTAAGATCATCACGGTTTCGGCGGCGTTGGACAGCAACGCCATTACCGTCAACGATACGTTCGACTGCGGCGGCTATATTGAAGTGGCCGACCGAAAGATCCACTGTTGGAACGTTTACGGACACGGCCATCAGACGTTGGCGGAAGCCATTCAGAACTCCTGCAACCCGGCTTTTATCACCATTGGTCTTCGCATGGGTTCCACCATTTTCAACAACTACTTTGAGGCGTTCGGCCTTACCGAGCCCACCGGGGTCGATCTTCCCGGTGAATCCGGCAGTATCTACCATAACCCGAAAAGCATGATGGAGATCAACCTCGCGACCAGCTCCTTTGGCCAGACCTTTAAGGTCACACCGATCCAGTTGATCACGGCGGTTTCTGCGGCAGTCAACGGCGGTTATCTCTATAAACCGTACATCGTGGACCGGATCGTCTCGCAGGACGGAACGGTCATTCAGCAGAACGAGCCGACGCTGGTTCGTCAGGTCATTTCATCGGATACATCGGAAGTGGTCCGGCTTCTTCTGGAACAGGTCGTTTCCGTCGGTTCCGGACGCACAGCGGCCATTCCGGGATACCGCATCGGCGGCAAGACCGGTACGTCGGAAAAACTGGATAAACTGAGTGAGGACGGCACCGTTGATAAATACGTATCGTCCTTCCTGGCTGTAGCGCCTATTGATGATCCACAGATCGTGGTGCTGATGCTTCTGGACGAGGCACAGATGGAAAACCCCTATGGCTCCGTTGTCGCGGCTCCGGTCGTCGGCGCGATGCTGGCGGATATCCTGCCCTATATGGGCATTGAGCCGAACTACACCGATGAGGAACTGGAAGCTATGAGCGGAAAAGTCAAGGATGTCACCGGTCAGATCGTTCACGACGCTATGACGACCCTTCGTCTTCAGGGCTATTCAGTCAGCGTCGTCGGGGAAGGCACGACGGTCGTGGCCCAGTTCCCGGAGGCCAAATCGAAGATCTCCGCCGGCGCGACGGTCACTCTTTACACGGACGAATCACTGATCCCGCAGGAGATCGAGGTGCCGGATGTGACGGGTAAATCCGTGACGGAAGTCAATACGATCATTATCGGAAAAGGACTGAAGCTGAAGTTGGTCGGCGTCAGCGAATCGGCGGAAAACCAGGTGGCTTACAGTCAGAATCCGCTGCCCGGGACGCCGGCCTATCCGGGTACAGTCGTTGAAGTGACCTTTACGGTCGGAACAGACGGCGGCCAAAACTGATTTTTAGCAATTTACGAAATTTTTTGGAGGTGATCCCTTGCTCTTATCCGAACTGTTGAGGGACGTTGCATATCAAGGAACAATCACGGATCGTGAGATCAAGGACGTGACTTGCGATTCCCGCCGCGTGGAGGGAGGAAGCGTCTTCGTCTGCGTAAAAGGCGGGACCATTGACGGACACGAATACGCCAAAGCGGCGGTGCGAAACGGCGCTGCCTGGGTCGTGGCGGAGCGGGATACCGGTCTTGAAAATCAGGTACTGGTGGAAAATTCCCGCGCGGCTTACGCCATGATGTGCGCCAACATTCACGGACGTCCGGCGGAGAAAATGAAACTGATCGGCGTCACCGGGACCAATGGAAAAACAACGATCACCTACCTTATCAAACATATTCTGGAAGCGAAGGGCAAAAAAGTCGGCCTCATCGGCACCATTCAGAACGTCATTGGGGACGTGGTGCTCCCGGCCAAATACACGACGCCGGATCCAGCCGAGCTTCACGTGCTTTTTGCCCGGATGGTTTCCGCCGGGTGTGACTATGTCGTGATGGAAACGTCCTCTCAGGCGCTGGATCAGTACCGGGTCTGGGGCTGTCATTTCGAGACAGCGGTCTTTACGAACCTGACGCAGGACCATCTGGACTATCACGGCACCATGGAAAACTATTTTAACGCGAAGAAAAAATTATTCGAGCTTTGCGACCACGCGGTGATCAGCGTGGATGACGAATACGGAAAAATTCTGGCCAAAGAGGTCACCTGCCCGAAGACCACCGTTTCCGTGCAGGACCGTACGGCGGATTTTACCGCTCATGACATCAAGAACTCCGCCGACGGCTGTCGGTTCGCCATGGTGGGGAATGGGATCATCGGACGGGTGAAATTCGCGATGCCGGGACGCTTTTCCGTTTCCAACGCCATGCTGGCGGCTTGCGCCGCCATGAATACCGGTCTTTCTTTTGACGAAACGGTGGAAGCGCTCAACACCTGCACCGGAGTCAAGGGAAGAATGGAAGTCATTCCGACCGGACGGGATTTTACAGTCATCCGGGACTTCGCCCACGGTCCGGACGCCTTGGAAAAGGTGCTGACCTCCATTCGGGAATGTACCGAGGGACGGGTGGTGACGCTGTTCGGCTGTGCCGGACGCCGTGACCGGACCAAACGGCCCCAGATGGCCGCCGCCGTTGCCGGAAAATCCGATTTCGTGATTTTTACCAGCGATAATCCCAGAGAAGAAGCCGTGGAACAGATCACCGCCGACACGCTTCCGACGTTGGAAGCCTCCGGTACGCCGTTTTATTACGAACCGGACCGCTATAAAGCCATAAAATGGGCGTTGGAACACAGTAAGCCCGGCGACGTGCTCCTTCTGGCCGGAAAAGGTCACGAGGATTATCAGGTGCTGGACTTCGGTACCATCTATTTCGATGAAAAAGTGATCGTACAGAACCTTCTTGAAACCATGAACTGACATAAAGGAGAAAATTTATGCTTCCTTTAAAACTTCGAGAGATCGCCGAAGCGATCCACGCCACCTGTCCTATGACGATCCCGGATGTGGAAATTTCGGAGATCTGTACCGATTCCCGGGACGTGAAACCGGGGAGCCTTTTTGTGGCTCTTTGTGGCGAACGGTTCGACGGGCACGCTTTCATTAAGACCGCTTTGGAAAAGGGAGCCGCCTTTGCCGTTGCCCAAAAAGAGGGCGATTATGAAAGCGAGCACGTCCTCTATGTTCCGACGACAAGACAGGCGTTTTTGGATATCGCCGGGCTTTATCGGAGCAAGTTTTCCCCCAAGGTGCTCGCCGTTACCGGAAGCGTCGGAAAAACGACGACCCGGGAAATGATGGCCGCCGTAGTTAAAAGCCAATATAAAACGCTCAAGACGGAAAACAACCTCAACAACGAGGTCGGTGTTCCGAAAACCATTTTGGAGCTTGATGAGTCCATGGAAGCCATGGTGCTCGAATTCGGAATGCTTTGGCCGGGAGAGATCCGGGAATTGACCGTTCCGGCCAAACCGGACGTCGCGGTCATCACCTGTATCGGGACCTGCCATATTGAGCACCTCGGTTCCCGGGAAAACATCAAAAAAGCGAAATTTGAGATCATCGAAGGACTCCGCAAGGGCGGAACGCTTCTTCTCAATAAAGATAATGATCTTCTGCGGGATGTCGTGTTCCCGGACTTCCACGTTGTTTTTTACGCCATAGAGGATACCTCGGCGGACATTACGGCGCAGAACATCCATGAGCATGACGGAATGACGGAATTCGATATCGTCACGAAAGACGGACGATATCACGCTGAGATCCCCTGCATCGGTGAGCACAACGTGCTCGACGCTTTGGCCGGCTTTGGCGCCGGTGTCGCCGTGGATATCCCTCCAAAACAATGTGCCGCGGCGCTTGCCGATTTTAAGGCGACCGGAATGCGTCAGAAGAAGACAGTCTGCCGGGGCGTTACGGTCATGGAGGACTGCTATAACGCCAACCCGGATTCGGTTTGCGCCGCCATGAGAACGCTTGGTGCTCAAAAACTGGCGGAAGGAGCGAAAAAGATCGCCGTGCTCGGCGATATGCTCGAATTGGGAGAAACGGCGGAAAACGCCCATCGGGAAGCCGGTAAACAGGCGGCTAAAGCCGCCAACGTGCTTCTTTGCTTCGGGGAACTTTCCCGCTTCATGGTGGAAGGCGCTTCTTCCGAGGGAATGAAGGAAGCTTATTATTTTGAGAATAAAGAAAAACTCAGCGAAACGCTTCGGGAAATCGCCCGGGAAGGCGATATGGTTTGGCTGAAAGCCAGCCGGGGGATGCGCTTTGAAGAAATCGCGGAAGCGTTTTACGAAGACTGATAAAATGGAGGACAACACAGATGCAGACAGCTTTTTGCGCCTTTCTGGCTTTCGCCGTGACGGCACTTTCGGGCTTTTGGCTAGTGCCGGCGCTTCGAAAATTAAAATTCGGACAGACAATCCTGGATATCGGCCCCAGTTGGCACAAGAATAAAGAGGGTACCCCCACCATGGGTGGTATTATGTTCGCGATCGGTATTCTTTTGGCCGGCGTGGCGGCTTTCTGGTTTTTGAAAGACTGCGACGTGACAGAAAAGATCCGTTTCGCCAGCGGCCTTCTGATGGCGGTAGGCTATGGCTTTCTCGGATTTATTGACGACTATATGAAAGTGGTGCGGCACCAGAACGAGGGCCTTACCGCTAAACAGAAATTCATCGGTCAGGTGTTGCTTGCCATTGTTTTCCTGTTCGGTCTTTCTCTTTCGGGAACGCTTTCCACCGTTTTGCAGATTCCGTTCATCGGTCAGATCGACCTTGGGATTTTCTATTATCCGTTGGCGGTGTTCATCATTGTCGGCGCTTCCAACGCCGTCAACCTGACGGACGGTATCGACGGCCTTTGTACCAGCGTCACCTTCGTTTGCGCCTGCGGCTTCCTCGTGATGGCCGCCATTCTGGAGCATAGCGGCGTGACCTATCTGGCGGCGGCTTTAGCCGGCGGCTGCCTTGGTTTCTTCCTTTGGAACGCCCATCCGGCGAAGGTCTTTATGGGCGATACCGGTTCGCTTTTCCTCGGTGGCATGGTCTGTGCCATGGCTTTCGGGCTTAACTATCCGGTCATTCTTCTTTTTGCCGGTATCGTTTACGTTTTGGAAACGCTGTCCGACATCATCCAGATCGGAAGTTATAAACTGACGCATAAGCGGGTCTTTAAAATGGCGCCGATCCATCATCATTTTGAAATGTGCGGTTGGAGCGAATGGAAAATCGTTTTTGTGTTTTCCGCTGTCGGGCTTCTCGGTGCCATCGTTTCCATTCTCGCGGTCCGGGCCATCTGATTTTCTATTTTTAAGAAAGGACAGAAAATGAAACCCATTACCATTGATTTCAGCAGTTTCATACCGGTGAACGTCTTCCGGGAGCCGCTTTTTGAACCAAAGGCGAAGCGGGGAAAAATTGACGTCACTTTTCTGATCCTGACGATCACCATTCTGGTGATCGGTCTTGTCATGCTTTTTTCCGCCAGTTACGCCTACGCGTACTATAACGCCGGAGACAGCTTCTATTTTATCCGCCGCCAGTTTTTCTTTGCTTTAGGCGGTATCGCGGCAATGCTTCTGGTGTCCCAGGTCAACTATAAGATCCTTCAAAAATACAGTCTTTTGCTTTTCGGCGGTTCGGTCGTGCTTCTGGTACTGGTCCTCTTTATGAGGGACTCCGCCGGATTTGCCCGGTGGTTCTATATCGGCCAGTTCAGTTTCCAGCCGTCAGAGATCGCTAAATTCGCCATCATTGTGCTTTTCGCTCATTTCGCCGACGTCAACGCCAAGCGGATGAGAACTTTCCAGTACGGCGTTCTGCCGTTTGGACTCTGTCTTGGATTGGTCGTTCTTCTGATCATCGCGGAACGCCACCTTTCCGGTACCATCATCATCGGTGCCCTCGGTATCGCGATGATGTGGTTTGGCGGCACGGACCTCAAATACTTTTTGATGCTGATCGGTATCGGCGTTGCCGCCGTCGCCGTCATTCTGATCGTGCCGACCTTCATGCAGTACGCCACGAACCGTGTCACCGTCTGGATGGACCCCTATTCCGACGCGTTGGGTGAAGGGTATCAGACCATTCAGGCCTTGATCGCCATTGGTTCCGGTGGCCTTTGGGGCACCGGACTTGGCAACTCCAAACAGAAATATCTGTATATTCCGGAACCGCAGAACGACTTTATTTTTCCGGTCGTCTGCGAGGAACTGGGTTTCATCGGCGCCGCTTTTATCCTGATCCTTTTCGCTCTTCTCATCTGGAGAGGATACGTCATCGCCATCCGCTGCCGGGACAAATTCGGTTCGCTTCTGGCGGCCGGTTGTATCACCCATATCGGGATGCAGGTGCTTCTTAATATCGCCGTTGTCACAAAGACTATTCCGAACACCGGTATTTCACTGCCGTTATTCTCCTACGGCGGCACGGCGCTTTTGATGACGCTTGGTGAATTGGGCGTCGTCCTTTCCGTTTCCAAAAAATCGACCATGACGAAAGAATAATTCCGGAGGAACGGTATGAAAATTCTGTTTGCCTGCGGCGGCACCGCCGGACACATCAATCCGGCCATTGCCATCGCCAACTATCTGAAAGAAAAAGACCCGACGGTAGAGATCCTTTTTGCCGGGAACCCCAAAGGGATGGAGGCAAGGATCGTGCCGAAAGCCGGTTATGCCTTTGAGCCGATCAAAGTATTGGGTATTCAGCGGCGGCTGACCCTTCACAATATTCAGAACAACATCAAAGCCCTTTGGTATCTGGCGGGAAGTTCGTCCCGCGCCAAGGAGATCATTGAAGGATTTCACCCGGATATCGTGATGGGTACCGGCGGCTACGTCAGCGGACCGGTGGTCCGGAAAGCGGCTCTTTTGGGCTATAAAACCATCGCCATGGAAAATAACGCCTTTCCCGGTGTCACGACGAAGCTTTTGGCCAAACACGTGGACAAAATCCTTCTGGATGTGGAGGAAAGCAAAAAATATCTGCCGGAGGATAAAGAGTATATCGTGACCGGAAACCCGGTGCGGGAAGAGATTTTTTCCACCGACCGGAAAGCGGCCCGGGAATTTTATAACGTGGGGGACCGTGTCTGTATTCTTTCTTTTGGCGGAAGTCTGGGCGCGCAGCGCCTCAATGAAGCGGTCGCCGAACTGATGGCGTGGCATCTGAAAGAAAAGAATTTTCTGCATATCCACGGCTCCGGTTCCTATTACGGACCGTCCTATTATACCGATCTGTTGAAAGAAAAAGGGATCGAGTCTTCGGAGCATGAAAACCTGATCCTTCGGGAATATATTGACGATATGCCACGGTGTCTGGCTGCCGCCGATCTGGTCATTTCCCGGTGCGGCGCCATCACGCTGGCGGAATTGAAGGCGGCCGGAAGGGCCTCCATCCTGATCCCGTCGCCCAACGTGGCCGAAAACCACCAGTATCACAATGCCATGGTCCTTCAAAATCATGGGGCCGCTGTTGTCATTGAGGAAAAGGATCTGACCGGAGAGCTCCTTTGCCGGACGGTCAAGGAATTGACCGAAAACCCGGAGCGTCTGGCGGAACTTTCCGACAACGCTAAAAAACTGGCGGTGCGGGACGCCAACGAACGGATCCGCCGGGAAATCCTTTCCCTTTACGAAAAATAACTACGGAGATTAGTCATGAATTTTCGCTTCTGGAAGAAAAAAGAAACGAAGCCGGAAGAAGAACGCTTTGTCGATGAGGAAAAAGCCGCGAAACGCCGTCGCCGTAAGGCAAAGGCGATGTTGCCGCTTTATATTGTGCTGTCCGTTTTTATTGTTGCCGCGGCGATCTATCTGGCGCTGACCATGCTTTTTAACGTGGACCATTTTAACATCGAGGGAAACACTCTTTATGAAGAACAGAAGCTGATCGAGACCAGCGGGATCCATAAAGGGGACAACCTTTTTAAGATCGACACGGATTACGCCGAACAGAAACTCTATTCCGTTTATAACTACATTGAGGACGTCGATGTGAAAATTGATTTTCCCAACGGGGTTTCGATCCGGATTACGGAGGCGACTCCTTTCGCCGTGTTGGAGGAGGCCGACGGTTATACCCTGGTAAGCGCCAAAGGAAAGGTGCTGGAACGGGGTTACGAAGAGGTCCCTTACGGCATGGTGGCCGTGCGTGGCATCAGCACCGTGACGGAAAATGAGGACGACGTCAAACGGATGGAGCTTCTTCGGGAAATCATAGCGGCGATGCAGAAATTCGATATGGAAAAAGTAGGATTTATTGATCTGACCGATACGCTGGAAATTACGATGATCTGCGACAACCGGATCACGGTGCGGCTCGGCAACGAGTTGGAGTTGGAGTATAAACTGCAATTCGTCAACGAGATCCTAAAGAATAAAATCGAGAAGACCGGCTATTTTCTGGTGGATGCTTCCACGCCCGGTGAAGTGATGACGAAAGAGATGACGCTGTCGCCTTGGGATACGTTGGAAACGGTGGCCGGAATCGGCTTTGCCGACGAGGATGAAGAATAAAAGAAGCGGGAAGTCCGAAAGGGTTTTCCCGCTGTTTTTTTTGTCGAAAAAACTTCTTCGATTTCTCATAAAAATTTGGAATATGGCTTGCAATTATAAGGAAAATCTGTTAATCTATAAATTAGATATATTGTCTTTTTATATAAAGGATAATGGAGGTCAAGGAAGTTTATGCAGATGAATTTTGATATGGATAACGATACCGGACGTGTTGTTACAATAAAAGTTGTCGGTGTTGGCGGCGGTGGCGGTAACGCCGTAAACCACATGGTCAACAGCGACGTGAAAGGTGTGGAATTTATTTCCGTCAACACCGATAAACAGGCGCTTTTGAAGTCCAAAGCAACCCAGAAGATCGCCATTGGTGAAAAACTGAGCAAGGGCCGTGGCGCCGGCGGCGATCCTTCCGTTGGTCAGAGAGCCGGCGAGGAGAGCCTTGACGAAATTGCCGCCGCGATCAAGGGCGCGCAGATGGTCTTTATCACCGCCGGTATGGGTGGCGGTACCGGAACCGGCGCCGCTCCGATCGTAGCGGAAGCCAGCCGGGATATCGGCGCTCTCACCATCGGTGTTGTCACGAAACCTTTCGCTTTTGAGGGCAAACACAGAATGGAACAGGCCGAAAGCGGCATTATGGCATTGCAGGAGCATGTGGACGCCTTGATCGTTATTCCGAACGAAAGGCTGAAAGCTGTTTCCGAAACGAAGATCACCCTTCTTAACGCTTTTGCCGCTGCCGATGACGTTCTGAAACAGGGCGTTCAGAGCATCAGCGACCTGATCAACGTCGATGGACTTATTAACCTTGACTTTGCCGATATCTGCGCCATCATGCGTGACGCCGGTGTCGCTCACATGGGCGTTGGTCATGCCTCCGGTGAAGACAAAGCGGAGAAGGCGACCAAAGCCGCCATTTCCAGTCCGCTTTTGGAGACCTCCATTGAAGGCGCTCACCGCGTGATCGTCAACATCACCGCTTCGCCCGATACCGAATTGGACGATATTGACGCCGCCACCACCATGGTCCACGACGCCTGCGCCGATGACGTCAACCTCATCTTCGGTGTCGCTTTCGATGAAAGTTATACCGATGAGATGTCCATTACGGTCATCGCCACCGGTTTTGATGAGTCGAAGAAACCGGCAGCTCCCAGTTTCCCGGATTTTGTCAACTATAATTTCAATGATGAACCGGTTGCGGAAAACTCCGAACCGAGCTTTTTGGATGACGATCTGATGAAACTTTTCGGAACCACGAAAAAATAAAAAATAAAAGGAAATACCCGCCGGAAACGGCGGGTATTTTTTATCCCTTTTTTCTCATAGAATCATAGAGAAAGAGGGTGAAATTTATTTATAATGAAAGATATTCGGATTTTTCCGAAATGATCGCCAGATATGAAAAAGAATTGCGGGAGACCTATGGTCAGTTTTCACAGGAAGGACCGACGAAACCAGCGGAACCGGAACCGGCGAGGGAGCAAGAGGCTTCGGCAGAAATGCCGTCCATGCCGCCGCCTTCCGACCGCCCTTTTCCGGAGGAACCCCCGGAGGAAGCCTCAAAAACCGCTTCGGAAACGGATAACGGGAAAATTACCGTTATGGTCAATGCCGGAAGGGAAGCGGTTCCGTTGGACGGCGTTTTGGTGCTCATCGACCGTACCGATGACAACGATCCGGCACGACGCCATGAGCTGGTATGGCTTTTGGAGACGGATCCCAGTGGACGAACCGAAACGGTGACGGTGAAAACGGTGAGCCGGGAGCTTTCCCAGACGCCGGGACACGAAGGGCCTTTCGCGACCTATTACGTCAGCGTGTGGCTTTCGGGTTATCAGCCGGTCAATGACCGACCGGTGGACGTCTTCGGTGGGCAAACGTCTCTTTTAGAGGTGGAACTGGTTCCCAAAGCGGAAAATCTGGGAGGAGCGTGAAAAAATGATCAGAACCTACGTGGCTGTGCCGGAATATATCACCGTCCATTTGGGAACGCCGAACTCGGACGCGGAAAACGTGACAGTTTCCTTTCCGGAATACATCAAGAACGTCGCTTCCAGCGAAATTTATCCGACATGGCCGGAAAACGCGCTTCGCGCCAACATCTACGCGGAAGCGACTTTCGCGCTCAACCGGATTTATACCGAATGGTACCGAAGCCGCAACTATCCTTTCGATATCACGTCCTCGACCAGTTATGATCAGAAATTCATCAAGGGACGGAACATTTTTGAAAACATCAGCGAACTGGTCGATGAGCTTTTTAACCGCTATGTGGCGAAGGAGGGATCGTTTAACCCCTATTACACGGAATATTGCAACGGCACAACGGTGACCTGTGCCGGGCTTTCCCAATGGGGAACGGTGACGTTGGCACGAGAGGGAAAAACGCCCTATGAAATTTTGCAATATTATTATGGGAAGGATATCGACATCCGCCCGGCACCGATTTTGCCATACGTGGCCTCCTATCCGGGCGAATCCATCGGAGTCGGCGCCAGAGGGTATAACGTGGAATTGATCCAACGGCGGCTCAACCGCATCGGCAACAATTATCCGGCCATTCCCAAGATTTATCCAGTGGACGGAATTTTCGGGCCGCAGACCAAAGCCGCTGTGGAGAGCTTTCAGCATATTTTCAACCTGGTCGGCGACGGAGTGGTCGGCGCGGCGACCTGGTATCGCATTTCCTATGTCTATTCCTCGGTAAAACGGCTGGCCGAACTTTATGGGGAAGGAGAGCTGCTTTCGGAGCTTCCGAAACAGTTCGTGGCACCGCTGTCTCTCGGCAGTCGGGGACAACTGGTCACGCTTTTGCAGTATTACATCAACGTGATCGCGAAATTTTATAACAGCGTCGGCGAGGTGTCGATCACCGGAGTTTTTGGGGAGGATACCCGGGAACAGGTGCTCAATTTTCAGCGCACGGCGGGGCTTACAGAGGACGGGATCGTGGGAAGACTGACCTGGACCGCTCTTTACGAGGCTTATGTCGGTATTCTGAAGACGGTGCCGCAGAAATATTTCAACGAGCTGATCGGACTTCCGAACGTCGGACAGTATCCGAATACAGCACGGTCACAGGAGGGAATGGAATGAGTGATAAGGAGAAAAAAGAGGAGATCCGGCAGGTACAGCACGCCCTTCGGGTCCTGAATAAAAACGGGGAACCGGTGCCGGAGATTTTTGAGGACGGCTTTTTCGGAGCGGAGACCGAGCAGGCGGTCAACGCTTTTCAGAAGATGGAAGGCCTGGAGGAGCGGGGAGAAGTCAACGCGGAAACCTGGGATCGCCTGATGAAAAAAGCGAGCCGGATCGAGCGGGAAAACGAGCCGCCCCTTCCAATTCTTCCGTTTCACGATGACCCCTCCAGTGTGGTTTTGGTTCACCAGAGCGGTGAAGCCGTCTGGTTCGCGCAGGTGATGTTTCGGATCATTGCCCGGAGCTTTTCGGGCTTTGACAAAATTTTGGTGGATGGGATCAACGACGGCGCGACAACGGCGGCCATTCAAAAAGTACAGGAAATTTCCGGTTGCGCCTGCCGGGACGGAACGTTGGATAAAACAACGTGGAACGAGGTGGCGAAGCTGTTTTTGTTTTGCGGATAAAAAAAGCGACGGGGTTTCCGTCGCTTTTCCTTTACGATAAACTGCCGAGGATGACCTGTAAAATATCCGGCGTGGCCGGTTCGCCGCCGTTCAAAAGGCTTTCCAAAAAGCCTTCCCGGACGCCAACGCCGTGGACTTCCATTTCCTCGCAGCCGAAAAATTTCATGACGCCGGAGAGAACCGCCATGCCGGGAACCAGAGTCCGACTGCGCTTCGGTTCCACGTCAGCCAAAAGTTCCAACGTTTCCTCCGGTTCCGCCGAAAGGACGGAAAGCATGGCGGAAAGTTCCGCCGAAAGGAAAGCCCCACTTTTTTGCAGCGCTTTTTGCCGGAGTTTGGCGGCGGTCTTAGCGGTGCCGCCCATAGCTAAAAGACGCTTTTGACCGGGCACAAAACCGGCTTCAGCCAAAGAGCAACGGACCTTTTCCTCAATAGCGGCAATTTCTTCGGCGGTGGGGATATCGCCGGAGGAAAACTCTTTGGCGACACGGCTGCTTCCGAGGGGAAAACTGGCGCTTTTGGTGGGACCGTTTTCATCGAAGGTGAAAACCTGGATGGAACCGCCGCCGAGGTCACAGCCGACGCCGCTTTTTTCATCGCAGACACTTCGGAGAGCCAGAAAATCATAATGGGCTTCCTCATCCCCGGAAATACAGCGGATGCGGATCCCGGTACGGAATTCCACCTGTTCCAGAACGCTGGCGGCGTTGTCGATATAGCGCAGGGAAGCGGTGGAAAAACATTCCACCCGTTCGCAGCGATAGTGGCGGCAGATCGCCTGATGTTCCTCGATGGATTGGATGACGTGTTCAATGCCGTCCTGGGAAAGAGAGTTTTCGACGGTGTTTTCCACGATTTTGGAAAAAATCGCGTAGTCGAAGACGCAATGGTAGCCGTTGTCCTCCGTTTCGAAAATATCCAGACGGAGCGTGTTGGTGCCAAAGTCAATAATGCCGATGCGCATGGTAGGTTCCTCCTGAAAAAGCGGAAATACGATAAATTTATTTTACCACTGAAATTGTAAAATTTCCATAGGTGTGATATACTATTTTTATAGTTCGTTCATGAGGAGGAATCCAAGTGGAAGATGTTCTGATCATCGGAGCCGGAACGGCGGGGCTGACCGCCGCCATTTACGCGCGAAGAGCCGGCCTTTCCTGCACGGTTTTTGAACAGGGAACGCCCGGTGGTAAAATCGTCTCCTCGCCGGAGATCGCCAACTATCCGGCGCTTCCGAAGGTGTCCGGTTACGATTACGCCATGGCGCTTTTGACGCAGGCCAAAGATTGCGGAGCGAAAATCGTCATGGAGCGGGTGACGGGAGCCGAGCTTTCCGGAGAAGTCAAGACGGTTTCCACGTCATCGGGCGCTTATGAAGGAAAGACGGTCATTCTGGCGAACGGCGCTTTTCGGCGGAAGTTGGGCGCCAAAGGCGAAAAGGAACTGGAAGGCCGGGGCGTTTCCTATTGCGCCACCTGTGACGGGGCGTTTTTCCGGAACAGAACGGTCGCCGTGGTCGGCGGCGGGGACACCGCCTTTGAGGACGCGGCGTATCTTTCCGGAATTTGCGAAAAAGTATTCCTGATCGTTCGGGAGGACGAATTTTCCGCTTCCGAAGCGCTGAAAGAACCGGTGCTCAACAAAGAGAACGTGACGGTGCTCAAAAACTCGGTGGTGGAGGAAATCAAAGGCGAAAAATTCGTCACCGCCGCCCTTATAAAAGACAAAAAGAGCGGAGAAGTGACGGAAATTCCCCTTTCGGCGGTGTTTGTCGCGGTGGGGATCGCGCCGGATAACGCCACATTCGGAAATCTGGCTTTGGATGAGCACGGCTACGTGCTCGCCGGAGAGGATTGCCTCACCAACATCGACGGCGTTTTTGTCGCCGGCGATACCCGAAAAAAAGAATTGCGTCAGCTGGTAACAGCGGCGGCGGACGGAGCGGTAGCCGCGACAGCGGCGTTTCGCTTTGTTCGCGGAAAGGCGGAAAAATAATGGAACGGAATTTTGAACAGGAGACCCGGGAGCGGGTCGAATTCCTGAAAAATAAAATGGCGGAGGCGCACGCCTGTGGTCTTATCTTCGGCAACAGCGGCGGCAAGGACAGCGCATTGGTCGGCATTCTCTGCAAAATGGCGACGGAAAACGTGCTGGCGGTGGCCATGCCCTGCCATTCCAAACGGAATTTCGGAGAGGATATTGACGACGCCAAACGGTTGGCGGAAAGCTTTTCCATTCCGATGGAAACGGTGGACCTGACCCCGGCAAGAGAGGCTCTTTTGGAGGCCCTTTCGCTGGAGGCTTCCGACGCGGCGAAAAGCAATATCGCGCCCCGCCTTCGGATGACGACGCTTTATACCATCGCGCAGACGAAAAACTATCTGGTGGTCGGCACTGGCAACCGCAGTGAGATCTATATGGGGTATTTCACCAAATGGGGCGACGGCGCTTTTGACGTCAACCCCATCGCTGATCTGACGGCAACGGAGGTCTTCGCGTTTCTGCGCTATCTGAAAGCGCCTTCCACCATCATCGAGAAGGCGCCTTCCGCCGGACTTTTTGAAGGACAGACCGACGAAAAGGAGATGGGCGTCACTTATAAGGCCATCGACGAATATATTACGACGGGCACGACCGATGAGGCGTCGAAAGCCATCATCGACCGGTACCACAGAGTTTCGGAACACAAGCGCCATCCGGCGGCCACGTTCCAAAAACCGGAAACGGAGGACTGAGTTTTGGGCGAAAAACAGGAATTTATCGAGATTTTCAAAGAAAATATCAAACGTCCCGGCGCGGACGCCCTTTTGCAATGGCTGACCTCGTCCGATTTCTTTCTGGCGCCGGCTTCGACCAAATATCACTGCGCCTTTGAGGGCGGTCTTGTGAAACACAGCCTTAACGTTTATAAGCTGCTGAAAAAACGCTGCGCCGAGTACGGCGAGCGGTTCAGCCCGGAGACCGTCGCCATCTGCGGCCTTTTGCATGATATCTGCAAAGCCAATTTTTATTCCATCAGCCTTCGCAACGTGAAGAACGAGCGGGGACAATGGGAGCAGAAGCCTTACTACACCGTGGAGGATCAGTTCCCCTTCGGGCACGGCGAAAAATCCGTGTTCGTCATCGAACGGTTCCTGCGGCTTTCGGAAGAGGAGGCCGTCGCCATCCGCTGGCACATGGGCGGTTTTGACGACACGGCCAAAGCCGGAGGCTACACCATCAGCCACGCCTATGAACAGTATCCGCTGGCGGTACTTCTTCACATGGCCGATCTGGAAGCGACCTATCTTTCCGAGCAGGGTGAAATGAAGGCATAAGGAGGCAGAAAAAATGACAGCAGAGGAACTTTGGGAAGCGTTTTGCGACCACAATCTGGATCTGGACCCGACGACGCTTCATTATACCGTCTGGCAGTTTCTGAACGGGGAAAAGGGATGCAACCGACTGGCTTCATTGGTGCAGGCGAAGATCAAAACGGCGAACTCCAGCATTTACGAGACCTTCGCTTTGGATGAAGAAAAAATTCCGGAGGTTGGCGATTACGCGATCATTCTGGACAGCGACGAAGAACCGCTTTTTATCATCAAGGATACCGCCGTCTATACGAAAAAATTCAGCGAGATCGACGAGGAGTTTGCCGCCAAAGAGGGCGAAGGTGATCTGAGCCTTGAAAAATGGCAGAAGCTCCATCGGGAACGCTTCCAAAAACAGTGTGAGGAATACGGACTCGATTTTTCGGAGGATCTTTTACTTCTTTGCGAGGAATTTGAACTGGCGTTTATCGCGTAAAAAAATACCGGCCTTATGGCCGGTATTTTTTTACACGTTTTACAGTTCAAAGCGAAAGACGCAGACTTTTCGCATCCCCCGTTCGTACAGGTCGTCCTCTTCCGGGACGTCGGCGATTTCAAGCAATTTTCCGCCGACGGCTTCGCAAGTTTTATAAGACGGAACGTTTTCCGGGTCGCAGGTGATGAACAGGTGGTCAAAACCGTGGCGCTTCGCAAGACCAAACAGCAGGCGGCAGGCTTTGGCGGCATAGTGATGGCCGCGGTAAGCCTCGTCAACGCTGTAACCGATGTTGCCGCCGATATAGGTTTTGACGTTGTGACCGAAACGCAGGTCACAGCGGCCAACGGGCGTGCCGTCGGCAAGGCAGATATTGAACTTATAGGCGGGAAAGAAGCCTTTTTCTGGAACGGCGGGGGTGGAGTTTGTAAGGCGCAAACAGATCTCGCCGTCGGAAAGATCGGCTACGTCTTCACAGAGAGCGGCGTTTAGGGGACGTACGGCGACGATCTCATCGCCGCAGAGTTCACCGTTTTCGGTGAAACCGGCGCGATGATATAACGCGGCGGCATGGGTATTCTCTTTTTCATAGGAAAGCCAGAGAAAATCGGCTTTCCCGGCGGGTTCAGCACGAAGAGTTTGGATGATTTCGTTCATAATAGGCGTGAAATAGCCTTTGCCCTGTTGGGTCTTGTCGAGCATCAGCCGGACCAGGCAGTAATTGCCTTTGGCAATGGGCGGATCCTCCGGATCGGAGTTCCCATAGCCGAACATCAGAAAACCGACGGGCGTTTCGCCGTCATAGATGGCAAGAGGCCAGGCAAAGAAACCTTCGTTGCGGTAGGCGTAGGCCTCGGCAAGGCTTTCAAAATTGGTGGCGACGAAGTCCTTTTGTTCTTCGTAAACGGAAAGTGTGGCGATCTTCCAGACGTTTTGACTGGTGATCTCACGAAATTGGATCATGGAATTCTCCTTTCAAGCGGAGGTCTTTCAGCGGATACTAAAAGGATAGTATAAACGGGAAAACTTGTCAAGGAAAAGCCCGTGGGGAACAGAAATTGGCAGGCTATGACCGTTGACAAGTTTCGGATAATATGTTACAATAAAGGATACGAAAAAGAACGAATGTTCGATGAAAGAAGGCGAAAAACATTGGATTTTAAGCTGGTATCTCCCTTCAAAGCCACCGGCGACCAGCCGCAGGCCATTGAAAAACTGGTGGAAGGTTTGGAGCGCGGCGACAAGGAACAGACCCTTCTCGGTATCACCGGTTCCGGCAAGACCTTCACCATGGCAAGCGTTATTGAAAAGATCAACCGCCCGACCATCGTCCTTTCTCACAATAAGACCCTGGCGGCGCAGCTTTGCAGCGAATTCAAAGAGTTTTTCCCGGAGAACGCCGTCGAATATTTCGTTTCTTATTACGATTATTATCAGCCGGAGGCGTATATCGCCAGTACCGACACCTATATTGAAAAGACCAGCGACATCAACGATGAGATTGAAAAACTGCGCCATTCGGCAACGGCGGCGCTTTCCGAACGCCGCGACGTCATCATTGTGGCGTCCGTCTCCTGTATCTATACCCTCGGTGACCCGATCGACTACCGCACCATGGTCATTTCTCTTCGTCCCGGCATGAAAAAGGAACGGGACGACGTGATCCGTCAGCTCGTCAATATGCAGTACGAGCGGAACGACATGAACCTTGTCCGCAACAAGTTCCGGGTCCGGGGTGACGTTATTGAGATCTATCCGGCTTATTCCACCGACACCATCATCCGGGTGGAATTTTTCGGCGACGAGGTGGATCGTATCACCGAGATCCACGATGTGACCGGCGAAGTCAAGGGTACGTTGGCCCACGTTTCCATCTATCCGGCTTCCCACTATATCGTGCCGAAGGAAAAAATGCAGAAAGCCATCGTGGAGATCGAAGAGGAATGTGAGGAACGGGTCAAATACTTCCGGGAGGAAGGAAAACTGATCGAAGCGCAGCGCATCGCGGAACGGACCGCCTATGACGTTGAGATGATGACGGAAGTCGGCTTCTGCAAGGGCATTGAGAACTATTCCCGTGTCCTTTCCGGAAGAGCGCCGGGTTCTTGCCCGACAACGCTTCTGGATTATTTTCCGGAGGATTTCGTTCTGTTCATCGACGAAAGCCACGTCACACTGCCGCAGGTGAGAGCCATGGCCGGCGGTGACCGTTCCCGAAAAGAAAACCTCATCAATTACGGATTCCGCCTTCCGTCGGCGCTGGATAACCGGCCGCTGACCTTTGAGGAATTTGAGGGAAAACTCAACCAGATCGTCTATGTCAGCGCGACGCCGGGCGACTATGAAAAGGAACGGAGCACCCAGCTTGTGGAGCAGGTCATCCGCCCGACGGGTCTTTTGGATCCGGAGATCAGCGTGCGCCCGGTGGAGGGGCAGATCGAAGATCTGCTTTCCGAGATCAATATGCGGGTGGAAAAAAAGGAGCGGACGCTCATTACGACCTTGACGAAAAAAATGGCGGAAAACCTGACGGAATACCTCTCCCAGATGGGCGTTAAAGTGCGGTATATGCACCACGACATCGACACCATCGAGCGAATGGAGATCATCCGGGATCTGCGTTTGGGAGAATTTGACGTGCTTTGCGGCATCAACCTTTTGAGGGAGGGTCTTGATATCCCGGAAGTCAGCCTTGTCGCCATCCTCGACGCCGATAAAGAGGGCTTTTTGCGAAGCGAAACGTCCCTTATCCAGACGATCGGTCGTGCGGCGAGAAACGCCGAGGGCAAGGTCATTATGTACGCCGACACGGTGACGGAAAGCATGGAACACGCCATTCGGGAGACGGAACGGCGGCGGAAAATTCAGGACGCTTATAACAAGGAGCACGGCATCGTTCCGAAGACCATCAAAAAAGACGTGCGCGACATCATTGAGATCTCCGGCAAAAAGGCCGAAGACGGCGCGCGCAAGCGCATGACTTATAAAGAGACGGAGGAGGAGATCCGCCGTCTGACCAAAGAGATGCACGAAGCGTCGAAAATTCTGGAATTTGAGCACGCGGCCTATCTGCGTGACCGTATCAAAAAACTGCGCGACGAAATGGAGGATATCCAGTATGAATCAAAATTCCATCGTCATAAAAGGGGCAAGGGAGCACAATCTCAAGAACGTGGATCTGACCATTCCGAGGGATAAACTCATTGTTTTCACCGGTCTTTCCGGTTCAGGAAAAAGCTCGCTGGCGTTCGATACCATCTTTGCCGACGGCCAGCGCCGCTATATGGAGAGTCTTTCCTCCTACGCCCGGATGTTCCTCGGCATGATGGAAAAACCGGACGTCGATTCCATCGACGGTCTTTCGCCGAGCATTTCCATCGACCAGAAAAACACGAGCAAGAACCCCCGTTCCACCGTCGGTACGGTGACGGAAATTTATGACTATCTGCGGCTTCTCTATGCCCGGATCGGCATTCCACACTGCCCGATCTGCGGACGGGAGATCAAACAGCAGACCGTCGATCAGATCGTGGATACCATTCTGGAGCTTCCGGAGGGTACCAAGATCCAGCTTTTAGCGCCGATCATCCGGGGACGGAAAGGCGAACATATCAAGGAGCTGGATGGAGCCCGGAAAAGCGGCTTCGTTCGTGCCCGGATCGACGGGATCATCTATGACCTTTCCGAGGACATTGTTCTCGATAAAAATAAAAAGCACACCATTGAGATCGTGGTGGACCGCCTTATTATTAAGCCGGAAATCCGTTCCCGGTTGACCGATTCGTTGGAGACGGTCATGCTCCAAAGCGGCGGTCTGGTCGTCGTCAACGTGCTGGACGGGGAGGATCTTCTGTTTTCGCAGAATTACGCCTGCCCGGAACACGGCGTTTCCATCGAGGAGCTTTCGCCCCGGATGTTCTCGTTCAACAACCCCTTCGGCGCCTGTGAAAAATGCACCGGTCTCGGCGTTTTCATGCGGGTCGATCCGGATCTTGTCATTCCGAACAAAAATCTGTCCATCCGGGAAGGCGCCATCCACGCTTCCGGTTGGTATTATTACGAAGGCGGCATCGCTCAGAACTATTACGACGCTTTGGCCGAGGAATATCATTTTTCCCTGGACGTTCCGGTCAGGGAACTTTCGAAAGAAATCATTGATATCCTTCTTTACGGAACCAAAGGCAAAAAGCTGATGGTGAAGAGGGAAAGCGACAGCATGCACGGCTATTTCAGCACCGATTTCGAGGGCGTGATCAACAACCTGGAGCGACGCTTTCGGGATACCAACAGCGAGTGGATGCGGGAAGAGATCGCTTTGCAGATGCGAGCGGTGGACTGCCCCGAATGTCACGGCGAACGACTTAAAAAGGTGTCCCTCGGCGTCACCGTCGGCGGCATCAACATCAGCGATTTTACGAAAATGTCCGTGCGGCAGGCCTATGATTTCGTTGAAAATCTGAAGCTTAGCGAGCGGGAGGAAATGATCTCCCACCTGATTTTGAAAGAGGTCAAGGCTCGGCTCGGTTTTCTAAAAAACGTGGGACTGGAATATCTGACCCTTTCCCGGAACGCCTCGACCCTTTCCGGCGGCGAATCGCAGCGCATCCGGTTGGCGACGCAGATCGGTTCCTCGCTGATGGGCGTTCTTTATATTCTGGACGAGCCGAGCATCGGTCTTCATCAGCGGGACAACGAAAAACTGATCGCTACGCTGAAACGGCTTCGGGACCTCGGCAACACGGTCATCGTCGTTGAGCACGACACGGACACCATGCTCGCTGCCGACCATATCGTCGATATCGGTCCCGGCGCCGGTATTCACGGCGGCGAGATCGTCTGCTCCGGTACGGTACAGGACATCATTGACTGCCCGAACTCCATCACCGGCGCCTATCTTTCCGGGCGGAAAAAGATCGAAATTCCGGAAAAACGCCGTCCCGGCAACGGAAAGATGCTCACCGTGCGCGGCGCGCGGGAAAACAACCTCAAAAATCTGGATATCACGTTCCCGCTTGGCACCTTCACGGTGGTGACCGGCGTCTCCGGTTCCGGAAAAAGCTCCCTCGTCAATGAAATTCTTTATAAGACGCTGGCCCGGGATCTGAACCGCGCCAAATATATCCCCGGGAAATGCGACGGTATCGACGGGGAGGAAAACCTCGACAAGGTCATCTGCATCGACCAGTCGCCTATCGGACGGACGCCCCGTTCCAACCCGGCGACCTATACCGGCGTTTTCACCGATATCCGGAACCTTTTCGCCGAAACGGCGGAATCCAAAGCCCGTGGCTACAACGCCGGACGCTATTCCTTTAACGTTCGCGGCGGACGGTGCGAAGCCTGCGAAGGTGACGGCATCATCGAGATCGAAATGCACTTTCTGCCCAATATTTTCGTACCCTGCGAAGCCTGCAAGGGCAAACGTTATAACCGGGAGACGTTGGAAGTCCATTATAAAGGCAAAAACATCAGCGACGTTTTGGATATGACGGTGGAGGAGGCGTTGGCGTTTTTCGATAACGTGCCGAAGATCCGACGGAAAATCGAGGTTTTACAGGAAGTGGGCCTCGGTTACGTGACCCTCGGTCAGCAGGCGACGACCCTTTCCGGCGGCGAAGCGCAGCGGGTGAAGCTGGCGACGGAACTGGCCAAACGGCCTACGGGCAAGACGGTCTATATTTTGGACGAGCCCACCACCGGTCTTCATACGGCGGACGTCCATAAGCTGATCGAGGTTTTGCAGAAGCTTGTTGAAGGCGGCAATACCGTCGTTCTCATTGAGCACAACCTCGACGTTATCAAGGTTGCCGATTACCTTATCGACCTTGGACCGGAAGGCGGCGACGACGGCGGTACATTGGTCGTGGCCGGAACGCCGGAAGAAGTGGCCGCCTGCGAGCGCTCTTATACCGGACAATTCTTGAAACCGATCCTTGAGGAGAGAAAATAAGCAAAAAAGCGGAGATTTCTCCGCTTTTTTCACATAAAATTTGAAAAAACTATTTGATAATGGATAAAAATATGGTATGATTAAATATCATAGGAAAAAAGGAGATTGATTCAATGTCCGAACAGATCATTTTCAAGAACCAGACTTTCGGCGGTTTCAATAAAGAGGACGTCCTTAAATATATCGATGAACTCAACGTTACGCATACGGAGGAACTGAAAAACGCGGAGGAAGCCGCTTCCCAGCTTTCGACCGATCTCAATTCGGAGAGAGCCCGTCGGGAAGAGAGCGAAAAGAGCTTCGCGGAACTGATGAGCGCCTATGAGGAGCTTCGCCAGCACTATATGATGCTGAAAGAGCAGAACGAAAAACTGGAGAGCGAAAACGCGGCGCTTTCCGCTCGTGCGGATGAGGCGGAAAAAGAACTGGGGATCCAAAAGGAACTGAACGGACAGTTGAGCGAAAAAATCGCCGCCGGTCAGCGAAAAGAGGAAGAACAGGTGGCGGAACAACAGCGCCTGGTCGCCGCTGCCGGAGAAGTGGGAGATTCGGCCCATCGGATTCTGAATGTTGCCAAGAACAATGCCCAGACATTGGTGGCGGACGCCCGGCTTTCGGCGGAAAACCTCAACGGAGAGATCGACCATTTCTGTGACGAGGTGGAAAAGACCAAAAGTTTTATGGAAGATTCCCTGACGGTTTTGCTTCAGCGGTTGGAGTATATTGAAAAAACGGCCGCCGCCTCCAAAATCGTCGGCATTACGCAGACAGATCGCCTCGGCGCCATTCAGGAAAGCTATGAAAAATACGTCTGTGACGCGGATACCAAGGTCGAAGACCTGAAAAACCACTTTTTTCGATGAGCCGCCAAAGCCGGTGACAGAGGAAGAAATTCCTTTTGCTGCGGCGAAAGAAGGCGGCGCATGGAAAGAGCCGGAAGTTCCGGCGGTGAAAACGGAAGCTGAGGAAAAACCGGCGGTATTCGTTCATAAAAAAGAGAAAACGGATGGCTGTGCCGGAAAGGTCACCAAAATCCGTGTTCCGATCAAAAAGAAACAGTAAAGAAAAAGGCCGAAACGCAGATTTCGGCTTTTCTTTTGGAAAGAAGCGGACGGCGAAGGAACCGTATTCCGCTTGAATGAAGGAGAAATCATGGAAAAACTAAAAATATCCTGTCCGTGCCTTTTCGGACTGGAAAGCGTTCTGACCGGCGAAATGAAACGGATGGGCGCGGAAAATATTACGGCGGAGGATGGAAGAGTTACCTTTGAAGGTACTTTTGCCGATGCTGTCCGGGCCAATCTTCGCCTTCGCACGGCGGAGCGGGTACAGATCATTGTCGCCGAATTTGAGGCGAGAAGCTATGAGGAGCTTTTTCAGGGAACGCTGGCGGCTCCGTGGGAGCAGTTCATCGGACGGAAGGACGCTTTTCCGGTCAAGGGACGGACGGTCAAAAGTCAGCTTCACAGCATGTCCGACTGCCAGTCCATCATCAAAAAGGCCGTGGCGAAGCATCTGGAGGGCGTGTATCACCAGAGCTGGTTTGACGAGACCGGCGCGGTCATTCAGATCCAGTTTATGCTGCTCAAAGACCGGGTGATGCTTCTTTTGGATACCTCCGGCATCGGGCTGCATAAAAGAGGCTACCGCCGCAACGCGGTGGAAGCGCCGATCAAGGAGACCATCGCCGCCGGAATTGCCGATCTGGCGCATGTTTATCCGGACAGCGTGGTCTGCGACCCGATGTGCGGTTCGGGTACGCTTCTGATCGAATCGGCACTGAAAGCGATGAATATCGCGCCGGGTATCAACCGCCATTTTGCCGCCGAGCAGTGGAGCTGTTGGCCGTCGGAGCTTTGGCAGGAAGAACGGAAACGCTGTCTGGACGAGATCAACCGGGACGTGCCGTTTGTGGCCTACGGTTCCGATATTGACCCGGAGGCGGTGCGCCTTTCCAACGAAAACGCCGCCAACGCCGGCGTCGCCGACAAAGTGCATTTTGAGGTGCGGGATATGCGTGACTTCACGTTCCCCGAAGCGGAAAAACGGCTGATCGTCCTTTGCAACCCGCCTTACGGCGAACGGCTTCTGGATATCAAAGGCGCCGAGAAACTCTATCAGGACCTCGGCAAAGTGCTAGTGCCCGGTGAAAACCGCAGTTTCGCCATTATTTCGCCCCACGAGGAATTTGAAACGCTTTATGGCCGCAAGGCCGACCGCCGCCGCAAGCTTTATAACGGCATGATCAAATGCCAGCTTTATATGTATTTTAAGTAATAAGAGGAGTCCCGTGCTCATTTGAGCACGGGACTCCTCTTTTACAATTCGGGTGAACTTAAAGGATTTGATAGTAAACGATCAATGTCTTCAAGTTGTTTATAGGATTCACTAAACTCGGCTTTGATTTTTTCAATGGATTTATTGTTTGAATCTTTTTTCTCTAACAAATTTTGCCGCTCTTTATATAATGTCATTTTTCCTTTTAAGTCAAACGATTTTAGAGCACTGATTTGGTTATCGGTTTCATTAATTTTTTTCTCTAATGTGGAATTTTCGCATTGCAAACTTTCCATTTCATTAAATTTAGAGTTATTGGATAGTTCATCATGTATTTTGGCTTTACGATTTACAAGGTCTTCTTTTTCATCTTTGTGTATATCCCAGTAAATAGGATTTAGTTTCGTGTATATTGTAACAAGATTCTGTTTCAGTACGGAGGCTTTAATAAAATATTCTTTGCATAAATCTGGAGAAGAATATTTAATTATTCGTTGTTTTAATGCATCGTTCGATTGAACAGCCGATTTGACGAAAAGTTTATATTTTTCATATAAATCAATGGTATTAATGCTATCAGTAAATATTTCATTCGTTAATCGAATAGCTTCTTTAGAAAGATTAATATATATCTTTAATGTCGGCAAATCATATTTCGCAATATCGGAATTTTTTGTCAAACTGAAAGTTGGATATTTTTTTATTTCGTTATCAAGTTCAGCAGTTTTAGAATATTCGATGGCACAAAGTGATAAAATTTGGGAGGCAATTTCCAGATACTCTACATAGACAGAATGTCGCATTTTTTCGTGGTCAGAAGCATACAAAATAGCATTTTTCCCAGCTTGAATGATTTCGTCGATCATGGGGTTGGCTAAAGTACCTATATGTGCGATGGCCTCTATTTTTAGTAACCATGTTTTGGCATTTCTGGTGTCTATTTCAAGAGCTTTATTGATATAATCATAAGCGGAGGCGCCTTTATTACATTCCAAAGCTTGTTTAGCCATATCTATGTAATTGTGCATAGTGTCAGAAGAATCTATTTTGACAACGCCTTCGATAAGCAGTTTTTTTGCTTCTTCCAAGGTGTATTTTGTACCGCAATGTTGGCAAATGAAATATTCGCCGTCTTTTACAAGGTCGTTTCCACCGCATAATTCACAGACCAAAGCTTTCATTTTTACCTCCTGAAAATAAAAAGTGCGCAGCCGAAGCCGCGCACAAAAAACGCATAGCTCCGATTGCTGCGACACAATTTCCCAATACATTTCTATGCAACACCATAGCAGTATGCGAAAATAGAGCATGCATTTTTTCAGAAGAAAAAATACACACCGCTATTATGCACATAGAAATGCGAAATATGAAATTGTGTCGCAAGTTCATTGTAGCACAGGGAGAAAAAAAGTGCAAGAAAAAATCCCCTTGTTCCTAAAGAACAAGGGGATTTTCGCAGTTTTTAATTATCAACGATTTCGAGCACGGCTTTGGTAACCGCCAAAGCCGTTTTTTGAATGTCGACGGGATCAATAAGGCTTTCGAGCTCCCTCGGGTTGGAAACGAAGCCGACCTCCAACATGACAGCCGGACAAAGGGTCAACCTTGTGACGGAATAATAATCCTGATGGGAGCCTTCGTTGTCCCGACCGGTTGCCGCGGCGATGTAATCGGTGAGCTTTTGCGAGAAGACCGCCGAGTGCGGGTAGTGATAATAAACGTTGGTGCCGCACCAGAGGTTCGCGTTGGCGTTATAATCAACGGAGTTGGCGTGACAGCAGATATAGACGTCAACCAGAGCTTCCCGGGCCGGGTCGGTGCGCCCATAGGTGTCGAGTTTGCTTCCGTCGGAGACGAGAAGCAGGGTTTTGGCGCCGAGGCGCTCCAGGGAATCGGCAATGGCCATCGTGTTGGCGAGGTTGATCTGCGCCTCGTTGACGCCCTTTTCACCGGCGACGCTTAGAGCGCCGGGATCCGGTCCGCCATGCCCGGAACAGACAGCGACGGTTAGACCGGAAAGCGGCTTCGAAAGGTCATGAGAAAGAGTGGGTCGCTTTTTGAGCACGAGGGTCAGCGTTTTTTCTTCCTCGTTAGTAAAAACGTCCCATCCCCAAAGGGTATCCTTGGAACAGATTGTCAGCGTGACGCTGTTATCCTCGTTTTCGGAAAGGCTAAGACCGGAAGTGAGCCTTGCCGCTTCGTCTTCTGTCGGAAGAGCGAAAAGCCCCGTATTGGTCAGACGAAAGGACAGAGTGGTTTTGCCGATTTCACCATAAAAACAGGGAAGCACCGAGCAGGAAAAAATCAATTTTTCATAAGTATCGCCGATCTCCCGTCGGACGGAGGAAACGGTATTTTGTACGGCGGTCTCACCGGTCAGAATGTCGGCCTGGTCAGCGCGAAGATAGCCACCGGAGGAAAGACCGTACCAACCGTCGATCACTTGTGTGACTTCGCCGGTACAGCCGGTGCGCAGGGTGGTAAGGTAATCACCGGCAGTGACCGGTTCGCGTTCGACGCCGGCCATTTCACAGTTGGCCTTTACGACGAAAGGCGTATCGCCGTTTTGGACGTAGAGAAAGCCGGCGCTGGTGGCGGTCGTGACGGTTCCTTTATAGTTCATCTGATAGACGACGTTTCCGGCGCAGGCGATCTGCCCATAAGGAAAACGGTCGCCATCCGTCAATGCAATGGGTTCCGATTTGAACTTTGCCGGAACACCGGGGTCGGCGTAGGCGACCTGAGTCAATGGGTAGTCGGTATCCAAAAAGCGAACGGTAACGGAAGCGCCGCTGGGCGCGACGCAGGAAAAAGTGACACTTTCACCGAAAACGGCCAGTTGGTTGCCGGTCGGTTGAGCCGAAGTGATTTTGGTCGTGGTGGCCGAGACTCCGTCGCTTCCGTTTCGTTTCAGCGTAATGGGAAAAGTTTTTCCCCCCTGACGGAACGTATAGGTCGCGCCGCTTTTCGGGACGGAAACGGTGACGGCGAAAAGACCGCTTGTGCTGATGCGCTCGATCTCGCTGTCATCCATATAAAGGGGCAAAGTGGGGTCAGAGGTGCCGAAAATCGTATATTTTTCGGTATCAACGGTCAAAGACGAGCCGGTGGGTCGCGTGATGGCAAAGCGTTGGGAAAGCGAAAAATCGGCGTAATCCTCCAACACGGTGGAAGAAAAACCGGAGAGCAGAAAAGCGGCGCTTCCGTTCCGATTTTCCAAAAGAGCCCGATAGTCGGAGACGCAGAAAGCGACGCCGTTCTGTTTATTGATCAAATACTGGTTGCAAAGCTCGAAGGGGTCACCGAAAAAGTCGCCGTACAAAACGGGAGCCAACACACGGTCCAGGTCGTTGACCGTGACGAGCGAGACGTTCAGCTCATCAAGACAGCGGGCGAGATAGGAGGCATAGCCGCTTTCGGAATAGCAGGAGAGCGGGATCTCCACGAAAACGGTGGTGATGCCACCGTTTTGGGAGAGTTCCAGAGCTTCGGCCCATTTCGCGTCGTCACCATAGGGAAGATAGAAAAACGGTGTTTTTCCATCCCCGGAAAGAGAACCGAGACAGCGGTCATTTTCCGAAAAAGCGGCCATTTTGTCAGCGCCGCTTTCGTCGCAGAAAAGATAGTAGGGCAAAGCGGACGTGTGGTTCTTGAAAAAGGATTTCCCGTCGCTTTTGCCGCGGAAATCCAGAACAACGGCGGAAAAGCCGTTTTCTTCGGCATAGGAAGCCACTTCATCAAAGGAAAGATCCTCGGTGACTTTGACCCAGAACAGCGTTTCCGGCTTTTCCGCCGCCAAAGCGGTGACGGAAAGAGCGACGATGATCCAGATGGAAACAAGAAAAGTGACGAATTTTTTCAAAGTTTAAATTCCTCCGGGTCAAATTGGGGCATAGCCGGAGCGGACATTTTGGGGACACGGAGAAGAGGGTCATAGCGGAACCGCCAGCAGGAATAGCCGCGGTTGACGATCCCTTTTCGTTTGCAAAGGACGTTCTTTCCGTCGGAGGAGAGATGACCGTTTTTGCAGTATTCACAATGGGGTTCGATTTTTTGATTGAAAAAACCTTTCATAAAAAGAAACCTCCTTCCCTTTATTTTTCTATTATAACAGATATTATTGCTTTTTTCTACGCCAAAAACGGAGAATTTTCGGTTTTCGGCGACTATTTTTTGGCTTTTCCTCGGTTTCGGCGGGGACCAGCGTGAGAAGAAAAAGGGACGCCATGCAAAGAAGACTGACAGCGGCCGGAGCGGAAGCGGAAAAAACCGCTTCCATAGTGCCGCCTTTGGCGGAGAAGGTTTCCACCGTTTCATGAGAAAAGGAGAGAAAGAGGCGAAGAAAACCGACGGTGAAAAGGGCGTGAACAGGACGGGAAAGAAGAAAAGGCCGAAGGGAAATTCCACTTTGGTCGGTGACGGCGGCAATTTGAAAAATGACGCAGAGACCGGAGAAGGACGTTATCGCACCGGCAGCCAGAAGACCGGCACCGAAAACACCGCAGGCGGCGACGCCGGCGGTGACTTCAAAAAATCCGGTGAAAAGAGCGTTATACAGTGGGTTTTCGGTAAAAAAACGCAGAAAAGGGACGCCGGAGAGAAGATCGACCACGCCACAGACCAGAAGGACGAAAGCGCACATCCGAAAACAGCTTTCGGCGGCTTCGATGACAGCAAAAACCAGGCAGGAAGCGTTGGACGGAACGGAAGAGCGGGAAGATGCGGGTGTATCGGTCGGTCGGGTGAGGAAAAAGGTGGGTAAAAGGGCGATCAGCGAAGCGGACAGGAACTGAGCCAGAAAGAGGAGAAAGCCAAGCTTTCGGCTATGGAAGATCCCGACACCGACAGCACCGATAAGAAAAGGAGGACCGGCGTTGACGCAGAAGGTGAGCATCCGGGCGCCGGTCTTTTGGTCGAGCCGCCCCGCTGTTACATAATCGGCAATCCCTTTGGCGGCGGCGGGATAGCCGCCGATGAGAGCGGACAGCAGAAGACTGCCGGCGGTTTGGGGTAGCTTCAGAAGGCGGGTAAACGGGCGGAACAGCTGGGAAAGAAAAAGGGAAGCGCGGCTGTTGGTCAAAAAGACGGAAAGTGCCATGAAAGGGAAGAGGGATGGAATGACGAGAGTGGTGCAAAGCGACAGACCACGGCGGATCCCTATGGAAAGTTCCTCACTTTGAAACAAAAGAAAAATGCCGACCGCAAGGCCCAAAATTGCGGTTATGAAACCTTTTCGACGCAAACTATCAACTCCTTCTTGTTTTGAAAAGGGCGTTATGATACAATATATTTATGAAAACGACGGCTTTGTTAGAAAGGAGAAGGAAGATTTGAGAAAAATTCTTGCCTTATGTCTGATTTTCGTCCTTGTTTTTTCCTCCTGTGCCGGTGAAAAAAAGGTGGGAACGGATTTTGATTTTCTCCCGACGGCAAAGGAGACCCTTTCGGCGGTACAAAAGGCTTTTCCGGAACCTGTTTGCGCTTCCGTCGGCGGAGAATGGACCGTTTTGAACGGCTGCCGTTTTCCGGGTGCGGAACGCTCGGCGGAATGGGAAGAAAACTATTATAAAAATCTTTGCGCTTATGTGGAAAAAGCGGAAGGAAAACTCAGCGCGACTAAAAGTACGGATTACGCGCGGGTGTTATTGACGCTGAGCGCTTTGGGAAAAGGAACGGTCGTTAGCGGCTATGATCTTTTGAAGTCTTATTCCTCCATGGAATTCATTACCAAGCAGGGAGTAAACGGCGCAAACTTCGCGTTGATCACCATGAACTTCTGCCAGTATTCCTTGGCCGGTGATGTGACCGAGGAAAAACTGATCGCTTATATTCTGGAAAACGAGTATCCCCAAGGCGGCTGGGCGTTAAAAGGGGAAGAAGCGGACGCCGATATCACGGCACAGACGATCCAGGCGCTGACTCCTTATTACGGCACCGATGAAAAAGTGAAGGCGGCGGTTGACCGCGCGGTAGCGCTGCTTTCCGAAAAACAGAGAACGGATGGCGGCTTTTTTGCCTGGGATGGAGTCAACTCTCAGACGACGGCGGAAGTGATCGTGGCGCTGACGGGACTTGGAATCGACATCCGTACCGACGAGCGCTTCATCAAAGAGGACGGTTGGATGGGTTCCTTCCTCATGCAATACTATCTGGGAAACGGAGAATTCTGCCATACGCTCGGTCAAACGAAGAACGCGATGGCGACGGATTCCTGCCTCAAGGCACTGATCGCGATTTTGCGCTTCGATCAGGGTTTGGAGAGCTATTATGGTGTATAGTATAATTAAAATTATTATACTGAAAAATATAAAATTATAGAAAAAGAAAAGAGAAACGGCTTTACTAAGCCGTTTCTCTTTTTTGTACTTTTGGGATTTTATTCGTTACCGCCTTTTTTGGCTTTTTTGAAATTGGGATTTTTGGGCCGTTTTTTTCGTACGGTGTAGCCCATCTGACCAAGCTTTTTGCCCTGGGAGAAGTATTCACCGTGGGAATAGAAGATAACGCCGCTTTGGCGGAGGTCGAGTTTTCCGTCTTTGTCCACATATTTGTCATCGACGTCAACGGCGACGATCTCGGCGATAAACATATCGTGGCTGCCGAGGTGTTTCACTTCCTTGACCTTACATTCCAAAGAAAGGGGGCTTTGCGCCAGAATGGGCGCTTCGACGGCGCTGGCTTCCAGGGGCGTCAGCTTCATCTCGGCAAACTTATCGGTATCCCGACCGGAGCGGACGCCGCAGAAATCGGCGGCACGAACCAGATCGGCGGTGGTGACGTTGATGCAGAATTCGCCGCTTTCGGCGATGAGATGATGGCTCCAACGCTCCGGACGGATCGAAACGTAGGTCATAGCCGGGTTGGAGTTGATGATCCCGGTCCAGCCGACGGTCAGAACATTGGGTCTTTCCATGGTGCCGCAGGTGACAAGAGCGGCAGGGGTCGGGGAGAGGAGCGTTCCGGGTTTCCAAACTTGTTTTGCCATAGATGCCTCCGAAAAAATAGAATACCATATTATAACATTCTTATGAAGACGCCGTCAATGAAAATACCGGTTTTCAAAAAACATTTTTCCGGCGCATTTTTTACCGTTTTTCGGAAAGGATGATAGCGGGTGATGGAAATGAAACACAACGGATTTTTATTTTTTTCCGGCGCGGCGGGCTATACGCTTTTAGAACTGCTTTGGCGGGGACATAGCCATTGGAGCATGGCGTTAGCCGGAGGCCTTTCCCTGGTGACGTTGGTCAAGGTATTTCAAAAATTGGCTGACGCGCCGCTTTATTTTAAATCACTGATCGGCGGAGGGATCGTGACGGCCATCGAATTCGCTTTCGGGATTGTTTTCAATCGGCTGTTGGGAATGGGAGTCTGGGATTATTCCGGGATAAAAGGGAATATCCTCGGACAGATCTGCCCCGTTTACAGCGTTCTTTGGTGTCTGCTTTGCCTTCCGCTGTCTTCTCTGGAGAGAAACTTTTCCGGACAGAAAAAGGCGGCATAAAGAGGGAAAAACGGGAAAGACTATGGGCGAGGTGAAGGGATTGGTCCGAAAACAGAGGAGACCTTTTGATGGGGAAAAAGCGCGTCCGGCGTTTTTTCTGAGAGAAGGACGCTATTTCGCTACCCTTTCCCCCATGCAGCAGGAACGTGTGCTGACACAGATCCACACGATGGGGTACGAGGATATGGTGTGCTTTTTGAACGCGATGAATCCGAAGTAAAGGCCTTGCGACAAAGCGGAACGGTGCTTTGTCGTGTTACATAAAAGAACCATGAGCTCCTTTCCGGAATACAATGGATTACCGGAAAAGGAGGTTTAGAGGATGAAAACTGACAAAACACTCTGCTTTTTTCTCGGAGCCAACGCTCCGAAAGGGTATTATTCCCGCTTCGATCAGCTCTTTCATGAAAAAGAGGGCGGACGGTGCTTTCTTCTGAAAGGCGGACCGGGAACCGGGAAATCGACCATGCTCAAAACGGTTGCCGACGCGCTCGAAGAAAAAGGCGTGAGCATAGAAAAAATATATTGTCCGGCGGACACCGATTCTTTGGATGCCGTGATGACGGAAGACGGGATGATTTCCGCTTTGGACGCGACACTTCCCCACGCGGTGGAACCCCGGTATCCCGGCGCTTATGAGACGGTGGTGACGCTTTCCGATTGCTGGGACGAGGAAAAACTTCGTCAGCGGTCGGAAGAGATCCGGGCTCTTTTTGACCGGAACCGGGAGCTCCATGAAAAAGCGAGGCACTATCTTTCGGCGGCGGCCGGTCTTTTTGAGGAAGCTTCCCGCCTCTCGCAGGAGACGATCCAGCCGGAGAAGGTAGTCAAGTCGGCTCTTCGGCTTTGCAATCGGGAAATCGGACACAAAAGGGGCGGAAAGGGATCGGAAAAGATCCGTTTCCTTTCCGCGGTGACCGATAAAGGCGTTTTCTTTTGGGAAGAGACGGCAAAATTATTGGCGGATCGGATCTTTGTGGTGGAGGATGAAGGCGGAGCCGTTTCCCGCCTTTTCATGAATACGGTGAGGCGTTACGCGTTAGAAAACGGCTTTTCGATCGTCACCGGTCGCTGTGCCCTGTTTCCGGCGGAACGGAATGAACATATTTTTATTCCGGAGCTTCGGTTGGGCTTTATGACGTCCAATAAACGGCATCCGGTGAGCGAGGCGCCATATCGGGTCATTCACGCCCGGCGATTTGTGGACGAAAAGAAAGCCGGAAAGGGGAAGATCCGCTTTCGCTTTACCATCCGGACGGGAACAGAGCTTCTGAGAGAAGCGGCAACCTGCATGAAAGAGGCAAAAACCATTCACGATGAGCTGGAGAAGATCTACCGGGAGGCTATGGATTTTTCCGCTGTGGACGAAAAAGCAAAAGAACTCCGAAAAGCGGTGGAAAAACAATTTTCCGCATAAGTTTTGGAACAATGACCATATTAAAAGTGAGATTGTTTGGAAATGAGGGACGCTATGTTTAAATTTTCCGGCTTTTCACCGAGAGCCAACGCGGTCATCAACGCCGCCATTATGGAGGCTTCTTTTTTGGGTCATTGTTTCGTGGGAAGCGAACATTTGCTTTGGGGGCTTTTTCGGGAAGGAGCCTGCTATGAATGGAACGCGGTGGCAAGCTGCGGGTTGACGGGGGAACTGGTCGCCGAAAAATTGTCGCTGGCGGTGGGAAGAGGTCTTCGTTCCAACCTTTCCCCAGCGGACTTTACACCTCTCTGTCGGAAAATTCTGGAGGAGGCGCTCAACGACGGAAAGGGAGAGGGACCCTCGGCGGAGTGCCGCCATATCATGCTGGCGATTCTGAGAAATCCCGACTGCGCGGCGATCAAATATCTCCGCGCGGCCGGTTGTCCGACGGAAACGCTCTATCAGGAGCTTTTGTCCGGAGGGAACGTCGGCGTTTCGGAACCGCCCCGTCAAAAACAGCCCAAGACGCCAACGCTGGATCGTTACAGCCGGGATCTGACCCGGTTGGCGGCGGAGAAAAAACTGGATCCGGTGATCGGACGGGAAAAAGAACTCACCAGGGTGATCCAGATATTGGCCAGGAGGACCAAAAATAATCCCTGCCTTATTGGAGAAGCCGGTGTGGGCAAGACTGCCATTGTCGAGGGAGTGGCGCAGAAAATCGTTTCCGGAGAAGTGCCGGACGGGCTGAAACAAAAACGGCTTTGCGCGTTGGATCTTTCGTCCATGGTGGCCGGAGCCAAGTATCGGGGCGATTTTGAGGAAAGGATCAAGTCCGTCATCGACGAGGTGATCAAAAGCGGGAATATTCTTCTTTTTGTGGATGAGGTGCATACGCTTGTCGGTACAGGCGCGGCGGAAGGCGCGGTTGACGCCGCCAACATTTTGAAACCGCAGATGGCAAGGGGCGAATTTCAGCTCATCGGCGCGACGACCACGGAAGAATTCCGGCGGTTCATCGAAAAGGATTCGGCGCTGGAACGGCGGTTCCAAAGCGTACTGGTAGAGGAACCGGACATCGAAACCGCTAAAAAAATTCTGATGTCCCTGAAGGAACGGTACGAAAGTTTTCATAAGGTAAGCGTCAGCGAGGAAGCGGTTGAGGCGGCGATCCGCCTTTCGGTGCGGTATTTACCGGAGCGGCGTCTGCCGGATAAAGCGGTCGATCTGATGGATGAAGCCTGTTCCCGGGTGGCCATTTCCCGGGAACGGTTTCGCTCGACGGTGAAGAAAGAGGATATTGCCGCCATTCTGGAGCTTTATACGGGGATTGCCGCCGGAGACCTGACAGCGGACGAGAACAAGCGGCTTCTTTCTTTGGAGGCCCTGCTTCACGAGCGGGTAGTCGGGCAGGAAAAGGCGGTCAGCGCTGTTGCCCGGGCTATCCGACGCAACCGGGCCGGACTTCGAAATCCCAAACGACCGGTGGGCAGTTTTCTGTTCACCGGTCCCACCGGAGTGGGAAAGACGGAGCTGGCCAAAGCGCTGGCCGAGGTGCTCTTTAGCGACGAAAAGGCGCTTTTGCGCTTTGATATGAGCGAATATAACGACAAAGCCGCCGTCAATAAGCTGGTCGGATCGCCTCCGGGTTATGTGGGGTATGAGGACGGAGGAAAGTTGACAGAAGCGGTACACCGGCACCCTTATTCGGTCATCCTTTTCGATGAGATCGAAAAAGCGGACGCCGGGGTCTATAACCTGTTTTTGCAGATCATGGATGATGGCATTCTGACGGACGGACAGGGAAGAAAAGTGGATTTTCGGAACTGCGTTCTGATTTTGACATCGAACATCGGAGCGGAAC
Organism: uncultured Clostridia bacterium; assembly: GCA_937906945.1. Classification (GTDB taxonomy): domain Bacteria; phylum Bacillota; class Clostridia; order Oscillospirales; family Ruminococcaceae; genus UMGS1668. Next base: position 49,448 of record CALCUE010000016.1, on the reverse strand, counting down.
ATTTTATTTCGGGAAACGGTTTGGGCTTTCTCACAGTGGAAACGCTCGCCTCCGGGCGGGAAAAAAGCGTTCTGTGTGAGGTGCGGAAAGTTTTCAGGCCGGAATTTATCAGTCGGATCGACGAGACGGTGGTTTTTGAGAAGCTGGACGAAAAAGCCGCCGAGGAGATCGCCCGAAAGTATCTGGAAAAACTGGGAGAACGGCTGGCTCTTGTCGGAGTGACGGTGAGATTTTCGGAAAACACGGTAAAAACGGCGGCGCAAAAAGGGTTTGATCCGGTCTATGGCGCACGGCTTTTGGAACGATATCTTCGGGAAAAGGTGGAGGATCCCCTTTCGGAAAAGCTGATCGCGGGGGAGATCCAAGCCGGTGATACGCTGCTTTGCGAGCCGGAGGAAGAGCGGTTTCGCTTCAAAAAAGCGGACCTTATCCTGCAAGAGACTTGACATTTTGCGGAAAAAGGGACATAATAGAAAGACAGAAATCGCAGGATTAGTTTAATGGTAAAACGGTCGCTTCCCAAGCCACAGTCGCGGGTTCGATTCCCGTATCCTGCTCCACAAGAAACGTCTTTTGTCTGTCAAGACAAAAGACGTTTCTTCATTTGTAATAGACAAAAAAGAAAAAATGTAGTGAGATCCATAAATTAGAAGTTTCCTATTAGTTATCAGAACGAAAAAACACGGATAAATAGGGAATGTAAAAGCATTTTTACAAGCTTCTAAAAGATTTGTAAAAACGGTTTTATAGAAAATGAAATCATTTTGAAGTATGCTTTAGCTGTATAGGGGGTCGTGGAAATGCAAATTTGTGAAAGATTGAAAGAGGCAAGAAAAAACACGGGAATGACGCAGGAAGAAGTGGCGGAAAGAGTTCTTGTATCAAGAGTTACCATTTCAAGTTGGGAAAATGGTAAAACATTGCCGGATATCGCAAGTTTAATTTCGTTGAGCGACCTTTACAATATTTCGTTAGATGAATTGGTAAAAGGAGATTCCAAAATGACAGAAAAAGTGAAAAAAGACGCGAAGGATTTGCAGGTAAAGACAAGAATAGTTATCACAGTAGCGGTAATCGCTGTGTTTTTCGGTGTTTTATTTACGATATGCCGGGTGATTGGTGGAGCGCCTGAAGATTTTGCCAATGCGGCGGCTCCATGGGTGTTTTTAGGGATCGGAACGGCTGGCGCGATTACATATTTGGGTACAAATGAAAAGAGCAAAGATGTTTCGAAAGATTCAGAACAGTAATTTGTTGGAATAAAAATATAGACAAAGCCTCGGTCTGTCGAGCTAAATAAGCAGATGTGGCTTTTACGGTTTCTTATATTACTCTTTCACAAAAAAACGTCTTTTGCCTGCTAAGGCAAAAGGCGTTTTTGTGTTATTCTTTACAAAATGCTGTTTTTTCGCTATAATTTGATTCATAAAAAACGAGGCTGTATTTTGCTGGGAAGCGGCCCGATTGAAAAACACAAAAAGACAAAAACGAGGGAAAATAGATGAAAAAATGGATGATTGTGCTGCTTTCCGTGGTGACGATCCTTGTTCTTTTGTGCGGCGGTTTTCTATATATTACAAAATATAAGATAACCGGGATCGACGAAAAAACCTCTCCGGACGGTGCCTATACGCTCTTTTTTCAGGAAGTGGGAGAACCGGACTGGCCTTTCGGAGCTTCTCACGCAAGGCTCGTTTTGAAAAAAGGCGACCGGACCGTCAGCAAAATTCCGTTCGATATCGCCAACGACGGCAAAAGGCTTTTTCCGGAAAACTGGAAAGTTACCTGGAAGGATGATGCGGTCGAGGCTTTGGTGCTCGGTGAGGAACAGAAAGACGTTTGCTATACGGTTTCTTTTGACGGAACGGTGAAAGCGGAAACGCTGAAGGAAGAGAAGCCGGATTTTTCGGAAGAGGAGCCGACGGAGAACGTTTTTTCGGAAACAGCGGAAATCGACTTATCGTCTCTGGCCTTGGTCAACGAAAAAGACGAAAACGTCTTTTCGGTTTCGATGGAGGATTTCATCGCCGCTTATAACGGCGCCTACGGACGTTCCCATGGGAAAGCTTATCTGACGGCGACGACTTCGGAGGGATGGTATAGGGATTCCCGGTTTTCACCGCGCTTTGGCTATGAGGCGACTCGCTCCAACTTTTCGGAGGATCGGGCCATTTTGACCATGCCGACCATGACATTCTATTTGTCGGAGCGGGAAGAAATTTATGAAGTCCGCGTTACCTTTGATGACCATGGGTATCGGGAAAGCATGGCGAAGAAATATAAAGAGATCGTGTCCTGCCTTTTGCAAATGGCTTGCCCGACGCTTACGGAAGACAGGATCGGGGACGTTTTTGATGATCTCTATTCACTGGCGTACGAAAACTTTTTCGGAGATCATCATCTTTACGGGGACCCGGAACGTCCGCCGCTCAGCCGACTGCTTCAAAGCGGAAACATAGGATTTTATGGCTTTTACGGTTCCGGGAATATCGAAATCTGTATGATACCGCTTACTCCGAACGCGTTGGAACTTTTGGAGGCGGAAGGTACTTTGGTGGAGAAGATACCGGATGAATAAAACAGATCGGTTGAAAAACGAGGGAGAGGAAGGTCTTTGTTTATGAAAGAAAATTCCATTCGGATTGAGCTGAAACCGAGGACGAGAGAAAACGTCAGCGTCTATTTTGAACGGGTCCAGGATTCTGAAATAAAGAAATATCTTCCGCAGAAGGCGAAAACCGTGGAAGAGGCTATCGCGGATTTTGAGAAATCGCTGCGCCCTGATTCGACTAGCTATGGCAAGTCCGTTTACGCAAACGGCGCTTATGTCGGCGACGTCTGGGCCTATTGCATCGGTGACGAAGAACCGAACGCCATGCTCTCCTACTGTATTTTTGAGAAAACGCTTTGGGGAAAAGGCGTGGCTACCGAAGCGGTTCGGCTTTTTATGGCGGAAATTAAAGAAAAATGCGGCTTAAAAACACTGGGCGCGTTTACGTTTTCGGATAATTTCGCCTCCATCCATGTTTTGCGAAAAAACGGATTTCAGGAGAAGGAGACTTTCGTGGAGGACGGGGTCGAATCCAAATATTTTCAGAGGGATTTTTCATAAAGCGTATTGAATAATAATACGAAATAACGTATAATTATAAAATAAAATAACCGGAGGGAGAACGGAGGCGATACGATGGGCGATATGACCATTCTTTTGGATGGACGGGAAATCACCGGAAAAACCGGCGATTCCATTTTGGCGACCGCCACCGCTAACGGTATGGAGATCCCCCATCTCTGCGAAGATAATTCCGCGTCTTCCTGCGGTCTTTGTGTCGTGGAGGTCAAGGGCGATCCCCGGCTTCTTCCGGCCTGTACGACGAAAATTCAGGATGGGATGGTCGTGCGGACAACGACGCTTCGTGTTCAGAAAGCACAAACGGAAGCGCTGGAACAGCTGCTTGGCGCTCATGAGCGGGATTGTAAAGAACCGTGTTTTCTTCGTTGTCCGGCCCATACCGATGTTCCGGGCTACCTTCGGCAGATAGCCCTGGGAAATGATCGGGAAGCGGTGCGCATTATAAAAGAGACCATTCCGCTTCCGGCATCGATCGGGCGGGTCTGTCCTCATCCCTGTGAAACAGACTGCCGCCGGAACCGGGCGGGAGGAGCGCTTTCCATCGCCTACCTGAAAGCCTTCGCGGCGGATCGGGATCTCGCTTCGGAAAATCCCTATGAGGCGTCGAAAGCGCCTTACACCGGAAAAAAAGTTGCCGTGATCGGCGGTGGACCGGCGGGACTTTCGGCGGCGTATTATCTGAACCTTGCCGGTCATGAGGTGACAGTTTATGACGCGATGCCGGAAATGGGTGGTATGCTTCGCTATGGGATCCCGGAATATCGCCTTCCCAAAGCGGTACTGAAAAAGGAGATCGAGCGGATCGAAAAGACCGGCGTCGTTTTTGAAAATAACGTCCGGGTCGGAAAAGACCGTTCCTTTGAAGAGATAAAAGATGGCGCAAACGCCGTTCTGGTCGCCATCGGCGCCTGGAAAGAGAGCCGGATCGGCTGTCCCGGCGAGGAACTTTCCGGTGTTCTGAGCGGGATTGGCTTTTTGCGCACGGTCAACGAGGGGGAACGCCCCAATTTAGGAAAAAACGTTGTGGTCATCGGTGGCGGCAATACCGCGATGGATGCCTGCCGGACGGCGGTGCGTTGCGGTGCGGAAAATGTCACGGTGGTCTATCGGAGGACCCGAGCGGAAGCGTTGGCGGATGATCGGGAGATCACCGAGGCGATGGAAGAGGGAGTCCATTTTCGCTTTTTGACGTCTCCGGCGGAAATTCTCGGAGAAAACGGAAAAGTACGGGGGATCCGTCTGCAGATCATGCAGTTGGGAGAACCGGATGCCGGTGGAAGGCGACACCCGATCCCGGTGGAAGGAAAAACGGAGATCCTTCCGGCGGATACGGTCCTTTCCGCCATTGGACAGCGGTGTGAGTCCGAGGGATTCTGGCCGTTGACCAAGACGGAAAATGGAAATCTGGCCGCGGATGAAAGAACGGGAGCGACCAATCTGGACGGAGTGTTCGCCATCGGCGACGCGACCAACCGGGGTGCTTCCATCGCGGTCGAAGCGATCGCGGAAGCGAACCGGGCGGCAAAGGCGGTGGACGCCTGGCTTTCGGGAGCGCCGATGACGGATGAAAAGCTGTTCTATTCTCAACGAGAAAGGACAGTAGCGGAAAATTCCGCCCAAAGAGGGCAGGAGGAACGGGCCGTGATGCCCGTTCAGAAGCCGGAAACCCGCCGGGACAATTTTGACGAGGTGATCCGGGGCTTTTCCGAGGAGGAAGCGCGGAAAGAAGCCGGGCGCTGTCTGTCGTGCGGCTGTCCGGACTACGATACCTGCCGGTTGATCCAATATGCCAACCGGTTCCCAGTATCACCGGAGCGAATACAACAAAAAAATGACGCTGACGATAAGACTTTAGCCATTCTTTCGTTGGAGCGGGATCGAAAAAAATGTATTCTCTGCGGACTTTGCGTTCGTGTTTGCCAAAAGGAAGCCGGGAAAAACCGGTTAGTTATGGAAAAACAGGGTCTTACTACGATGATTCGACCGATAGCGACCGACGAAAAGGCGGCTGAAGATTGTCGGAGCTGCCGCCTTTGTGTGGACCGCTGTCCCACAGGAGCGCTGAAAATTATAAAATAAAAAAGCGTTTTTCCCAATGTTGGGGAAAACGCTTTTTTTATCGGGCCGATGTGAAAAGATTCTGACGATCGAAAATGGCGTGGCGGGGACAGTTGATGGCGCATTTTCCACAGGAAAGACAAAGCTCTTCGTTGATATGCGCGCCGTTTTCAAAAACGGTGATGGCGCCGGCGGGACAGTTTTCCTCACAAAGCCCACAGCCGACGCAGGAGGTGGGACATTGTTTTTCCGCTTCATCCCGCGGGGAGCGATTGGAGCACTTTACCAGAATGGGGTTGGCCAGATTATGTAAAGAAAGCAGATTTTGCGGACATTCGGGGATACAGGTGCCGCAGCCGACGCATTTTTTCTCATTAACTTCGGCCACCAGATTTTGGTTGATAAAAATCGCGTCGTGGGGGCAGGCATCAATGCAAAGTTCGCAGGAAATGCAGCCGTAGGGGCAACGGGAGACCCGGCAATCGCCGTTACAGGCGACAAAAGCCGAAAGAGGAGGAAAAGAGCCTTTTTCCATCGTTAATCCTTCCTTTCATAAGGAGTGCCGGAAAGGGGAAGCTTTGTACGGCGAATGCCGTCACGCTGATAGTAGGCTTCGGCAATGGCCGGAGCGGTGGGAATGGACGTGATCTCACCGATACCGATGGCGCCGCCGGCCAGTTCCAGACCGGGTTTATCAATGACGATGGCTTTGATTTCCGGAAGCTCGTGAGCACGGAAAAGGCCCAGCGTTCCGAATTTCGCCGTCGGCTTGCAGTTATCATCAATGGGATAGCGTTCCCGCAGGGCAAATCCCATGCTCATCACAACGCCGCCTTCGATCTGTCCTTCACAGGAAATGGGGTTGACGGCTTTGCCGACATCGTGGGCGGCTACCATCTTTTCGATTTTTCCGGTTTCTTTATCAAGAATACAAAGCTGGGTGGCGTAGCCATAGGCAACGTGGGAAACGGGGTTCGGGACGTCGGAGCCCAGTTTATCGGTTTTGGCCAGATATTCCCCATAGAATTCCCGGCCAATGAGTTCCTTCATATCGCCGCGGAAAGCCTTGTTGAACTCTTCGCAGGCACGACGGCAGGCTTCGCCGGTAATGAGAGTCTGACGGGAACCGGAGGTGTCGCCGGAATCCGGAGCGATCCAGGTATTGGAACGCTCATAGACGATTTGTTCCCGTTTGAGCACGGTGCTCGTAACGACCATTTGAACGAGCACGGTACCGACTCCCTGCCCGATACAGCTGGCTCCGGCATAGATGTGAAGCTTTTCATCCGCTTCCACGATCAGTTTGCAGCGTCCCCAGTCGGGAAGACCGACGCCTACACCGGCGTTTTTCATGGCGCAGGCAAGGCCGACCGGCTTGCCGTTTTGAATGGCTTCATCATAATAAGGTTTGATGGCTTCCAGCGTTTCCACAAGGCCGGTTTCCGGACCGATGATCTGTCCGTTGGGAAGGGTGCCGCCGGGACGGATGGCGTTGCGGAAACGGATTTCCCAGGGAGAAATACCGATTTTTTCGGCCAGCTCGTTGAGCACGGATTCAATGGCAAAGCAGGTTTGCGTGACGCCGAAGCCACGAAAAGCGCCTGCCGGCGGGTTGTTGGTATAATAGGTGGTGCCTTCCACCTCAAAATTTTCGTAAGCGTAAGGTCCGGAGGAATGGGTGCAGGCCCGTTCCAGAACCGGTCCGCCAAGAGAGGCGAACGCGCCGGTGTCACCGAGAACTTTGACTTTGACGCCCTGGATGATCCCGTTATCGTCGCAACCGGCGGTGACGTCCATCCAGAACGGATGGCGCTTCGGATGGCAGAGGATGGATTCCGCCCGGGACATTTTGACCTTGACCGGAAGCCCGGTGACATAGGTGATCAGCGCCGCGTGGTGCTGAACGGACATATCCTCTTTTCCACCGAAACCGCCGCCAACGAGCTGGTTTTGAATTTTTACTTTTTTGGTGCCGAGAAGCTCACAGCATTCCCGAAGCGTGGTGTGGGCCGACTGGTCGGTGGTAAGGATCATCACGTCGCCGTCTTTATCCTTATAGGCGACGGCACATTCCGGTTCCAGAAAAGCGTGTTCGGTCCAAGGCGTTTCAAAATGGCGGGTGACAACGTACGGGGAACGGGCGATAGCGCCGGCGGCATCGCCGCGGGAAACGTGGCGATAAGCCTGAACGTTGCTTTCCTCCTCTTCATAAACAAGGGGCGCGCCTTCCCGGGCGGCTTCGGTGGGGTTATGGACCGTTTCCAGGACTTCATAGTCCACTTTCACCAATTCTTTGGCTTTTTCCAGCGTTTCCGCGTCTTTCGCCACCACAAGGGCGATGGCGTCACCGAGATAGTGGGTGATCCCACCCACTGGGATCAGCGTATATTGATCCTTTTTGATATGACCGACTTTGTTTTTTCCGCCTTCGGGAATGTCATCAGCGGTCAAAACGGCCAACACGCCATCCAGGGCTTTCGCCTCGGAAGCGTCAATGGAAAGAACACGGGCACGGGGATAGCGAGAGCGGACTGCGCCGCCGTAGGTCATGCCGTCGATGTACCAGTCGTCGGGATATTTTCCGTAGCCCTGCACTTTTTCCGCGACGTCGAGACGGTGGACGCTGGAACCGATCTTCCAGTCCGTATGGGTCGGAGTCGGAATGGGACCGCCCTCCCGCTTCAGTTTGGCGGCCAGTTGAATGGCGGCGACGATCTTGACGTAGCCGGTGCAGCGGCAGTAGTTGTTGCGGATGGCGTAGCGAATCTCTTCCTCGGTGGGATCGGGATTTTTATCCAAAAGGGATTTGGCGCAAAGGACCATGCCGGGAATACAGAAGCCGCACTGTACGGCGCCCGCTTCACCGAAAGCGTAGGTATAAAGCTCTTTTTCGTAAGCGGAAAGTCCTTCGACCGTGAGGATACGGCACCCTTTCAGCCTGTCCGTGATGGGAATACAGGCACGGCGGGGTTCTCCTTCGATCAGAACGGTGCAGGCACCGCACGCTCCTTCGCTGCAGCCGTCCTTGGCGGAGGTGATGTGAAGAGTGTCACGGAGAAAGCGAAGAAGGGTCACGCCCTCCGGCGCTTCGATAGCTTTTCCGTTCAAAAAAAGTATGGGCATCGAAAAATCTCCTTTTCAGGCAATTTTTGTAAAATCAAAAAGATATTTTATTATACCATTATTTGGCGGCGCTTGCAAGGAAGAGAAAGTTTTCCCGCCGGAAAATCTTGTAAAAGAGAGCGCTTTGTGCTATAGTTATTCTCTAATTGATTTTTTTTAACAGGGTGGAAAGAAGAACACGGATACCATGCGTCAGGAAAACAACAGGGAACTCTTTGAACGGACACCGGTGCCCAAAGCGGTGAGCACCATGGTCGTGCCGACCATTATCGGACAGCTGATCGTTCTCATTTATAATATGGCGGATACGTTCTTTATCGGTCGGACGAACGATCCTTTTATGGTGGCGGCGGCATCGCTGATTTTGCCGGTTTTCAATATTACGCTTTCCATCGCTTCCATCGCCGGAGTCGGCGGCGGAGCGCTGGTTTCCCGGCTTTTGGGAGAAAACCGGGAAACAGAGGCCAGAAAGGTTAGCAGTTTCAGCATCTGGCTTTCGATTTTCTTTTCCCTCCTGTTTTCGTCCTTGGTGTTCTTTTTTATGGAACCACTTCTGAACTTTCTCGGAGCCGGAAAAGACACGTTTGAGTTTGCTCGTTCCTACGCTTTCTGGGTCATTGTGATCGGGGGACTTCCGACGATTCTGACCAACGTTCTCTCCAATCTTGTGCGAAGTGTCGGCGAATCGGGAAAAGCGGGATTCGGCGTCACCCTCGGTGGCTTGGTCAACATCGTTTTGGATCCGATTTTTATGTTCGTTCTGCTTCCAAAGGGAAACGAGATCGTCGGAGCAGGGATCGCGACATTCCTTTCCAACGCCGTTTCCTGCCTCTTTTTTGTTTTCGTGATCGTTTCTTTCGGGAAAAATTCCGTGGTCGGGCTGCTTTCTCCGGCAAAATTACCCGGTCGGAACAGCGTCTGGCAGATCTTTACGGTGGGAATGCCGTCCGCGGTGGCAACGCTTCTTTTTGACGTGGACTATATTGTCATTGATAAATTGATGACCGGTTACAGCGATATCGCTCTGGCTGCTGTGGGAATCGTTCTGAAAGTGGAGCGGCTTCCGCTCAATATCGGCGTCGGTATCTGTCAGGGCATGGTGCCCATCGTGGCTTACAACTACGCCTCCGGGGACTGGAAGCGGATGAAAGCCATCGCCCGGTTCGCGTTATTTCTCGGGATCGGCTGTGCCGTTGTCAGTATCGGGCTTTATGAGGCGTTCGCCCCATATATTATCCGGTTCTTTATTTCGGACGCCGAGACGGTGGCATTGGGAACGGCGTTCCTTCGGGCCAGAAGTCTGGCGACGGTCTTTATGTTTATAAGTTTTTACCACGTGCATCTTTTCAACAGCTACGGACGGGGAAAAGAGGCACTGTTCCTTGGGGTCATGCGTTGGGCGGGGTTCAATATCCCGATGCTGTATCTTCTGAACCATTTCTTCGGGATGTACGGCATTGTTTGGGCACAGCTTGTGGCTGACATCCTGACGGTGGCGCTTTCGCTTTGGGTGCATCACGCCTATTCAAAAAAATATCTTCGTACGGAAACCACGTAAAAAACCGGTGCTTCGGCACCGGTTTTTCCTTTTGATTCATAGACAAAAAAGCAAAAAATTGATATAATGGCCATAAGAAAGGAGGCGCTTTTATGGAAAGACAGGAAAACCAAAAACAAATCAACGATCTGGCGGCGGAAGTGATGACCCTTTCCCGGAATACGCTCCTTGTGGATCTGCGCTTTTTGGATTCGGCTCTCTCCCGCTTGGAACCGGTTCCCACAGAGGGCGGAACGGCTTTTTCGACGGACGGAAAGCGCCTTTTTTATCATCCTCTACAGGTATTGCGCCTATATAAAGCGGAAAAAGAGGCTCCGGCCCGAGCCTATCTCCATATGGTGCTCCACTGCGTTCTGAACCACGGTTTTGTGGGAACGAAAATCGAGCGTTTAGCGTGGGATACGGCCTGCGATATCGCCGTGGAAAATATGATCGACGAACTGGGGGTCGGCGGCGTTCTTCCTTCCCGGCAAAAAGAGCGGGAAACGGCGATTCTTTATTGCCAGCGCCGAGTCAAAGCGCTGACAGCGGAGCGGATCTATCATCTTTTCCGGGAGGAAAATCTGTCGGAAAAGCGGCTCTATGAGATCCGAAGCGCCTTTTTCACGGACGAGCACGCCGGTTGGTATGGTCCGGAAACGGAAGAAAACGCCGAAGCGCCGACTAAGGGCTGGCAGCAGAAAGAGATGGAAGGCAGCAACAGTGACAGTGCCAACGGAATGAACGGGGAGACCGGTCGGGCCGGTCGTTCCCAAGCGGGAAACGGCGATCAAGAGAGCGAGGAAGGAAAAGGCGAATCTGAAAACGGAAAAGGACGCCCCCGTTCCATCGCTGAAAAAGCGGAAACGGCGAAAGAATGGAAACGCTTGGCGGAAAGCATCGAGCAGGATCTGGAGACCTTTTCCCAGAAAGCCGGCGGCAACGCCGGAAGCTTGATCCAAAACCTCAAAGAGATCAACCGGGAAAAGGTGGATTATGAGGCGTTTCTGAAAAAGTTCGCCGTTCACGGCGAGGTACTCAAAACCAGTGAGGACGAATTTGACTATGTGTTTTATACCTATGGGCTGAAACTTTACGGCAATATGCCGCTCATTGAGCCATTGGAATACCGGGACGCCAAACGTATCCGGGAATTTGTCATCGCCATTGATACCTCCGGTTCCTGCTCCGGCGAACTGGTCCGGCACTTTATTCAAAAGACGTACGGCATTCTGAAATCGACGGAGAGCTTTTTCTCGAAAGTCAATCTCCATATCATACAATGTGACGCCAGGGTCCAGCACGATGAAAAAATTACCTCCCAGGAGGAGTTCGACCGCTATATCAAAGACGTTCGCATCTATGGTGGCGGCGGAACAGATTTCCGACCGGTGTTCCGGTACGTGGACGAGCTGATCGGGAACAAGGAATTCCGGGATCTTCGGGGGCTGATCTATTTTACGGATGGACTGGGCTCTTTCCCGGAGCAGAAACCGGACTATGAGACTGCCTTTGTCTTTGTGGATGACGAGGACAAAGCGCCGGAGGTGCCGCCGTGGGCAATTAAACTGATCCTGCATAAAGGAGAAATCGAAGAGGAGGGCGCGCTTTGAGTTATTCCAGCGAATTTTTGGTCGAAAACGGCGTGCTCAAAGAGTATTACGGACCCGGCGGAGTGATCGAGATTCCCGACGGGGTAATCGATATCGCACCGTTCGCTTTTTGCTATTGCGACATGGACGACGTCCTTTTGCCGAAAAGTCTGCGGCGGCTCAAAAAAGACGCCTTTCGCCGTTGCAAATCACTCGGGACGATCCGGATCCCGGGTACGGACATGAAATTCGGCAAGGACGTTTTCGCCTACGCACCCGGTCTTCCGTTTATTGTAGCGCCGAAACTGCCTCTCGGCGATGTTCCGCCGGAGGTGAAACCGAGCTGCTGCTGCGGTTTTGCCCGGGAGGAGGAAACCTTCGGAAAGACCGCCAAAGATCAATATCTGAAATATATTCAGCGGCAGAGGAAAAGCCTTTATCCGGCGACGCTTCTTTGCGACGAACTACTGCGGCTGATGCTGCGGGAAAAATTCGTCACCAGAGATGAGGCGGCGGAACTAGTCACGACGCTTTCCCAAAACGGGAAAACGGAGCTTTCCGCCGAAGTGATGCGCTATCAGGGCGCGAATTTTAAGCCGAGAGACCCGCTTAAAGAGATGCTTCGGGAAGCCAATAAGGATCCGTATTCCACGACCGAGATGCGAAAACTCTGGGAAGTGGAAAAACGGGAGGACGGCACCACCAAAATTCGCGCCTACAAGGGCAACGAGGAACTGGTCGCCGTTCCGCCGAGGATCGGGAAAGCGATCGTCACCGAACTGGGTGATCTGTGCTTTCAGTTCAGCAACCGGCCACGACCGGAAAAGGGCGTGCGGCTTTTGCCATTCAAACAGATCTATTTGCCCGATACCATTGAAAAGATCGGAAAACGGGCTTTTGACGGCTGTACGGAATTGGAAAAACTGCATCTTCCGGAAAGCCTCACGGAGATTTCCTCCGGATTTTTGGAGGACGCCCGGTCGCTGACGGAGATCACGTTTCCGAAAGGTCTTACAAGAATCGGAACAAGGGCGTTTTTGCGCTGTGACGGCCTTTCGGCGCTGGTCATTCCGGAAAACGTCGATGCGGTGGAAGCTTACGCGTTCAGCGCCTGTAAAAATCTCCAGAAAGTCGTTTTTTCCGGAGGGACGGAAGAAATCATGACGGAAGCCTTTTCTGATTGCGTGGCGCTTGAAATGGTTATTTTACAGGAGGGAACGAAACGGCTCGGCTACGGGGCATTCGGGGATTGTGAAGTCCTGCGGGACATCTATTTGCCGGCAACGCTTACGGAGATCGGGCGGAACGCTTTTTACGGCTGTCGGGAGATTGTGATCCACGCTCCCAAAAACAGCTTCGCGGAAACCTACGCGAAAGAACATCGAATCCAATTCCGGGAAACCGATACGGAGGAAGAACTATGAATATCAACAAGGCAAAAGAACAGATAAAAAACGCGATGACCGCCTATTTTACCAAGGATGAATTCGGCGGCTATGTCATTCCGCCGGAAAAACAGCGTCCGGTTTTTCTGATCGGTCCTCCCGGCATCGGAAAAACGGCCATTATGGAAGAGATCGCCGAGGAACTGGACGTGGGACTGGTTTCCTATTCCATGACGCACCACACCCGGCAATCGGCGCTTGGCCTTCCGTTCATCGAGAAGAAGACCTATAACGGGGTGGAGTACAACGTTTCGGAATACACCATGTCGGAGATCATCGCCTCGGTCTATGATTTCATCGAAAAAACAGGCCTTTCGGAAGGGATCCTTTTCCTCGACGAGATCAACTGCGTCTCCGAAACGCTGGCGCCGGCGATGCTCCAATTTCTGCAGTATAAAACCTTTGGCCGTCATCGGGTGCCGAAAGGCTGGATCGTGGTGACCGCCGGAAACCCGCCGGAATATAATAACTCCGTTCGGGATTTCGATATCGTGACCTGGGACCGTCTGAAACGGGTGGACGTGGAACCGGATTACGGCGCGTGGAAGAGCTACGCACAGAAAAAACAGACCCATCCGGCGGTGACCACCTATCTGGAGATCAAACGGGACAATTTTTATAAGATCGAGACGACGGTGGACGGAAAGAGCTTCGTGACGGCGAGAGGCTGGTCCGATTTGGCCGATATGATCCGGCTCTATGAGAAAAACGGACTTGTCGTTGACGAAGACCTGATCGGGCAGTATATTCAAAACAAAAAAATCGCCCGGGATTTTTCCGTCTATTACGATTTGTACAACAAGTACAAATCGGACTATCAGACGGACAAGATCCTGGCCGGAACGGCCAGCGCCGAGATCAAGGATCGTGCCCGCCGTGCCCGGTTTGATGAACGGTTTTCTCTGCTTGGTCTGCTGTTGGATGAGGTATCCGGAAAAGCGAGAGACGTTTTCGCCTCGGAAAAGGTTTTGGAAGGACTGCTTCTGGTGTTGAAAGAACTCCAGACGGAGCTTATGTTCCCGGGAATTTCGCCGGAAGATTGCCTTGCCGCGAAAATCACGAAAAAGCAGGCGGAATTGGACACCGGACGGACCGCCGGAACGATTTCCAAGGATGATGAATACACCGTGCTCAAAATTCTTTCCGTGCTCAATCAGGAAACGGAACAATTGCGCGAAAAGAAACCGAACGGCGGCGTGGAAGCGTTCACGATGCTTAAAAAAGATTTCGCCGTGCTCACCAAAGAGATGAGTGGGGCTTCCGGAGAGATGGGACAAAACCTTTCAAGCCTTTTCCGCTTTACGGAAGAAGTATTTGGGGAAGGGCAGGAGATGCTGATCCTTGTGACGGAACTGACCGCCAATCCCTATACCTCGTATTACATCAGCCGCTATGGCTGCGCAGAGTATTTTGCTCATAGCAAAGAATTGATGTTCTATGAACGGCAGAAAGATATCATCGCCCGGTTGGACGAACTGGAAATTTAAGAAATGCCGCCGGAAACGGCGGCATTTTTGTATCATAAATATTTCATGGTTTTCAGGCAGAAAAACAGCACGGCGATCCCGGAAAAATCCGGAGATTCTCAATAAGAAAGCCTTTTTTTACAAAAAGGTGTTGAAAAAATAGGGAAATAGAGTTATACTATATTCACCTAACTATATATTGTGCCTTACTGGCTCATCACTTAACGATCGAAATGATAAGTGGGGATTATTATGGAAGACAGAATTCAGCCAATGGTTGAAAACTATCAAAAAGAGCATAGGACAAAGATGACCTGGCATAGTGTGATTCGGGTTTTGGCGTATATCGTCGTTTTTTGCACGGTTTACGCTTTGATTCTTCCTGCCATCACGTGGGACCGGACACTGGTCTGTGAAAAAACGGAGCATGTCCATACGGACGAATGCTATGAAATGGTCGCTGATTTTTCGGATTGCGAACCGATTTGCGGACTGACGGAGCATCATCACACGGACGAGTGTCTGTCGGATACGCCGACGCTGATCTGCGAAAATCAGGAAGAGGGACACGAGCATACCAGACAGTGCTATGAGGTGGCCTATATCTGCGGAGAAACGGAACATACCCATGCGGAGGACTGTTTCCCGGAAGAGGCCTTGACGGAAAGAGTGCCGGTCTGCGGGTTGGAAGAACATATCCACGACGACTCCTGCTTTGACGCGCCGCCGGCGTATGACGAAGGCTATTACTGCGGAAAGATTTCCCATACTCATAATGACTACTGCTATTTCCCGAACGGAAATTCCCGCTGCACCGTTCCGGAACACGAACACACGCTGCTTTGTAAGAGCAACCCCAACGCCGATTTGGAAAACAGCGACGATTGGGAGGCAACTTTTGCCGGCGTGGTGCGTTCCGGCAACGCGAAAGAGGATATCCTCGCCATCGCGAAAACGCAGATCGGCTACAGCGAGAGTAAAGCGAATTATACGGTCGTTGATAATGACGTCATCAAGGGCTACACCCGTTACGGCGCATGGTATGGTGCTCCTTACAGCGATTGGTGCGCCATGTTCTGCTCCTTCTGCATCCATTACGCCGGTGTGGAAGATTTTCCGCTTTCCGGAAGCTGCGGTCAGTGGATCGAGACTCTCCAGCAACAGGAACGCTATCAAAAAGCCGGAGAATACGATCCGGAACCCGGCGATTTGATTTTCTTTGATATGGATAGCGACGGAAAAGCCGAGCACGTCGGTTTCGTCTATGAAAAAGTGACGGAAGAGACGCCGAATGTTATCCGCACCATTGAAGGCAACCGGTTCACGAGCGTCGCCGTTTATGAATTTGAAGAAGATGACAAAACGATCCTCAGCTACGGCGTGTTGCCGACCAAAGTGATGGTTTCGGAAGTTCAGGTCACCATTTCCGCAGAGGAAGAGGAAGACACCGTCGTCCTTACGGCTGCGGTCGAAGGCGCGGATGAAGAAGATTATCGGTGGCAATGGCAATACTCGACGGACGGTGAAAACTGGAACGATATCGAGAACGCCAACGAGCTTGTCTATACATTTATTAAAGATGGCGAGAACAACCGGTGGTATTACCGTGTTGTCGGTGAACGTGCCGAAGAAAACACCGCCGAAACACAGGAAGAACCGAAAGAACCGGCACCCGAAAGACCGCTTCTGAAGGCGGTAAGAGGTACGCTGATGGCGGCGAGTCCGATGGCTGCTAACGCCGAACCGGAGGAAACGGAAGAAAAGAACGAGCCGGACGAAAACGAAGTAAAGAGCGAAGAAGCGAAACTTCCGGAAACGGTCGTTTCCGGACCGTTCAAGCTTCTGGCGGCTGTTTCCGGCGGCTATTGGGAACAGATGAACGCGATTGATGACATCAACGCCCAGTACATGATCGTTTATAACAACAATGCGTTCGGTGTTGCCGACAGCGCAGCGGCCAAACAGAGCGTCACGTTCACGGCGGTCAATAATCATCCGGGTTATTACACGGCCGGAACCATCGACGACGCCTATCTTTGGAAATTCGCTTCGCTCGGTACGTCCACAGCGATACAAAACGTCGGCACGTCCCAATATCTGCGCCTGAGCAATAACACATGGATCAGTACCTCCTCGGCAAACGAGACGCTGAGCTTCAGCGGGAACACCGTAAAGATTTCGCAAAGAAGCAACAACACGACCTATTACTTGTGTTATAACAGCGGTGCGTTTACCCGTTCGTCAACCGATGACCGCAACGGTATGACGATTTACAAATACGTGAAAACGCTTCCGGTAAGCCCCAGCGGCAACGTCGGCTATTATAAAATCGCCGAAAGTATTTCGGCGAATAAAGAATATCTGATCGTTTCGGCGGAGGGCAACTACGCACTGGCCTATGCTAACGGCAGCATCTCCTCCACGCCGCTTGAGATCCATCCGATTAAAGGAAACGACGGAATTCTGGAAGTCAGCGGTGCCTCCGATAACAACCTCTGGAATTTTTCGGGCGGAAGAAACCGCACGGTGGAATGGAACGGAAGCGGACGGTATCTGACCGTTTCCGATAATGCGTTGGGAACGGGCAGCACGGGGACCTCGTTTACGGTAAACAAAGCGTCGGTCACCGATACCTGGACCATCGCCAACAACAGTAACTATCTCCACGTAATCTCTTCGGACTACATCTTTGGCGGCGACACCGACGGTACCTCCTATGGCCGGAACTTCCTCCTTTTGGAACCCACCAATGAGCCGACCGTTCCGGACGACCCGATCGAGCACGGAAGCGGTTCAGAGGAAGAAACGGTGCCGACAGCTCCGGATTATCCCGATTACGTAACGCCTTCCGGAAAGAAAGACGAAGTCGTCACCTCGGTTGGAGACGTCGCCGGAAAAGCCTATTCCGACCCGGCGACCTCGAATATCGAGACCAAATTCGACGGAGACGGCAACAAAGCTGATGACGGTAAGGTCCTTGCCGATAAATCGGTCATCTATAAAGGCGACGACTACGGCGCTTTCAAAAATTACGCGGACAACGTGTTCAGCGTCACTCTTTCCGCTCTCGGACAGGAATACGCGCTGACGGAAACGGATGAGATCGTTACTCCGATCGACGTGGTATTCATTCTGGACGTTTCGGGCAGTATGAGCAACAATACGCCCGATGGAACGACCCGACGGGAAGCCATGGTCAACGCCGTCAACGCCTCGATGACTCAGATCTTTGAGGAGCACGAGGAAAACCGTGTCGGTATTGTCCTTTTCTCCAGCGGCTCGTGGGATCTTTTGGAGATCGACCACTATGACGCCGGCAATACCGAAGGAAAATATATTGAACTGAACAGCAGCGGCGACGTGCGGTCTGTCAGCGGTCTTCTGGACGAAGACGGCAACAGCGTCACCAGAAGAACCGATTCCACCCAGCAGCAGGGTACTTATACGCAGTCCGGTATTGCACGGGGCGCGGCCATGTTCGACCGGATAACGGATACCACCTATTCCAAACAGCTCGGCAGCGGCGAATCGGCCCGAACCTATACGGTACAGCGTCAGCCGGTCATCATCCTTCTTTCCGACGGTGACCCGACGCACTGCAACAGCGATTACGGCAACGTGCTTCTCGGCCCGAACTACGGCAGCGGCGTTTACACGAACGCCCAGAACAACCGCGGTATCCAGGGTTATTACACGATCCTTTCCGCTAACTATTACAAAAAGGAAGTCGGTATCCATTACGACAAAATGGCCAAGTTCTTTACCGTCGGCATGGGTATCAATGAGACGGATCTGGAGGACTTCTCCGAAAAATCGGCAACGGATGACCACTATAAACGGGCGGTTCTGAACCCGACGGCGAATAATATCCGGGATCTGACGAACACCGACGCCAAGAACTATGAGACGACGTCCCATCAGCTTCGAGACCTTCTGGCCAACAGGGTCACCGATCAGTATCTTTCCGTTGCCTCGTCCAACACCTATTCGGACGTTCTGGGACGGACGAACGTCAACGTTCCGGTCGTTTCCAACCCGTACAGCAGCTATTCCTATGCGGATAAAGCTTATTTCGGTGATATCAAGAAAGAAGATCTGGACGATATTTTCGCCGATATCATTGAGGGAAGCCTTAAAGTCAAAAACTACGGCTTCATCCTGAAAAAGAGAAGCTCCGTAGAGATCGAAGACCCCATCGGCGACGGAATGCTCATTCAGGGCGACCCGATTTTGAACTATGGTGGCAGGAACTATACGCATACTTCCAAGAGCACCAGCGGCAACGTAACGACATATACGTATAACTACACATATAAAGCGACGGACGGCAGCGGTTATACCGCGAACCTTTCCGAGATCAAGGTGACGGTGACGAAGGACCCGACGACCAAGAAACAGGTCGTTCGGATGGTCGTCCCAGACGACGTTCTGCCGGCCTATACGCCCTGCACATCGACAAAAGCCAACTGGTATTACGAGGCGCTTCCAGCCCGACTCATCTATCAGGTCGGACTGAGCGACGAGTCGAAAGCGGCGTTGGCGGAGCTTCCGCTCGGCGAAACAAAGACGTTCTACACCAACGACTATGATCCGGATAATCCGAACATCGGAGCGAAAGCGACGGAGAAACCGGCGGACGACAACCCGTATTATAAAGAGGACGGCAGCTATAAGGACACCTCGGTCAATAAGACGGATAATACGTCCGATACCAAATCCACGTCCTATGTTTTGACGCATTCGACGGTCACCTATGAAGGAGAACAGACCGAACAGATCACACACGCTTTCGGCAACAACGGCAAACTCGTCTTTGAGGGAAACAAGGTCGGTACGTTGGATCTTACCGTTGAGAAGGTGGACGCTTACGATAATGTCATTACCATCAGCGAAACGACCTTTGAACTTTATGAGGACGAAGGACTGACCGAAAAAGTCGGTACTTATACAACGACTCACGGCGTTCTTACCATTGAGGATCTGGAGGCGGAAAAGAGCTACTGGATCCGGGAAACGGTGGCGCCGAAAGGCTTTGTTCCGATGACGGACGCCAGAAAGTTTACAATTCATAACGACGGCAGCGTTACGACGCCGGAAGGCGATACCTATCTGGCCTTTTACAATTCCGCTTTGACCGTCAGAAACTATCCCGGTGGCAAACTTCCGTTTACAGGCGGCACCGGACGCACTTTCCTTTACGCAACCGGTATCCTGGTTTTGACAGGTACCTTGCTGGTTGTTCGCGTTTTGAGGCGCAGGGAAAGGAGGGCAACATTATAAAGCACCTCCAGCGGCAAATATTATCTTGCGCCGGAACACAGACAACGATATAAAATTATCCAGAATTATATTCAGGAGGGAAAAATTATGAAACGAATCCTTTCACTTCTTCTCGCTCTTGTTATGGTCCTTTCCCTTGGCATTGTCGCTTTCGCCGATGAGGATCCCGATGCCGGTAAACCCAAGGGTAAGATCACCATCAAGTACGCGGAAGTCGGTCAAACCTATACGCTACTTCGGATCTTCGACGGTGAACGTTTCTTGGATGACAGCGGTGACTCGGTAGTAGAATCCATTTCCTACTACGTCACCAACGCGAAACTGAAAAAACTGATCGAAGACGATGAAGGCGTTTACGGCGTCGATGCGGACGTCTGCCCGTTCCGCATTCAGTATGATGAAAACGGGAAAGCCTATATTGTTCACAAGGATTCCACCAACCAGGACCCCGGTCGTGGTTGGCTTTACAAACATCTGGACGAGTGGATCGACGACGCTCCTCACTATACCGATATCGCGGAAGTTTCGGATAAAGGCGTTCTTGAATTTAACGTACCTTACGGTTATTATCTTCTGATCCCGACGGTCAAGGATCCGGAGGCAGAGGGTGTTAAGGCCACTGTCAACAGCAACATCCCGAGCGTTGTGATTTATGATAAAAATAAACATAGTCCGTCCGAAGCACTGAAAACCGAGGACAAACAGACGGTTATTGTCGGCGACGAAATAACCTATACGGCCTCTCTGTTCGCTACGAACTATAACACCGAGTCCCCTTCCTATGTTGCTCCGATTCTTACTTATTATATTAAGGATGTCCCTTCCGAGGGCCTCAGTTTCCTCGGAGAGTCTGAAAACTATGTTTTCGGTGACAAAAACGGCACACTGAAACTTTATGAGACCTATAACGCCACCACCGGTGAGTTTGAGGATCTTGTCGAAGACGAAGTACTGTTTACCTATGACGCGGACACCAATACGTTGGAAATTCCGTGGGCTGATGAAGACGGCAACGCTCTCTATCATTCCCGTGTTTATATTGTCGCCACGTTCAAAATGGCGGTCAACGAACACATCCTAGACGATCCGGCCAAAATGAGCGTGACCAACAAGATCCACGCGACCTTCGATTACGAGAAAGAAGACGGTACTCCCGGCAATTCCCCGATTCCGGATCCGCCGGAAGTCATCGCCCGTACCACCGCCATCTCCATCCGGAAAGTTGACGCGCAGGACGAGACCAAAACCCTTGACGGAGCGACGTTTGTCCTTTATCAACTGACCGATGATAATAAAGAACTCTTCTATCATTGGAACGACACGACCAAAGAGGTCGAATGGATCGAGAAATACGGCGAAGAGGATATCAAATTGGCCGATAACCGCTATGAGACCATGGAGTTCCAGAGCCTTAAAGAAGGTACTTATTATCTTCGTGAGCTGACCGCTCCTCTGGGCTATACGCCTCCGGATGAGGACGATCCGTTCGTTCTTGTTATCGAACGTACCACGGATGGCAAATTCACCGCCACCCTTGACGGTGAGCCGGTTGCCCTTCAGAACACCAGAGCGGTCTATACCGTCTATATCGCCAACGGCGAGGGCGGCGCTCTTCCTTACACCGGTGGCGAAGGCACCATTCTGATGCTCACCGTCGGTGCCATCCTCTTCCTTGCTACGACTGTTGTTCTTGTCACCAAGAAGAGAATGTATAACGAAGGCCGTTAATTTTACGGACCGTTCCTTTTATTCCGGGGCAAAACCTTTGGAATGAAGCATAAACTTGCTTACAATCACGCTGTATCAAAAGGGGAGTTCCCCTTTTGATACAGCGGCAAGGAGAAACCTATGAAGTTCAAACTGAAAATCAGCACCATTATCCTTATCATCGGTTCTATCGTAGGTCTGTCCCTGCTGCTGTATCCGACATTCAGCGATTATTGGAACGAAAAACACAGCACCCATGCCATTGCTTCCTATGTGGCGGAACTGGAAAACGTCGATAAAAATAATTATCAGGAGGTATGGGAAGCGGCGGTCCAGTATAATAAAGATATCCTCACCCGGGACAATCCGTTCAGCCTGACGGAGGACCTGGAGGATCGGTATAAAGCGTGTCTGGACGTGACCGGCACAACGATCATGGGCTATATTGAGATCCCGAAGATCGACGTCGCTCTTCCCATTTATCACGGTGTGTCGGACGCCGTTTTGCAGATGGCCATCGGACATCTGCCCTGGTCCAGTCTTCCCACCGGCGGCGAAAGCACCCATTGTGTGGTGTCCGGTCACCGCGGTCTTACCAGTGCGAAACTTTTTACCGATTTGGATAAGCTTCGGGAAGGGGATATGTTCACCGTTACGGTGCTCAGCGAAGTGTTGACCTATGAGGTCGATCAGATCCGAGTGGTGGAACCGATCGATCTTTCCGAACTTCGCATTGAAGAAGGAAAAGATTATTTCACGCTGGTCACCTGTACGCCTTACGGCGTCAATACGCACCGGCTTCTGGTCCGGGGACATCGGATCGAAACCAGCATGGAGAACGTGGCCCACGTTGTTCAGGAAGCGGTTTTGATCGATCCGCTGATCGTAGCGCCGATCGTGGCGTTTCCGTTCCTGTTTACGCTTTTGATGATGGTCATGCTGAAACGACCGGAAAAAATCCGTACCAAGGAACAAATCATTGATGAAATCAAGTCACAGTCTAAATAAATCGGAGGTGTATCTCGATGAAAATGAACGAGAAACGAGTTTTTGCTTTTCTGCTCGCTCTTTTACTGCTTTTGACCGGCACGATGACGGCGTTTGCGGTGGAATCGATCGACGTGGATCACAAAACGAACCTGACGCTCCAGTATCATTATGAGGATATCGTTATTCCCAACGCGACGTTTAAGATTTATCGTGTCGCTTTGGTGACAAGCGGTGTTCACTTCAACGTGCTCAGCCCATTTGACAGCTATCCGCTGGATTTTAACGTGGAAAAAGCGGAAGAATGGAACGA
Source organism: uncultured Clostridia bacterium (assembly GCA_937906945.1). GTDB lineage: Bacteria > Bacillota > Clostridia > Oscillospirales > Ruminococcaceae > UMGS1668. The sequence continues at coordinate 26,807 of CALCUE010000016.1, read as the reverse complement.
AATCGCGAATACGTTGCGGGACTATGTCTCGGACGGAAAAGTGAAGGAAACAGCGTCCGGGAAAACGGATAAAGACGGAAAGTACCTTTTTGGCGATCTCAGCACCGGTCTTTATCTGGTCATCGGCGATAAAACCACCTATGACGGCTATGTTTATACGCCGTCTCCGGCGGTCGTTCTGCTTCCGGGTCTGGATCCGGTCACCGAGAACAGCTGGCTCTATGACGTAACGATTTCTCCGAAGGTCACAAGAGAAAAGGCACAGGAACCTCCGGTTACCACCGTTTCCCGGAAGGTGCTCAAAGTGTGGCAGGATGAAGGTTATACCGCAAAGCGCCCGACGGAAGTGACCATTAAATTGATGAAAAACGGGAAATCCTATGAATCGGTGAAGCTGAACGAGAAGAATTCCTGGAAATATGAGTGGAACGATCTTCCGGAATATGATACCAACGGCAGTAAAAACGAATGGAGCGTTCTGGAAGAGAGTGTCAGCGGCTACACCGTTTCCATCAAGCAGGAAGGAAACGCCTTTACGGTGACGAATACCTATAAACCGGTCACTCCTCGTGAGCCGTCGAAACCGGAGCCGAAAGACCCTGAGCTTCCGCAGACCGGTGTCCTTTGGTGGCCGGTTCCGGCGCTTCTCGCGGCCGGTGTCGTTTGTGTCGCGTTTGGCGTAGTTCGCCGCAAGGAGAATAACGAATGAAAAAAGGGACCGCATGGATTCTTGTGGGGCTGCTGCTGATCGCGGCGGCCCTTTGTATAACGCTTTATAACCTTTGGGACAGCGCACGGGCCGGAAAAGCGGCGGACGCTGTGTTGGAGGAATTGCTTCCTCAAATTGAGGAAGCTGTTCCCATGCCCGACGAGGAAGAGATCTGGCAAAAACCGGACGAGGTGGAATATCCCGATTACGTGCTCAACCCGGATATGGATATGCCGATCAAGGTCGTTGATGGAAACGATTATATCGGTGTTTTGAATCTTGAGTCGTTGGGTAAGGAATTTCCGGTGCTCAGCAGTTGGAGTTATCCGAATTTGAAAATTTCGCCGTGCCGTTATACCGGTTCGGTCTATAAAAACAATTTGGTCATCGCGGCCCACAATTACCGGAAACATTTCGGCGATCTTTCCAGTGTCAAACTGGGCGATCCGGTAATTTTTACCGATATGGCGGGCAACGTATTCCACTATCAGGTGGCGGAGGTCGATACGCTTCGCGGCACCGCTGTCAAAGAAATGACCTCGGGCGATTGGGATCTGACACTCTTTACCTGTACGATTTCCGGTCAAAGTCGTGTAACGATTCGCTGCACGCTGGCGGAAGAATCGTGATCGTTTAGTTTTATTGAAAAAAAGCGGAGGAAACGATATGAAATTTGGAAAGAAAAAAGTGGAAGCCGCCGGTGTAACCGAACTGGAAGCGGAACTGAAGCGGGTCAATTATAAGTCCCGTTTCCGTAAACTGCTTCGGAATACGATCTATACGCTGATCGTCGTCGCGGCGTGCGCTGTTCTGGTCGCTGTGCTGTTCATGCCGGTCCTTCGGATTTACGGAACGTCCATGACCCCGACGCTGAACGAGGGAGAGATCGTTGTTTCCATTAAGGGCGCCAATATTGAGACCGGCGATGTCGTCGGCGTTTATTACGGCAGTAAGCTTTTGATCAAACGCTGCATCGCTCAGGAACATCAATGGGTCAACATCGACGAGGACGGCAACGTCTATGTGGATGGGGAACTGTTGGATGAGCCTTATGTGCCGGAAAAAGCCTTTGGCGAATGTAACATCGAGCTTCCGTACCAGGTGCCGGACACTTCGATTTTTGTCATGGGAGACCATCGAGAGACTTCCATTGACAGCCGGAACACGTCAGTCGGAGCCATTGATACCGAAAATATCGTCGGCAAGATCGTTTTCCGGGTTTGGCCGCTCAAAGATTTCGGCTTTATTCATTAAATAATAAAAAAGCGGCTGCCGGGAGGCAACCGCTTTTTTACAGCAAAGGTCCGAGGCATTCGCCTCGGACCTTTGTCTTTTTTTATTCTTTGTCCGGTTTTCCAAAGACGATCTGTTCCGGCGTGACCGGAATTTCCCGGTGCCAGATGCCGGTCGCCCGATAGATGGCGTGAACGATAGCCGGAGCCGGGGTGTTGATGACGATCTCGCCGATGGATTTGGCACCGAACGGACCACGAGGCTCGTAGCTGTTCTCGAATTCCACCTGGAGTTGGTTGACATCAAGACGGGTCGGGATTTTGTATTGCAGGAAGTTGGATTCGATGGGTTTGCCTTTGGCGTCATAGGTGACGTTCTCCATCAGCGTATGGCCGATGCCCTGCACCAGACCGCCCTCGGTCTGGACCCGAACAAGGTTCGGGTTGATCGGGATGCCGCAGTCAACGACGGTGGCGTAATCCAGAACGGTCACAAGACCGGTGGCCTTATCCAGTTCGATCTCCGCCATACCGACCATGAAAGGCGGCGGGGAATAGGGAGAACTGAGGGTCGCCGTCGCCTCGGCGACAAGGCTGTTGTTGGCCTGGGTTTTGGTGGCGACGTCAGCGAGGGTGACGGATTCTTCGCCATTGGAACGGCGGAAGGTCTTGCCGTCGAAGGCAACTTCGTCGGCCTCACAACCGATCATACCGGCGGCGATGGCGCAGAGCTTGCCTTTGAGGTCTTCGCAGGCGTTCTGGACCGCTTTGCCGGTGAGGTACATGGTGGAAGAGGCGTAGGAGCCGGAGTCATAAGGTGAAATATCGGTATCGGCGCCGAAGACGGAGACATCCTCCAAAGCACAGTTCATACATTCGGCGACAACCTGGGAAAGGGTGGTGTCACAGCCGGTTCCCATATCGGAGGCGCCGATGATCAGCTGGTAGGCGCCGCCGTCATTGAGGCGGACGGTGGCCGAGCCGACGTCCACATTGGAGATACTGGAGCCTTGCATGGCCATAGCCACACCGGCGGCACGGACTTTTCCGTTGCCCATATCGCGGACTGGATATTTTTCATCCCAATGGAACAGCTTCCGGCAATGTTCCATGCAGCGATCCAACGCGCAGGCGTTGCACGGCTCGTTGTAGTTGGAGGGCATGATCATGCCCTCTTTGACCATACACTGATCACGGAGAACGGTAGGGTCCATATCGAGCTTTTCGGCCAGTTCATTGACGGCGGTCTCGATGGCGAAAATGCCCTGGGTGGCGCCATAGCCACGGTAAGCGCCGGCGGCCTGGTGGTTGGTATAGACCACGTCATAGCTAAAGCGGAAAGCTTCCAGAGAGCCGGTATAAAGCGGAATGGATTTATGAGCGGAAAGGCCGACGGTCGTCGGACCGTGGTCGCCGTAGGCGCCGGTGTTGGAGAGGGTGTAAAGGTCGATGGCACGGATCTTGCCTTCTTTACTGGCGCCGAGACGAACGTGAAGTTCCATTTCATGACGGGGAGAACCGGCGTAGAAGGTCTCCTCCCGGGTGAGAGTCAGTTTGGAAGGACGGCCGGTTTTCATGGTGACGAAAGCCGGATAGACTTCGGTAACGGAGGTCTGTTTGGCGCCGAAACCGCCGCCGATCCGCGGTTTTTCCACACGGACCTGGCTTTTCGGAATACCGAGGGCGTTGGCGATGATGCGGCGGCAATGGAAGGGAATCTGAGTGGAAGAGATTATATGAAGACGTCCGTAGCGGTCCGGTTCCGCGTAGGTGCGGAAAGTTTCCATCATGCACTGGTTATAGGCTTTGGTGTGATAGGTGCGGTCGATGACCACGTCGCAGTCGGCCAAAACGGCGTCCACGTCACCATCGGAACAATCACCGGTGGCGACCAAATTGCGCTTGTTATCGCCGCCCATGGGGCATTTCTGGGACCAATCCTCCTCCGGATGGACGAGAATGGGGCCGTCTTTAGCGGTATGGTAATCCAGAACCGGTTCCAGAACGTCGTATTCGACCTTGATGAGTTTCATGGCTTTGAGGGCCGCTTTTTCCGTTTCCGCCGCGATGATGGCGACGACGTCGCCCACATAGCGGACATGACGGTCGATGAGCAGGTGGTCATAGGGCGAAGGTTCCGGATAGGTTTGTCCGGCGTTGGAAAAACGCTGGGTCGGAACGTCCTCCCAGGTATAGATATCCACAACGCCGGGGACTTTTTTTGCGATGGCGGTGTTGATGGATTCCACGGTGGCGTTGGGATGCGGGCTCCGAAGGAGTTTAATGACAAGAGTGTCTTTCGGAATAATATCCTCGGTGAAAAGCGGCTTGCCGAGCAAAAGCTGCATCGAGTCTTTTTTTCGGGGAGAGTGGTTGATATAGCGATAATCGTTCTGTTCCATAGCGTCCTCCTTAACCTTTCCGGCTGTTCAGAAAATTCCGGATGCCACGAAGCTGACCGTCATAGCCGGAGCAGCGGCAAAGGTTGCCGCAAAGAAAAGCACGGATCTCGTCATCGGTGGGATCGGGGTTTTCCCGAAGCAGAGCGATGGTATTCATCACGAAACCGGGGTTGCAGAAGCCGCATTGGTCGGCACCCTGGTCGGCGATGAATTCCACGAATTCCCGGGCTTCATCCTGAAGACCTTCCAACGTTTGGATGGTATGACCGGCGGTACGGACAGCCAGCATGGAGCAGGAGAGAATGGGTTTTCCATCCATGAGCACGGTGCAGAGCCCACAGTTCGCCGTTTCACAGCCACGTTTTACGCTATAGCAGCCGTGAGCACGGACAAAATCGAGGAGGAGCGTATCGGGTTCAACGGAGTCCGTGATGAGGCGTCCATTGAGAGTCAGTTTAATTTCCATCGTGATTTCCTCCTAATTGCGGCAGATTTCGTTGGATAAGTACCCGAATGAGGTGGGTACGATAGGCGGCACTGCCCCGGGAGTTGGACGAGGTTCGTACCGAAGAAGCGACAAAATCAGCGAAAGCTTCGACGGATTCTTCCGTGATCCCATCGCTGAGTAAACCTTTGGTATCCCGGATGATGACGCCTTTGGAGGGACGAGCTCCGATGACGGCCCGGATCTCACCATTCAGGCTGGAAACGGCACAGTTGAGCACGGGAAGATCGGTACGCTGAGCACGGAAAGCATCATAAACAAACTGACCGGGGACTTTTTTGACGATCAGACGGACCAAAATATCGTTGTCCCGCTTGCGGGAAACAAATTCCTCCAAGGGAATGACACCGCCTTTATAAAGCTCCACATAGCTATCCATGGCAAGAAAAAGCGTCAGGACGTCGGAAAAACCGAACCGGCCCCAAAGGCTTCCGCCAACGGTCGCCATGTTGCGAAACTGGACGCCGACGATGGGCGTGAGAGCTTTTTCCACAGCTCCGCCGGTGTAGAAGGCAAGGCCTTCGTGCTGTTCCAACTGGCGAAGCGTTGCCATGGCGCCGATGGAAAATTGATCTTTGCTCTCTTCGATGGTATCAAGTCCGAGGTCGCAAAGATCAATGGCGGTTTGAACGGAAGCGGAACTCATTTTCAGCCAGAGCATACCGCCGACAACGCGGTTTGCCCGTTTTTGGTTAAGCTGATAGGCTTCCTCCAAACTTTGCGCCCGAACATAGTTTTGAATGGTAATCATAAATATTTTCTCCTCTGCGTTGCGTGATGGTAAAAAATATTTACCTAATTATATTTTAATGGTTCCGGTTGCTTTTGTAAAGACAAAATGCTATAATACCGTTATATCTTTGCGAATATAACGGAGGATGAAAAAATGAAAAAAATAATTGCCTTTATTTTGGCGCTTTGTATGGTCCTTTCTTTAGCGGCCTGTGGAAATAAACCGGTGGAAGAATGGGAACCGACGCCGGATCCGAAGCCGGAAACGGTGGTATCGGAAGCGGTTCAACCGGAAGAAGTCAGCGCCTATCCGATGACGGTGACGGATGGCGCCGGTCGGGAAGTCGTCATTGAGGAACAACCGGAAAAAATCGTTTCCGGCTATTATATTTCCAGCAGCGCCCTGATCGCTCTTGGGCAGAAGGAAAAATTGGTCGGCATCGAGGCAAAAGCGGACAAAAGACCGATCTATTCTTTGGCGGCGCCGGAACTGATCGAGCTTCCGAGCGTAGGAACGGCGAAAGAATTCGATCTGGAAGGCTGCGCCGCTTTGGAACCGGATCTTGTTATTCTGCCGATCAAACTGAAAAACGTGGTGGAAACGCTGGAAAGCCTTGGAATGAAGGTTCTCCTCGTCAACCCGGAGACCCAGGAGCAACTGGAAGAAATGATCGCGCTTCTGGCGAAAGTGATGGGAGCGGAAGAACGGGGCGAAGAGCTTCTGAACTTTCTTGAAACACAAAAACAGGGCTTGGAAAAAGCGGTATCCGGGGATGATAATAATCCGCTGGTCTATATGGCCGGAAACTCCTCGCTTCTTTCCACAGCCGGTGCCGAAATGTATCAGTCGTCCATGATCGAAAGAGCCGGCGGACAGAACGTCGCGAAAGAGATCGAGGACAGCTATTGGGTAGAAGTGAGCTATGAACAGCTTTTAGCATGGGATCCCGATTACATCGTTCTGGCGTCCGACGCGTCCTATTCGGTGGAGGACGTGATGAACGACAAGAACCTCGCGGATTGCAAAGCGGTAAAAGAGGGACAGGTCGTTCAAATGCTGAATAAAGCGGAAGCCTGGGACAGCCCGGTGCCCGGCGGAATTCTGGGTTCGGTATGGCTGGCATCCGTACTGCACGAAGAGACGGTTCCAGAGGAACAGAGAGACCAAATTATTGATGAGTTTTATGAAACATTCTACGGATTTATCTACAGCGAAAACTAAAATCTGGCTGATTTTCGGAGCGGCGACCCTTCTGGGGTTGGCAGTGTTCAGTCTGTTTGTCGGGAAATATCCGCTTTCCTGGGAAGCAATCAAGAGCGGTGATCCAATGGCATGGAGGGTGTTTACCACTTTGCGGTTGGGAAGAACGATTACAGCGGTCCTGGGCGGTTTTGTGCTCGGGGTTTGCGGGTTTGTCTATCAGACGGTTTTCCGCAACCCTTTGGCTTCACCGGATATCATCGGTGTTTCCTCGGGAGCCAGCGCCGGAGCCGCCGTCGGAATCCTGTTTCTGAGCGGGACCGTAGCGGTGACGCTTTCGGCTTTCGCGGGAGCGATTTTGGCGGTTTTGCTCGCTTTAGGGCTGTCGGCTTTGGACCGGGGAGAAAAAAAGAGCACCATCGTTTTAGCGGGCATCGCCGTACACGCTTTGGCGCAGACCGCTTTGATGGCGCTGAAATTGATGGCGGACCCGGAAAAGGAGCTGGCGTCCATTGAGTATTGGATCATGGGAAGCTTAAGTGACATCAGCGCCTATCGTGTTGGCGGGAATCTATTCCTTTGCGTTCTCTGTGTGGCCGTTTTGTTTTTGCTCCATCGCCAGACCCTTCTTCTCTCGACGGAAGAGGGAGAAGCCCGGATGCTGGGCGTTTCCGTCGGGAAAACCCGTCTCGCTGTATTAGGAACAGCGACGTTGGCGGTTTCGGCGGTCGTCAGTCTGACAGGCCTTATCAGCTTCATCGGCCTTTTGGCGCCACATGGCGCCCGACTTTTGATCAAGGAAAATGGAATAAAAACAATGCTTCTGGCCGGACTTTTTGGAGGCGTGCTTCTCTGCGGCGCGGATATTCTCGCTCGAAGCGTGGCACAGACGGAACTTCCGATCAGTATCTTTACGAGCCTTCTGGGAGCACCGTTTTTGATCCTTCTGGTCGTCGGAAGGAGGGAAAACGGATGAGTTTTTTGGAAATTCGTCATTTTTCTGTCAGCTATGGAAGCGAAAACATCCTGAGAGATATTTCTTTTTCTCTTGAGGAAGGAACGATTTTGGGTATTTTAGGAGCCAACGGATGTGGAAAAACGACACTTTTGAAGGCTCTTTGCGAGATTTTGCCTCACAAAGGAGAAGCTTTTCTGGATGGGGAAAATCTGAAAACGCTTTCCCCTAAAAAAATGGCGGGGCTTTGTCATTATGTGCCGCAAAAAAGCGGCCTTTCGCTGTCCATTTCCGCCCGTGACGTGGTGCTGATGGGCTTTAACCCAAGACTAAAGTGGCTTGAATACCCCGATCGGACCATGAAGCGGAAAGCGACGGAAGCGTTGGAACGAGTGGGACTCGGCGATTGGACTGACGCGGATTTCCAGACACTGAGCGAAGGACAAAAACAGCTATGCGTTTTGGCGCGGACCTTGGTAGATGGCGGAAAAATGCTCTTTTTGGATGAGCCGGAAAGCGCCTTGGATTTCGGAGGACGCTACCGACTGATGGAACTGGTGAGAAATTGGGTGACGGAAAATCGCCGGGGCGCTTTGGTGACGCTTCACGATCCGCAACTGGCGCTGAACAGCTGTGACCGGTTACTACTATTAAAAGAGGGAATGATCGCCGGAACGATTTTTCCAAAAACCGATTCTTTGGAAGAAACGGAAGAAAAACTTCGGACGATTTACGGCGCGTTAAGTGTGGCACAGTGTGAAAATAAAGCGGGAGAAAAACAATGGGTACTATTGAAGGAGGCGGACCATGGAAGCGCTGACCCGCATCATTTTTGTTGATGAAAAACGGGAAAAATTTTTTGGGGAAGGACCTTACCGCCTTCTTCTGGCGGTGGAGGAAACGGGTTCCCTTCACAAAGCGGCCCAATCCATGGGCATGGCCTATACCAAGGCGCTGAAACTGGTACGACAGGCGGAGGAAGCGTTGGGGTTTCCCTTTCTGGAACGGATGACCGGTGGAGTTTCCGGCGGCGGAAGCCGCCTTACCGCCAAAGGAAAGGAGTGGATGGAGCGCTATGAAGGCTATCGAAACGCCTGCGTCGAGGCTAACCGCGAGCTGTATTTGGACTTCTTTTCAAAATAGCGAAAAACGCCATCTGCTTCTTACCGGAAGCCGCGGCAGCGGAAAGACAACTCTTTTTCAGGCGTTGGGAGGAAATGATTTTCCCGGTCTTACCACAACGGCGGAAAAAGGGAAACGAGTGCTTCTTCGGGAGAATGGAACGGGAAAGGAAGCGACGATCGGGCGTTATGATCCCGATCTTCCGGGAATGGAAAATAAAATGACGCCGATCGACGCCGGATTTCAAGATTTTGGAGTCCCGGCGCTGAGGCGCTGTGAAAAAGCCGACAGCGAATGGGTCTCTCTCGATGAGATCGGCTATCTGGAAGAAACGGAGCTAACGTACCAAGAGGCGGTTTTTCGTTTGATGGAAAAGAAACATCTTCTGGCGGTGATACGAAAACAGGACACGCTGTTTTTAAAAAAACTGCTTTCCCGGGACGACGTTTTTGTTGTTGATCTGGACCGACCTTTTGGGAATTTCGGCTGTGTTATCATGGCGTCCGGCTTCGGGAAACGGTTCGGCGGCAATAAGCTGATGGAACCCTTTCACGGAAAACCGATGATTCAATCGGTGCTGGAGGCAACGGAGGCTGTTTTTGCGGAGCGGGTCGCTGTGACCCGGTATGAGGATGTGGCCGCTCTTTGCCGGGAAAAGGGCGTGACCGCTGTTGTCCATCATTTCCCCGATAAGAACGATACGGTACGCCTTGGAACAGAGGCGTTGGGCACGGTGGACGGAATTCTGTTTTGCCCGGCGGATCAGCCGAGGCTGCGAGCGGAGACGGTCCGGGCGATGATGCTTTGCGTGGCGCGGGAACCGGAAAGGATCTGGCGTACCGCTTCCAAAGAGCGGGTGGGAGCGCCGGTGTATTTTCCGAACGGGTGCCGGGAAGAATTAAAGTCCCTGCCAAAAGGCGAGGGCGGTCAGCTTCTTCTGAAACGATATGCCGGAAAGGTCCGCTTTTTTGAGGTGGAAGATCCGTACGAGCTGATGGATGTCGATACGCCAAAGGACAAAGATTTTCTGGAAACAATAGAATAAAAAACGCCTCTCCGAAAAAGACCGGAGAGGCGTTTTTGAAAAATCATTCGGCTTTTCGATTTTTCCGGTAGAGAATAAAGCCGATCAAAAAACCGAGAAGGGAAGGAAAGACCCAACCAAGCCCATAACCGGAAAAAGGAAGGATCCGGCTTCCGATGCCGGAGATGGCGTCGAGCACGGCGGTGTTTTCAAAACCGCTTCCCTGTAAGGTTCCGGACAGGGCGGAGACAAAATCGAAGATTGCGGAGATCAGGGCAAAAGCGGTGGTCCAGACATAGACGGTGCGGCTGTGCTCAAAATATTTTCCGAAAAGAGCGAGCAGGATCAGCGTGATGGCCAAAGGATAAAGGAACATCAGCACCGGCACGCAATAGGCGACGATGGTGGAAAGACCAAAGTTAGCGATTCCAAAGGAGACGACACAGAAAAGAACGGCCCAGACCGTATAAGAAGGTCCTTTTGGAAACATATTGACGAAGGATTCGGAACAGCTCGTAACAAGACCGATGGCCGTTTTAAGGCAGGCGAGGGTGACGATAGCGGTCATCAGAAAGGCACCGACAGAATGGAAATAGTGGTCGGCGATAACGCCGAGAACGGAGCCACCGTCCGCACAGTCCGCGCAGATTACGCTGCTTGTCGTAGCGATGAGCGTAATGAAGAAATAGATAATTCCCATGAAAAGACAGCTGAAGATACCGGAGCGGGCGGTGTTGATGGCGATCCGCTCGGGATCCTCGACCCCGTTTTTCCGCACGACGCCGACAACGACGATTCCGAAAGCAAGACCGGCCAGAGCGTCCAACGTGTTGTACCCCTCAAGGAAGCCGTTGAAAAAGGCGGAGGAGGGAGTGGCGTAGCTTTCAGCAGGAGCCACGGAGGCAACGGAGTTGATCGGGTTCAAAAGCGCCGCGATGACAAGAACGGCCAGGCAGCAGAGAAACAGGGGATTCAGGATTTTTCCGATCCAGACCATAATCCCGTTGGGTTTCAGGGAAAAAAGCAAAGTGACGGCAAAGAATGCGAAAGAAAAGAGGGCCAGAGCCAGGCCGGTGTTTTCCGTTTGAATCAGGTTGACGGTACCGACGGCGAAGGAAGTACTGGCGCAGCGGGGAATGGCAAAAAGAGGACCGATAGTCAGATAAAGGAGCGTACTGAAAAAGAGTCCGTATTTTTTGCTGACTTTGGAGGAAAGATCAAGAACACCGCTGCTGTGGCTCATGGCCAGCGCGGCAACGGCAAGAAGAGGCAGACCAACTGCGGTGATGAACATACCGATATACGCACTCCACATCTGGTTTCCGGCAGTAGGACCGAGTTTCGCCGGAAAGATCAGATTTCCGGCGCCGAAAAACATACCAAACAGCATACTGGTGATAGCGATGGATTCCTTGAAAGTCAAATTCTTTTTCATTCGGACGCCTCCTTTGGGAAATGGTGATTTATTATACCATATCAGAGAAAAAGATTCCACTATTTTATCGAAAAACACACGAAAAAGGACAGAAAACACGATGTTTTTTGCGAATACAACATTAAAATTTTTAATAAAATTCTGCTATAAATATTGAATATATTAGGGAAAAGAGTTATAATATACTAAATAATTCCATCATGTTTTCAAAGCGGTAAATTCGGAGTCTCAGAAAGAGTGGGCTTTGTTTACATAGAAAAATGGGAGGCAAGAAAATGAAGAAAAATTGGAATCGGATGCTATCCTTGATTCTCGCGCTGCTTCTTTGCTTCAGTTTAGGACTTCCGGCTCTGGCTGAGTCGATCAGCCCGAAAGATGACGCACAAATTGTGGACGAGGGCGGATTGACATCCAATGAGGATGTCAACGTCAGCAAAATTCTGACCCCGACGGATATCGAAAACGTTTTCGATATTACCTTGACGGTCAAAACAAAAAATGATCTGTCAGAGATCATAAAATATGCCAATATGGACGTTGTTATTGTCATGGATATTTCGGAATCCATGAGCGATAAGACCATGGGAGGCATTACGCAGCACGCCGCCGCACAGAATTCCATTGAGGATTTCATCAACCTTTTCGCGGCGGAGTCGAAAGGCGTTACGGCGGAAAGAAATCTGGCCATGGTCGCTTTCAACACCAACGGTAACGAGATCTTTGATCTTCAGCCCTGTAAAACGGAAGAGCAGGCCAAGGCTTTGATCTCCGAGATGAAAACGGAAACAAACAAAATTAAAAATTCCTATTATGACAAAGACGGCAAAAAGATTTATAACTATGCCCGTTTCACCAATATTGAAGCTGGTCTTGCCATGGCAAGGGATATTCTGGCAAAATCCGAAACCGATCCGGAATGCCAGTACATCGTTTTTGTCAGTGACGGTTTCCCGACTACGTATCTGAAAGCGCCGGGTACCAATTATCTCGGTTGGGACCCCTGCATGGAGTTTGGCGATACCAGCAATATCTATTACAACGAGTATCCGGGTGAAGTGGAACAAAAGGTTGACGGAAAAGGCTATTTCTACAACGTAAGAAGAGGAAATCTGCCGACCATTTATGGCACGAACTACAGCGATACCGGCGCGGAGAGAGCACAGGATCTGGCGGCGGCGCTGAAAAAGAAATTTATTTCCATCTTCTCGATCGGCATCAACGTTTCCGGCCAGAGCCTCGCTTATTATGAGGCGGCGGAAAAAGGCAAAGAACACACGACGATCGAAACCAGAAGAACGGCGGCGGAAGGCTATATTGTCAAAAACGACAATTTCAAAGCCTGGCTCAAAGATTCCATCGGTTCCGGTAACTATATGGACAGTACCGATCCCAACGGTCTGAAAAACGCTTTCAAAACGGTTTTTGAAGGCATCCGCGATGACATCGCCAAAAAGACGGTGCAGGCGTGGATCGTGACGGATACCATGAACCTGGATCCGACCAAAGAGAAAAACATCGAATTCGTAGGTTTCTTTGACGAGGACGGCAATATTGTCGATTCGGTAAGCGGCGCACTGAAGCCGGGCGAAGAAAATACGGCAAGCTTTTCCAATGATACGCTTTCCTGGGACGTCAAGAATTCCGGTTATTCTTATGACAGCCAAAGCGGAATTTACACCTATATTCTCAAATACAGAATTCGTCTTCTGAACGAGGAAGATGGCTTTGTGGACAGTAAAACGTACGATACCAACGGCATGGCGGAGCTTACTTACCTTGTTCTGGAGGAAGGCAAACCTTCGGAGTTTAAGGAAATTGATTTTGAGGTTCCGTCCGTCAAGGGCTATGTTGGCGAATTCACCTTCGATAAAGTCGATAAAAATGGCACTCCGATCACCGGAGCGACCTTTGAATTGGTCCACAACGCAAGATGCACACAATGCGGCGGTAATGGAAAGGCAGTAGAACTTGGAACGTATGAGTCCATCAGTGACAAAGACGGTCATGTCTCTTTCCAGAATATTCCTTCTGGACACGACTACATTCTGAGAGAAAAAGACGCGCCGGATGGCTATTTGAAATCGTCCGAAGAGGTCAACGTCAGCGTTCGTTATGATGAGGAACACGTGAAGACGGAAGTTACTTTCGGCGATCCGAATTTCGAGAAGATCGTGAACCAGAGAATTACCATCTGGGTAGCCAATGGCACAAAGGACGACAAAGGCGGTGTGGTCGAAGTTCCGGGTTATCCGGAGTCCAAGAGCAGGGTCTCCTCCGACGGTGCCGATGATAACACCAAAGGACGCTATGAATGCGATACCGTATCCGGAACACCGGACGACGGTTGGCACGTTGATGAGACGGCGTTCAAAGTGAACAACGTTTTGGTGGAACAGGATAAAGAAGGCAAATTCACGGTTACCGATGAGGCCGGAAACGTGATCGAAGGGGTCATCACTATCGATCCGGATACCGGAGCGGCAACGGTGAAAATCACGAACTTTGACAGCTTGAATTGCAACGTCGATGTGGAGATCAGTTTCCTGCGCACGGATGGATTTGAACCGACCATTTGGGTAGAAAACACGACCGCTGACGACAAAGGCGGTACGGTCCTGATCAAAGCGGATCCAAAGTCGGAAGACAAGGCCAGCGCCTACGGCAAAAATAATGAAGAGGGTCGTTATGCTTCGGATACGGTCGTCGGTGTGCCGGAAAAAGGCTGGTCGGTCGATACCAACTGGATCTATGTGGCGATCAAAGGCGGCCAGAAACATTATCTGAAATCCTATACGCCGGACGCGAATGGCGTTTATACCATTCAGGACGGCGACAATACGATTTACGTCAAATTGATCAAAAACAGCGATGGCAGCGTAGAGGTACAGATCCTGGAAATGGAAGACTGCATCGACGTGGGTATTCCGTTCAAAAAGCCGTATGTTCCTCCGAGAGAGCCGGAGGACCCGAAAGATCCGGGTAAAGAAAATCCGGAAACAGGCGCGATTCCTTTTTGGTTCTGATGATTAAAAAAGGCCGGTGCTCATTGAGCACCGGCCTTCCTTTGTCCCGAAATTGCTTCGCTATTGACAAAGAAAAAGCAATATGGTACGATTTTACTGTAAAGAAGGTGTTACCTTGGTCGATTATGAGGACCTGAATCGAAAATTGAAAGCGCTTATTGAAAACGTGCCGCACCCGATCGCCAATTTAGCCAACGCGTCAGCGCTTCTTTTTGAAGAACTGGAGGAGCTGAATTGGGCGGGATTTTATCTCTGGGACGGAGAAAAATTGGTGCTCGGTCCGTTTCAGGGTCGCCCTGCCTGTATTGAAATCGCTTTGGGGCGCGGCGTTTGCGGAACGGCAATAGCCGAGCGAAAAACATTGTTGGTACCGAATGTCCACGAATTTCCGGGTCATATCGCCTGCGACGGGGCTTCCAATTCGGAAATCGTCGTGCCGATTTTTGATGGTGACGCCATTTTTGGCGTACTGGATATCGACAGCCCGAAGTTGGAACGGTTTTCGGAGGAAGATCGGAAAGGACTGGAAAAGTGGGTCCGGGTTCTGGAAAGCGAACTTTTTCAAAAATAAAGGGAAAACGAAGTAGAAAAGAAGGATTTTCATGGAAGAGAACAAGAACGAGGAATTGAAAGACTGGGGCGAAGGGATCCCGGAATATACGGAAGATGACCTGATGGAAGGGTTGGAACTGAACGCGTTCTGCACCGAGTCGATGGCAAGATATCTGCAGGGACACGGTTTTCATATCAGCGGATTGGTCACCGACAAAGAGCCGACGCAGATCATCGCTGAACAGGGTGGAAAACGCTATTTCATCGTCGTTGCCGGGGCGGTTTCCCCGAAAATCGGAAAGCTTTCCTGCAAGACGAAAACGGCGTTTTCGGCCTATTGCAACGAGCAGAAGATCATTCCGATGTTGGCGCCGGTGGGTGTCAAATCGGTGGATCCACAGCGGGCTGAAGCCGGTCTGGCACTTCGGTATGACCGCTTCTATTTCGATTTTAACGGGTTGCAGCCTTTGGACAAAGTGGCCATTCCGACGCCCAACACCGATGACTATGCCGCCTATTGTATGGAGCTTTTGGAGCAGGCTTATCGGACCGCGGATTTTAGTCCGCTTTACAGTCTTTTTGCCGCTAATATTCTGTTTACTTCCCAATGGGCTCCGGAACCGAAAGTGGGAAGTTCCGCTGTGCAGGCCTATTTTGAGGAAAAAGGTCGCGTATTAAAGGCTTCCGATTCCCAGATCGGCGGACAGGTCGTCATCGCTTCCCGGGAAGCGGAAGCGGCACCGGTCCTTTTGGGAGCGGAACCTAAAATCGGGGAGAGAGAAGAAATCATCGGACTTCTGCTTTCGCAAAAGCTCGGTGGAAAAGTGGCGTGGCTTCTGATCCTGCCGGAATTTGACAAAAACGGAAGCCTTACGAGGCTGAGCCTTTGTGATCCCTCCAAATGGGATATCGAAACCTATTATACGTTCTAACAAAAAAGCCGCCCATTGGGCGGCTTTCCATTTTTTAATAGTTTTCGTAATCGTCTTCCCGAGGGTCGTGCAGATCCCAATCCTCAGCGATGTTATCCTTGAAAAAAGCGGCGACACGTCCGGCTTTTTCCTTTTCCTGTTCCTGCGCGCAGTAACGTTCTTCTTCCTCCGCGCCAAAAGCGAAACCTTCACCAAAAAGAGTTTCAAAAACCATGGTTCCGCCTCCTTTCTTCTCATAAATATCCACTATGTTTAGTTTAGCAAGTTTCGCTCGGAAAATCAAGCGCCATAGTGCATAAAAGGACGGAAAGTTTTTTGGCGGATTTGCCTTTTCTTGCATTTTGACGAAAATGGAATATAATAGAAATGAAAGGGGAGATTCTGTGCCGAAAGTCATTTTTATGGACGTGGATGATACGCTTCTGAGCTTTGACGGCTATGTAAAAGAGGCGATGAAAAATGGATTTGTTGCCTTCGGTTTGACGGACTATGAGGATTGGATGTTTGATACGTTCACGAAAATCAATGACGGTCTTTGGCTTCGGATCGAGGAAGGAACGCTTACCTTTGAGGAACTGAAAAAGATCCGTTGGAACATAATTTTTAAGGAACTGGATATTCCTTTTGACGGCCCGACTTTTGAGACGTATTTCCGCAATCAGCTTTATAACAGCGCCATCCCGGAACCGGGCGCTATGGAGATTCTGGACTATCTGCACGGGAAATATATTCTTTGCGCCGCCAGCAACGGCCCTTTTGAGCAGCAGAAGCATCGGTTAGAAATTGCCGGGATGACGCCGTTTTTTGACCACCTTTTTGTTTCGGAAAATATCGGTGCTCAAAAACCGTCCAAGGACTTTTTCGACGAAGCCTTCCGGCGACTCAATGAGGGACAGAAAGAACCGTTAGGTTCGAAAGACGGTGTGATGATCGGGGATTCGCTGACGTCCGATATGGCAGGAGGCAAAGAATATGGGATGATGACCTGTTTTTATAACCGGAAAAACAGAGAGATCCCAAAGGGAAAAGAACCGGACATTGTTGTTCGTGCTTTGGCGGAACTTATCCGCTATTTTTAAGAAAAGGAAGGATTATCCATGAATTATACGTCTTCGGAAGCGGGAAAGCTTCTTAAAAAACTGATGGAGGAACAAAACGCCCTTTTGGAAAGGGAACGGCAGAGCCGGGAATTTGTGGCCTCAGTCGGCGAGGACCTGGAATCGGTTCGCCCTTTGTATGATTATTCCGAGACTCAGGAAAAGCTGAACGATTTGGAAAGAAAGATCCGACAGGTAAAGCACGCGATCAATCTTTTTAATCTTCACCATGAGGTACCGGGCTTTTCCATGACCGTTGACCAGATGCTGGTCTATATTCCTCAGCTGACAGCGAAAAAGCAAAAGCTTTTTGAAATGGCGGGACGCCTTCCTAAAGTGAGGGACAATTCGTTCGGCCATTCTTCCAATTTTATTGATTACCGCTACGCCAACTATGACGTGGAAAAAGCCAAGGAGGACTTTGCCGCTGTTTCGGACGAGCTTTCCCGGGCGCAGACGGCCCTTGATCTTCTGAACACGACGGAAACATTGGAAATTGATTTTTGAGCTTTTTTCCGTCCGTTTTGGAACTTTTTTCGGTTCGCCGAAGCCTTTCAAAAAGTTTACGGTTTCTGTTTTCCGTTTTTCTTTTTTGTTATGAATAAAAGTTTTTGTTTAAGGGAAAAGCAGAGAGATTATTTTTTGTTTTCCAAAACGGAAAAAGCTTTTGGCCACGGGAAGCATGGTTTTAACGTGGCCGATTAAAAGAAAAGGAGCGATTGTTTTGGCAAAGGTCACATTGGGTTCCACGGGAATTACGGTGGAACAAAACGCGTTCGGCGCTCTTCCGATCCAAAGAGACGATATGGAAACGGCGAAACAGATTCTTCAAAGAGCGTACGAAGGCGGGATCCGCTTTTTTGACACGGCTCGCGCCTATACGGACAGCGAGGAAAAAATCGGCGCCGCGCTGGCAGACGTTCGGGACGATATTTTTATCGCCACAAAAACGCAGGCGAAAACGCCGGAACAATTCTGGGCTGATCTGGAAACATCGCTTCGCCTTTTGAAAACCGATCATGTGGATATTTATCAGTTCCACCAGGTCACTCAATGTTACCGTCCCGGTGACGGGACCGGTATGTATGAATGTATGCTGAAAGCCAAGGAAGAGGGCAAAATCCGCCATATCGGGGTAACGTCGCATCAGCTGACAGTGGCACGGGAATGTATCGAATCCGGCCTTTACGAAACTCTCCAGTTCCCGTTCAGCTATCTTTCCGGGGAACAGGAGGAGGAACTGATCCGCGGATGCAAAGAGCACAATATGGGATTTATCGCGATGAAAGCATTGGCCGGCGGCCTTATCAACAATTCGGCGGCGGCCTATGCCTACATCGCTCAATTTGATAACGTCCTTCCGATCTGGGGCGTCCAGCGCCTTTCGGAACTGGAGGAATTTCTCTCCTACATGGACGAGCCGCCGACGATGACCGAAGAGATCCGGGCCTTGGTGGAGAACGATCGAAAAGAACTGGCCGGAGATTTCTGCCGGGGATGCGGTTACTGCATGCCTTGCCCGGAAGGCATCAAAATCAACGACTGCGCCCGGATGTCGCAGATGATCCGCCGTTCGCCGTCAGCCAGATGGCTGGAGCCGGCGATGCAGGAGGAAATGAAGAAGATCGAAAACTGCCGCCACTGTGGGAAATGCAGCAGCAAGTGCCCTTATGGCCTCAACACGCCGGAGCTTTTGCGGAAGCATTACGAGGACTATATGAATATCCTTTCCGGAAAAACGAAAATCTGATCAAATTGAAGCTATAAAAAATGCCGTTCCTTTTGTGAGGAACGGCATTTTGCTATGAAAAAGGAGATCAGGCGATTTCGTTGACCGTGTCGAATTCCTGTTGGATTTCTTGAGAAGGCGCTCTGTCCAAAAGGCTGACGACGACAATTACAAGGGCGGAAACAAGGAAAGCGGGGAGCAATTCGTAAATAGTGAGCCAACTGATTCCGAGGCTGTTGCCGAGAGGGGTGAAAATGTATTCCCAAATGAAGACCATGGCGCCGCCGGCGATCATACCGGCGATAGCGCCTTTCTGGGTGACCCGTTTCCAGAAGAGGCTGAACAGCATCAAAGGACCAAAAGCGGCGCCGAACCCTGCCCAGGCGAAGGAGACGACTTTGAAAATGACGCTGTTTTCGTCCAGAGCGACCAGCATACCGAAAGCGGCGATGATAAGAAGAACGATCCGGGAGCAGGTCATGACCTGTTTATCCGTAGCGTTCCGCTTGAAAATCCCCTGATAGAGGTTTTTGGAGAAAGCGGAGGCGGCAATCAGCAGATAGGAGTCGGAGGAGCTGATGGTGGCGGCCAGGATACCGGACATGACGATACCGGCGAGAAGCGGAGGCATCAGTTTTTCGCAGATGATAATGAAAACGTTTTCCGCGCCGGAGGCGGTAAGAAGTTCCGCTTGCGTCGGAAGGAAGGCACGGCCAATGACGCCAATGGAGACGGCGGCAAAAAGGGAAACGACGCACCAGATAGTGGCGATGCGGCGGCTGAATTTCAGCTCTTCCGTTTTGCGGATGGCCATGAAGCGGAGAAGAACCTGGGGCATTCCGAAATAACCAAGGCCCCAGCTCATGGTGGAAACAACGGTCAGCATGGTATAATCACCGGCTTCTCCGAAAAGAGCCAAGCCGTCTTTGACTTGCTGAACGCCGGAAGCGTCGGTGACAGGGCTTGCGATACCGAAAAATTCCAGGAAACCGGGGAATTGTCCGACGTTTTCCAAAACGGCGGCAAGACCACCGGCGGCGACAGTACCTGCGGTCAGAACAATACCGAGGGACAAAATCATGACGACGCCCTGCATGAAGTCAGAAGCGCTTTCAGCAAGGAAGCCGCCGAGGAAGGTATAGATAATAACAAAAATGGCGCCGATGATCATCATCGGAATATAAGGAAGCCCGAAGAGGGTGGAGAACAGTTTGCCGCAGGCAACAAAGCAGCTTCCGGTATAGACCGAGAAGAAGATCAAGATGATGAGAGAGGCGACGGTCATCAGGATTTTACGGCCTTCGATCTCGTGGAACCGTTTGGAAAAGTAATCCGGAATGGTGATGGCGTTTACTTTGATGCTGTAACGGCGAAGCCGTTTGGCGACCAAAAGCCAGTTGAGATAGGTGCCGAGCGCCAGACCGATGGCGGTCCAGGCGGCATCGGCGATGCCGCACCAATAGGCAAGACCCGGCAAGCCCATAAGCAGGTAGCTGCTCATGTCGGAGGCTTCGGCGCTCATAGCGGCCACCCAGGGCCCAAGGCTTCGTCCACCAAGAAAATAGGTGTCACTGTTTTTGTTCGCACGTTTGGAAAAATAGATGCCGATGCCGATGACACTGGCCATATAGAGCACCATGGCAATGAGGCTTTGAATTTTCGCTCCGGTCATAATAAAATCTCCTTTTCCTGAAAACTGATTGTTATTATAACCGAAAAGAAATTAGACTGCAACGCAGAATTTTTTCTATAATATTTATAGACGAATTTTTTATAAAATATAAAATATTATGATATTTAAGAGAAAAAATAAATAGACGAAAAATAAACGATATCAAAAACAAAAAATAAGATAAATAAAAAATATTAAAAAAGAAGAGGAACGGTTTTGGCCGTTCCTCTTCTTTTTTACAGTTCTTTTTCCTCAATGATATAATTCGGTCGGTGTTTGGCTTCCCAATAAGTCTTTCCGACGTATTCCCCGACGACACCGATGGCGGTCAGCTGCATTCCGCAGCAGAGGAAGACGCTTGCCAAAATCCAGCCCAAAGAACCGGCGAGCACGCCGGTGAGACTTAAAATGAGCAAAATGAGCATGGCGAGCACGGCACAGCCGGAAAGGAGGATCCCGCCGCCGAGGATCATTTCAATGGGACGGGTGCTGAAAGAAGTGATCCCGTTCCAGGCAAGATCGAGCATTTTGCGAAGGGTATATTTGCTTTCCCCAGCCAGGCGCTCGTGTCGTTCGTAATAGACGACACTGCTTGGGAAACCGACCAGCGGCACCATGCCGCGCAAAAACAGGTTGACTTCCTCAAAAGATTCCAACGCTTCCAACGCACGGCGGCTCATCAGACGGAAATCGGCGTGGTTATAGAGGATATCGGCGCCGAAAAACTTCATGACTTTATAGTAGCCCTCGG
Organism: uncultured Clostridia bacterium; assembly: GCA_937906945.1. Lineage (GTDB taxonomy): Bacteria > Bacillota > Clostridia > Oscillospirales > Ruminococcaceae > UMGS1668. The sequence continues at coordinate 5,734 of CALCUE010000016.1, read as the reverse complement.
CGGTAAACCGCTTGGCAAAGGTGTCGGTCTCCCGTTTGCTGCGAACACCGTAAACAATGTCCGAGCCGGTTTCGTATTGTTCGATCATGCGGTCGATGGCGTTGACGTCGTCCTGAAGGTCGGCGTCCAGGGAAATGGCGGCGTCGCAATAATCTTTGGCGGTCATAAGACCGGCTAGAAGCGCGTTTTGGTGACCACGGTTGCGGCTTAACTTGATGCCGGAGAAAAACGGCTTTTTCTCGTGGTAAGAATGGATGAGATCCCAAGTGCGGTCGGTGGAGCCGTCATCGACAAAAAGGATCCGGCTTTCTTCGGAAATAAGGCCCCGCTTGATGAGAGAAAAATATTTTTCGGAGAGGATACGGACCGTTTCGGCAAGAACCGCTTCTTCGTTGTAGCAGGGGATCACAGTATATAAAATCATGGGTTCACCTTCTTTTCAATCAAAGCCAGTTCTTCGGGGGAAAGGGGACGGCAGGCGCCTTCGGGCAGGTCCTCCGGCAGGGAAAAATCGCCCATGGAGAGGCGGTGGAGTTCCAAAACCTTGGCCCCAAAACAGCCGAACATCCTTTTGATCTGATGATAGCGCCCTTCGGACAAAGTGACAGTGGCAGTTCGTTCGCCGGTTTTCAAAAGGGAAGCAGCTTTGCAGACGCCGTCATTCAACGAAACGCCTTTTTCAAAACCGATCCGCATTTCCTCCGTGACCGGAAGGTCAAGCGTTACGGCATAGGATTTCGGGACGTGTTTTTTCGGCGAAAGGATCCGGTGGGCAAAATCACCGTCATCGGTCAGGATCATAAGGCCGGTGGTGTCTTTGTCGAGCCTTCCGGCGGGGAAAATCCCGGCTCGGAAAAACTCCGGCGGAACGAGTTCCAGAACGGTTTTATCTTTGCCGTCCTCGGTGGCGGAAACGTAGCCTTTGGGTTTATGGAGAACGAGATAAACGTGGCGGTCCACGCTGATTTTTTGGCCGTTCAGGATGATTTCGTCGGTTTCGGCAACTTTTTCGTCGGAATTCCGTACGCAGACGCCGTTGACCGCCACTTTTCCGGAAGCAATGGCGCTTTTGGCTTCCTTGCGGGAAAGATTGGTCCGGTTGGAAAGAATTTTATCAAGTCGTTCCAAAAGCGTGCCTCCTTTCTGTCCCTTGATTTTTTGACGGGAACGGGTTACAATAGCGATAGCAACTTGTGAGGTTATTAACGTGAATAATTTTTTTGAACTTTTGAAAAAGGGTGATTTTCGGGGACTTTTCCTGGAAAAAACGGAGGACACCTTCCTCCAGTTTTTCCGCTACCTTTTTGTAGGCGGAGCGTCCTTTGTGGCGGATTACGTCCTTCTCCATATCCTTACGGAGTGGGGAATTTATTATCTGCTTTCCGGCGCTGTTTCTTTCCTTTTCGGCGTTCTGGTCAACTATCTGATGTCCAAATGGCTGGTCTTTTCCGAAAAGACCGAGGGAAAAGAGCGGACGAAGGAAGTGGTGGTCTTCTTTGTCGTGGCGTTGGTCGGACTTTTTTGGACGGAGCTTCTGATGTGGCTTTTTACGGAAAAATTCCGGTGGTATTACATGATCTCCAAAGCCGTTGCCGCCGTTTTGGTTCTTTTCTGGAATTTCTTTATGAAAAAACTTTTGCTCTATCGAAAGTCATAAAAAGGTCCCCGAAAGGGGCCTTTTTTTATTTGTGCCGCGACTTTTTGCCGTTTTCCTTTTTCCGGTCGCTGTTTTTGGGGTAATACTGCCCGTTTTTAGCGGCGGCGTTTTTGGCGCGGAAATCCTCCCGTACCAGACAGTTTTCTCCGTTTCCGATGAGGTCATCCCGGTGCGCTTTATGAAGCGCTTTGCGGACCGTATCGGCGTTTTCGGGGATATAGTACTGCAAAAGAGCCCGTTGGAGGGCTTTTTCCTCGGCGGAAACCGGGACAAAAACCTCTTCCATGGTATAAGGATCCAGACCGGTGTAGAACATACAGGTGGAAACGGTGCCCGGCGTCGGATAGAAATCCTGCACCTGCTCCGGGCGCAGGTTGTTCTTTTTGAGGAACTGCGCCACGGCGACAGCGTCCTTTATGGTGCTGCCCGGATGGGACGACATCAGATAGGGTACCAGATACTGCTCTTTTTTGGCGGAGCGGGTGAGTTCCATAAAGCGGCTTTGAAATTTGAGGTAGGTCTCGATATGGGGCTTGCCCATTTTGTCGAGGACGGCGGCGCTGCAATGCTCCGGCGCCACTTTCAGATGGCCGCTGACGTGGTATTTGACAAGATCCTTGAAGAAGGAATCGTCCTTGTCCGCCATGACGTAATCGTACCGGATGCCGGAACGGATGAAAACGGCTTTGACACGGGGCAAAGCGCGAAGTTCCCGCAGAATATCGAGGTATTCGCTGTGATCGGCGACAAGGTTGGGGCAAGGCGTAGGCGCCAAGCATTTTTTCCCGGCGCAAAGGCCGCTTTTGAGCTGTTTATCGCAGGAAGGACGGCGAAAATCCGCCGAAGGACCGCCGACGTCATGGATATAGCCCTTAAAGCGGGGATCTTTCGTCATCAGTTCCGCTTCCCGAACGATGGATTCTTTACTGCGGGAGGTGACAAAGCGCCCCTGGTGGAAAGCCAGAGAGCAGAAATTGCAGCCGCCGAAACAGCCCCGGTTCTGGGTGATGGAGAAAAGGACCTCGTCCAAAGCGGGTACACCGCCCATTTTGGCGTACATGGGGTGGAAATCCCGCATATAGGGAAAGTCATACACTTCATCCAATTCCTCCCGGGAAAGGGGCATAGAGGGGGGATTTTGCACGAGCATCAGCTTTCCGTGGCGCTGGATGATTTTTTTGCCCCGGATGGGGTCCTGCTCGTCCTGCTGTTTTCGGCAGGCGACGGCATAATCTTTTTTATTCTCGTAAACTTTTTCAAAGCTCGGGCACTCCACTGCCGGTCCCGGTTGGTATTCATTGACGGGAACGAGGTAGCAGGTGCCGCGGATATCGGTCATGGTGACGGGCAGTTCGCCGTTTTGGAGCCGTTCGGCGATTTCCAGCGTCTGGTGCTCGCCCATGCCATAGGAGAGAAGGTCGGCGCCGGAATCGACAAGCACGGAGGGCATGACCTTGTTTTCCCAATAGTCATAGTGGGCGAAGCGGCGCAAAGAGGCTTCGATACCGCCGATGATGACCGGAACGTCGGGATAGATGGATTTGATTTTTTTGGAATAGACGGTCACGGCCCGGTCGGGACGAAGACCGATCTTTTTCCCAGGGGAATAGGCGTCCTCGTGGCGGCGACGTTTGGCGGCGGTATAATGGGCAACCATGGAATCGAGGTTTCCGGCGGAAACGAGGAAACCGAGGCGCGGTTTTCCGAACTTGGTGAAATCGTAATCCGTTTTCCAGTTGGGTTGGGCGGAAACGGCGACACGGTAGCCCCGGCTTTCCAAAAGTCGGCTTAAAAGCGCCGGACCGAAGGTCGGGTGATCGACATAGGCATCGCCGGTCACAAAGACGAAGTCCACTTCGTCCCAACCACGGGTTTTCATATCTTCTTTGGTGACAGGAAGAAAGGGCATGGTTTTTCCCTCCGTAAAATTTACTGCTTTCAGTATAGCATAAAATAAGTCCGACGAAAAGAGTTTTTCGGGCGGGAATTGACATTTGGACGGAAAATCGGTAAAATAGGGGTATCTTGAAAGGAAAGGCGGAGACCCTTGATGAAGAAGATTTTTTCCGCGCTTCTGGCGCTTAGTTTGATTTTTGTTCTTGCCGTTCCGGTTTTTGCCGCCGGGATCATCGCTACCGGAGGCGATTACATGATTTACGTCTATATCGCTATTGGTGTCGCCGCCGTGGCACTCATCGGCGGCATTGTCCTTTTCTTTACGGGGAAGAAAAAATAAACAATAATCAAGTGCAAAAGATGGTCCCATCCAAGATGGGTGGACTGCCTTTTTTGCTAAACACAAAGAGAGTTACCTTATTGGACTCGTCTTCATTGTAACGATAAAAAGGAGCGGTGCGCCGATTGCGCACCGCTCCTTTTTCTAATCTTCTATCTTTTCCCTTTCCAACAGGGCTTGTTTTTTATCAAGGCCGCCGCCGAAACCGGTCAAAGCGCCGGTTTTTCCGATGACACGGTGGCAGGGGATCATAATGCCGATGGGGTTTCGGTGGCAGGCCATACCAACCGCCCGGGAAGCCTTAGGTTTTCCGATGGCGGCGGCGATTTCACCGTAGGTTCGGGTCTCTCCATAGGGGATTTTTTGAAGTTCTACCCAAACCGCCGTCTGAAACGGCGTTCCAGTATAAAAGATTGGAACTGTAAAGGCAAACCGCTTGCCAGAGAAATACTCATCCAACTGCCGTTTGGCTTCGCCTAAAACCGGCTCTTCACCGTCATTTTTCACCGGTATTTCCGAAAAGGAAAGTCCGGTCAAAGCGCCGTTCTCGGCGGAAAGCCAAAGACGGCCGATGGAGGAATCGTAAAAATCCGTTTTCATTTCAGTTCCACGATGGTGACGCCGGTCTCGCCTTCGCCATAGACGCCAAGACGGAAACTCTCGACGGCTTTGTTGCGTTTGAGCGCCTGATGAACGGCGGCACGCAAAGCGCCGGTGCCTTTGCCGTGGATGATGGAGACGGTTTTGAGGTTCAGGACGATACATTCATCGAGGAACCGCTCCATTTCCAGAACGCCCTCCTCGGCATCCATACCCCGAAGATCCACTTCGGAAGCGGCTTTCCGTTTGGAAGCGCTTTCGATGGTGCGGGTAACGGTGCCGCCGCCAAGGGTGTTCTTTTTCTTTTTGTCTTTTTCAATAAGGCGCAGTTCGGAAACGTGGACTTTCGATTTGACGATGCCGGTCTGGACAAGGCAGTAACCGGCGCCGTCCGGAAGTCCGACGAGGGTGCCGTCCTTATTCATGCCGTTGATGCGAACGATATCGCCCCGCACCAGTTTCCGGGGCAGGTGATATTCGCCGTCGCCGTCGGCGATGGGGTCGGCGATGTCCTGGATCCGGGTGATGCCGCTTTTCATCTGAGCACGGGCACGGGCGGCCATATCGGCGGCGCTTTCAGCGTCGGCGGCTTTTTTGGTCTCGACGATCTCGTCAATGAGCTTCTGGGATTCGGCGCGAACCTGTTCGACCAGACGACGGGCGGAGATCCGGGCGGCTTCCAGCTCTTTTTCCCGGTTGCGCTCCATTTCCTCTTTTTCTTTCAGAATCTCGGCGCGGACCCGTTCGGTCTCTTTGCGGTATTGTTCCGCTTTTTCATGCTCTTTTTCAAGCTCCTGGCGGCTCTGTTCCAGCTTTCCGACCACGTCCTCAAAGTTGGCGTTTTCGGTGGAGACCAGTTCCCGGGCACGGTCAACGATGGAGGAGTCCATGCCGAGGCGCTCGGAAATGGCGAAAGCGTTGCTCTTTCCCGGTACGCCCACAAGCAGGCGATAGGTCGGGGAAAGGGTCTCGACGTCGAACTCACAGCAGGCGTTTTCGACACGGGGCGTTTGAAGCGCGTACATTTTGATCTCGGCATAGTGGGTGGTGGCGCAGAGTTTGGCGCCGTAAAGTTTCAGACGCTCGATGATGGCGACGGCCAAAGCGGCGCCTTCCACCGGGTCGGTACCGGCGCCGAGCTCGTCCAGAAGCACCAGACTGCGGTCATCAGCCACGTCAAGGATGCGGATGGTGTTGTTGATGTGGGACGAGAAGGTGGAAAGGCTCTGTTCAATGCTCTG
>CALCUE010000015.1 GCA_937906945.1 uncultured Clostridia bacterium | reverse complement strand
GACGGCGCAAAGAAACGGGTGGTACCCGGGGAAAGAAACGCCTCAAACCCCTGCGGTTGCTCCCGCAACCGCTGTCCCCTTTCTCCAAGGGGACAAGGCGGCTGTTCTTTCCCGAGTGCTTTCTGATTTCGACGAAGGCCGTTTAACCGGAAAGATCCGGTCAGAAACGGCCTTCGTTTCCCATAAAACACGGTGGCAGAAGGCGGCAAAGCCGCCGGTGCTACCGCACCGCATCAAAAGCTTTTTCCCGAGGGGAAAGCATTAGAGAAAAACGGCCAAGGGCCGGAAAGGAGAACATGATGGAAGAAAATTTGGAGAGAGAAAACACCGCCGGGGAGGTCGCGGAAAGCGGTCTCGGCGCCGAAAGCGCCGAAGGCGGTTTTTTGGAGGGATTTCTGGAGGAGGAACCGACCGTTCCCACCGAGGAGGATCCCGATTTTCCGGAGGAAACGACCGACCGGGCCGAAAGCGCTCCGTCCGAGGAAAACGAGGCGGAAACGGTCGGGTTCGTGGAGCACGGACAGAAATATTTTGTAAACAAAAAGGCGCTTTCGGCCTTTGCCGAGGCGGTGGGAAAAAAGCCGGAGGAGGTCATTGACCTTTATCAGAAAGGCTGTGGCTTCGACGGCGTTTCCCAAAGGCTTTCGGCGGCGAAGGAGGACAGCGATCTGATCGGCGCCTGTGCCCGGTTCGCCGGTCTTACGGAAAACGCCGTGCGGGAACGCCTCGCGGAAATTCTGGACAAAGCGCCGGTGGAAAGACGCCGGGAGGAGATCTTGGAGCGAAACCCCGGTCTTTCCGAGGAGGACGCCGAGCGCTTCGCCAAAGCGGAAGTCCGGGAGGAAAGCGCGAAAAGGGAGAAAATCTCCGGGAAGATCCGGGAGATCGACGCTTTTATGGAGAGCCATCCCGGCGTCACCGCCGTGCCGGAGGAAGTGAAAACCGCTTTCGAAAACGGAACGCCGCTTAGGGACGCCTATGAAAACTGGGCGCTTCGCCAACAGGTGGACGCTCTGCGGCAGGAGCTTTTCGAGGCGAAAACCGGAAAAACCAAGGCCGACCAGGCCGATTACGCCCACACACACGCCGCCGGCAGCGCCCAAAGCGCCGTCGGCACCGAAGGAAGAGACCTCTTTTTGGAGGGACTTTTCGGAAGATAAGAAAGGAGAAATGAAACATGGCCGTCAATTTAGCCAGTAAATATTCCAAGGAGATCGCGAAGGCGTTCGCCATCAAATCCGTCGTGGACGGACACACCAACAAAAAATACGATTTCATCGGGGTCAAGACCCTCAAGGTCTGGAACCCCACCACTCAGGCCCTCAACAACTACAGCCGCACCGGCACCAACCGCTACGGAAGTCCCGCCGAGATGCAGGACATGGTGCAGGAGATGCAGGTCCAGAAGGACCGCAGTTTTTCCATCACCATTGACGCCGGCAACAACGACGAGCAGATGAGAGCCAAAGCTCCCGGCGAAATGCTCCGCATGGAGATGGACGAGCAGGTCATTCCGGAGATGGACAAATTCGCCCTCGGCGAATTCATCGACCACGCCGGAAAGATCGAGGTCCTTGCCGCCGCGCCGACTTCCTCCACCATCGCCGAAAAGGTCTCCGACGGCATGGTGGCCCTTTCCAACAAAAACGTGCCCAATGACGGCAGGGTCATCTATATCGCCTGGACCTATTTCGGCGCTCTGCGCCTTTCCAGTCAGTTTATGGGACTGGATTCCCTCGGCGGCAAGGTGCTCAAAACCGGCGGTCTCGGCCTCTTTATGGGCGCCGAGGTGGTGCCGGTACCGGACAACTACCTTAAAAAAGGCAGTTCCCAGTGCTATTTCCTCATCGCCCACAAGGACGCCATGCTGCAGCCGAAGAAAATTCAGGACTATTTCGTGAAAGAGAACCCCGCCGGCATCAACGGCAGTCTTTTGGAAGGACGTTTCCTTTACGGCGCCTTTGTCCTCGGCGCCAAAGCCGACGGCGTTTACGCCGCCGTCGCCGCCGGTACTCAGCAGACCGCGCCTACGGTCACCGTTGTCACCGGTACCGCCACCCTCACTTCCTCCGGCGCCACCGGCATCAAATACACCCTGGACGGCACCGACCCCCGTTACAGTGACTCCGCCATTCTGACTTCCACCGGCGGCACTGTTTCCGTCGGCGCGACCTATACCGTCAAGGCGGTCGCCGAGGACGACGCTTTGTGGAACAGCGCTGTGACGACTTCGGCGGCCTGAGTTCCTTAAAATTCCGGGCGGATCCCCGCCCGGAATTTTCGTGAAAAGAAGGGAACGACAGTTGGATAAAAAGAAACGAAAAGGAGTGAGACGATGGAAAGCGGACTTCCGGGAATCACCATCGAAAAAGGGCGGATCTCCCTGAAAAGCGGAAAAGCCGACGAAAACGGCGGTCTTTCCGTGCTGGATCTGAACGGAAGAAACGGAGCCGTTCCGGCGGCGGAAAACGCCGCGCTGACGGCTCTTCGGGACCTCAAGGATCAATATGCCGAGGCTCTTCGCAGAGGGTACGACGTCGCCGCGGAAAAACTCAAAGCCGAACGGGACGACGCTCTTCGGGAGCGGTACGTCCAAAGCCGTCAGGAGACGGCGGCTTTGCCAGAGGAACTGGCTCTTCGGGGCATTAACGGCGGCGCGACGGAGACGACGTTGGCGAACCTCAAGGCTCTTTATCAGAACGAGCGGGGAAAGGCGAGGAAGACCTACAGCGACGAACTGGGGGACCTTGCCGCCAAGGCGTTGGAAAAGAACGCCGAGGGGATCAAGACCTATGACAGCAAATGGCTGGATTATCTTTTCAAGAAACTTTTGAGCGAGGGGAAGTGAGGAAATGCCGAAATTCCTTTCCTTTCCGGCGTCGGAGACTCCGACGCGAAAAATCTTTTCGGTCACGTCCTTCGGCGGGGTGGATCTGACTTCCGCGCCATCGGACATCGACGCGAGGCGAAGTCCCGACGCGCCCAACATGATGCCGGACAGCCGCGGCAATCCCATCAAGCGGACGGGCTTTTCGGTGGTCGGGGAATACGGCGGCGCCATCAACGGGCGGTGGAAGCTTTTTGAGCACGAGATCATCCACGCCGGGACAGGCCTTTTTTCGGACGGTGCTCAACTTTATACCGGCATGGCGAACGAGCGCAGCACCGGTCAGGTCATCGGCGACCGCCTTTATATTTTCGACGGAACGGAGGCCGTCGTCACCGACGGCGAGGACGCCTTTCCCCTTTCGGACGAGGCCTATATCCCGACGGTGCTCATCAGCAAAAACGCCGATTTTTATATCGAAAACGGCGAGACGATCGCGCAGGATCCCGGTGGCGCCCATCACGAGGCTTTTAACCTCATCGGTGATTTCTGGCGGGAGAGCTTTTACGCCCCGACGGGAACGGAGACGACCTTTTCCCTTTCGGAAAAAGGTCTTTCCCGCCGGAAAGTCAAAGCGAAGGTGCGGGACGCCAACGGAGATTGGCAGGACAAGGTGGAAGACACGGATTTCACCGTGGACCGGGAAAACGGAAAGATCACCTTTCTTACGGCGGTGCCGGCGGCTCCGGTCGTCGGGGAGGACAACGTCATTCTTACGGCGGCGAAACACTTTGACGGCTATCCGGAGAAAATCAACCGCTGCCGCCACAGCATCGCCTACGGCGAAAACGGCCTTTGTGACCGCATTTTTCTTTGCGGTAACCCCGACGAGCCGAACAGTGACCGCTGGTGCGCCGTGGGTGATCCGACCTATTGGCCGGACATCTATTATTCGACGCTGGGAAGCGAGGAGACGAGGATCGTCGGCTATTCGGTCCTGAAAGGACAGCTGGCGACCCATCTGAACCCCGGCTATGACGGACGGAGCGTTCTTCTTCGCGAAAGTCTGGTGGACGAAAATGGCGTGGTGAGTTTTCCCGTCTGCGGTTTTCTGGAAGGCGAGGAAGCGGTTTCGCCGGACGGCTTTGTCTATATGGAGACGGAGCCCCTTTTCCTGACGGCAAGGGGCGTTTACGCCCTCACGCCGTCGGACATCAGCGACCGGGAATATACCCAGAACCGTTCCTATTATATCAACCGGGCGCTTTGCCAGGAGGACCTTTCGGCGGCTGTTGCCGGAAAATGGAAGCAGTTTTACCTCATCGCCGCCGGCGGAAAACTCTATCTTTTGGACACCTCCCAGAAAAGTTACGGTGCGGGCGAGCCTCTTTCGGCGTTCCAGTACGAGTGCTACGTTTGGGAAAATGTCCCGGCGAGGGTCCTCTGGGAGGAAAACGGCGTTCTCTTTTTCGGGGACGAAAACGGAAGGGTCTGCCGCTTCGCCGACGATCTTTCCGCGGCGAAAAGCTATGAGGACGAGGGTCCCGACGGGCCTTTGCCCATTGTGGCCTATTGGACGCTGCCGGATTTTTCCGGCTCCACCTTCTGGAAAAGAAAAAGCGTCGGGGTCATCGGGGTGCAGGCGGCTTCCTATCCGCAGAACCGGGTGGTTCTTCAGAAGCGGGTGAACGGTATTTGGAGCACTGTGCGGGAATGGGATTCCCGCATCAGTTTCTTCGCCTGGAACGCCATTAAATGGAGCGGCTTTACCTGGAGCGGAAACCCCCTTTACCGGACGCTGACGGTCCGGTATCCGGTGCGGGATTTTGACCGGGTCGGTTTCCGGGTGGTCTGTGACGAAAAAGACAGGGCTTTTGGTCTCTATGGGTTCTCCATCGGGTACACCGAACAGGGACGCTATAAAAAGTGAGGTGAAAACATGGCATTTGATAAAATTACCGACGCCG
>CALCUE010000014.1 GCA_937906945.1 uncultured Clostridia bacterium | reverse complement strand
GGTGGATTTTTGCCGAAGGCAAAAAGACGAAAGGAGCCCGGCGACCAACAATAAAACCGGATGAAACGTCGGATAAACGGAACATAGAAAAAAACTGCCCCTATATTTCCGTTTCTGCGAACTATTTCCCGGATCGCCAATCTCCCGCAGTCAGCCTCCGGCTGACAGCTCCCTCTCAGAAGGAGCCTTTGCGCCGCAGGCGCGACGTGGCAATCTTTAATACCTTCTCCGAGTGTGCCCTTTTCCTCTCTTTCTCCTTGACAACGGCTTTCGCATAGGCTATACTGAAAGCGGATAATATATGAATACTTGTTCATTTGTTCAATTCTTCACGTTTGGAGGTCTTATCATGTCGGAACCGCACCCCGAACACGCCCACATCATCGCCCAGACCCGGGCCAATATGCCCTCGGACGAGGTCCTCAGCAAAGCGGCGGAGGTCTTTCGTCTTTTCGGTGACGGCACCCGCATCCGCATTCTTTCCGCCCTTTCGGAGGGCGAAATGTGCGTCTGCTGCCTTTGCGACCTGCTCTCCATGAGCCAGTCCGCCGTTTCCCACCAGCTTTCGATCCTTAAAGCCGCCCGCCTTATCAAGAGCCGCCGGGAAGGAAAACAGATCTACTATTCGCTTGATGACGCCCACGTCGGTGCCATTCTCTGCACCGGAATTTCACACGTGGAGGAGGGATAACATGGAAGAAAACGAAAACTTTCGCCGGGATTTTGTGATCCTCTTTCTTTGCGCTGTCGCCTTCGGGCTGAGTTTCCTGCCGATTTTTAAGCCTTTTGCCTTTTGGATCTGCCTTGCCGCCGCCGTTATCGCCGCGAGGGAAACGCTGAAAGAGGGCTTCGAGGGCCTTTTGCATTTTCGCTTTGACGAGGCGACCTTAATGTCCATCGCCGTCGTCGCGGCGTTCCTTATCGGCGAATATCACGAGGGGGTCATGGTCGCCCTGCTCTTTTCCTTTGGTGAGGAACTGGAGGACCTGGCGGTGGACCGTTCCCGGGAAAATATCGCCGCTTTGGCCGATATCCGTCCCGATAAAGCCAACGTCGTCACCGATAACGGCACCGAGATTCGTCCCGCTGAGGACGTTCCCATCGGCACTAAAATCCTCATTAAGGTCGGCGACCGGGTGCCGCTCGATTGTACCGTTCTTTCCGAAAGCGTCATGGCTGACGCCTCGGCGCTCACCGGCGAAAGCCTGCCCGTCCATCTGAGCACCGGGGAACTGCTCCGGGCCGGATGCGTCGTGCTCGCCAGTCCCGTCCTCGGTGAAACGGTCAGCGGATACGGCGATTCCGCCGCCGCCCGGATCCTTGACCTTGTTGAAAACGCCTCGGAAAAGAAGGGAAAGACCGAAAAATTCATCACCCGCTTCTCCGAAATTTATACGCCGGTGGTGGTAGGGCTTGCCGCTCTCCTTTTCCTCGGCACCTGGCTGCTCAAAATCCTGCCGTTCTCCGAAGCGGCTCACCGGGCGCTGATCTTCCTCGTTTCCAGCTGTCCCTGCGCCCTTGTTCTTTCGATCCCGCTGGCCTATTTCGCCGGCATCGGTTCCGCCTCCAAAGCCGGCGTGCTCATCAAAGGCTCCGAATATTGCGAGCGGCTCGCCACCCTTAAAAACGCCGTTTTTGACAAGACCGGCACCCTCACCACCGGGAAACTCCACGTCGAGGAGGTCCGTCTTTTCGGTTCGCTTTCCGAAAACGAGGTGCTTTCCCTGGCGGCGTCCGCGGAGGCGTTTTCCGAACATCCCATCGCCCGCTGTGTGGAGGAGGAAGCCGAAAAGCGCGGTATCATCAAAGAAAACGCCGATAAAGTCACCGAGATCGCCGGCGAGGGCGTCACCGTCACCATCGGCTCTTCCACCGTTGTCTGCGGCAACGCCAAGCTCTTTGACGAAGTCGGGATCGCTTTGCCGCCCCACGAACCGGCCAGCCTTTACGTCGCCGTAAACGGCGTGCCCGTCGGCAGCATTTTCCTCGAGGACACCCTGCGGGATGAAGCGAAAGAGGCCGTTTCCCGTCTTCATGAGCTCGGCATTGAGCACGTTATCATGCTCACCGGCGACAACGAGCCGACCGCCGCCAAAGTCACCGAGACCTGCGGTCTCGACGGCTATTACGCCTCGCTGATGCCGGAGGATAAAGTCACCCGACTGGAGGAGATCAAGGCGAGCGGTGCCACCGTTTTCACCGGAGACGGCATCAACGACGCGCCGGTGCTCGCCAGTGCCGATATCGGCGCCGCCATGGGTCTTGGCACCGACGCCGCTATCGAATCCGCCGATATCGTCCTGATGAAAGGCGGCGTCGCCGCCCTTCCGAAGGCGATCTCCATCGCCAAAAAAATCATGCGCTGCGTCAAAGAAAACGTCGCCTTTATCCTTTTCGTCAAGGTCGCCGTGCTCATTCTCGGCGCTTTCGGCTACGCGCCGATCTGGCTTGCCGTTTTCGCCGACGTCGGCGTCTGCCTTATCACCCTTCTCTGGTCCCTGCGCCTTCTTCGTGTGCGGGATTGAAATCCGTAAAAAAAGCGTTTTCGCCAAAAGGCGAAAACGCTTTTTCTTTTTCTTCCCTTGTCAGCGCCCTTAAAAGTGGCTATAATAAAACCAGTTTCCGGCTTCGCCGGAAAAACCGGAAAGGAACCTTGTTTTTTATGAAGATCAAAGCCGAACCCCGCTCCTATAAGGACGTTCTCGCCCTTCCCAAACCGCCCCGTTTTCTTCCGAAACGCCCGAATCTTCTCTTTCGAAGCCTCGTGCGCCTTCTGGCGATCGGCGACTTAAAAGCGACGAATTTCACCTATACCACCCGCCGGATGGAGGAAGTGGGAGACGAGCCCTGCCTCATTCTGATGAACCATTCGAGCTTCATCGACCTTGAGATCGTCTCGAAGATCTTCTATCCGAAGCCCTATGGCATCGTCTGCACCTCCGACGGCTTCGTCGGCAAAAAAGGGCTGATGCGAAACCTCGGCTGTATCCCGACGAAAAAATTCGTCAGCGACGTGGGGCTCATCGGCGATATGACCTATATGCTCCATGACCTTAAAACCAGCGTCCTCATGTACCCGGAGGCCAGCTACACCTTCGACGGCTGCGCCACACCGCTGCCCCGTCACCTCGGTCTTCTGCTCAAAAAACTGGACGTACCCGTCGTTTTTATCAAGACCGAGGGCGCTTTCGCCCGGGATCCGCTCTATAACTGCCTGCAAAAGCGGAAAGTTTCTGTCTCCGCCGAAGTCTCCTGCCTTCTGAACCGGGAGGAGATCGCCGAAAAGTCCGTCGAGGAACTGGACGGCATTCTGAACAAATCCTTCACCTTCGACAACTTCCGCTGGCAGGAGGAAAACCGGGTCAAAATCGACGAGCCTTTCCGGGCCGACGGACTGGACCGTATTCTCTATAAATGCGCCCATTGCGGCGCCGAAGGCGAAATGGAGGGAAAAGGCACCCTTCTCACCTGCCACCATTGCGGAAAACAATGGGAACTCGGCGTTTACGGCGCTCTTTCCGCCCTTGACGGCGAAACGGAATTTTCCCATATCCCCGACTGGTACAACTGGGAGCGAAGCGAAGTCCGGCAAGAACTGGAAAACGGGACCTATGCCCTCGAGACCGACGTTTCCATCGGCGTTCTCGTCGATTACAAGGCGCTTTATCTTGTCGGCGACGGCCACCTTTCCCACAACGCCTCCGGTTTCGTTCTCGACGGCTGTGACGGGGCGCTCCATTACGAGCAAAAGCCTCTCGCCTCCTACAGCCTCTATTCGGACTATTTCTGGTACGAGCGGGGCGACGTCATCTGCGTCGGCAACCAGGAGCGGCTCTATTACTGCTTCCCGAAAGGGCCCGTTCCGGTGGCGAAAACAAGAATGGCCGCCGAGGAACTCTATAAATTGAAGCACCGCCGCCGCAAACCGGCCACGGAGGAATGACTATGGAAAATCTTCTGATCAGCGCCTGTCTTCTGGGCGTTTCCTGCCGCTACGACGGCGTTTCCAAACCCCTTTCGCCTAAAATCCTCGAAAAACTCCAGGCGAAATATCACCTTGTTCCCGTCTGCGCCGAAATTTTCGGCGGTCTTCCAACGCCTCGGGAACCGGCCGAACGGGTCGGTGAAAAAGTCCTTACCCAAAGCGGAAAGGACGTCACCGCCGCCTATGAAAAAGGCGCAAACGAAGTTTTGCGCCTGGCGAAGCTTTTCGGGTGCCGAAAAGCGCTCCTTAAAGAACGCAGTCCCTCCTGCGGCGCCGGTTTCATCCATAACGGCGCTTTTGACGGCGGTCTTTTGCCGGGGAACGGCGTTGCCGCCGCCCTTCTCATGGAAAACGGCGTCGCCGTTTTCGGCGAGTCGGAGATCGAAAAACTCGCGTAAAAATCCGTTTTTTCGCAAAACAATACCCGCCGGAAAGGAAAAGAATTTCCTTTCCGGCGGGTCGTTTTTTATTGTACGGAAAAACTTTCCGAACTCTTATTTGTCCTCGTTTACCAGACGGACGGCGACCTTCTCTTCGGGGCTCTCAATGCCGTTTTCGCCCAAAGCGTTGCTGCAGTTCTCCAGCAGGTCAAAATAGACGTCCCAGTATTGGGCGCTTTCACACCAGGCACGGACGGTAAGAACAAAGGTATGATCGTCCACCGAGGACATCCGGGCAAAGGGAGCGGGGTTTCCCAGAACGCCCTTCGTTTCCTCCGCGGCTTTCAGAAGAAGACCTTTGGCCAGATTCAGATCGCAGCCGCTCGTGATCTTGAAGTCCAGATCGACCCGGCGCAGATCCTCGGCGGAGAAATTGGTCACGACGGAGTTCATCAGATCGCCGTTAGGAACGGTGACCCGCTTGTTGTCAATGGTCAAAAGGGTGGTATAAAAAACGCTGATGTTTTTTATGGAGCCCTCTACCCCGTCGGCGGCAACATAATCGTCCACGCTGAAGGGCTTAAAGATCATGACCATCAAGCCGCCGGCCAGATTGCTCAGCGCGCCCTGCAGCGCAAGACCGATAGCCAGGCCGCAGGAAGCCAGAACGGCAACGACGGACGCCATGGGAATACCCAGAATGCCGATCACGCAGATGAGAAGCAGGAGATACAGCACAACGGTCACAGAGCTTTTCAGAAAACTCTGTACGGTTTTATCCAGTTTTTTAAAGCCCTTGGATTTAACGAGGAGCTTTTTGACGCAGCAGACGAGAATGTAGCCGACGATCAGGGCGACGATGGCGCCGATCAGTCTTCCGCCGAACTGGGTCCCCAGTTCGATACATTTGTTCAGAAATTCTTCCATGAGAAATCCCCCTTATCTTTTGATTACGGATGGGAATAGCATAGCATATTTTAACGAAAAATTCAAGAAAAGCAAAAGAAAATACCCGCCGAAAAGGCGGGTACCGTTTTTTCTCTTTTCACTTATTCGCAGGGATAGCCGATCTCTTTTGCCAGTTTCTTTTCCAGAATGACGGTGGCGTCCCGGTGGAGCTTCATGAAGGTCGCCGGGCAGTGGGGCGTGACTTTGTCGCTTAAAAGAAGCTGCTTCGCGGCTTCGGCTTTGTTGCCGCTGATGATGAGAAGCAGTTTTCTGGCCCGCATAATGCCGCCCATACCCATGGTGACGGCAAAGCGCGGCACTTCGTCGCGGTTCTCGAAGAACCGGGCGTTGGCGTCGATGGTGCTTTCATCCAACACCTCTTTGTGCGCCGGATCGACCAGTTCGTCGCCGGGTTCGTTGAAGCCGAGGTGACCGTCAGGACCGACGCCGAGAAGCTGGATCGCAACGTCGCTCTGGTCAAGGACCTCGTTGAACTCTTTGATGTTGGCGTCGATGTCGCCGGTGCCTTTGGCGACATAGGTGTTGGCCTTGTCGATGTTGATAAGGTCAAAGAAATTGGTATCCATAAAATAGCGGTAGCTCTGCTCGTGGTCGGGCGCGAGACCGACGTATTCATCGAGATTGACGGAATGGACGCGGGAGAAGTCAAGGCCTTCCTCTTTACACCGGCGGCCCAGTTCCTTATACATGCCGATCGGACTGGAACCGGTGGCGAGACCCAGCGTACAGTCCGGTTTTTCCCGGACGATCTCTTCAAAAATATCGGCAGCGAGGGCGCACTGCTGTTCGTAATTTTCCGCGACGATAACTTTCATATCGGTTGCCTCCTATAAAAAAATCCGAGAAATATTATATTCTCCTGAAAAAACGCTGTCAAGAAAAAATTTTGCGATTTTGGCATAGACAGGAGAAAATTCACAATTTTTTCACGGACGGGCACGCTGTCACTAAAACCGGCAGGAACCGCCGTACCATCAGCGAATCTTTCGTCACGGCGCAGTCGGCGGCAAAGACCTCCACCCCGTTTTCCGCCGCTTTTTGAAGGGCGGCGGCAAAGGCCGGGTCCGTCTTTTCGTTGGGCGAAAAGCTTTTGGTATCCTCCCTCGCGACAACAAAAAGAATGGCGGCGCGAAAGCCGGCCTTTTTCGCCTCAATAAGCTCCATAAGGTGCTTCGCGCCCCGCTCGGTGGGTGCGTCGGGAAACCGTGCCTCGTCTTCGACCCGAAGGGTCACGCCTTTTACTTCAAGGAATATTTTATCCGTTTTATCCTCTATGTAAAAGTCAAACCGGCTTTTCCCGAAGGTCGTCTCCGGTCTTATGAGCGTCGCGCCGGGAAAGAGCGTCGGGATAAACTCGGCGGCGACCTTGTTGGGGGCGAAGGAGTCGATGTTGACGATCCCACCGTTATGCGAAACACCGACGAGATCGTATTTTGTTTTCCGCTCCGGGTTTTTCCCTTCGGCAAGAAAGACCGCCGCGCCGGGCACCAAAAGCTCCTTCATCCGCCCGGTGTTGACCACGTGTACCGTCTCCTCCGTGCCGCCGATTTCCACTTTGGCGATAAAGCGGTTGGGACGGGAAAGAAAAACGCCCTCGATGACTTTTTCGTATTTCATAGTTTCTCTCCCTGTATCACGTTATCCCGCTCGAACGCCTGCTGAATGGCGCCGAGCACCCGTTTTTTGTCCGCCGACCAAAGGGGAGCGACAAGGTCCTTTTTGTCGCCGTCACCGGTGAGCCGGTGGATGGTGACAGAGGGCGGCAGAGTCCGGATACATTCCTCCAAAACGGAAATATAGTCCTCCATGGAAAGGGTCTCGAAAAGTCCGGCGGCATAGTCCTTGGCAAGATCAGTCCCCCGCAAAACGTGAAGAAGCTGAAGTTTCACCCCGTCCACACCGCTTTTTCCAACGTAGCGGGCGGTCTCAACCATTCCCTTTTCCGTTTCGCCGGGAAGTCCCAGAATGATATGGACGATAACGGTGAGCCCGGCGGCTTTGAGCCGCCGCACGGCGTCGTCATAGACCGAAAGGGGGTAGCCCCTTCGGATATACGCCGCCGTTTTTTCGTGGATGGTCTGGAGCCCCAGTTCCACCCAGACCGGCTTTTGTTCATTTAAGCGGGCAAGAAGCGCCACCACCTCGTCGGGAAGACAGTCCGGCCTTGTACCGATGGAAAGGGCAACGACATCCGGATGGGAAACGGCTTCGGAAAAAAGCCGTTCCAGCTTTTCCAAAGGGCCGTAGGTGCTCGTATAGCTTTGGAAATAGGCGATGTATTTTCCGCCGGGGTTCTTTTTTTCGACCCGGTGTTTGGCCCGCTCGATCTGCTCCAAAACGCTTTCCGCCGGTTCCTCGGCAAAGCTTCCGGAACCGCCGAGGCAGAAGATACAGCCGCCGGTACCGACGGTGCCGTCCCGGTTGGGGCAGGTGAAACCGCCGGAAAGCGCCAGCTTATAGACCTTTTCGCCGAATTTTTCCTTCATCTCGTCGCCGAGCGAACGATACACGGTTTTTTCCCCCTTTCGGAATTTTCTTCTATCAGTATAGCACAAAACGGTTGCCTTTGTCGAAAAAAAAGACTATAATACGAAGTGTTTTATCTATCGGAAAAGGAGATCTGTCCCATGAATCCTGTCACACCCGTTCTTCTCACCGCGACACCGTCTTTTAACCTGCTTCCGCTTCTGGTGCCGTTCTTTCTGGCTGTCGCCGTCACGTCTCTGGTCTTTTTCGTTCTGAAAGCCATCCGTAAAAAGAAGCACCCCGACGAGGAGGATATCAAGGAAACGAACCGTCAGCGCCGGGAACGGGAAAAACTGGCCAAAGCGACCACCGAAAAGGTCAACAAAGTCATGGCCGGCAAAAAAGACGGCGAGGAAAAAGCCCCCAACGGCAAGCGCTGCGGCAAATATAAGAAAAAGAATAAAAAGAAGTGAAAAAACCGGCCTTGCGGCCGGTTTTTGTTTTTAATAATCGTCAAGGTCGATGTTGTTGATGAGGTCAATGAGCTCCTCAATGCCCCGTCCGGTCAAGGCGCTCGTGATGACGATATGGCGCGCGCCGGCGTTTTCAAGGAAGGTGACGGCCTGTTCGGTAGGGGTGTCCTCGGTATCCGCTTTGGTCACGATGCCGATGACGGGACGGGCGAAGGACATGGAAAACATCTGCGGCAGGCGGCAGATGTCGTTGCCGCAGTCGTGGCAGAAACAGACGATATCGGCGTCATAGGCCGGGGTAATGGCGGCACCGCGGCTGAAAAACGGGGTATCGGTGTATTCGCCGGGGGTGTCGATGGCGTCGGACCACGCCTCGATGGACTGGGTCTTATGATATTCCATATCGAGGTTATGAAGCCGGCGGATCAGCGTCGTTTTTCCGCAGCGGGACCGTCCGACCAGAATGATCTTGCGCTGTTCGATCTTTTTGGTGAGACCCAGCGGTTTATAATATTCCTCCCGGTCCTCCGGATTTTCCAGGACGGCGTTGACCGAATCCTCTGCCATAAAAACCCCTCCTATTTTGGGAAACTACCGGTATTATAATCCCTTTTTCCGGCGATTTCAAGAGGTTTTCCCCGATACCCCCGTTTCTTCGCGCCGTCAAAGAAATGGGGGGGACATTCCAGTTTACCGAAATCAAACCCGCAAAGCCCCTCATCCGTCAGCCTACGGCTGCCACCTTCCCCCGAGGGGGAAGGCTTTAAAGATTGCCACGTCGCCGCTTCGCGGTTCCTCGCGATGACAAAGGAAACAGGACGAGCTCGGATTTTATGCCCGAGGGGGAAGGCTTCAAACATCGAAAGGAGGACGAACGATGAACATTCTTTGGGAGGATAAAAGTCTTCTCGTCGTCGAAAAACCGGCGGGTGTTCTTTCGGAACCGTCAAAGGACGGGGAAGATGTCGTTTCCCTTTTGAAAAAGCAGACGGGAAAGCCGGTTTTTCTGGTCCACCGGCTGGACCGGAACACCGGCGGCGTGATGGCGCTGGCGAAGTTTGGCGACAGCGCCGCGAAACTTTCCGCCGCCATGCAAAACCCGGCGTTTGTGAAAGAATATTTCGCCGTCATCCACGGAGAGCCGGAGGAACCGGAAGGGGTCTTCGAGGATCTTCTTTTCAAGGATTCCTCCAAAAACAAGACCTTTGTCGTCAAAAGGGAGCGAAAGGGCGTCAAAAAGGCGTCCCTTTCCTACCGGGTCCTCGACACCGCCGAAACCGGCGGCGAAACCGTCTCCCTCGTTCTGGCGCGGCTTCATACCGGGCGCACCCATCAGGTGCGGGTGCAGTTCGCTTCCCGGAAGCGGCCCCTTTTGGGCGACGGGAAGTACGGAAGCCGGGATAACCGCTGTGAAACGGCGCTTTGGAGCGCCCATCTTTCGTTTTCCCACCCGAAAACCGGAAACCTCGTTTCGGTCGAAAGCGTTCCGCCGAGAGAGTATCCCTGGGATCTCTTTCCGGTGGAGCGGTTCGTGACCGGAACGCTCGAATAAAAACAGGAGGTTTTTTATGAAGAAAATCATAGCGCTTCTTCTGGCGCTGCTTTTGGTGTTGGGACTTTGTTCCTGCAGTCTTTCCGACATCATCGAGATCCTTGAGGACGTCGGCGAGATCGCCGAGGACATCGACCCGGAGGAACCGGTCGTTCCCGTTGAACCGGAAGAACCGGAGGAACCCGAAGAGCCGGAGATACCGGTGGAGCCGGAAGAACCGGTGACGCCGACAGAACCGGAGGAACCGACCCTCACCGTCACCGAGGACGGGCAGTATGATTCCAAGGACGAAGTCGCCCTTTATATCCACCTTTACGGCCACCTGCCGTCCAACTACGTCACCAAAAAACAGGCGGAAAAGGATGGCTGGAAAGGCGGCGCCCTGAAGGACGGCAAGTGCATCGGCGGCAGTTATTTCGGAAACTATGAGGAGATTTTGCCGGAGAAAAAGGGACGGGTCTATACCGAGTGCGACATTGACACCGCCGGGAAGAAAAGCCGGGGCGCCAAGCGCATCGTCTTTTCCAACGACGGGCTCATCTATTACACCGACGACCACTATGAAACCTTTACGCTTTTATACGGGGAGGAATAAGTATGAAAAAAATTACGCTCTGTGGAACGGAAATGGCCGATATGGCGGCGGTCCACCGCTTTTTTGCCGAGGAACTGAATTTTCCGGAGTGGTACGGCAACAACCTGGACGCGCTGCACGACTGTCTGACCGACATCCGTGACGAGGACGTCGTCATCGAGATCACCGAAAAAGAGGCGCTTTCCGAGGCGCTCGGCGTGCGGTATCGTCGCTTCATCAAGGCGCTTACCCATGCCGCCGAGGAAAACGACCATCTGACGCTGGAGCTTTGACGGAGGGACTATGCCTGATTTATCGAATCTTTCCGTTGTGGAGGAAATCCTGCGCCGCCACGGGTTTCGCTTTTCCAAAAGTCTCGGTCAGAACTTTATCGTGAACCCGGAGCTTTGCCCAAGAATCGCTGAGAAAAGCGGCGTCGGTCCCGGGGTATGCGCTTTAGAGATCGGACCCGGCATTGGCGTTCTGACCAAGGAACTGGCCCTTCGGGCCGAAAAGGTCGTCACCATTGAGCTCGACGACAGCCTTCTGCCGGTGCTCAACGAGACGCTGGCGGATTTTTCCAACGTCACCGTCATAAACGGCGACGTGCTCAAACTGGATCTTAAAAAACTGGTGGCGGAGCAGTTCGGCGACCGACCTTTCGTCGTCTGCGCCAATCTGCCGTACTATATCACGTCGCCGGTCATCGTGAAGCTTTTGGAGGAAAAAGTTGGCGGCGACGGGATCACCGTCATGGTGCAGAAAGAGGCGGCCAAACGGCTTTCCGCCCTTCCCGGAAGCCGGGACGGCAACGTTACCACGGCGACGATCCACTATTACAGCGAACCCGAAACGCTGTTTTTCGTTTCCCGGAACGACTTTGTGCCGCCGCCCAACGTCGATTCCGCCGTCATGCGCTTTTCCATTCGGGAAAAACCGCCGGTGGACGTTCCCGACGAGGCGTTTTTCTTCAAGGTGGTCAAAGCCGCCTTCGGTCAGCGGCGCAAGACCCTTTCCAACGCCCTTTCGTCCGGACTTGGATGGAGCAAAGAGGAGCTTTTGCCGGTTTTCGCTTCCTGCGGTCTTTCCGAAACCGTTCGCGCCGAGGCTCTTACGATGACCGATTTTGCGAACCTTGCCAAAGCCCTTCGAAATCCCGCCGGGAAGCCTTGAAATTTCCCCGGAAAGAGACTATACTCAAAGCATAAAATAAAGTCATAGGAGGAAAAACCCCATGAAAAAACTGATTGCTGTTTTACTGGCTCTTGTAATGGTCCTTTGCCTTGCTTCCTGCGCGAAAAAACCCACCGCCACCATCAAGATCATCGACCTTGAGGGTACCGAGCGCTACGTCATCGACGTCGAGCTCAAAGACGGGCTCACCGCCGGTGTCGCCATGGAGGATTATTTCAAAGCCAACAACGTGGATTATGAGCTTTTTGACGGCGACATGATCAGCCGCATCGACGACATGCAGCAGGACAACGAGGCCTGGACGGTCTATTGGGGCTCTTACGTCAACGGCGAATACGCCCAGGTCGGTCTTTGGGATCAGACCATGGCCGAAGGCGACGTCATCGAGGTCAAGCTCGAGGAAGCCAACTGGTAATTTTTGAAAACAAAAAGCGCCCCCATCGGGGCGCTTTTTTGTTGCCTTTTTTCGCCGCAGGCGATAGAATAAAAGAAGAAAAACGAAAAGGAGGGAACGCCTTTGAAAGCGCAGAAAGCCTGCATGGACTGCCTTCGGAAGAAACAGGAGAAACGGGTGGCCGGTTTTTCCGATGGGGACAAAAAACGGCGCTATCTTGACGAAGTGGAAGAAATTCTGTGCCGTTTTGGGAAGATGGAGTCGTCGCCGGCGCTTTCGGAACGGATCGACGGACTGTTTCGGGAATTTTGGGGCGAAACGAAGGACTTTTCGGAGGAAAAACGCCTTTATAACCGGCTTCTTCTGGACCGGGAGGAGGAATTTTTCCGTCAGGCGGAGCAAAACGCCGACCCCATAGGGGCGGCACTGCGGCTGGCGGTCGCCGGAAACTATATCGATACCGCCGCCGTGGAAAACGTCAACGAAACGACGCTGGCGCTTCTTTTGGAGCGGGCAGAAACGGCGGCGCTTCCCGAAAAAGAGGTGGCGGCTTTTACCGCCGACCTTGCCAAAGCGAAGCGTCTTACGTATCTTACGGACAACGCCGGGGAGATCGTTCTGGACAAAGTGCTTTTGCGGGTGATCCGAAAGCGTTTTCCGAACCTTTCGGTGACGGTGGTGGTCCGGGGAGCCAACGTGGACAACGACGCTTCGATGGAGGACGCGAAGGAAGTGGGACTGACGGCGCTTTTTTCCTGTGTCGGAAACGGAAACGCCGCGCCGGGCACCGTTTTGGACCGCCTTTCCGAAGAGGCGAAGGAGGCTGTTTTCGGCGCGGACGTGCTTTTGGCGAAAGGGCAGGCGAATTTTGAGAGCCTTTACGGCGAGGGACTTTCCCCCTACTATCTGTTCCTTTGCAAGTGCGAACATTTTACCGACCGCTTCGGTCTTTCGCGGTTCGGCGCCGTTTTCGCCAACGAGGAGAGGATCCGGGGAATGGAATGAAAAAAGCTTCTTCCCCTTGAAGCGGAAATCTTAAAAGAAAATTAAGAACTTGCCCCTTTTATCTTAAGTTCTTTTCCGATATACTGAAAAAAGGAGGTGGGAAGGATGTACCATATTCTCATTTGCGACGACGACCGGGATATCCGGAACGCGCTGAAAATCTATCTTTCCGGCGAAGGCTACCGGATCTTCGAGGCGGAAAACGGGCTCGAGGCGCTGGAAATTCTGGAAAAAGAGGAGATCCACCTGGTCCTTATGGACATCATGATGCCGAAGATGGACGGCGTCGCCGCGACGACCCGCATCCGGGAACAAAGCAACGCGCCGGTCATTCTTCTGACGGCGAAAAGCGAGGACACCGACAAAATTCTCGGTCTCACCGTCGGGGCCGACGACTATATCACGAAGCCCTTTAACCCCATGGAGCTTATCGCCCGGGTCAAGGCGCAGCTGCGGCGCTACGCCTATCTCGGCGGCATGGAAAGAAAGCCGGAGAGCCTTTCCATCGGGGAGATCGAACTGGACGACAAGGGCAAGCAGGCCTATCTTTCCGGCGAACCGGTGGCGCTGACGCCGACGGAATACGACATCCTTCGCCTTTTCATGCAGAACCCGGGCCGTGTTTTTTCCTCGAAGGAAATTTACCGGACGGTCTGGGAGGACGACCCGCTGGGCGCCGAAGGCACCATTGCCGTTCACATCCGGCATCTGAGGGAAAAACTGGAGATCGACCCGGCCAATCCCCGCTATCTGAAAGTGGTCTGGGGCAAGGGTTATAAGCTGGAGGATAAGGGATGAAAAAATTTCTGGGAAACAGCTTTCTGAAGGCGCTGGCCTTTGTTCTGGCGGTGCTTCTGACCGCTCTGGGCGGTCTTTTCGCCTGGATGGGGATAAGCGGCGCCGCCGATGACGGCGTCGCCGAGCGGGATTTCTGGAAGACCGATCTTTGCGAAAGCTATGCGCGGCAAAAGCTGGGGTGGATCGCCGATTACGTCTATTGGAACGACCTTTCGGGTCTTGTGAAAGGGAACTATACGCCTTCATCCATGGACTTTCGCTGTGAGATCCGGGACGGAAACGCCGTTCTTTTTTCCACCGTGGAAAAAAATTTTGTCCCGGTGGTAAGCTCCTACGAGCTTTCCGAAGTGGATGAAAGCGGTCACCCGACACGGGACCTTACCGCCACGGGCTATCTCATCCGCCCGATCCCGGTGACGTCGGACCTTTATCCGGCCTGGTTCGCCTATGAAAACTGGCACCTTCTCATTGACGGTGCCATCGTCTGCGGCGGTCTTGTCCTTTTGCTGACGCTTTATCTGCTCTGCGGAGCGGGACTTTTGTCCGACGGCACCGTGAAAGTCGGCGGGCTTCATAAAATTCCCTACGATCTTGTGGCGTTCGGGGCGTTTTTGGCCGGTGGGTCCCTTTACAGCGTGCTTCGGGAGATCGGTCATTGGCGGTTTTTCGATTCTTATTGCGGCTGGCTCTGGCTGTTTTTTACCTTCGGCGTGTTTTTGGCCTTCGCGGCGGTCGGGTTCCTCTTTTTGGAAACCATGGCGGCGCGGATGAAACAGGAGGGTTGGTGGAAAAACGTCGTCGTGGTCTGGATCGGACGGCTTTTGCTCTGGTTTTTCCGGGCTCTTCCGACGGTGTGGAAACCGGTGCTCGCCTGCGGCGTTTTCGCCGCCATCAACGTTCTTCTGACGGCGGCGGTCTTCGATTGGAATTCCGCCTTCATGCTGCTGGTGCTCATCACGGTGGATCTGGCGGCGCTTCTTCTCGCGGCGGCGCTCGGTACGCAGCTGAAGACCCTGGAAAAAGGCGGCGAGGACATCGCCAAGGGCGATTTTTCCCACGGCGTTGACACCCGGAAGCTTTGGGGCAAACTCCGTGAGCACGGGAAGAACCTCAACAGCGCCACCGGCGGTCTTTCCCGGGCGGTGGAGGCGAAGATCAAGAGCGAACGGTTCAAAACGGAGCTTATTACCAACGTGAGCCACGACCTTAAAACGCCGCTGACCTCCATCGTTTCCTACGTCGATCTGCTCAAAAAGGAGGAGATCGAGAGCGAAAAGGCCAAAGAATATATCGACGTGCTCGACCGGCAGAGCCAGAAGCTCAAAAAGCTGACGGAGGACCTGGTGGAGGCGTCGAAAGCGTCGTCCGGCGCTTTGCCGGTCAACAAAGAGGCGGTCGATCTGGTGGAACTTGTGGAGCAGTCCGTCGGGGAATTTTCAGAGAAGCTGACGGCGGCGGACGTTGCGCCGGTTCTGGACGCTCCGGAGGAGCTTTTAGTTTATACCGACGGGCGGCTTTTCTGGCGGGTGCTCGATAACCTTATCCAAAACATCATCAAATACGCCCAACCGGGGACGAGGGCCTATTTTGACCTCAAAAAACAGGGCGGCCGGGCGGTTTTGCAGATCAAAAATATTTCGAGAGAGCCGCTCAATATGTCGGCGGAGACGCTGATGGAGCGGTTCGTCCGGGGCGATTCCTCCCGGAACAGCGACGGAAACGGCCTGGGGCTTTCCATCGCCCGGTCGCTGACGGAGCTTTGCGGCGGTACGTTCCGGCTTTCGCTGGACGGCGATCTTTATAAAGTGATGCTGACGCTTCCCCTCTGGCAGGAGCCATTGGAACCGGTGACCTATCCGGCGTCCCGGTCTTCGGAGGAAGAAACGCCGGAAGAGGCGATTTCCACGGAAGAAAAATAAAAAAACACCCGCTTCGACGAAAGTCGAAGCGGGTGTTTCTGTTTTTGGGGAAAAGGAAGGGGTAATAACCTTCCCCCAATCGGTTATAAAAAGCGTCATTGCGAGGAGCCGCGAAGCGGCGACGCGGCAATCTTATCCCCGACGAGAGAAATAAAAAGATTCCCACGGTCGCTGCGCTCCCTCGGAATGACAGAGGAGAGGGTAGCGGCGCTTCACGCCGCCGGTGCTTCCGCACCGAAAAAGTCTGGGGAATTCTTTAAAGGCTCCCCTGTGCAAAAGTTCGCTGTCGAGCGAAGCGAGACGGATGAGGGGCTTTCCGGTTCGATTTCGGGAAATGGGGAGCGATTTAATGCCTCCCTCCGGGAGGGAGGTGGATTTTTGCCGAAGGCAAAAAGACGAAAGGAGC
>CALCUE010000013.1 GCA_937906945.1 uncultured Clostridia bacterium | reverse complement strand
GATTTTGACCGCGGCGCCAAGCCTTGCTCGCTGGTTCGTCCACAGGACGCGCTCGGATTTTATGCCCGAGGGGGGAAGGCTACTACCCCTCAGTCTCGCTTCGCTCGACAGCTCCCCTGTCAAGGGGAGCTTCTAAGGTACGGTGCTCCCGCGCCAATTAAATTTATAAACAATCCATCCATGAAAGGAAGATATAGCATGAACAAAGAAAAACGGGCCGCCGTCATCGCCGGCAACTGGAAAATGAACAAATCCCGGGCGGAGGCCAAAGCCCTTGTCGAGGAGCTTTGCCCGCTGGTCAAAGACGCCAACTGCGGCGTCGTCATTTGCACGCCCTATCTCGACCTTGAGACCGCCGTTACCGGAACGATCGGCACCAACGTCAAAGTCGGCGCCCAGAACTGCCATTGGGCCGACCACGGCGCCTTTACCGGCGAAATTCCCGCCGCCATGCTGAAGGACGTCGGCGCCCAGTACGTCATCATCGGCCACAGCGAACGCCGTCAGTATTTCGGCGAGACCGACGAGACCGTCAACCAGCGGGTCCGCGCCGCTTTGGATTCCGGTCTTACCGTCATCCTCTGCTGCGGCGAGCTTCTGGGCGAACGTCAGCAGGGCATTATGGAGGAGATCGTCGGCAAACAGATCAAGATCGCCCTTTCCGGCGTTTCCGAAGAGGAACTCAAAAACATCATCATCGCTTACGAGCCGGTCTGGGCCATCGGCACCGGTGTCACCGCCACCGCCGACCAGGCGGAGGAAGCCTGCCGCTTCATCCGGAACCTGATCGCGAAACTCTATTCCGACAAGGCCGCCGACGGCATTACCATTCAGTACGGCGGCAGCATGAACGCCAAAAACGCCGCCGAGCTTCTTTCCAAAGAGGACGTGGACGGCGGACTTATCGGCGGCGCTTCCCTTAAAGCGCCGGACTTTGCCGCCATCGTCGCGGCGGCTTCGGTATGAGACCGCTGGTTTTAATGATTTTAGACGGCTTCGGGGAAAACCCCGAGGCCTACGGCAACGCCATTGCCGCCGCCAACATGCCGAACCTTGACCGGATCCGGGCCACGTGTCCGCAAACGCTTTTGGAGGCCTCCGGTCTTGCCGTCGGTCTTCCCGAAGGACAGATGGGCAATTCCGAAGTGGGTCACACCAACATCGGCGCCGGTCGGGTGGTGGATCAGCCCCTGGTGCGGATCACGAAGGCCGCCGAAAGCGGCGCTTTCGCCGAAAATCCGGCGATTAGGACCGCCATGGAGAACGCCAAAAAGAACGGTACGGCGCTTCACCTTCTGGGACTTTTGTCCGACGGCGGCGTGCACAGCCACATCGACCACCTTTTCGCCCTTTTGGATTTAGCCAAAGAAACGGGCCTTACGAAGGTCTATATCCACGGTTTTCTGGACGGACGGGACGTGCCGCCCACGTCCGGCAAAGGCTTTGTCGAGGCGCTTCAGAAGAAGCTTTCCGAACTGGGGATCGGTTCGATCGCTTCCCTCGGCGGACGGTATTACGGCATGGACCGGGACAAACGCTGGGAGCGGGTGGAACAGCATTATAACGCCATCGTCAGCGGCACGGCGCCGTTAAAAAGCGACCCCGTCGCCGCCGTGGAGGAAAGCTATCAGGCCGGGATCACCGACGAATTTATGGAGCCGGTGCGGTTTGAGCACGGCGCACCGATTCGAAACGGCGATTCGGTTTTGTTCTTCAATTTCCGTCCCGACAGGGCAAGGGAAATGACGAGAGCCATCATCGAGCGGGATTTTTACGGCTTCGAACGCAGTCCCCTTTCGGTGACTTTCGTCTGCATGGCGCAGTATGACGCCGAATTCAAAAACGTTCTGGTGGCGTTTCCGCCGGAAAACCTCTCCGACACGTTGGGGAAAGTTCTTTCCGAGCACGGCTTGCGTCAGCTTCGCATCGCCGAGACGGAAAAATACGCCCACGTGACGTTTTTCTTCAACGGCGGCGTGGAACACGCCGACCCTTTGGAAGAGCGTGTGCTCATTCCGTCGCCGAAGGTCGCCACCTACGATTTACAGCCGGAAATGAGCGCCTATCTGGTTACGGAAAGGCTTCTGGAGGAACTGGAAAGCCAGAAGCACGACGTTGTCATCGTAAATTACGCCAACACCGACATGGTGGGGCACACCGGCGTTTTTGAGGCGGCGGTGAAGGCCTGCGAAGCGGTGGACGACTGCCTTGGAAAAGTTGTCGCCAAAGTGAGGGAGTTGGGCGGTGTGGTGCTCGTCACGGCGGACCACGGAAACGCTGACGTGATGCTGGACAAAAACGGCGCGCCTTTTACGGCGCACAGCACCAACCCGGTGCCGTTTTTCGTGGTCAATCACCCCTGCGCTTTGCGGCATGGCGGAAAGCTTGCGGACATCGCGCCGACGATGCTCGAACTTTTGGGCATTGAAAAGCCGGCCGCCATGACCGGAAAAAGCCTCATTGAAAAATAAAACGCCGCCGGAGGTTTTCCGGCGGCATTTTTTCTTTTCAAGTGAAAAAAAGTGTGATATAATGC
The DNA here is from genome assembly GCA_937906945.1 of uncultured Clostridia bacterium. Classification (GTDB taxonomy): domain Bacteria; phylum Bacillota; class Clostridia; order Oscillospirales; family Ruminococcaceae; genus UMGS1668. The sequence continues at coordinate 8,475 of CALCUE010000013.1, read as the reverse complement.
AGATGGATACAAAATTCGACGTTTAAGGGGTGATTTCAGATATGTTCCGGAAGATAAAAGAAAAATTTGAGTCCAGAATGATCAAACTCGGCGTTTCCGTTTTGGTTTTGGCCGTCGTGGCCGGCGGCGCTCTTTTCTATCATTTCCACTCCATGAACGAGCTTCGAGACGAGCTTTTGGAAAAACAGGAGCAGGAGGAACGCCTCAATCAGCGGATCGACACCATCCAGGGACAGCTCGGTACCGTGACGGAGGAAAAAGAATCGCTCCTTCGGCAGATCGAGGAGAGCCTCATGGAAGAAAAGGCGATTTTTGACGCCGGGGTCATCCAGGAGGAGATCCGCAAGATCGGGGAACTGGCGACGATGGAATATCGCTACACCAATGTGGGAACGCTGGATTCCTCGAAAAAATGGAACATTTTCAGCCAGAACCTCGCGGTGCCGTTTACGGGGAAATCCGCCATCATCACCATGGACGGCGTTCTGAAAGTCGGCATTGACGTGGAAGGGATCGAGATCACAAGCAGCGAACTTGTCAAAACGATCACGGTCAGGATCCCGAAGGCGAAGCTGATCTCCAACGAGCTCGACGAGGAAAGCCTCATCGTTTACGACCAGAGCGGCGGCATTTTTAATCAAATCACCATCGAGGACAGCGGTTCCCTTCGAAACGAGATCAAGGAGAAAGCGGAGAAGAACGCGGAAAAGAGCGGGATCTATCAGCAGGCCGTTGACAACGCGAAAACCATCGTCCGCTGCATCATCGAATCCATTCCCGGTATCAAGGAAAGCTATAAGATCGTGTTCAAATAAGAGCGAAGAGATGAAAATCGGCGGCTTGACGGGAAGGTTTGTTTACTAACGGCTCCCTCCGAGAGGGAGGCTTTAAATGCTCCCAATTTACCAAAATCAAACTTGTAAAGCCCCTCATCCGGCTTTTTGCCTTCGGCAAAAAGCCACCTTCCCCCAAGGGGGAAGGCTTTAAAGATTGCCACAGTGAGCGCCTTGCGCCCCTCGTCAGAGGAAGCGCGAAGCGCTCGGCGCGGTAGTGAATGACCGTCCGGTGGACGGTCAGAGCCGCGCCGTGACCGAGCCCGCAGGCGAGACGAGGGCCACGAAGTGGCGAGGGGATTCCTTTACAGAAATCGAACCGTAGAAAAGAATCCCCCAGTCCTCGTTTCACTCGGACAGCCCCCTTTAACAAGGGGGCCAAGAACGCTTCCAGTTTCCCAAAATCAGACCTTCAAAGCCCCTCATCCGTCACGGCAAAGCCGTGACACCTTCCCCCGAGAGGGAAGGCTTCTCCTTTATATAAAGCAAGGCATCCGCCGCGCGGCGGATGCCTTTTTTCGTTTCTCTTACCGGATGACGTCGCAGCCGACGTATTTGCGAAGGGCTTCCGGCACCGTGATGGAACCGTCCTCGTTCTGATAGTTTTCCAGAATGGCGGCGGTGGTACGGCCAATGGCTACACCGGAACCGTTGAGGGTGTGGGCCAGAACGGTCTTGCCGTCCTTGCCTTTGCAGCGGATCTGGGCACGGCGCGCCTGGAAATCCTCAAAGTTGGAGCAGGAGGAAATTTCGACGTATTTTCCGTAGCTCGGCATCCAGACCTCGATATCATAGGTCTTGGCGCTGGAGAAGGTCAAATCGCCAGTGGAAAGGACGACCACACGGTACGGAAGACCCAGTCCTTGAAGCACCCGCTCGGCTTCATTGGTCAGATCCTCCAGCTCCTCATAGGAGTTGTCCGGATCGGCGAACTTGACAAGCTCGACCTTGTTGAACTGGTGCTGACGGATAAGACCACGGGTGTCCCGTCCGGCGGAACCGGCTTCTTCCCGGAAGCAGGCGGAATAAGCGCAATATTTGATCGGAAGGGCTTCCCTATCCAGAATTTCGTCCCGGTGGAAGTTGGTGACCGGAACTTCGGCGGTCGGGATGAGGTAAAGGTCCTCGCCCTCGATTTTATACATATCCTCGGCGAATTTCGGCAGTTGGCCGGTACCGGTCATGGAAGCGCCGTTGGCCATGTAGGGCGGGAACACTTCGGTGTAGCCGTTGGCGGTGTGGGTGTCGAGGAAATAGTTCATAATGGCGCGCTCGAGCCGTGCGCCGAGGTCTTTATAGAAGTGGAACCGGGCGCCGGTAACTTTGGCGGCCCGTTCCGGGTCAAGAATGCCGAGGTTGGAACCGAGGTCCCAGTGGGCTTTCGGCTCAAAATCGAACTGCCGCGGTTCGCCCCAACGGCGAATTTCGACGTTTTCGCTGTCGTCCTTGCCAAGCGGCACGTCTTTGTTCGGCACGTTCGGAATTTTGAGGAGCAGTTCCCGCTGACGGGCTTCCAGTTTGGCCAGTTCGTCGCCGCACTCTTTGGATTCCTCGGCGATCTTTTTCATCTCGGCCATGAGCTCGGTGGTGTCCTCGCCGTTTTTCTTCATGACGGGGATCTTTTTGCTGGCGCGGTTCTGTTCCGCTTTCAGTTCGTCGGTATGGGCGTTGATCTGGCGGCGTTTCGCGTCGATCTCAATGAGTTCATCGACTTCGGCGTCCAGGTCTTTGTTTCTGGTGTGGCAGGCGTGTTTCACAAGTTCGGCGTTTTCTCTTACGAATTTTATATCTAACATGGTTTTTTCTCCTTTACTTTTTCGGTTGAATGAGCAAATCGCAAATGGCTTTCAGCTCGTCTTGATTATAGAACGGAATGGAAAGGATTCCGCCGCCGCCGTTTTCGGTGATTTTTACCGGGCGTCCCAGTTCGTCGGTCATGGCGATCTGCATCTCCCGGAAATAGCCGTTCTTCGGGAAGGCTTCCTTTTTCCCCGTTTTGGTCGGTTTTTCTTTTTTGCTGGCCAGTTTTTCCGTCTCCCGGACGGAAAGGCCCTCTTTCACCACACGCTCAGCCAGTTGTGATCGGGATGCCTCCGGCGCTCCCAAAATCGCTTTGGCGTGTCCGGCGGAAAGTTTTCCCTCCTGAATGAGGGCGACAACGTCCTTCGGCAGGCTTAAAAGCCGCAGAGTGTTGGCAATGGCCGGACGGCTTTTTCCCACCGCTTCGGAAAGAGCCTCCTGCGTCATGCCGTATTTTTCCATCAGCCGGCGATAGCCTTCCGCCGTCTCCACGGCGTTGAGGTCCTCCCGCTGAAGGTTTTCAATAAGCGCCATCTGGTCGGCTTCCTCGTCGGAAAGCTCCCGGACCAGCACCGGCACTTCGGAAAGACCCGCTAATCGGGCGGCACGCCACCTTCTTTCGCCGGCGACGATCTGATAACCGCCGTTGGAAAGAGGTCGGACCAGAAGCGGCTGTAAAACGCCGTGCTTCGCGATGGAATCGGAAAGCTCGGAAAGCGCTTCCTCATCAAAATCCTTTCGGGGCTGCGCCCGGTTCGGCTCGATCTCCGAAAGGCGGATGGTGCGGACGGAATCACCGGAATCGGTGCCGGTGTCGGCAAAAAGGGCGTCCAGCCCTTTGCCCAGTCCTCTTGCTTTTGCCACGGTCGTCATCCCTCCGTTCTGTTGTTCGCCAGAATTTCGTCCGCCAGCGCCAGATAGGCCTGCGAACCCTTGGAGGCGAAATCGTAATAGATCACCGGTTGACCGAAGCTCGGCGCTTCGGAAAGCCGGACGTTACGCGGAATATAGGTGCGGAACACCTTTTTGGGGAAATATTTCTTGACTTCCTCCACCACCTGAACGGTGAGGTTCAGCCGGGCGTCATACATCGTCAGCAAAACGCCCTCGAGGTCGATGGTGTTGTTATAAAGCCGCTTGACGCTCCGGACCGTCGCCATCAGCTGAGAAAGTCCCTCGAGCGCGTAAAACTCGCATTGGATCGGCACCAGAATACTGGTGCAGGCGGCCAGACCGTTGAGGGTCAGAAGTCCCAAAGACGGCGGACAGTCGATGCAGATATAATCATATTTGTTTTGCACCGCCGCCAGCGCCTGCCGAAGGCGCAGCGCCCGGTTTTCCAGATCCACCAGTTCGATCTCCGCCGCCGCCAGGTTGATACTGGACGGCAGAAGGTCGAGGTTTTTATATTTTGTTCGGACAATGGCGTTTTCCACCGGAGCCTCGCCCAAAAGCACCTCATAGATCGAGGTCTTGATCTCCCGTTTGTTGATGCCGAGACCGGAGGTGGCGTTTCCTTGCGGGTCGGAATCGACCAGCAGAACGCGTCCCCTTGACCGGTACGCCAACGCCGCCGAAAGGTTCACCGCCGTCGTTGTCTTGCCGACGCCGCCTTTCTGGTTCGCGAACGCAATGATTTTTCCCATGCTTTTCTCCGTCTTTCTTTGGTCTTTGTTCCATTATAACCGCTCGGCGGCGGTTTTTCAAGGAATATCCGAAAATATCGGAGAATTTCTTTAAAAAGAACGGCTTTCTTCTTCCCGGATGTTTCACGTGGAACAAAGACCCCACCGGCGGCGTTCTGTTCCACGTGGAACAGAACGCAGGAAAGGCCGCCTTTTGGCGGCCTTTCCTGCGTTTTCAGGGGAATGTGTCTTATGGAAGCATGGTGCCTGCTTCTCTATATGACTGACGGCGTACATGCGGGATACGCCGGAGCCGACGGTGGTTTAGGGCGCTTCTCCCGAAGCGCCGTGGTTTTGGGGATCCGAACGGTATAAACAAAGGCGTCCTCCGATTCCGAAACGGTGCTCACCGCGCCGATCCCGGCGGAATTCATCACGTCCATGGCGTGCTCAAAGGTGTTGATAAAAAGCCGCACGTCTTTGACGACGTAAAGGGACCGGGAGGGCCGCCGTTCCTTTTTCGCCAGAAGGGAGGAAACGTAGCGCTCCGTCTCGGCGACGGAAAGATTTCGCTTCGCCACCACATCGGCGGCGGCTTTCTGTTCCTCCTCGGTGGAAAGGCGCAGAAGCTCCCGGGCGTGCCGTTCGGAAAGGGAAGCTTCCTCCAGGATCTGTCGGGTCGTTGGCGAAAGCCGGAGAAGCCGCAGTTTGTTGGAAAGGGTCGAGGGGGCGACGCCAAGGCGTTTTGCCGCCGCCTCCTGTGAAAGACCCCAAAAGGCCAGAAGCCGCGCGATGCCTTCCGCTTCCTCAAAAACGCCAAGGTCGCTGCGCTGTAGATTTTCGATCAGCGCCCAGGCCGCCGAACCCTCGTCGTCCAGGTCGTAAATAAGCGCCGGCGCCGTTTTCCTTCCCAACTTCTGAAGCGCCCGAAAGCGCCGTTCCCCGGCGACCAGCTCATAACCGTCCCTGATCCGACGGACCGCGATGGGTTGAATGAGGCCGTTTTCCCGGATGCTGTCGCAAAGCCGGGAAAGCTCATTTTCGTCCAGCGTCTTTCGAGGCTGGAACGGGTTGGGACGGATGTCCTCCAAAGGGATCTCCGCCACCGTGTTCTGCTTTTTCAAAAATCCAAGCGCTGTCATCTCATCGCCTCCACCCATAGAATAGCACGGTTTTCCAACTTTTTCCAGTTAAATCGTTCGCCGTCCTTTTCCCTTTTTCTCCCTTTCCTTCCGATAAAACGAGGGAGTGAACCCGAAGAAGCGCTTTTTCCGTCGAAGGGCAGCTTTTTTCGCGATGAAAAGTTTTCCTTCCGTGGAATAAAAAAGAAATTATCGTTTTTCGATAATTTCTTATTGACTTTCGGTATTTTTTGGGTATAATAAAACCGAAAAGGAGGTTTTGCCCATGTCACAAAAAAGTCTTTCCCTGGCCCTCAAAGCGGTGGTTTTGGGTCTCGGCATCCTCGGCGCCGCCCTCACCTTTTTCCTTCTGCCTCTTTACGGGCGGGAGATCGTCGAGGAATTTCCGGAATTTTCCGGCGCCTATCTTCCGTGGCTGCTCTTTGTGATCGTCTTCTCCCTGCCCTGCTTCGCGGCGCTTTTTTTCGGCTGGAAGATCGCCCGAAACATCGGCCTTGACCGCTCCTTCACCAAAGAGACCGCCGAAGCCTTAAAAATCATCGCCTTCCTCGCCGTTTTCGATTCGGCGTTCTTTTTCGTCGCCAACTGGGTCTTCGCTTTTTTCAACGTCACCCATCCGGCACTGCTGGTCCTTGTGACGCCTTTTGTCACCTTCGTCGGCGTTTCCGCCGCCGTGGTCTTTTTCGCTCTTTCCCACCTCATCTATAAGGCGGCGCTTCTGCGGGAAGACGCCGACCTCACCATATAAGGACGGTGAGCGCCATGGGAATTACCGTCAATCTCGATATCATGCTCGCCAAACGGAAAATGAGCAGCGCCGAGCTTTCGGAAAAAGTGGGGATCACTCCGGCGAACCTTTCCATCCTGAAAACCGGCAAGGCCAAAGCCGTCCGTTTTTCGACGCTGGAGGCGCTCTGCCGGGTTTTGGACTGCCAACCGGGCGACCTGCTCTCTTTTACGGAGGATCCCCATGAGTAAAAAAGGAATTCTTCTCTGTCTTACCGTCATCGCCTTTCTGCTGGTGCTTCTGGTCACGCTGACCCTTGTTCTGAACTATAAAACCCCGGCGCAGGCGGAAATCGAAACCTATCTCGGTCTTTCGGTGGAGGACGGGGACGTTTTGTACCACACCGACAGCCACGGCGGTTTTCACGGCGACGGCGAAACCTGCCTTATTTTCTCCGTTTCGCCGGAAAACGCCGAAATAATCGAGGCGACCTGGCCCAAAGTTTCGGAAAACTCGCAGCTTTCCTCTTTTCTTTCCCGAAAAAACGAGTATAATGGAAGTGGCTTCTTTTTACCGGCCCACGGGGACAATCACGGCTTCTTTTTAGACCGCAGTCCCGAAGGACAGCCCGACCGGTGGCTCAATTTTGTCGCCGCCGTCTATAAACCCTATTTAGGGCAGGTCACTTATTATCGTTTTGATTCCTGAGGAGGTCTTGTCATGCTCACCTGGATCACCATGCTCGTCCAGAAAATCGAAAGCGCCAACTACATCGTGGCGCTCATCGGCGCCTGCTGGGTGCTTTATCTGCTTCTCTTTCTTGTCATCCGTCCCAACCGCCGCAAAGGGCCCTTCAAAGTCGCCCTTGTCCTCGGTCTTATCGCCACCGCCGTCTGCGACGCCGTCTGGTTTTTCCAGTTTTTCGACAACTTCGTCTATACGAACCCGGGGCTCAAGGGTCTTTTCTGGCTGGCGCTGATGCCGGGACTTCTGCTCCTTCTCGTCATGGTGCAAAGCTACTTCAACACCGGCTCCTTTGAGCACGAACGGAAACAGCAGCTCAAAGAGGAGGAAAAACTCCGCAAAAAGGAAAGCCGCCGGGCGAAGTTCGAGGAACATCCCCCGAAGCCGCCGAAGGACGACGACGCCCTGTTCTGAAACCCGATAAAAAGCGAAGAGCCTCCCCGATGGGGAGGCTCTTTTTGGTTTTCTTTTGAACAAATCGTAAACTTTTTCCCTTTTTCCTTTCCTTTTCAAAAAAATATGCTATACTGTTGTCACAGTAAACAATATTATCCGAAAGAGGTACTGACCATGAAAAAATTCCTTGCTCTCCTTTTGGCCTTCTGCCTTTTAGGCACGCTTTGCGCCTGCGGCAAAACCGAAGAACCTACCGAGCCCACCGAGCCTACTGAGCCTACTGAACCCACGGAACCCACCGAGCCCACCGAACCCGAAGAACCGGAACTCCCCCTTGCCGGCGGTTACACCGTCAACACCGAAACCGTCGCCGGCCCGATCCCCGAGAACGCCAAGACCGCTTTTGACGCCGCTATCGCCGGACTTGACGGCGTCGGCTATACCCCTGTTGCCTATCTCGGCAGCCAGGTCGTTTCCGGACTCAACCACTCCTATCTTTGCCTTTCGACGCCTGTCGTTCCCAACGCCGAAGCTTCCTACAGCATCGTCAAAGTCTATGCCGACCTTGAGGGCAACGCCACCGTCACCGACATCCAGAACCTGAACCTTCTGGACTATGTTTCCGTGGAAGCCGACAGCACCGTCGCCGATCTTCCGGCCACCAATCTGCCCGGCGGATGGACGCTGAATCCGGATTTCGGCACCGTCCTTCCCGAAGCGGCGCAGACCGCTTTGGAAAACGCCGTTTCCGGCATGACCGGCGTCGGCTATCGTCCTGTCGCCTGCCTCGGCACCCAGGTCGTCGCCGGAACCAACTACGCCATCCTTGCCGCGATGACCTCCGTTACCGCCGAACCGCACGAAGGTCTTGTCGTCCTGACGGTTTTCGCCGGACTTGACGGCACCGCCCAGATCCTCCACGTCGCCGCGATCTGATTTTCGCAAAGCGAAAGAAAACCCCAAACCGCCTTCCCAACCGGGAAGGCGGTTTTTTGCGTGAAACGGGACGGAGGGAGCGAAAAACAAATTCCCCGACCTCTGTCATTTCGGACAAGGCTTGTGAGCGCCACTATTTTCGTCATTCCGAGGGAACAAAGTGACCGTGGGAATCTTTTTCTTATCCTCGTCAAAAATAAGATTGCCACGTCACGCCTGCGGCGCGTAGGCTCCCTCCGAGAGGGAGCTGTCAGCCGGAGGCTGACTGAGGG
>CALCUE010000012.1 GCA_937906945.1 uncultured Clostridia bacterium | reverse complement strand
CGGACGGTCATTCACTACCGCGCCGAGCGCTTCGCGCTTCCTCTGACGAGGGGCGTAAAGCAGAATGTACCCCCATTTCTTTGGCGGTGCTTCGCACCGGGCGGAAGAAAACGACCCTTACGGATAAAGCCCACGGGGAGAGACTTTCAAAAAAGCCCCCAAAGCGGGGGCTTTTGGTTTTACGCGCGAAGGGTGGCGCCGAGGGTCTCCAGTTCCTGAAGGACCTCTTGGACGGCCTTGTCGCATTCCTCGACGGTCAGCGTCCGGTCGGCGGCGCGAAGGGTGATCGTATAAGCGACGCTCTTTTTGCCGGAAGCGATGGAGGCGCCTTTATAGACGTCGAAAAGCTCGACCTTTTCGAGGAGCTTGCCGGCGCCGGCACGGATCGCTTTTTCAAGGGAAGCCGCCGGGATCTCGTCGTCGCAGATGATGGCGAGGTCACGAGTGCTGGCCGGGAATTTCGGCGTGGGCTGATAGCTCTTTTCGACGACGCGGCGGTCGAAGATGTTGGCGACATCGACGGTGGCGACATAGGCTCTCGTGCCGATGCCGTAGTTATCGAGAACAGCCGGGGCGATTTCGCCGATGGTGCCGATCACACAGTCGCCGATGGTGATTTTGGCGCAGCGTCCGGGATGGAAGGTCGGGTTCTCGCGGTCGGCGGTATATTCGACGCCATAGACGCCGAGCTTATCGAACATTTCGTTCAAAACGCCTTTGAGAGCGAAGAAATCCTCTTTTTCGCCGTAGGTGCCGACGACGGCGACGGTGCGCTCGTCCGGCAGTTCGTCGATGGATTCCTTCGGGAGATAGACGTTGCCGAGCTCGTAGAACCGACCGGCGACGTTGCGGTTGTTGTAGTTCCGGGCGACGACCTCGAGCATGGACGGCACGCAGGTGGTGCGCATGACGGAGGTATCCTCGCCGAGCGGGTTCGTGATGACGACGCTGTGACGGAGACCGCAGTTTTCGGGACGGTTGATCTTGTCGTAGTATTTCGGGCTGATGAAGGAATAGGTCTGCACTTCATAGCAGCCGTTGGCGCGAAGCAGGGTGCCGAGGTCCTTCTCGAACTTCTGGCGGAGGGTCAGAGCGCCCTGGGCGGCGCCGGTGACGGCGGTGTTCGGAATGACGTCGTAGCCGTAGAACCGGGCGACCTCTTCGGCGATGTCGGCTTTGTGGCGGGTGTCACCGGCACGGTAGGACGGCACGGTGATGGTGTTCCCTTCGAAGGTATAGCCGACTTTGCCGAGAATGGTCTTCATTTCGTCGGAAGTGATGTTGATGCCGAGGAATTTGTTGATCCAGTCGGGGCAGAACTCGATGGTATAGGGGGCGTCGCCTTCGTTATCGATATCGATGACGCCGCCGACGACTTCGCCCGCGCCGAGCAGTTCAACGAGCTGGCAGGCCCGTTCGATGGCCGGAAGGCACATCCGGGAATCGAGGCCTTTTTCGAAACGGCCGGAGGATTCGGTGCGCATGCCGAGCTTTTTGGCGGTCTTCCGGACGGAAGCGCCGTTGAAGCTCGCGGACTCAAAGACGACGGTATCGGTGTCGTCCTGGATGCCGCTGTTCTGACCGCCCATGACGCCGGCGACGCAGGAGGGTTTTTCCTCGTCGCAGATGACGAGCATTTCGGGGGAGAGTTTCCGCTCGACGCCATCGAGCGTTTCGATGGTTTCGCCTTCGGCGGCGTTTCTTACGACGATCTTGCTGCCTTTGAGGTATTTATAGTCGAAGGCGTGCATCGGCTGGCCATATTCGAGCATGACGAAGTTCGTGATATCGACAAGGTTGTTGATAGGGCGGACACCGCTTGCGCGAAGCCGTTCCCGCATCCAGCGGGGCGACGGCGCGATCTTGATGTTTTTGATCATTCTGGCGACGTAACGGCGGCAGAGCTCGGTGTTTCTGACCTCGACGGAAAGGAGGTCATGGATGTCGCCGGTCTCTTTTTCGATCTTCGGCTCCGGAAGATGGAGGGGTTTATCGAAGGTCGCGGCGGCCTCTCTTGCCAGACCGATGACGGAAAGGCAGTCCGGGCGGTTGGAGGTGATCTCAAATTCGACGGTCGTGTCGTTGAGGCCGAGAGCTTCGCGGATATCGTCGCCGGGCTTGCAGTCCTCGATGATCTCCATGATGCCGTTTTCGATGGAATTGGGGAAATCGTGAACGGTGAGACCCAGTTCACCGAGGGAGCAGAGCATACCGTTGGAGGCAACGCCCCGGAGCGTGCCGTTCTGGATCGTTACGCCGCCGGCAAGGGTGGCGTTATGGAGAGCGACGGGAACGAGCATGCCCTCATAGACGTTCTGGGCGCCGGTGACGATCTGGACCGGCTCGTCCTTGCCGACGTCGAGCTGACAAATCTGGAGCTTGTCGGCGTCGGGGTGTTTTTCTATATGAAGAATCTTACCAACGACCACGTTGGAAAGATAATCGGCTTCGGCGGCATAGCCCTCCACTTTGGAGCCGGACATGGTCATGGCGTCGCAGAACTGTTTCGGCGTGACGCCGGTATCGACGTAATCCGCGAGCCATCTGAGTGAAAGATCCATTTATTTATCCTTCCTTCTTGTTTATTCTTCGTTTTCCGCAAGAATTTGGGAGAACTCTTCGGAAAGAACGGCGGCGTCCACAGCAACGCTTTTATAGACGGGCGGTTCAAGGTAGTGGATTTTGAAAAGGGTGGTGAAAAGATAGGCGATGTCGTCGGTCTCTTTTTTCGCCTCGGCATACTGGCCCGCTTTGGTATAGCGGATCAGCTGCGCCGCGCGGTCCTTGATCTCCGGGGAGATATCCCGCTCCTGAAGATCAAAAAAGAGCTTGCGGTGCATATTGAGGCAGCGGACCTGGAACTGGAGCGCCAGTTTTTCGATTTCTTCTTTGGTTGCGGCAGCCATAATAACCCTCCTCAGAACTGGTCCAGAAAACGCAGGTCGTTTTCATAGAGGAGACGCAGGTCGTTGATGTTATATCTTCTCATGACGATCCGTTCAAGGCCGATGCCGAAGGCGAAGCCGCTGTATTCCTCGGGGTCGATGTTGCAGCCGGAAAGGACCTTCGGGTGGACCATGCCGCAGCCGAGGATCTCGATCCAGCCTTCACCCTTGCAGACCGGGCAGCCTTCGCCGTGGCAGTTGAAGCACTGGATATCCATTTCGGCGGAAGGCTCGGTGAAGGGGAAGTGGTGCGGACGGAAACGGACGACGGAATCTTCGCCGTAAAGCCGTTTGATGAAAATTTCAAGGGTGCCCTTGAGGTCGGCCATGGTGATGCCTTTATCGACCACAAGACCCTCGATCTGATGGAAGACCGGGGAGTGGGTGGCGTCCACGGCGTCGGAACGATAGACACGACCGGGGGAGATGACACGGATCGGCGGCGCCTGGTGCTCCATGACGTGGATCTGGACGGACGAGGTCTGGGTCCGGAGCAGGATGTTGTCGGTGATATAGAAGGTATCCTGGGTATCCCGGGCCGGGTGGTCCTTCGGAAGGTTCAGCGCCTCGAAGTTATAATAGTCGGTCTCGACTTCCGGTCCCTGGGCGATGGAAAAGCCCATGCCGGTGAAAATGTCCTCGACTTCGTTAAGGACAAGGCTCAGCGGATGCTCCTTGCCGGTGGGACAGGGCGTTCCCGGAAGGGTGACGTCGAGCGTTTCGGCGGCGAGCTGTTTTTCCATGGCGTGGGCCTTGATATGGGCGTCCGCTTCCTTGATCTCGTTTTCGATCTCGGCGCGGATCTGGTTCGCCAGCTGACCGATGACCGGACGTTCCTCGGCGGAAAGGGAACCCATCTGTTTTAAGATGTTGGTCAGTTCGCCCTTTTTGCCGAGGTAGCGGACACGAAGGTCCTCCAGGACTTTGGCGTCGTCGGCGTTGGCCAGAGCTTCCTTAGCCGCGAGGCGGATCTGCTCTAACTGCTCTTTCATTTGTTTCAACTCCATTTTTATAGTTTTGTTTTGGTAGATCGGCTTTTGTTTTACGGTTTTTCGGGATAAAAAAATCTCCGCCCCACCGCAAATTGGGACGAAGACACAAAAACAGAAATTCTCCGCGGTACCACCCGCCTTCCCGGAAAACCGGGCACTCGAAAGCCGCTAACGAGGCCGACCGTTCCCGCCTACTTTCCGGTTCAGCGGGACCGCTCACGGGTGAACTTCAGTCCCTCTTCCGTGAAAAGGCTTTCAGCCGACGACCTTTTCTCTCTTTTCGGAACGAAACGGACCTACTCTCCCGGTCAAAGCGTTTCTTATATTAAGAACAAGACAAATCATACCATATAATTTTCCTTTTTTCAAGCCTTTTTTTCATTGAAAAACCAAAAGGCAGGGATTATAATAAGGCTATAGTATCAGCAAAGGGAGCGAACGGGATGAAAGTGGTCACAACGGCGCGGATGAAAGAGGCGGAGCGCCTTTCCAACGACATGGGCGTCACCTATCAGCGGCTCATGGAAAACGCCGGCTGCGCGGCGGAGGTCTTTATCCGCAAGACGGTCAAAACGGTGGCCGGACGGAATTTTATGGTCTTCTGCGGCGGCGGCAACAACGGCGGCGACGGTTTTGTCATCGCCCGCAAGCTCTTTGAGGAGGACGCCAAGGTCATCGTCGTCCTCTGCGGCGGTGTGCCGAAAAGCGAAGAGGCCCGCTATATGTACGACTGCGACCTTTCCGCCGGGATCACCATGCTGGATTTCCTCGACGACCACCAGAAGGTCGAGAAATTCGTCGGCGACGCCGACATCATCGTGGATGCCCTTTTCGGCACCGGATTTTCCGGGGAGTTTCGGGGCGCCTTCGGCGAAGTGACAAAAATGATCAACGAGGCGCTGGCGGTCAAAATCGCCATCGACGTGCCGAGCGGGGTCAACGCCGAGACCGGCGAAGCCGCCAAAGGCGCCGTTGTCGCCGATTTTACCGTGGCGTTCGACGCCCTGAAGCCCGGTCACATTCTTCTGCCCGGCAAGGAATTCTGTGGGGACTGTACCGCCGTCGATATCGGGATCCCGAGCGAAGTGCAGGACGAAATGCCCCAGACCTGTTTCCTGGTGGAGGAGGGCATGGTCTTTTCCTCCATCCGCAAGCGCCCCCGCTATAGTAACAAGGGCACCTTCGGCCGCCTTCTCTGTATCGCCGGCAGTCGAAACTATCCCGGCGCGGCTTTGATGAGCGCCTACGCCGCTCTTCGTACCGGCGCGGGACTTGTCACCGTGGCGACCACTGAAAAAACCGTGGACCGCCTGGTTTCCCGGGTGCCGGAGGCGACGTTTTTGACGCTGCCGGAGAACGAGGACGGCACCATCGCCTTTACCGCCATCCGGGAGCTTCTGGAGCCTTTGCAGAAATGCGACGCCGTACTCATCGGCTGTGGGCTTGGCCGCACGGAAGACGTGGCGGAACTGGTGGAATTCGTTCTGAAAAACGCCAAAGGAACGGTCATTCTGGACGCCGACGCTCTTTACGCCCTTTCCAAAGCGCCGACGGCGCTTTTGGAGGCGAAAGAGACGCCCATTTTAACGCCCCACATCGGGGAAATGGCGCGGCTTTGCGGAAAGACCGTCGAGGAGGTGCTTTCCGACCGGGTGGAGCTTGCCCTTCAGACGGCGAAAACCTATCGGGCCGTCGTCGTCCTGAAGGACGCGACGACGGTGACGGCGGTGCCCAACGGCGACGTCTATTTCAACGCCACCGGCAACCCCGGCCTTGCCAAAGGCGGCAGCGGAGACTGCCTCGCGGGACTGATCGCGGCGCTTTCGGCGCAGGGGAGCATCGCTCCGGCGGCCGCTGTCTGCGGCGTTTATCTGCACGGTCTGGCGGCGGATCGGTTGGCGGCGGAAAAGTCCGAATACGGTCTTCTCCCGACGGACCTTCCGGACGAATGGGGAAAAATTCTGGCCGAGCGGGGCCTTTGAGTAAAAAAACGGAATAAAAGCCTTCCCTTTCCCGTATCTTTTGAAAAACGGGAAAGGGAGGGCTTTTTTATGCGAAAATGGATGCCGGTGTTGGTCTGCTTTTTCTTTCTGACGGCGTGCTCGACGAAAGACACCGTGAGCACGGCGAAAATCGGAGAACAGTACGCCTCCGGCTTTTCCACGGCGGCGACGGTTACGACCGAGGAGGACACCTTGGAGATGACAGTCACGAAAAACGGGATGAGCATCACGGTTTTTGTGGAAAAGCCGGAGGAACTGCGTGGGTTGAGCATTCAATCGGACTTGGGGAAAACGAAGGTGACTTTCGAGGGAATGGAAAAGGAATTCGTGACGGAAAGACTGCCGAAGGAAGCGCCGTTCCGCCTTTTGGGCACGGCGTTTTCGGTTTTGGAAACGGGAGAAGGCTTTTCCGCCGAAAGGACAAAAGAGGGCGTCGCCGTTTTCGGCGACGGCTTTTCCGGCGTTCTGTCGCCGGAGGATCTTTCGCTTTTTTCCCTCTCTTTTCCGGCGGAAAAGACGGAAGTTTCCTTTTCCGATTTCCGCTTTTCGGAGGAAAAATAAAAAATTTCAAAAAAATTTGAAAAAAGGCTTGCATTTTGGAAACGGATAGGCTATAATACTCCTTGCCCTAGGATATGGACGGTTAGCTCAGCTGGTAGAGCTTCCGCTTGACGTGCGGAAGGTCAGGGATTCGAGTTCCTTACCGTCCACCATAAAAAAGCCGATCGCGTTGCGATCGGCTTTTTTGTTGTCCGGAAGTTGTAAAATTCCTGTTAATTAAATAAATTTATATAAGAAAAGAATTGTCAGCGAAAAAAAGAAGTGCTATAATAACTCTATTATGGGTTAGTATGGAAAAATCTGCGAAGGAGGCGGTACGGTGCGGATCCTCGGGATCGACCCCGGCTACGCCATTGTGGGCGTGGGCGTGGTGGACTTCATCAAAAACAAGTTCTATCCGGTGAAATTCGGCGCCGTCGATACCCCCGCCGGAACGCCCTTTGAAGAGCGACTTCGCCTTATTTACGACACGGTGATGGAGGTCATCGCCGAGACGAAGCCCGAATGTATGAGTATCGAGCGGCTTTATTTCAACAACAACCAGAAGACCGCCATCGACGTGGCCGAAGCGAGAGGCGTCATTCTTCTGGCGGCGATCCAGTCGGGGCTCCCCATTTACGAATATACGCCCCTTCAGATCAAGCAGTCGCTGGTCGGCTATGGTCGGGCGGAAAAGAAGCAGGTGCAGATCATGGTGCGGGACACCCTTCGGCTGGATTCCATTCCGAAGCCGGACGACACGGCGGACGCTTTAGCGGCGGCCATCTGCCACGGTTACAGCCACGGTTCGCTGCTCTCAAAAGTTTTGAAAGAAGGATAAACCTTATGTTATACAGTCTCGAAGGAAAACTGCGGCACACCGAGCCGGGCGCTTTTGTTGTCTCCTGCGGCGGCGTCGGTTTTCTCTGCAAATGCTCGGCGACGACTCTTTCGTGTCTGCCGCCGGTGGGCGAGGACGTTTTCGTCTATACGACCATGACCTATACCCAGGAGAACGGCCCCGATCTTTACGGCTTTTTTGACCGGGCGGAGCAGGATTGCTTCCGGCTTCTGACCGGTGTTTCCGGCGTCGGGCCGAAGGCGGCTTTGGCGGTGCTTTCCGAAATGACGCCGGATTCCTTCGCGTTGGCGGTGGCTTCCGGTGACGTCAAAGCCATCACGAGAGCCAAAGGCATCGGTCCCAAAGCGGCGCAGAGGATCGTTCTGGAGCTTCGGGACAAGGTTTCGGGCGAAGCCGTTTCCATGGGCTTTTCGGAAAAAGCCGCGCCGGTCTTTTCCGGAAAAGGCGCCGCCGGCGAAGCCATCGCCGCTTTGGTCAGCCTCGGTTACAGCCATTCCGAGGCGGCCGCCGCCATCGGCAAACTGCCGCAGGACCTCGCGGTGGACGAAATGATCAAGCGGGCGCTTCGGTCGCTCGCCATGGGACGATAAAAAGGAGGGGACGACTTGCTTTCCAACGAAAAAGATTTTGAAAACCGGATCGTAGCGCCGGAAATGGAGGAAGTGGACCGGGAAAACGAGCTTTCGCTCCGTCCGAAGACGCTGGATGAATACATCGGTCAGACGAAGGCCAAAGAAAATATGGCGATCTATATCGAGGCGGCGAAACGCCGCGGCGAAGCGCTCGACCACGTGCTTCTCTACGGGCCTCCCGGTCTCGGAAAAACGACCCTTTCGGAGATCATCGCCAACGAGATGGGCGTCGGTTTTCGGATCACCAGCGGCCCGGCCATTGAACGGCCCGGCGATCTTGCCGCCCTTCTGACCAACCTCAACGAAAACGATATCCTCTTCATCGACGAGATCCACCGGATGAACCGGGCCGTCGAGGAGGTTTTGTATCCGGCCATGGAGGACTACGCCCTCGATATCATCGTCGGCAAAGGGCCTTCGGCCCGTTCCATTCGGGTCGATCTGCCCCATTTCACCCTGGTCGGCGCGACCACGAGAGCGGGACAGCTTTCCGCGCCGCTTCGGGACCGGTTCGGCGTCATCGCCCGGCTGGAACTGTATTCGCCGGAGGATCTTTGCAAGATCGCCGAGCGAAGCGCCGAGATCCTCGGCATCAACATCGAGCATGAGGGCGCCATGGAGCTTGCCCGGCGAAGCCGCGGCACGCCCCGTATCGTCAACCGTTTCTTAAAACGGATCCGGGATTTTGCCCAGATCATCGGCGACGGCGTCATCACCAAAGAGATCGCCGCCGAGGCGCTTTCCCGGTTGGAAGTCGATCACCTTGGTCTCGACGCCATTGACCGGCGGCTTCTCACCATGATGATCAAAAGTTATAACGGCGGGCCGGTGGGTCTTGAGACCATGGCCGCCGCCATCGGCGAGGACGCCATCACCATTGAGGACGTCTATGAGCCGTATTTGATGCAGATCGGCTTTTTGAGCCGCACGCCGCGGGGACGCTGTGTCACCGCACTGGCCTATGAACACCTCGGATTTATGCCGAACAGCGAGCCGGCTTCCGAGGCGGAACAACTGAGATGGGAGGACTGAAAACAATGGGAAGACTTTTCGGAACGGACGGCGTTCGCGGGATCGCCAACGAGAAACTGGACGTAGAACTGGCGCTGGCCATTTCCCGGGCCGCCGGTATGATCATTAAAAACGAGGGAGCGGACCATCCGCGGATCATCGTCGGACGGGACACCCGTCTTTCCGGCATGATGCTGGAAGCGGCGGTGGCTTCCGGCCTTGCCTCCGTCGGCTGTGACGTCGAGCTTTTGGGCGTCGTCCCGACGCCGGCGGTGGCCTATCTTGTGAAAAAACTGGGAGCGGACGGCGGCGTTATGATCACCGCCAGCCACAATCCCTATCAATATAACGGCATCAAATATTTTGGTTCCACGGGCTTTAAGCTCACCGACGAGCAGGAGGACCGCATTGAGCGGATCATTCTGGATGGAGCCGAGCCCATCGCTCTGGCCGCCACCGACAAGATCGGTCGTATTTCGGTCCATTCGGAGTTCGCGGACCTCTATGCCGAGCATATCGCCTCGGCGGTGGGGGATCTTTCGGGTCTTAAAGTGGCCGTGGACTGCGCCAACGGCGCTTCCTATGAAGTCGCGAAAAAGATCTTCGGCAAAGCGAACGCCGACGCCGTTTTTGTCAACGTGGAACCGGACGGCGTCAACGTCAACCGGGACTGCGGTTCCCTTTTCGTTAAAAATCTCGGCGCTTTTGTCCGGGAGAACGGCTTTGACCTCGGCGTCGCCTTCGACGGCGACGCGGACCGGTGTCTGGCCGTCGATGAAAAAGGCGACGTGATGGACGGCGACGTCATCATGGCGATTTTAGCTAAACGCTTTGCCGACGAGGGACGGCTTTCCAAAAAAATGCTGATCCCGACGGTCATGAGCAATATGGGCCTCTTCAAATTCGCCGAGGCGAACGGCATCGCCTGTTTCCCGACGAAGGTCGGCGACCGGTACGTTCTGGAAAGCATGCTGAAATTCGGCGCCAACCTCGGCGGCGAGCAGAGCGGTCACGTCATTCTGACCGATTATATGACCACCGGTGACGGCGAACTGACCGGCCTTATGCTGGCGGAGACGCTGAAGCTTTCCGGAAAGAAGGCCTCCGAGCTTCGGAAGGTCATGACGATCTATCCGCAGGTCCTCGTTAACATCGAGGCCACCGCGGAGATGAAGCGGCATCTGGACGATCCGCAGGTGCGGGCCTATCTGGACCTTGAGACCGGCAAGATGGAGGGCGAAGGACGCATTCTTGTCCGTCCCTCCGGTACGGAACCGCTCATTCGGGTCATGGTCGAGGGAAAAGACGAAGAAAAGATCCACGCCCTTGTGAACGAGTGCGTGGAGACGCTGAAAATACTTTTGAACGAAAACAACGAGGCGGGCCATGAGATATTCGAAAGACTGGACTGATTACGAGCTTTTAGACTGTTCCGGCGGGGAACGGTTGGAGCGTTGGGGCGACATTATCCTCATCCGTCCCGATCCCCAGGTCATCTGGAACACCCCGAAGACCCATCCCCTCTGGAAAAAAGCCGACGCCCATTACCTTCGCTCGAAGGAAGGCGGCGGCCATTGGGAATTTAGAAAACAGCTTCCGGAATTCTGGAAACTGAAGTATAAAGATCTGACCTTCAAAATAAGCCCCACGGGCTTTAAGCACACCGGTCTTTTCCCGGAACAGGCGGTCAACTGGGACGCCATGGGCGAAAAGATCCAAAGCGCCGGACGCAACGTTCGGGTGCTGAACCTTTTTGCCTATACCGGCGGGGCGACGTTAGCCGCCGCCGCTGCCGGCGCTTCGGTCTGCCATGTGGACGCCGCCAAAGGCATGGTCCGCTGGGCGAGGGAAAACGCCGAGCTTTCCGGCCTTTCCGAAAAGCCCATCCGGTGGATCGTCGATGACTGCGCGAAATTTGTGGAGCGGGAGATCCGCCGGGGCAGTTTTTATGACGCCATTATTCTGGACCCGCCTTCCTATGGAAGAGGTCCCGGCGGCGAAGTCTGGAAACTGGAGGATCAGATCTATGATCTGCTTTCCCTTTGCAGCGGTGTTTTAAGCGAAAAACCGCTTTTTGTTTTGCTCAATTCCTATACCACCGGGCTTTCCGCTTCGACCATGGCTTACGTCCTCGGGGCGACCATGAAGAAGTTCGGCGGCACCGTTTCCGCCGAGGAGATCGGTCTTCCGGTGACGGAGAGCGGCATGGTGCTGCCCTGCGGTTCCTCCGCCCTCTGGCTTTCCGA
This sequence comes from uncultured Clostridia bacterium, assembly GCA_937906945.1. Lineage (GTDB taxonomy): Bacteria > Bacillota > Clostridia > Oscillospirales > Ruminococcaceae > UMGS1668. The sequence continues at coordinate 13,194 of CALCUE010000012.1, read as the reverse complement.
CAACTGAACGAAAGGACGACAGAAAATGAGAGATCCGAAAATCTATCTGGAAAAGGATAAGCTTCTGCACGCGGACATGCTCGACGCTTTGAAAAGCGAAAAAACCGAGGTGCTGGCTTCGGAGGAGGACGGCGTCCTTCTCCGCTGCGCCGAAGGCATTTATACGCTGAGCGCCGAGAGCGAGGAGACCTTCCGGAAACTCTGCCGCCTGATCCCGGAAAAGAACGGTATCGAAGCCTGCACCCATCAGATGAAATTCGCGCCGCTTCTTCTGGAAGGCCGGGAAAAGATGAAAATTCTGCCCTGCTGGGAGTTTTCCGTCTGGAACGAAAAAAAGCTTCCCGAAAACGAGGTCTCCGGCATTGAATTCCGGCCCATCACCGAGGAATATCTGCCGTTCATCGACGAAAATTACAGCGAATCGGCGGACTATATCCGCCGCTGCCTTAAAAAAGGCATGATCGGCGCCTTTGAAGGGGAGCGCTGTGTCGGCTTCGTAGGACTTCACCCCAACGGCGAGGTCGGACTTCTCAAGGTGCTTCCGGCCTATCGAAACCGCCGCATCGGCACGGGTCTTGAGGTCCGGATCATCAACCGGCAGATCGGGGAGGGACATATCCCCTTCAATTTTGTCGTCATCGGCAACGATGTTTCCATCAGCCTGCAGCAGCGGCTCGGCCTTCAGAAAGCGGAGCGCATGGTCGCCTGGATGATGGACGACAAAGACTGAGGACAGAAAAAAACGAACGCCGTACCAAGAGACGGCGGGATAAAAAGGATAAAACATGGCAAAAGAGAAATTTATTGAGGCCGAGCGCCTTTCGTTCCGATACCCGAGCTATGACGGCTCCCTTCCCCGGCTCGTTTTAGACGACGTGAGCCTTTCCATCGGCGAAGGGGAGTTTATGGCCATCCTCGGGCACAACGGAAGCGGAAAATCAACGCTGGCCAAACATTTTAACGCGATTTTGATCCCGACGGAGGGAGCGGTCTCCGTGGACGGGGTATCCACCGCCGACGAAAACCGGCTTTATGAGATCCGGCAGGACGTGGGCATGGTGTTCCAGAACCCGGACAACCAGATCGTCGCCACCATCGTCGAGGAGGACGTGGCCTTCGCCCTCGAAAACCTCGGCGTGCCGCCGGAGGAGATCCGTCAGCGGGTGGACGACGCCCTTAAAAAAGTCGGGATGTACGACTATCGGGAACACGCGCCGAACCAGCTTTCCGGCGGTCAGAAACAGCGGGTCGCCATCGCCGGGATCATCGCCATGCGCCCCCGGTGCGTCGTTTTAGACGAGCCGACAGCCATGCTGGACCCCAAAGGCCGGCGGGAAGTCATGAAGACCATCCGGGAACTCAACGAGGAACTGGGCATCACGGTGGTCATTATTACGCATTATATGGACGAGGCGGCGCAATGTCAGCGGGTCGCCGTCGTGGACGACGGCAAGGTGCTGATGGACGGCACCCCGAAAGAGGTTTTTAAGAACGTGGAGCTTCTCAAAAGCCGGGGTCTTGACGTGCCGCAGGTGACGGAGCTTTGCTATGAGCTTCAAAAAGAGGGCGTCGCCGTCCCCGACGACGTTCTGACCGAAGAGGAGTGCGTTTCGGCGCTGGAGGCTCTTTGGAAAGGCGGTGAGCGCCATGAGTGAGATCATCCGTCTCGAAAACCTTTCCTACGTCTATTCCAAGGACACGCCTTTTGAGCACGTGGCGCTGGATCATGCCGACCTTTCCATTGAAAAAGGCTCCTTTGTCGGCGTCATCGGCCACACCGGAAGCGGGAAATCGACGCTCATTCAGCACCTCAACGGCCTTTTGAAGCCGACGGAGGGCAAAGTTTATATTGGCGGCGAGGATATCTGGGAAAACCCGAAGGATATCCGGAAATTCCGGTTCCGTGTGGGGTTGGTGTTCCAGTATCCGGAGCATCAGCTTTTTGAGGAGACCGTCCGGAAAGACATCGCCTTCGGGCCGAAAAACATGGGTCTTTCCGAAGAGGAGATCGGCGAGCGGGTGGCGGAAGCCATGAAGATCACCGGTCTTTCGGAGGAATACCTTGAAAAATCGCCCTTCGAGCTTTCCGGCGGCGAAAAACGCCGGGTCGCCATCGCCGGTGTTCTGGCCATGCGGCCGGAGGTGCTCATTTTGGATGAGCCGACGGCGGGATTGGACCCGAAGGGACGGGAATCCATCCTTTCCGAAATTAAAAACTACCACGAGCGCTATGGCGCCACCGTTCTTCTTGTTTCCCACAGTATGGAGGACGTGGCCCGCTTCGCTTCCCACGTGCTCATTATGAACCACTCGAAAGTCGCCATGTACGGCGAGACGAGAGAGGTTTTCAGCCGGGTGGAGGAACTGGAGGAAATGGGTCTTGAGGTGCCGCAGATAAGCCGGGTTTTCGCCGCTTTGCGGGCAAAAGGCGTTCCCGTTCCGGAATCGGTGCTCACCGTTGCCGAAGCGAAAAAGGCCGTTCTGGACCTTCTGAAGGGAGGGACGGAACCTTGCTGAAAGACATCACCTTCGGCCAGTATTTCCCGGGAAATTCCGTTCTTCACAAACTCGATCCCCGAATGAAACTGGTACTGACCATTCTTTATATCGCGCTGCTTTTCGTGGCTAACGGGCTTCTTCCGCTGGCGGTCGGGGCTTTGATGGTCGTTTTCTTCTACGCCCTTTCCAAGCTTTCGCCGAAGCTTATTATCCGGTGCGTAAAGCCCATTCTGCCCATCGTGATCTTCACGGCGGTGCTCAACATTTTCTTCATCGAGGGCGAACCGCTTTTTGAGTGGAAATTCATCCACATCTCCGAAAAAGGTGTGCTCACCGCCGTGCTCATGGCGGTGCGGATCGTCTGCCTCATCGTCGGAAGCAGCCTTCTGACCTATACGACAACGCCCATCGCCTTAACGGACGGGTTGGAGCGGCTTTTGAAGCCGCTCAATAAGATCAAGGTGCCGGTGCACGAGCTTTCCATGATGATGACCATCGCCCTGCGCTTTATCCCGACCCTCATCGACGAGACGCAGAAGATCATTTCCGCGCAGAAAGCCCGTGGCGCCGACCTCGAATCGGGCAACTTCATCGAAAAAGCCAAGGCGCTGGTGCCGATCCTGATCCCGCTTTTCGTTTCCGCTTTCCGTCGGGCCGACGAACTGGCCCTCGCCATGGAATGCCGGTGTTATCGGGGCGGCGACGGCCGTACCCGGCTGAAACAGCTCAAAACTTCCGCTAAGGACTGGGTGGCGCTGGCCGTCGTTCTTGCCGGTTTCGCCGCCGTCATCCTGCTCAACATTTTCGGACCGGAGGTGGGACGGCTTTGAGGAACCTGCTTCTGACCATCAGCTACCGGGGCACCAATTACCACGGTTTTCAGGTGCAGAAAAACGCCCCCACCGTCTGCGAGACGCTGCAGAACGCCATGGAAACGCTCCTGAAAGAGCGCCCGGACGTCAAGGGCTGTTCCCGGACGGACGCCGGCGTTCACGCCAACCGCTTCTGCGTCAGCTTCAAAACGGAAAACGAAATGGATTTGGAGCACCTGCGCCACAGCCTCGACGCTCTTTTGCCGGAGGACATCGCCGTCATCGACTGCGAGGAAGTGGGAGCGGATTTCCACGCCCGCTATTCCTGCAAAGGCAAGCGCTACGTCTATAAGATCTGGAACGCGCCCTATATGAGCCCTTTCTGGCAGGGGTTGGCACTTCACTATCCGAAGCCGCTGGACGAAAATTTCCTGGACGCCGTCTGCACCGATTTTGTCGGGAAACACGATTTTTCCGCCTTTGCCGGCGCCGCTAACGAACAGGAGGATTCCACGAGGGAGGTTTTCGGCTGTTCGGTGGAGCGGGAAGGGGAACTGGTGACCTTCACCGTCCTCGGCGACGGCTTCCTATATAATATGGTAAGAATTATGGTGGGAACGCTTCTGGAAATCAGCGAGGGCAAGATTGAGCCCGACGCCATTCCGAACATTCTCGCCTCTAAAGACCGGACCAAAGCCGGTCGGACGGCCAAGGCCGAGGGCCTTTATCTCGACGACGTTTTTTATGATGAGGAAGATGAGGATTTATGAAAACGGAATTTGTCACGGCGGAGATGCCCAAAGGGCCGACAGCCGTCGCCCTCGGCGTTTTTGACGGGGTTCACCGCGGACACCGCGCCGTTTTGAAGGAAGCGGCGAGGATCGATTATCTGGAGCCCTGGGTGTTCACTTTCTCGGAACGGTCGCTGCCCACCGGAAAACGGGGCGCTTTGCGGCTGGAACCGGGGGACATCAAATACGGCCTTATGAAAAAATGCGGTATCGCCCACGTTTACGCCCCGGATTTTGACGAGGTCAAGGAGCTTTCCGGCGAGGAATTCGTCAAAAAGATCCTGATTGACCACCTGCGCTGCCGGAAAGTCGTCTGCGGCACCGATTTCCGCTTCGGAAAAAACGCCGCCTGCGGCGTCGGCGATCTGCGGACTCTCTGCGAGCAATACGGAATGGAATGCGCCGTCATTGAAAAACTCTATGATGACGGCGAAGCCATCAGTTCCACCCGCATCCGGGAAGCCTGCGAAAACGGTGACATGAAGACGGTCCGGAGGCTTTGCGGCTATCCGTTCTGCGTGCGGAAAGAGGTCGTTCCGGGCAAGCATCTCGGTCGTCAGTTCGGGCTTCCGACCATCAACCAGGGCTTTGACGAGGGCTATATCATCCCGAAATTCGGCGTTTACGTCTCCGCCGCCTTCGTGGACGGAAAGCTCTATCCGGCGGTCACCAACGTCGGGGTCAAACCCACCGTTTCCGAGGAAAACGTTCCGGTGATGGAAACGAACATCATCGGCCTTTTCGGCGACCTTTACGGCAAGACCGTCACCGTGTTCCTTCTGGAGTTCGTCCGGGAGGAAATGGTGTTCGAGGACCGGGAGACCCTTTTCGAGCGCATCGCGCTGGACCGAAAAAACGCCGAAAAAGGAGCGAAACTCTGGATCGAGGGAAGCGGCGCCGAAACGCTGCGGCTTCTTGGGATAGAAAACGAAAAACGGTAAAAAATAATTGAGAAAAGCCCTTTACAAGAAAAGGGCGCTGTGATATAATCTAAAGGCTGACTTATAAGTCGGCTTCTGACTTTTCCTCGGAAACGGGTCCGTGCCGCTAAACCGAAAGGTCGCCTGCGGCTTCCTCAATCGCCCGCTTCTGTGAGAAAGCTAAATTTTTAAGAAAACGAGGTGTTGTCGCTATGATGAGACAAGAAGAAAAAACCGCCGTAATCGAAGGCAGCCGCCTTCACGAGACCGATACCGGTTCTCCCGAAGTTCAGATCGCCGTTCTTACCAAAAGAATCGCTGACCTTACTGAGCATCTGAAAGTGCACAAAAAAGATAACCATTCCCGTCGCGGCCTTTTCAAAATGGTCGGCCGTCGTAAAAATCTCTTGAACTACCTCAAGAAAAAAGACATCGAACGGTATCGTGCCATCGTCGAGAAACTCGGCATCCGTGGCTAATTTTGCCCCAAAAAGTCAGGCGGAAAGTTTTCCGCCTGACTTTCTTGAGTTATAAAGGAAAACAAAAGCGTTAGCGGCAAAAACGGCAGACGTCGGAAATAAGCAGTCAATCGAGAAACCGAAGGCGCTTCGGTCTTTGGATTGCTTGTTTATTCCCGTCCTCCGCTTTGTTTTTGCTGCGTGCGAAAACAAAAGGAGGAATTTTTTTGTTCGAAAATTACAAAGTTTTTGAAACCGAGTTCGCCGGAAGAAAAATCACCTTTGAAACCGGCAAAATGTGCGCTCTTGCCAGCTCTTCCATTCTGGTGAGATACGGCGAGACCGCCGTTCTTTGCAACGTCACCGCCAGCAAGACCCCCCGTGAGGGCATCGACTATTTCCCGCTTTCCGTCGATTTTGACGAAAAGCTCTATTCCGTCGGCAAGATCCCCGGTTCCTTCCCGAGAAGAGAAGGTCGTCCCACCGACCGCGCCATTCTGGACAGCCGTGTCATCGACCGTCCCATGCGTCCGCTGTTCCCGAAGGATATGCGCAACGACTGCGCCGTCGTGATGTCCGCCATGTCCGTGGATCCCGATTATTCCTACGTCATCTGCGGTGCTGTCGGTTCCTCCATGGCCATCGCTGTTTCCGACATTCCGTGGAACGGACCGATCTCCAGCGTGCAGGTCGGCCTTATTGACGGCGAGATCGTTCTGAACCCCACCGCCGCCCAGAGAGAGGTCTCTGACCTGGATCTTATCGTCTCCTCCACCGACAAAAAGGTCGTCATGATCGAAGCCGGCGCCAAAGAGGTCGATAACGACACCATGCTCAAAGCCATCATGGCCGGTCACCGGGAGAACGTCAAAATGGTCGAATTCATCAACTCCGTCGTTGCCGAGATCGGCAAACCGAAGTTCGAGTACCAGAAGATCGAAGTGCCGGAGGAAATGTTCGAGGCCATCAAAGAGTTCGCCATCGAGGACGTCCGCAAAGCGCTTGATACCGACGACAAAAACGTCCGTGACGCCAACCTTCAGCCCATCATCGCCGCCATCCACGAGAAATTCGACGAGGAATATGAGGGCAACACCGCCAAGATCGACGAAGCCATCTATAAACTTCAGAAATACGTCGTTCGCCGTTGGCTCATCGACGACGGCAAGCGTGTTGACGGTCGTGGTCTGAACGAGATCCGTCCTCTGGCCGCCGAAGTCGGCCTTCTTCCGAGAGCCCACGGTTCCGGTCTGTTCACCAGAGGCCAGACCCAGGTTCTGACCATCGCCACCCTCGGTCTTGTCTCCGAATCCCAGGAGCTGGACGGCATTGACGGCGTCACCGAAAAACGCTATATGCACCAGTACAATATGCCTTCCTATACCGTCGGCGAGACCAGACCTTCCAGAGGTCCCGGCCGTCGGGAGATCGGTCACGGCGCTTTGGCGGAAAGAGCTCTGGAGCCGGTCATTCCGTCCGTTGACGAGTTCCCCTACGCCATCCGCACCGTTTCCGAGGTCCTTTCCTCCAACGGTTCCACCAGCCAGGGCGCCATCTGCGGTTCCACCCTCGCTCTGATGGACGCCGGTGTCCCGATCAAAAAACCGGTCGCCGGTATCTCCTGCGGTCTGATCACCGAAGGCGAGCGCTGGATGACCATGGTCGATATCCAGGGTCTTGAGGACTTCTTCGGCGACATGGACTTCAAAGTCGCCGGTACCCACGACGGCATCACCGCCATCCAGATGGACCTTAAATGCGACGGTCTTACCGAGGAGATCATCGCCGAGGCCCTTGCCAAGACCGAAAAAGCCCGCTTCTATATCCTGGACGACATCATGGCTCCGGCCATTGCCGAACCGAGAGCGGAGCTCAGCAAATACGCCCCGAAGATGATGAGCATGATCATCGACACCGACAAGATCCGTGACGTCATCGGTTCCGGCGGCAAGACCATTCAGAAGATCTGCGCCGAGTGCGAAGTCAAGATCGACGTTGAGGAAGACGGTCACGTTTACGTCTCCGGTCAGGACGCCGAAAACGTCCGCCGCGCCATCCAGGTCATCCAGACCATCACCATGGATCCGGAAGTCGGCGCCATTTATAAAGGCAAAGTCACCCGCCTGATGCAGTTCGGCGCTTTCGTCGAGATCGCTCCCGGCAAAGAGGGTCTCTGCCACATCTCCAAGCTGGACTTCAAACGGGTCGAAAAAGTTGAGGACATCGTAAAACCGGGCGACGAGATCGTTGTCAAGGTCGTCGAGATCGACCAGCAGGGACGGATCAACCTTTCCCGCAAAGACGCTTTGGCCGACATCGAAGCCAGACAGAAACGCAAAGAACAGGAATAAGTTCCGATAAAAAAGCGCCCGCTCACCGAGCGGGCGCTTTTGTTCTGTGAAAGTTTCCCTGCATAAAACGCGAAAACTGCGCTTTACTTATGCGGAGAACTGTGATAAAGTCAAGGTATTCGCAAAGAGGGGAGGAAGGCTGTTTGAATCCGAGAAAAGACCGCGTTTTGCGGATTTTGAAAGCTTCCGGCGCCATGTTCGTCATCGCCTTCGGCATCTATATGCAGATCAAAATGGACATCGGTCTTTCGCCGTGGCAGTCCCTCAACCAGGGACTTTCCCGCACCTTCCCCATCACCTACGGTCAGGCGCAGATCGCCTCCGGGGTGGTCATCATCGCTATCGACCTTCTGCTGAAAGAAAAAATCGGCGTGGGAACGCTTCTGGACGCCTTCCTCATCGGAACGGCGACGGACATTTATAACGCCATCGACCCCATTCCCGATGTCGATTCCTACTGGCTCAAAATTCCGCTTTTTGTGGTGGGGCTGGCCATCGTTTGCTTCGGGCAGTTCCTTTATATGAGGAACGGTCTTTCCTGCGGACCGAGGGATTCCCTTATGGTGGCGCTGGGACGGAAGTTCCCGAAAATTTCCATCGGTTACATCAACAACGCCATTTTTGTCCTTGTGCTGGCGGTGAGCTGGCTTTTGGGCGCGACCATCGGGATCGGTACGGTCATCGCCGTTTTCGGCAACGGGCGCATCATGGACTTTATTTTTAAGCTGGTGCGTTTTGAACCGCGAAACGTTCAGCACGAACACATCGGCGAGACTGCCCGTGCTTTGGTGACGGGAAAAGAATAAAAAAAGACGAAAATCCCTCTTCCGGAAAACCGGAAGAGGGATTTTTTTATGGAAAAGAAAAAATTTCGGGGAAAATTCGTTGTAAATATAGACAAACTTTTCTATGCTTTTTTGGAGGATCGGACAAACAAGGCGAAAAATGGCGTGAATAAGCCGTTTTTTGTATTCCATTTATTTCCAAAAAAATATTTTTTCTGCCTATATTAGCGAAAGACAAAAGGAAGAAGGACCAAAAACGGAAGAGAGAAGAACCAAAACGAGACACCCGCCACATATATAGAGGGAAAGTGTCACACAGGTGCCCATTTGTTCATTATTATATGGAAGGAAAAACACGAAACCGCAAAGGGTTTCGTGTTTTTTTATATAAAAAATAAAAAAAGGAGACGACCCCAATGGAAAAGTATTTCCCACAGCAGAATATCGTCTATTCCACGGAGTGGAAAACCTATGCACAGATGGAAGGGCAAAGCCATTCCCAACACGAACATCGTTGCATTGACGGGAGGTTAAAAGGATGCGGAAAGTGTGTCGGTTACTGTCAATACGGCGGACACCCGGGATTCCTGACGGAAAAATTAAAAGAGAAACACCAGTGTACGGAAAAAGAGTGCGGCTATTTTATCAAAAACCCCCGAAAATTAGCGAATTAAAAACAGAAAGGAGATTGTCAGAATGGAGGCAAAGAGTTCTTTAAAAGCCAAATCGGAAAAGCAGGAGGAAGGAGAGATAAGGATGAAACCGGATCACGAAAATTGTAAATTTTGTATGCTTATGAAGAAGGGGGATTGCTGGGGAAGCAGAGAAACCTGCGAATTTTTCAAAAGCGCGGGTTGTGTTTCCGACGAAGAAAAAGCCAATTGGCCGACGGAGTGCGACGCTTCTTACATAAGAAGGACCGGAAAAAGAAGAAAATAAGGAAGAAAACGTTGAATAGCTCGTAATTTACCAAAATCAGACTTGCGAAGCCCCTCATCCGTCTCGCTGACGCTCGACACCTTCCCCCGAGGGGGAAGGCTACTACCCCTCCGTCCTCGTTTCACTCGGACAGCCCCCTTTAACAAGGGGGCCAAGAATAGTTCCCAATTTCCCGAAATCGAACCCACAAAGCCATTCATCCGTCTTTCCTCCAAAGGAAAGGCTGTCCCATCCTTTTATAAAAAATAAAATCATTAAAATAAAGGAGAACCCGCCATGAAAGTTTTCAACACCCTCACCAGAAACAAAGACGAGCTGGTCCCGATCACCCCCGGCGAATACAAAATTTACGCCTGCGGCCCCACCGTCTATAATTTCATCCACATCGGCAACGCCCGCCCCATCTGCATTTTCGACGTTCTGCGCCGCTACCTCGAATACCGCGGCAACAAGGTGACCTTCGTCCAGAACTTCACCGACATCGACGACAAGATCATTCGCCGCGCCAACGAGGAGGGCATTTCCTCCCACGAGGTCGCCGAAAAATACATCGCCGAATATAAAAAAGACGCCGCCGGTCTCGGCGTCCAGGAAGCCACCATCCACCCGAAGGCCACCGAAAACATGGACCGCATCATCGAGATCGTAAAGACGTTGGAAGAAAAAGGCTACGCCTACCCCACCCCGGACGGCAGCGTCTATTTCCGCACCCGGAAATTCGACGAATACGGCAAGCTTTCCCACCAGTCCGTCGATGACCTTGAATCCGGCGCCCGGATCGACGTGGATGACATCAAAGAGGACCCCCTCGACTTCTGCCTCTGGAAAGCGGCGAAACCGGGCGAACCCTTCTGGGAATCTCCCTGGGGAATGGGCCGTCCCGGCTGGCACATCGAGTGCTCGGCCATGATCCGTAACTACCTCGGCGAAACCATCGACATCCATTGCGGCGGCCAGGATCTTATTTTCCCGCACCATGAAAACGAGATCGCCCAGGGCGAATGCTGCACCGGAAAAGAATACGCCCATTACTGGATGCACAACGGCTACATCAACGTCGATAACGTCAAAATGAGCAAATCCCTCGGCAACTTCTTCACCGTCCGTGACGTGGCGGAAAAATACGGCTACGAGCCCATCAAATTCATGATGATCCAGGCCCATTACCGCATGCCCCTCAACTACACCGTCTCCGTCATTGAGTCCTGCAAAGCCGCTCTGGAGCGGATGTACACCTGCCGGGACAACCTCGATTTTGCCATCGAGAACGCGCCGGTTGAAAAACAGGGCGGCGAGGAGGAATTCCTCGGCAAACTGAAAGAACTGGAGGAGCGGTTCATCACCGCCATGGACGATGACCTCAACACCGCCGACGCCGTCGCCGTTCTCTTTGACCTTGTGCGCGAAGTCAACACCTTCGTCGCCGCACCGCACGAAAAAGCCACTTTGGAGGCCGCCGCCAAGCTCTTCGACGATCTGACGAACGTCCTCGGCATCCTTTATAACCGCAAAAAAGAGGATCTCGACAGCGAGATCGAGGAACTGATCGCCGCCCGTCAAGCCGCCCGGAAAGAGCGCAACTGGGCTGAAGCCGACCGCATCCGTGACGAGCTCAAAGCCCGTGGTATCGTCCTCGAGGATACTCCCCAGGGCGTCAAATGGAAAAGAGCGTAAATAACCCCATAAAAAAATCCCGCCGCCGGCGGGATTTTTTTGTTTTATCTTCAGTTGTCGGCCCGGTTGTAGCCGTTTTTCATGTGCTGGCTGGCGTCCATCAAAACCTTGTTGAGGGTATTGGTGGTCTCCTTTTTCGCCATGTCGCAAAGCTTCTGATTGGCTTCGGCGACAAGGCTGAAATCGCCGCTTTCGGTCATCTTCTTGTCGTATTCGGCAACGATCCGGCGCGCTTCGCTCATAACGGCGAACTGGTACCGTTCCACGAAGGGAATGGAGCTTCCGTAGTTGGGATCGGCCAAAGCGCCGATAAGGCGGCTTGCCCAGTAGAAATTCTCGGTGGAAGCGTCCATCGAAACGTCGCTCAAATATTTCGGGATCTTTTCGACCTGCGTATAGACCGGAAGAATGGTATCGAAGGTGGTGGAACCGAAGCAGATCCATTCAAGGCCCTTGAGTTTTTCGGGCTTGTCGCCACGGATCTGGCAGATGGAGGTCACACCGGTGCGGTTGATGCCGATGGTGCGGTAAAGACCTTTTCCGGGGTTGTCCGCTTTGGCGTAGGGGTTATAGGGCGTGCCCTGATAGGTGGCGGAAAGAACATATTTGACGTCCTCGACGGTGATCTTCTTTTCCGGAACGAAGGACCACGGAATGTTGTCGCTGGTGGGGGTAAAATCGGCGTCGGGACCGTCCCATTTATATCTGGTCGGGCAGAGGAACCGTCCCATGAACCAGGCTCTCGGGGTGTTATAGATGTGGTCCATGTCGGAATGGGAACCGAAGCACCACCGGGGATTGAACTTGCCGTCGGTGTTGAGGTCGAGGTGGTTTTCGGCGATGAATTCCCGAAGGTCGGCGGAACAGAGGTTCTCCTTCTGTTCGCCGAAAGCGTCGTCAAAATCGAAGCGGTCAAGGCCGAACTGGTTCGGCATGATGACGCATTCCTCGTCCTTCACCCTTTGGGCGATCCAATGGTGGCCGCCGATGGTCTCCATCCACCACACTTCGTCGCTGTCGTTGAAAGCGATGCCGTTGGATTCATAGGTGCCGTAGGTTTCCAAAAGAGAGGCCAGGCGCAGAACGCCTTCCCGGGCCGTATGGATATAGGGCAGAACGAGAACGACCAAATCCTCCTCGCCGATGCCGCCGGGGATGTCCTTCTCTTTTCTGGTTTTGGCTTTTTCATAGCGCACCATGGGGTCGGCGCCAAGAACACGGGGGTTCGTGGTGATGGTCTCCGTCGCGGTCATACCGACGTTCGCCTCATTGATGCCGGTGGCGGCCCAGATACCGTCCTCCGGGTGGACGCTGGGGCAGTTGGTATAGCGCATGGGGTTTTCCGGAAGCTCGATGGTCAGATGACCGATCTTGCTGGTATATTTTTTCGGCTGCTGTTTCGGGTTCGTCACAACAAGCCGCTTGACGTCAAAAAATCCGTCGTCGGTTCTTGAAATCATGGTGGAACCGTCGTTCGTGGCCTTTTTTCCGACCAAAAGCGTAGTACAAGGCATAAAAATCCCCTCCGTTTTCCAAAATGTATGAAAACATTATAGAACGCGCCGCCAAAAAGCGCAAGCACCCTTTTGATTTTCCTCGATTTTTCTTTGCCTTGGAAAGTCTTTAGAACCTCCCCTTGTCAGGGAAGGTGTCGAGCGTCAGCGAGACGAAGGGGTAGTATCCGCGACCGATTATAAGCTGTCATTGTGAGACTTCCACAGGAAGCCGTGGCAATCTTGAAAGCCTTCCCCCTTGGGGGAAGGTGGATTTTTGCCGCAGGCAAAAAGACGGATGAGGGGCTTTGCAAGTCTGATTTTGGTAAATGGGGAGCGATTCTTGGCCCCCTTGTTAAAGGGGGCTGGATTTTTCTGACCGTAAAGTCAGAAAAAGACTGGGGGATTCCTTCTATAGAATCCCCTCGCCACTTCGTGGCCCTCTCCCCTTTAACAAGGGGCGCAAGATAAG
>CALCUE010000011.1 GCA_937906945.1 uncultured Clostridia bacterium | reverse complement strand
AAGAGGGGAGAATATTTGACCGTGGGAATCTTTTTATTATCCTCGTCGGGGATAAAGATTGCCACATCGCGCCTGCGGCGTTCCTCGCAATGACAGGCTGTTTTTCCCAAAATCGACCCGCAAAACCCCTCATCCGTCTCGCTTCGCTCGACACCTTCCCCCCTGGGGGAAGGCGGACCGTCCTTCCGTTTCCCACCAAAAAAGCCCCGCAAAAGCGGGGCTTTTTTTCATTTTTTCGCCGTAAAATTTCTCAGAAGATCTCGCCGGCGATGGCCGGTTTCGCGCCGTCCTCAATGGGGCAGACGTAGCCGCCCTCGGCTTTTTCCTTCCATTCGGCCCTTGCTTTTTCCAAAAGCTCCGGGTCCTCAAAAAGATCGAAGGCCGTCGCCGCGATGACTTTGGAGGCCAAAAGCATACCCTTTTTCGCGCCGGTGGATTTGCCCATGGAAACGATCTGCCAGCTGTGACCGGGAATGCCGCTGGCGAAGGTGGCGGTGTTGATCTGGGCCGTCGGCGTCTGCCAGCTGACGTCGCCGACATCGGTGGAACCGGGAAGGGTCACTTCGGAATGGAAATAGGGCACCAGAAAATCGTTCTGCGCCTTGGTGTTGCCGTTCGTCAGCTTCTCGACGGTCTTGGCGATGGCGGGGTCAAAATGGCAGGCCATACCCGGCAGTCCGTCCTTCTCGTAAGTGCCGAAGATCGCCTCGGAAAAGGCCAGTTCCTCGTCGGTATAGTCCGGAAGGGGAATTTCGGAAAAGTTTTTATAGTACGCTTCCTCCAGAACTTTGTTTGTCACCACGTCCGCGGTGCCGTCGATGAAATGCCGCCGCAGGGTCGTTCCGGTCATCAAAGCCGCGCCTTTGGCGATGTCCTCGACCCGCTCGACCAAAGCCTTGGTCTTCGGCACGGTGTCGGAACGCATCATGTAAAGCACCTGAGCCGTCGGCTGAACGACGTTGGGCGAAACGCCGCCGGCGTCGGTGATGGAATAATGGATCCTATCGGTAGTGGGAATGTGCTCCCGAAGGAACTGCACGCCCATGTTCATCAGCTCCACGGCGTCCAGCGCGCTCCGTCCGAGGTGCGGACAACCGGCGGCGTGAGCCGCCACGCCCTCGAACCGGTATTCCACCTGGATCGAGCAGAGATAGGAACCGGTGGTCACCTGGTTGGAATCGTCCGGGTGCCAGGTCAGCGCCGCGTCAAGGTCATAAAAAAGTCCTTTCTGCGCCATAAACGCCTTGCCGGCGCCGCCTTCCTCACCGGGACAGCCGTAGAAAATGACGGTACCGCTTCCTTCTCCTTTTTGTTTCAGATACTCTTTGATGGCGTAGGCCGCCGCCAGCGAACCGGCGCCTAAAAGGTTGTGACCGCAGCCGTGACCGCTGCCGCCCTGAACGATGGGGTCGTGCTCCGTCTTTCCGGCTTTCTGCGAAAGACCGGAAAGGGCGTCGAACTCGCCCAGAATACCGATGACCGGGCGTCCGCTTCCGAAGGTTCCGGAAAAAGCGGTGGAAACTCCGGCAAGGCCGGTCTTGACTTCAAAACCGAGCTTCGCCAGAAGCTCCTCATAGCGTTCGGCGGACTGGTTCTCCTTTAAGGAAAGCTCGGCGTAACTCCAGATGTCGTCCGCCAGTTCCTCAAAAGTGCCTTTGTTTTCGTCCAAAAACGTATATAGATCCTGTTTTTTCATATCAATACAACACCTTGCTCAGGAAATCTTTCGTCCGGGGGTTCTGCGCGTGGTTAAAGATCTCGTCCGGCGTACCTTCCTCGGCGACGTTGCCGCCGTCAAAGAAAATGACCCGGTCGGAAACCTCTTTCGCGAAGCCCATTTCGTGGGTGACGATGACGGTGGTCATGCCGCCTTTGACCAGTTCCTTGATAACGTCGAGCACTTCGCCGACCATTTCGGGGTCCAGAGCGGAGGTCGGCTCGTCAAACAGCATGACGTCCGGCTCCATGGCAAGCGCCCGCACGATGGCAAGCCGCTGTTTCTGTCCGCCGGAAAGGCTGTTGGCGCTTTCGTTGGCCTTGTCGGTGAGCCCGACACGGTTGAGAAGCTCCATCGCCTGCTCGTTGGCCTCGTTTTTCGGGATCTTTTTGACGAGGGTCGGCGCCAAGGTGATATTGTCGAGAACGGTAAGATGGGGGAAGACGTTAAAATGCTGGAACACCATGCCCATTTTCTGGCGGTGCACGTCGATATCGACTTTATTCGCCAGAATATCGGTGCCCTCGAACCAGATCTCGCCGGAATCCGGCGTTTCGAGCATGTTGAGGCACCGCAGGAAGGTGGATTTGCCGCCGCCGGAGGAACCGATGATGGAAACGACCTCTTTGGGCTTGATATATTCGTTGACGCCCTTCAGAACGTGAAGGTCGCCGAAGCTTTTATGTAAATCGACGGTTTGGATCAGATATTCGTTATTCATGCCTTGTTCAGTTTCCTTTCGTAAAGTCCGACCAGTTTGCTCAGCGAGAAGGTCATGACGAAATAGATGACGGCGACGATGATAAGAGCCTCGAACGCCAGATAGGTCGCGCCTTTGACCTTGAGGTAGGAGGTCATCAGTTCGCCGAGGAAGAAGGTGGAGGCCATGGAGGTCTCCTTGATGACGGAGACGAACTCGTTGCCGATGGCGGGCAAAATGTTCTTGACAGCCTGCGGCATGACAACTTTGAGCATGGTCTGGGAGGCGTTCATGCCGAGGGAACGGGCCGCTTCGGTCTGTCCTTTATCGACGGACTGGATGCCGGAACGGATGATCTCCGAAACGTAGGCGGCGCTGTTGAAGGAAAGGCAGATGGCCGTCCAGGTGAAGGAGCTTAAATGGAACACCGAGGAAAAGACGTTCGGCAGAACGAGGACGAAAAGATAGAGCTGCAAAAGAAGCGGCGTACCACGGATGAGTTCCGTATAGGCTTCGCAGAACCAGCGGAGAAGCCGGACTTTGGAAAGACGGCCAAAGGCGATGAGGGAACCGAGGATGACGCCGAAGAAAACGGCGATGGCGGAAAAGATCAGCGTATAGGGCACGCCTTCGAGAAGAAAGACCTTCCAGTAATCCCGCAAGAGCTTGATGACGTTTGAAAACTTGAACATGATTTTCCTCCGTAAAAGGTTTGTTTAGACGCAAAGGCAGAGCGGCAATGCCGCTCTGCTTTCGCTGTATCAAAAGAAGTGTTAAGAAGTTAGGCTACGTTACCGTCGTCGTCGTAAGAGATCTCCTGCGCGTTGTCGCCCATGGCAAGCGCTTTGGCGGCTTCGTACCATTCATTGTAGTAACCGGCGTCATAGGCTTTGGCCAGAGCGGCGTTGACTTTTTCGGTCAGCTCGTCGGCGCCCTTCTTGAGAAGGATGACGTTGGCTTCCTGCTTGGGATCGACGTAGAACTTGAAGCCGGATTCGGCGACCTCATCGGGATGGGAGTTGATGAAAACGTCGCCGTTGCCCTGCGCGCAGGCAAGAGCGTCGAAGTCGCCGTTGATGAGCTGGAGAAGAGCGGTGGTCAGATCGCCGACCTCAATGATCTCGCAGTCTTCGGGAAGCTGTCCGTTGCAGAGGTCCATCTGAAGGGAAGCGCTCTGGGCGGCGACTTTCTTTCCGCTGAAATCCGCGGCGGATTTGAAGGTGCCTTCTTTATCTTTGGTGGTGATGATGGTCTGTTCGGTCTCGTTATCACCGGCGTAATAATAATCGGAAAGGTTGTAGTTGGCGGCACGGGTCTCGGTCCAGCTGAAACCGGAGATGGACATATCGACGGTACCGACTTCCACGGCGACCTGGCAGGCGTCGAAGCTCATGGGCATGATCTCGAGTTCCATGCCGAGCTCGTCGGCGATGTATTTGGCAAGATCCACGTCAAAGCCGACGTAGGAATCCTGACCGGATTTGGAACCATCGACGAATTCCATCGGAGCGAAGTCCGGGGAAAGGGCTACTTTCAACGTGCCGTTTTTAGCGCCGCCGCAGGCGGTCAGCGAAAGAACAAGGACAAGCGCGAGTACAAGAGCAAGCAGTTTTTTCATTTTTATGTACCTCTCAAAAAGATTTTTGGTCTCGATTGACTATGGGCTCATTATAGCCGCATAATTATACATTGTCAAGGGGTTTTTATGAATAATTATACTAATCTCTATTTTCTGTAGTTTTGCCGATGGTTTGGGGATTGTTTTTGTGCATTTTGACGGCAAAATGACGAAAAATGCGGAAAATCCGGCGGTCTAAACCGGCGACACCCGGAAACGGGTCCTGAAAATATTCTATATATGGAATGTATATTTTCATTTTTTCGGGGCCGCACGGAATTTTCCGCGCGATCTTCGGTTGATTTTCGCATTAAATATGGTATAATATTTATTTGTCACGAAACCGTCATAAACCGGTGTTTTCCGATCCGGTCTGTCCGGTCAGCCTTTGAGAGTCTGGGAGGAACCCATCCATGAAAGAAAAAGAGACCCAACCGAAAATTCTGCCCACCGCTTTGGTGCGCCGTCTTCCGGCCTATTACCGGAACATCTGCGCCATGGAAGCGGAAGGCAAAACGTCCACCACGTCCCGGGAACTGGCGGATCGCATCGGCAACACCAGCGCCCAGGTCCGTCAGGACTTTTTCACCTGCGGCGGTGTGCCCGGTTACAGTCTTTCCCTGCTGAAAAGCTGGCTTTCCGGTCTCATCGGACTGGAAAAACAGCACCACATGGTCGTCGTCGGCGCCGGAAACCTCGGTCGGGCGATCATCAGCTTCCGGGAGTTCAACGAGGACGGTTTTTTCATCGACGCCGTTTTCGACAGCAACCTCATGTATAACGGCATGCGGATCGGCGACGTGCCGATCCTCAACGTATCGCTTTTCAGCGACTATCTGGAACAGAACCCGGTGGATATCGTCGTCATCGCGACGCCGGCTTTGGCCGCGCCGGAGATCTTCGAAAAAGCGGTCGCCGGCGGCGTCAAGGGGATCTGGAATTTCGCGCCGGTGGACCTTTCCACCGACGGTGACGTCGCGATCCAGAACGTCCACCTTTCCGATACGCTGATGATGCTCTCCTTCCGGATGGAGGAAGTCCTGCGCCTTTCGGAAAAATAAAAAGAATATAACAAAAGCGCCTCCCAAAAGGGAGGCGCTTTTTTACGCTTGCGCAAAAACTTATTTGACAAGGACAACGCAGAGGAAGACGATGCCGTTGGGGTTTTCGGCTTTGGTGGAAAGACCGACCATGTTGGTCATTTTTTCGCACTCGACGCAATAGCCGGAAAGGGACGGGCAGGCGGTGTCCGGATGACGGCAGGGTTCGTTGGTGAGGATGCCGCATTTTTCGCAGAGATGGCAACCGCCGACGGTGAGGACGCAGGCGTTCTCTTTGGTGTAGCCCAGTTTCTGCATGGATTTCCAAAGCATCTGGCTGCGGCGCTCGTGGGCGATCTGGACGTTCATGTAATTGGCCATATCTTCGCAGATGTATTCCTGGGTGAAGACAAGGGCGGTTTTATAGCCGTGCAGTTTGGCGATCAGAAGCTCGGCGGAGCCTTCAGCCGGCGGGCACATATAGCTACTGCGGAACATGCCGCAGAAATTCTGTTCGCAGAAACGGCGCAGAGTCGGATCACAGGGAATTCTTCTGGCCGCGATCTCGCCGCATTTCTGGAAGCCGATGGTTTCCGCCATTTTTTTGATTTCTTCGTACATCGAAACCCCTCCTGATAATTTTCTGACCTTAGTATAGGACGAAAGGGCATTCTTGTCAACAATTTTTGCGCTTTTTCTGAAAATTCTCGCTCCATGGGGAAGACAAAACCGGCGTTTTCTGCTATACTTTTCGTAGAAAACAGAAAGAAGGCTACGAAATGGATAAAAAAGCCGTCGGAAAAAATCTCGCCGCCCTTCGGAAGGCGAAAAACCAGACGCAGGAGGAAGTGGGCGAAATCCTCGGCGTCTCCAACAAGACCGTCTCCCGCTGGGAGACCGGGGCGTTTCTTCCCGACGCCGAGACCCTTCTTTCCCTTTCGGAACTTTACGGCGTTTCGGTGGACGATCTGCTTTCAGCGTCCGCCGAGCCGAAGGCGGAAAAGAAAGACCCCTTCACCCGGGAGGAGCGGATCGCCTTCTGGAAACAGAACTGGATGGCGGAAAACAAAAGCTGGCTTCTCCTTTCCGGTCTTCTGCTTTTGGCGCTTCTGGCGCTGGGGATTTTGCTCAAAAAGCCGGTGCTCATCGGAGCGCTTCCCCTTCTGGGGCTTTTCCTCTATGGCTACTGGAACAACAAAAAGGACAGCTACGTTGAAAAGAACGCCTACCGGGATTTTGATAAGAAATAAAAAAAGCCGCCGAAAGGCGGCTTTTTTGTTTTCATAACGTTTCGCCCAGAAGGTCCGGCTCGGTTTCCGGAAGTTCCCCGACCCCGAGACCGGTGGAAAGAGCTTTGAACCGCTCGAAGGTCGGCGCCAGGCGGTGGTTATAGGAGCCGAGGGCTCTTTCGTACTGGGTTCGGGCGCTTTCGAGAGAGCGCTCGATCCCGCCGAAATAGCCGAAGAAGGTGTCAAAGCGGGATATCAGTTCCCGGCCGAGGGCGGCGATGGCCCGGGCGTTCTGGCTCATGGCGTTTTCCTGCCAGCCGATGGAGACGGATTTGAGAAAGGCGTAAAACGTCATTGGCGAAAGAAGCAGCACGTTTCGTTCCATGGCGTAGGAGAAAATTTCCCGGTCGGAGGCGAAAGCCGCCGAAAGTCCCGATTCATAGGGCACCACCATGGCGACCATCTCGACGCTCCGTTCCTCGCTCTGCCAGTAGGCTTTCTTGTGCAAAGCGTCGATGTGGCTTTTGACGGCGCGGACGTGTTCCGCAAGGTGCTTTTGCCGCTCGGTTTCGTCGGTGTCGGCAAGATAGAGAAGATAGGCGTTCATCGGCACCTTGCTGTCCACCGGAACGGTGCGTCCGCCGGTGAGGTGGATGACCATGTCGGGGCGGTTTTTGTCGGCGTTGACCTCCTGTTCCTCAAAGTCGATGTGCTCCACCATGCCGCAAAGCTCGGCGATACGGCGAAGCTGTTCCTCGCCCCAACGACCCCGCTGGGCGTTGTTTTTAAGGGTGGCATTGAGAAGATCGGTGGCGGCCAGAAGGTCGGTATTCTGCTTCCGGAGGTTTTCCACCTGACCGGAAAGACCGGCGTAGGCGCCGGCACGTTCCTTTTCGAGGGCGTCCACCTTGTCCCGCAGTTCTTTCAGTTCCTTTTCCACCGGGGAGACGATACGGTCAACAGCCTCGTTGTTGCCTTTGAGGTTGGCGTCGAGCCGGAGGGAAAAGTCGCTTAAGGTGTGGTCGGCGGAATCGAGGAAGGTTTTGGAGTTTTTGGTCAGCACCTCCTGCGAAAGGGCGGCGAAGCTCGTTTTCATCCGCTCGTCCGCCGAGGCGATCCACTGGGCAAGCCCCCGGTAGGCTTCTTCCCGGGCGGCAAGATCCGCGGTGGCTTTTTGGAGATTGGTGGAAAGGGCGGCGATCTGCGCCTCATATTGGAGCGTTTTCTGGGTGAGGCGGGCAACGTCGCTTTCCCGAAAGCGCAGTTCCGTCTCTTTTCCGGCGAGAGACTTCTGGGTTTCCGAAACGCTGTCCCGAAGGGACTGGGTCTCGGTCAGAAGCCGCTGATTTTCCCTTCTGAGCGGGGAAAGCCGGGCGTTTTGGATGAAAAAGGCGATCAGAAAGCCGACGGCGACCCCGCCGAGGGCGAAAAGAGCGAAAACAAGTTCCTGTGGCATAACAAAACCTCCTTAAAAAAGAAGAATAAAACGGCGGATGAGGGACTTTGCAGGGCGATTTTGGGAAAAACAGCCTGTCATTGCGAGGAGCCGCGAAGCGGTGATGTGGCAATCTTATTCCTGATGATGGGAATAAAAAGATTCCCACAGTCACTTCGTTCCTTCGGAATGACAAGGAAAGGATAGCGGCGCTCCCGCGCCGAAAGCCTTCCCCCTTGGGAGCAAAGCCTGCGAGCGCCGCCAGTGGCGGAACCAGCGAGCAGGGTTTGGCGCCGCGGTCGAAAAACGCGAGGAAGAGTGCGAAGCAC
>CALCUE010000010.1 GCA_937906945.1 uncultured Clostridia bacterium | reverse complement strand
TATTCCTGACTGCTCCGCGCCATTGGCGACCAGTTTGACCTGATTCTTAAGCTGCTGCTCCTGAATGCCGGAAAAGTATTCATAAGTGCTTCCCATGATAAATACAAGAGAAGCGACCAGTACAAGCAATGTTACCAGACTGATCGCTCTGAATATTCTCTTACGCATCCCCTGCCTCCATGCGATATCCTACACCTCTGACCGTTCTGATCAGATCCCCGTCTTTTCCGAGCTTGGTTCTCAGCGTACCCACATGAACATCTACAGTCCTCGTCTCGACGAAGGCATCAGACTGCCATACACCTGCCAGCAGCTGTTCTCTGGTGAATACCCTTTCAGGATTCTCAGCAAACAGCAGTAACAGATCGTATTCCTTGCGCGTCAGAATGATTTCGCGCCCGTCGACAGTCACTTTGTGCTTATTCACATCGATCTCAATGTTTCCCCTCTTTACAACGGCAGATTTGATCTGCGGACCCGATCTTCGAAGGATCGCTTTTACTCTTGATACCATCTCCATCATCCCGAAAGGCTTTGCAAGATAGTCGTCCGCTCCGAGATCAAGTCCCAGCACTTTGTCGTACTCGGTGCCTTTTGCACTTGCCATAATAATCGGAATATCGCAGGTTGCAATATCCGATCGGAGTTTCTTCAAAATAGAGATTCCGTCCTCGCCCGGCAACATAATATCAAGCAAAATCAGTTCAGGCTTTATAGCCTCAAGATCTTTCCAAAAATCTGCCGAATCGGTAAATCCTTTTGCTTCAAATCCGGAAGCATTTAATGTATACAGCATCAGATTTCTGATACCGTTATCATCTTCTACGCAAAAAATCAACCTTTTCACCTCTTTTTACTTTTCTTATATTTTACAGTGGAAAGTTAAAATCTGTTATCGGCTTTTTGTAAAATCGATGTAAAATACGGATTATATGATATTATATCATAAATAGTACCTTTTTTCTATATGTTATCATTTCACGCAGGGTAGTACCAGTTTATATTATATTTGAAATATACAATTAGGTAGAAAATTGATATTCAGTAACACACCATAACACTCACAAACATTTGAGAGGTAAAAACAAGCTCAAATAGAAACTATATCACCACCCTAAAATCACGGCTCCTGCTAACAGACTGCTAACAAGAGCTATTAAAATGCCTTAAAATCAGCGAGGACGGCGTAACACGACAGGACTTCAAAACATAAAAAATGCCGTAAAATAAGGCATTTCAAGGTATCACAAGGTACGGCGTTCGGCATTTCGGCTCGAACTCCTAAGCGAAAGGCCGCGCGTTCGAATCGCGCCGGGGACGCCACTTATCATCACGGGAATTCAATTTTCGAATTCCCGTGTTTTTTTGTTGCTTTTTTATTTTATCTTTGTATAATGAAAGGGGGAATCCGTCAAAAACGGGATTCTTCCGCCACATTCGTCCGCAAAACCTTTTACCATAAGCACCGTTTTCCGTTCGTAAACAAAAAACAAGGCGTCTTAACGCCGGATTGGAGGAAAAATGAGTTTCTTAAAAAATTTGATCCGCAACGCCGTCGATGACGGCATCAGCAAAGGCATCCGCGACGCGGTCAGCTCCGCGGCGGAAAAGATCATCGCTCCCAAAGCGGAAGCCTACGCCAATTCCGTCGCTCATTCCCTTGACGAGGCGACCGAGGCCATGAATGCCTCCGCCGAATCCGCTTCCGAATCCGGAAAAAAGCCGACCTCTTCTCTGGAAGAATCGCTCAACCGCCTTTCCCAATCCATGGAACACTATGCTAAGGTTGTGGAAAAAGCCGAGGAAAGCCGGGCCGGTCTTTCCGAATGGAATACCAAACTGCCCGGATTCCCGATCTGGTGCTTCGGCGGCAAGGAATTTTCCATTGACGAAAACTACACGTCGGACGAAGGCACGACCTATTATAATTTCAACGCCGTCGGCGCCACCTATGATGACCTCTGCGCCTACGTCAGCGTATTGAAAGCGGACGGCTTTGTGAATAAATATAAGGATTCCGATCAGGTCCTGTATAAAGACCTCGGCGGCGAATATCTGGTGTTCAGTTCGGTCGAAGCCTTCAACGATCTGGACGTGATGAGCGTCGGAATGTATCGAACAAAAAGCAAAGACGAAGTATTAGGAGATTAAGAAAATGAAAAAGATCATCGCTTTATTCCTTGTGCTGACGATGGTGCTCACCTTCGCCGCCTGCGGCAGTAAACCGACCGAAGAACCCTCGAACAGCGTTCCGGAAAACGAGAACGTCCCGGAAACGGAAAACACTCCCGAAAATAGCGAACCTTCGCAGCCCGACAGCGAACCTACTTCGGATACCCCGGCACCGGAAGGCGCCGTGACGGATGAAACGAAGCTCGGCGAAGCCATTGCTTACAGGGTTGACAGTAAGGGACACGTTATTATCTCTGTCAAGACATCCGCTTATATCAAGAGCGGATCCGGCTGGCTCGGTATCTGTCCTTTGGGCATTTACCTAACGGAAGAATCCGCGGACGCAGCTGACTCCTACTATGAATACTTTGATTCGTCATACGATAAGGAATGGTTTGATGGTATCTACACGTTCGCGCTGAATAACGAAAGCATCGTTCCCGACACCTATACGATGGTTCTGTGTGATGATGACGATTCCGGAAACGTAATCGGAGAATGGATTTTCAACAAGGATAAGAGCGGGAACATCGAAATCGGCTTTGACAACTCGTGGCTCCGCGGTGCCGGTGAAGACAGAAAGGTCGAAGAATTCGACAGCGTCGAGGACGAGATCGCTTCGTGGTTCACTTTTAACGCCTACAATGAAGACTGGTCCGAATTCTTCTTTGACGGATATTATCTTGAGGAGACCGACCCGGAGGGCTATGACAAGTATTATCTGATGATCTGCCCGGAGGGTGACTACGTGACTTATGAGGAAGCGGACGCGGTCGATCTTACTTATTCCGAAATCGCGGAAAAATGCCCCTATAAGTTCTCCCTTGAAAACTATTGCGTTCCCGATCTCGGCAAATACACCATGGTGCTCGCGAAAATGGGCGGCGATGTAGAAGTACAGTTCACCGTCAAAAAGACAAGCGCCACCGAATGGACGATGGATTTCTCGAACGCCAAATGCACCCGGCTTTCCGACGCCGAATGACAACACATAAAAAGTAAAAAAGTGTCTCCGTGGTTTCCCACGGAGGCACTTTTTTACGTTTTCCGTTTGTTATGAAGCCGGATAAAAAGCTCCGCCGCGATAAGATGAAAGGCGCCGAACACCGTTCCCGCCGTATTCATGATGACGTCGTCCGTCTCCGTCAAGCCCAGATGGAAATAGTACTGCGCCGCTTCGATTCCGGCGCTGAAAAGCGCCCCCGCCAGAACGGTCAGAAGCACCTTCCCCGCCGGTTTCCACTTTTCCGGAAACAGATAGGGGAACGAAAGGCCGAAGGGAACGAAGAGGAAGACGTTCATAAGCATGGAGCGGTATAGCTCCGGCTCAATTTTTGCCAGCTGAAACGTGATGAACGGCGTCAGCGAAACGCCTTTATCGCCCGCTTCCCTCTTAACGACCGTCAGATAGAGAATGACCAGGATCGAAAAGACGGCCAAAAGGCGGTTGACAACTTTCCATATTTTTTGATTACGAAACCAGATCTCCATGAACGCGTAAAAGAGGACGGCCAGAACGATCCAGGAAACGATCACTTTAAGCGGCCGTGAATAGATAAAGAACAATCCGGACATCCTCCTTTCGGATAAAATCGGTCTGTGTCTTTATATTATATACAAATTTTAAAAACGCGCAACCCCATTCTGTCGAAAAATCGTTCAAAGGGAATTGACCCCCGCTTTTTTTGATGATATACTGACACTATAATGTTGCTATTTTCGGGAGGAGACAGGCTATGCTTTTGGATTCCGTTCTGCTTTTCTATATTCTTCTTGTCTGTATCAGCGTCTTCCTCGCCCGGAAAAGCCAGGAGGATTATCTCTCCCCCAAAGTCACCAATTCCCTGCGCGGTGTTGCCGCCATCGGCATCATTCTTCACCATATGGCGGAACGCACCACCAGTGGCACGGTCTTTCCGGTACTCGGGATGATCGGCTATCTGATGGTCGCCCTGTTTTTCTTCCTTTCCGGTTACGGTCTTCTGATCCAGTACCAAAAGCGGGAAAACTATCTGGACGGTTTCTTAAAAAAGCGGGTCCTCTATCTTGTTCTCGTCTATCTTCTTGACGTCGCCGTCTATGCCGTTTACGACCTTCTGACGGGAAAACCCCATTCGCTTTTTGCCATCGTTAAATCCGTCTTCTTCGGCGGAATTGCCTCCAACTCCTGGTATATGATCGTTCTGATCCTTTTCTACTTCGCGTTTTACGGCATTTTCCGTTTCCTCCCCAAAGCCTCCGTCGGCCAAAAGATCGGGTGTGTTCTGGGTTTTCAGCTTCTTTTCGCCGCCGTCTGCGTGCTGACTTCCTGCTCTTCCGTCTGGTATCTTTCCAACCTCGGTTTCGCGCTCGGTATGTTCTGGGCGTGGAAAAAAGAAGTCATCGACCGCCGGTTGTCCCAAAGCTATTTCCGTTTCGGCGGCCTTATTGTTCTCGCTTTTCTTTTGTTCTATCTGACGCCGCCCGTTGTGGAACGACTCTTTTCCGAAAGCGCGGCCACCGAGGCTCTCCGCCTTTTCTGCCGTCTGATCTCCTCCCCGCTTTCCGTTGCCGTCTTGGTCGTTGCCCTTTATAAATTTAAGCCGGTCATGCCTCTTTGGGACAAGCTCGGTACGATCTCTTTGGAGATCTATCTTCTTCACGGCATGGTTTACCGTTTTCTCCGAAGCGACGTTGTCTATATTGAAAATGAGGCTCTTTGGACGCTGCTCACCATCGGCATCGCCATTCTGATCGCTATTCCCGCACACTATCTGAACCGCACTATCGCCGACCAGCTGAAACGCGGATGAAAGGCTTATTCTATGAAAAAACTGCTTCACAAGCTCTATAAATTTTGCGGACATATTCTTTGCCGCGTCTTTTTGCTCTATTGGAAGACCCGGGACGCTCTGTTTCCGCCGAAAACGGATTCCATCCTCTTTGTCGCTCACCCTGACGACGACACGCTTTTCTTCCACACGTTCATCAAGGAGAAAAAACCCTATGTGGTTTTGATGACGACCGGTTGGTCTCTTCGCCGGATGCCCTGCTTTTTCCGGGTTATGAAAAAATACGGCGTCCGGTATCGTGCTTATGATTTAGAGGCTCGAGATCAAAGAATGGCGCTTCTGAAAAAACACGTTGATGAGATGAAAAAAGTAAAAAATTTTGCTCTTTGTGCCACGCATAATGCAGAAGGAGAATACGGACATAAGATGCACCAACGCGTTCATCAGGCGGTTCTGTCCCAGATGGACTGTCCCGTTCTCTGCCCGGCAGGGAAAGACACCCTTCATCAGTATCCTTTGCCGAAGTCTATAGCGCAAGAAAAAAACGATATTTTCAATCAAATTTATACTACTGAAAAGTTTGTCCTTGATCAATACGGCGATTGGGTCATTCATGAACATCTGGAGGAAATAGAGCATGAATTCTGATCTTGTCAGCGTAATAATTCCACTATATAATGTAGAAGATTATATTGAAAATTGCTTAAAATCCGTTTTCACTCAAACCTATCCGAATATAGAAATTATTGTTATCAATGATCAAAGTACGGATAACAGCCGGGAAATCGCCGAAAAAATTCTGAAGAACTCGCCTTTTCCCTATCAGTTGGCAGATAATGAAATGAACATCGGATTGGGATATACTCGAAATCATGGAATCGAGCTTTCTCATGGAAAATATTTATTTTTCCTCGACTCTGACGACACCATAGGTCGTTGCCATATTGAACATCTTCTCCGCGGAATGGAAAAAGAAAATTGCGATATGGCCATATCTTCCATAAACGAAATTTCCGACCAATCGGCTTTGCCGGAAAATGATTCTCTTTTTTGTTGTTCTTTGTTTGAAAGCCAAAGACACGCTGATTTGCTCCGTGTTCACGGCTACGTCTGGGGTGCGTTGTACCTAAAATCCCTTGTCGACCAAAATAACATTCGTTTCACAATGTCCTATATGGAAGACGTACTTTTTAACAGCCAATATTTACTCCATGTGAAGTGCATAACCGTTGTTCCTTCCGCTATTTACTATTATTATAAACATCCCGGTAGCTTATCAAGACCAAAAAAACGTTATACTGTGGCTTTAAGAAATTTAGAGTGCGCCAATACTTTTGACCAAGATTATCTTAATGCAGCCTATACGGATAACGCAAAAGAGCTGTTAGAAGACCGGCGTTACATCCGGAACTGCTATTTCGGAGAGTTGTCCTGTATCGGTTTTAAAAATCATTGGAAAATCAAAAAAGGACTATCCTCAAAAACACCAAAGGATATTAAAAAACATCTTCGCGCTTTTATAAAAAAATCGAACTTTTCTCTTTTAGAAAAAGCGGAAGAATTTGTTTTTTCTTTTGAAGCGGCTGAATGGTTTATATATTTATTAGCTTTTTCTGTAAGAAGAATTTTGAAATAATCAAAATATGGTATTTCAATATTTATGTGTAAATGATTTTTCTCCTAATGCTTCGCTTATTCCTGTTAATGACTGAAGAGTAAAAATCATTTACTATTGACGAAAGGAAAAAACATTTATGGCCACATTACGTGAGATCCAACTTGGTGAACTGGATATTCTGAAAGAGATCGATCGGGTCTGCCGGGAACAGCATCTTCCCTATACGCTTTCTTCCGGAACCATGCTCGGCGCTATCCGTCATCAGGGCTTTATTCCCTGGGATGACGACGTGGATATCTGTATGCTGGCAAAAGACGCGGAGAAATTGAACGCATTTATTGACCATGACCGTTTTTTCTTGCAATCTCCGAAAACCGATCCGGAATCTCCGTTTCCTTTCTATAAAGTCCGTAAAAACGGGACTTTGATGGAAGAGGAAGTTTTAAGAAATCTGAATATCCATAAAGGCCTTTGGGTGGATATTTTTGCGCTTTTTCCCGCCGGAAAAAGCACTTTCAGCAAAAAAATGCAGTTCCAGTTGGGGCGTATCCTTCACAGCTTCCGTTGCCGTTATATCAACGCCCGCCGTACTCCTCCCAAGAGGGCTTTCCTCGCAAAAATTTCTCCGAAATGCGCTTTATGGATGGACAACCTGCTGATACAAAGCATCCGTCTGTTGGGAAGTAAAACGTCGGAAGAATATTTTGTTCCCGGCGACGGGAATTTTCAAAGCCGTTTCAAAAAATGCTCTTTTTTTGACAGCAGAGATGAATATGCCTTTGAAGACGCCATTCTTTATGGACCAAAAGATTTTGATGCCTACCTGAAAAAACTGTATAGTGAAAACTATATGATCCCCCAAAAATACGGGCACAACGTTAATTATGATAATGTAAAAGTCTGACTTGCTCCAAATAAAACAAATCCCCTTTCTCAAAATGAGAAAGGGGATTCTTTTTACGCATTTTTCTTTTTGGAAACGAAATAAAACACCGCGCCGAGAAGGATCCATACCAAAAGACAGATATAGGATTCTCTGCTCAGCGAACAATTAAACAGCGGGATCGGAACCAGAAGGAGGACGCAGAACAGCACCCCGAACACCGTTCCCAAAAGACCCGTTATGACAATGGCGGTCTTTTTTTCTTTCCATGCGTGCTTCACAGCCGCCGCTGACGTGTACAGATAGCCGATAGCCGCGCCCAAAGAGGACATATCCACGATCCAGCCAAGCGCTGTTCTGCCGAAGAACGGTGCGATCAGCGCAATGACCATAACAAAAAGGATCGCGTTTTTCGGCGTGCTAAAACGGGGATCCAATTTTCCGAACCATTCCGGCAGGACTTTTTCGTTGGCCATGGAATAGAGAAGCCGACTGGTCGCCATATAAAAGCCGATAATTCCGGAAAGGATCGCCGCCAAAACGGCGATTCCCAAAAACAGCAGACCAAAAGTACCCAACACTTTATCGGCGGCATAAAAAGTGGGAAGAGAAAGAAGACCCGACAAATTGGGAAGATCGTCTATATAGTCCGTCCACGTGGCGTATCCCTCCGGAATGACCATCGCCGTGACCGTGTTGAGAAGCACATAGACCATCGCTCCGAATAAAATGGAAATGGCCATGATGATCTTTGTTTTCTTAGGAGAAAAATTGAATTCCTCTGCGGCCTGCGGGATCGTGTCGAAGCCGACAAAGGCCCACGGCGCCACCGCCACAACGGCCAGAACGCCGCCGATCACCGAGTCCCCAGGATAGAAAGCCGGCGTTAAATTCTTAAAAGAAGCCGACGGGCTGAAAATCGCCGCCAAAGTAACGATGATGACACCGCCAACCAACGCGAAGACCAATGCCGTCTGAAAAACGCCCGCGAATTTGACTCCCCGGATACTCAGCACCGCGAATACGATCAGGGCCGTTACCGCAAGAAGGATCTCTCCCAGATAAATGTCGTATCCCGCCACGTTGTAATGGAATCCGAATTGAAAAATATTATTGAGGAGATTTCTTCCGATCAGCGCCAGTGCCGTTCCGTTCAGCGGAACGATCGCGAGATAGGAAAGCCCCAGAAACCAGGAGCAAAGAAACGCGTGCTTTTCTCCGAACGACTTCTGCGTATAAGTAAATTCACCGCCGGCAACCGGATACATATTGATCATATAGTTATAGTTGAAGGCAATAACGATCATGATAAGCGCCGCAATCCCCATGGCGATTGCGGTCCCGAGCGGCCCGGCTTTTCCCAGAAAAGTATTTCCGGGCATGACAAAGGCGCCCCAACCGATGATACATCCCAGGGCCAGGGACCATACGTTGATCGGGGAAAGGTTCTTTTTCAGCGCTTTCTTCTCTTCCATACCGGTCCTCCTTTATTTGATGCCCAAATTGCGTTCCACAATATTCCGCATACCGATCCCCTCACCGGAAAGGATCTGCACCTCCGGACGGGTATTGGCCTCAATAACCACCCAGCCTTTTTCGCTCAATGCCAGATCCCAGCCGACGACCGGCTGTTCTTCCACTACGTAGGGCAGTCTGTTGATGAGATCCTTTACCTGATCCCATTCTGGAATATGATTTCCCAGGATCTGGATCCCGGTATCCGGATGGAAAACGTACAGACCGGCCACGTGAGCCATTCGGCCCCTGGTAATGATCGTTCCCGTCTCGTAATCGATCCCGGCCGAAAGGCAGCCGTTATCGACCACAGACGCCCCTACCCCGATACGGACGCTGGACTGAAGGATATGGATCTCATGGTCCTTGCAGTAGGTAACGATCCGAAGCGTGTTGACCGATTGCGGATGAAATCTGGCCATTCTTTCATCCTGAATGACCAGCTCCTCAACGGCGCATTCCCCTAAAGAAGAACGGTAAGAAGAAAACTTTTCCTGCACCGTGCCGCTTTCTACGGAATCCTTAAAGATCCCGTGTCCGCCGTATTCCGCCAAAGGTTTGACAATGTAGCTCGGATGTCTTTGGACGAAACTTTCAAAAGCAGGAAAATCGTCATCGCTTCGAATGGCGATCAATTCTCTTTTATAGTAGTCGCCGAATTTCTGATAGGCCAGAAATTTGTCCCGGAACAGCTTTCTCGCACCGGAAGCCTCTACCGCTCTGAAATATCTGTCTGAATTTTCAACAAGCAAATATTCCTGCCGTCCCGCATCCGAAAGCTTTTCAAATCCATAACGGAAATATTCTTCCACCTCGGCCCCATGGCGAAGTTTGGCCAGCAGAAGGTCTTTTTTTAACGCCTTCATATAAGAGGCGTCCTCTCTCTTCTCCCGGGGGACAAATTTTTCCAGAACCTTGTCGTTATCCGTTTTATATCGGTTATAATACCAGTTTCCCGATACGTCGGATACGATCCGGCTCAAAAATAAGCTTTTCCCGGCTGTTTTTTTTACATAACTGCCAATACTCATTTTTTTATCCTCCCTAAAAGAAAAGTAATTTCCGAAACAATTTTTATTGACCGATCATACTGTAAGCCCGTAGATCAGCGGCACCGAAACAATGATGATCAGGTAGCTGATAACGTCCAACACAAAACTATACTTGAAATAATCGTTGAACCGGTAGCCGACCACCATGGACATTCCGAGCGTCGAGCTTGCCAGCGGACAGCTCAGCGCCACACCGGACGCCAGTGTGATCCCAAGCGCATACGCATAGGTGTTGAGTCCCATGGACGGCGCGATCGCCAGAAGAATGGGAAAAACGATCAGGATCGCCGTCGAGTTGGAGATAAATTCACTGGTCACCTGCACCAGCAGAACGAGGATACAGAACAGCAGATAGGGGCTGACGGCGGTTCCCATCAGCTTGCCGAAGCCGTCGGCGATCAATTCCGTTCCGCCGGCCACTTCCAGCGCTTTCGCGATACCGAGGCATCCGGCCAAACGCCCGACAATGTTCCAGTTGACCTTTGCGATGGCCTTTTTCTGGTCGATGCATCCGGTCACGATGCAAAGAAGCGCCGCCGACGTACTGGTGATCGCCAGCGGAAGCCATTCCGTGATATAGAAAACGATGGTTAAAGCAAAAATCGCGGCCACAAGAATCTGTTTTGTCCGGCTGCCGCCTTTTGCCGTGCTTTTCTCCTCATATTCAGAGGATCCTTCCCTTTGTCCCCAGATCCTCTCTCCCAGCTTTTTCCCGACCGTCAGGCAGTAGATCAGTCCTACAAAAATCAAAACGCCGCCGACCGGGGTAAAATCGAAAGTATGAAAAAGCCGTTCGCCGGCTTCTTCCAAAAGTCCCTGTGCCGTCATCTGCTGGGTCGAACCGACCAGTGTGGACGCTCCGCCGATAACACAGCCGATGGCAATGGGCATGATCAGATTTTTAGCCTTGATTTGAGCATTGCCCGCGGAAAGGCCCATAATGATCGGAATGAAAACGGCGAGCACCGCCGAATTGGTCAGGAACATGGACATTCCTGCCGAGACCAGATAGGCGCCGATCAGCAATTTTGTCTCGGAACCATGCGCTTTTTCAATGATCCAGCTGCCGATCGTCGCGGCCAGACCCGTTTCCGAGATCGCCGCGCCGATCACCATGACGCCGATGGTGAGCACCACCGTGCTCGAAGCGAATTGCCCAAATGCGGTCTTGAAATCGCAGACGCCGCAAATGACCATGGCCACACAGCCGAGGATGGCGGTCGTCGCCATGGGAAGCCTGTCCCAAACGAACAGAACGATACAGACAGCAAAAATGATCAGCGATAGAACGGCTGTTTCCATTTTTGTTGATCCCTCCTCAAAAGGTTTTAAATAAGACCCTTAAAATAGCATATCCGTTCCGTTTTGTCAAGGAAAACCGGGAAAATCAGTAAAAATTCCGAAGCCAGCGGAAACCTTTTTTGTTTTGCAGCTTCAGGATCACAAAGACCGTTAAAAAAGCGCCCACCACAGCAAAAAGGAATTTCCCGAAATACGGAATGGTGATCTTGAAAAGCCACTCCAGAATCTCCGCCGCGAAAAGCCACAAAAAGTGGGAAAAGAAAATGATCGTGGAAGCCGCCCTCAGGGTTTTCGCCTGTTTCAATTCCACGTTCCAGTCCCTGATCAGCGGAAACAGGAAACAGGCGCACGGAAGCAGCATCAGATAACAATCCGTCGCTTTGACAAGCTGAAAACGGGAAGTGAGCGCGATCTCCGCAAAGAGCAGAAGCAGCGTAAAAAGAAAGCCCAAAAGGTTTCTTTTCTGATTTTTCACCTCATGCTCCGCGAAATATTTTCCGAGCGCAAAATAGGGGATTCCCACAAAAAGATTGTTATAAGGATTGGCCAAAAAGAGAAGATAGACCGAATATGCCTTCTGAAGCCCGAGCGGCTCGATCAGTTTTCCGTAAGCGCTTGTAAAAACGCAGAAAAGATAGACGATGACGGAAAGGACGACCGTTACGGTTTTTTCCTGCCGCTTTGGAAGTTTTTTCAGCCAGTAAAAAAGGATCGCGCAAAAAACGCAGGAAACAAGGAACCAGGAACCGCTGAACGTTGAAGTGACGAAGAACGAACGGATAAAACGGAACAAAGTTTCCCCAAAAGGCTTATCACTGCAAATGAACCGGTCGAAAATCGTTTTTGGCAGAGAAACAATAAACCAGCAAAGATAAAGGATCCCAAGCCGGGTACAGTACCTTTTGACCGATTCCGCCGTTTGCTCTTTCCGGAAATAGAAAAAAGCGGAAGTGAGGAAAAACAGAGGCACCGCCAGTCTTGCCACTCCTCCGCAAACGAACCGGTTCAGAAGCGGGCTGAAATCCAGAAGAGCGTCCGCGTGAAGCGCCACGATGAACAGACTTAAAATAAATTTTACAAGGTCCATGGAATCGAAATTCTTTTTCACGTTTTTCAAAGATCCTTCCATCACAATTCCCTTCCTGTCAGATCTGTTCCAGATCCGGTTTCGAAATGACCAGATCCTCTCCGTTTTCGTCCAAAACGACCAACGTGTCCTGAATTTTTTTCAAAATATCTTTGAGTTCTTCTTTGGAGTCCGCCAATACGTCAAATTCTCCGAACCGCTGCGTCACGTCGCCGGTCTTTTTCACCGTATCGCCCTCTCCGTGCCGATAGGTCGAAGAAAGAACTCGGGGATCGGCAAGAATCTCTTCCAATCCCAAAACCGATTCGATTTTTCCGGGCCGCACCATCGGGAACGCGATCGCGCCGTATTTTCCGTCCAGTTCATAGGCTTTCTCCAGTTTTTCCGGGTCAAAGCCGGTCACTTTCCCGCTCAGGGCATACTCGACGAACATTTTGACCACGTCAAGACCGGTGGCCGCCTTCAGAATATTTTCAAAGCTGGCGCCGGGAAGACGGATCGCCGGATCATAGAACCGGATGGTATCGCCGTCCACAAAGGCCTGGAAAAAGACCGTTCCCGTAACCATACCCAGATTTTTTACCATATTTACGAATTTTTCGTGGATCTCCGGGATATAAAGATCCGTATAGATCGAAGGAGAAACGGCCAGCGCTCCTACATTCTCCAACCCATCTTCCGGTCTTCCGTGATAGCGGTCCGCCGTTCTCTGAATATAGGCTTTCCCGTCAATAAAGACGTACGCCACCATAAAATCCGGCTTGTCGCCCATATATTTTTCGATGATGACTTTTCCGTTCCGGGAGATCTCTTTATCTTCCGAAACAGCCGCCAGTGCTTCTTCCTTCGTCTGACAGACGCAGACGCCCCGGGAGCCGCTTCCCTCCGCCGGTTTGACAAAAAGCGGATACTCCGCCCTGTCGGCCCGGATATCTTCTTCCGTATATTCCGGAATGACGTCCAACCCGTTTTCCTGACAGAGCTTCTTAAACACCGTCTTATCCGTCAGCGCCCGTACGATCTCCGCGTTTCCGAAACAGGGAAGCCCCAACTTTTCGCAAAGGAACTGAAACGTCTTCTGCGCGAAATCCACGGAAATATTGATGATCCCGTCCACTGGATTCCGACGGCACCACTCCAGAATGGCGTCATAGTCCATAAGGCTCATTTCCACACATTCGTCCGCGCCCTCTTTGGCCGGAGCATCTTTATTGATATCCAGTACGATGGAGTGAACGCCCATCTCTTTGGCCGCTGTGACCACTTTTTTCGACTGCGTGGCGCCGCCGAGGATCAAAAGCCGTTTTCCTGCAAAATTATCCATTCTGTCTATCCGCCTTCCCCGAATGATTTGTTAAATTTCCACGTATTGACCGTTATAGAAATCTTCCATTGCTTTCGCGATAGCGGCGCTGACTTCCCCGCTGAGGCAAAGATTTTCCCCGCCGCAGTGGATCGCCTTGATGAACTCCACGATCTCATAGCGGATGCCGATGCCGTCAAGCTGATAGAAATATTTTTTATTCTCCAACGGATTTTCATACCGGATCTCGAAATAGTCCGTCTTCCACCAGGGGGCCGGCACCCAGACGTACCCCTTTGTCCCCGTAACGATGAGTTCGCCTTCCGCTTTGGCGGCTTTCGCCACTTTGATCGAAGCCACCGCGTGCTCATAGGTAAAATCAATTTTGGTGAAACCGTCGAATTTCAGTTCCTCGCTCAGCAAATGGGATACCATCCGCTTTTCTTTATAATCGGTCCCGAGGATCTGAAAAATCGGAAGCAGCGCCGTCGGACCCCAACCGCAAATGGTGTTCTGCCGTCCGGACAGATCGGTCTTGATCTTTAGGCTGGTACAGGTCGTGTCGACCGAGACCACGTCCCCGATCGCGCCGCTTTTAATCAGCAGCAACAGGCGCTGATACGCCGTCATATAAGCCGTTTTGATCCCGTCGAAAAGGACCAGTCCTTTTTCCTTTGCCAGTCTCAGAAGCTCCTCGCACTGGCTTTTCTTCGTCGCGATCGGCGACTGGCAGATGACGTGTTTCCCGGCCAGAAGAGCCGCTTTGACATCCTCATAATGATGCTCCGGAAGGGACGCCACATAGACGGCGTCCATTTCTTCGGTGATCCCGTCTCCCTCGCAGAGCTGGGCGCCGTTTACGTACTGCAGTTCTTCGATGAATTTATCTCTATAACTCATATTGCCGAGAACACCGATCCGCAGTTTCCCGTTTTCCGCCCGAAGCTCCGTACTGGAAACACCCTCCGTCCGCGGAAGATAGACGACTTTGCAGTATTCGTTCAGATAGTCGAATTTTCCGACCCAGTCGGAACCCACCGTAAAAATATCCACCTGATATTTTTTGATGTCGTCGATCTTCTGACCGGTGTATTCCTCAACAATGATCTCATCGGCAAGGCCGGTGGCTTTGACCGCGGCGATCCGTTCCATCAAAGACTGCTGGTTGTTGATCTTTCCCCGGGTCTTGTCGTAGTCGTCGGAAGTCACGCCGACGATCAGATAATCGCCGAGTGCTTTTGCCCGCTCCAAAAGCCGGATATGGCCGTAATGGAGAAGGTCATAAGTTCCGTATGTAATCACTTTTACCATCAGATGATCCCCCTGCGCTGCAAATCCTCAAACGCTTCGATAAGAATATCATAATCCGCTGTCGTCAACGCGCCGATATGTCCCACACGGAAAATGGTATCACGCATGTCTCCGCCGTTGGGGCAGACCCAGATGCCGTATTCGTCTTTCAGCACCGTAAAAATGTCGTAAGCGGACGCCGTCGTCGGATGAAGCGGCGTCACCGCGTTGGACAGACTTTCGGATACGATCTCAAACGGAAGGCCGGCGATGCGTTCCCGGAAATACCGGGCCAAAGCGGCAATCTTTTTCCGCTCCGCTAAAACGCCGCCGTCTTTTTCGATCTCACAAAGGCGGGCATGGATCTGGCGCAAAATGCCCACCGCCGGTGTAAACGGTGTCTGGCCGCGCTCCTGATTTTTGAGAGCGCTCTTGAGATCCAGATACATACAGCCGCTTTCCGTCTCTTCCACCCGTTTGAGTGCCTTCGGCGAAAGGACAAGAATGGAAACACCGGGCGGGCAGGCCAGCGCTTTCTGCGAACCGGTGATCATAATATCCACGTTTTGTTTTTCCAGATCGATTTCATCCGCCAGGAACGAACTGATGGCGTCCACGATGAGGAAGATCCCGTTTTCTTTACAGAACTTTCCGATAAGATCCAAATCGTAATGGACGCCCGTCGACGTTTCGTGAATATTGACTAAAAACGCCGTGTAACCCTGCCCGGCAAGCGGTTCCAGCATCTCCGGTTTCAAGGCTTTCCCTATATCCAGTTTGATCTCTGTAAACGGGACCTTGTGGATTTTCAGCAGATCCACAAAACGCTGACCGAAGCTGCCGCCGTTCACAACGATCGCTTTATCCTCGGGCGTCAGAGTATTGATGACCGCTGCCTCCATGGAAGCCGTTCCCGAACCGGTCAGAAAAACCGCCCGGGAACCTTCCGGCGCGCCGGTGAACCGGCACATCAGACGCTCGTTTTCCAACATGATCTCCGAAAATTCCGGGGTGCGGAAATACGGTACCTGCTCTTTTCCTATTTCCCGAATTGTTTCTCCGGATTGCACCGGACCTACCGTAAAGTTAATCATATGCGCCTCCATAAATATTTTATATTTGTTTTGGATCTCATTCCGCTAAAAAACCGTCCATTTCTTCGCGGATACCCTTATCTTCCATAATCTGAATAGCGACCATTTGCCCGTAGGCATTTCCTTCTACCATCACCCAGCCGTCATCCGTTAACGCAAGGTCCCATCCCGTCCACCGGTTATCCGGTATAACGTCGGCAAGTTCTTTTACCAAGGCTACCGCTTCGTCAAATCTCGGTATGGTAAAGCCTTCAAAGCGCCGATGAGAATCCGGATGCGTTTCATAACGATTTCCCACTTCATCCACCGCCGCCGTCATTTTTCCCGTATTCGTATCAATGGAACAGAATACGCCGCCGGCGGCAGCATTATCAACGATCGCCGTTCCCAAACCGAATTTTGCGAAAGGATGAACGATCTCGATCCGATCGCCCAGCCGCAACGTCGTTAGCCGAAGGGTATTGACGGATTCCGGATGAAACTGCCCCAATTCCTCCGATTGAACGATCTTTTCTTCCATAATAAAGGCGTTGTGATAGCGCTGACAAAGATCCTCAAATACCTGCTCGGTCGTTTTCTTTCCCTTCTGATAAAGAAGCACCCCGTTCCCGAACGCGGAGGTCAAGGGCTTGACAATAAACTCCGAATGATTTTCTAAAAAGCAAGCGGCATCATCGCTGAGCACGTTATCCCGTACCGCTGCCGCCTCACGCTTATAATAAGCCTTGAACCGTTCATAGGTCAGACCCTTATCGGAAAACAGGATGCCGTTTTTCTTTTTGTTCAGTTTACTTAAATAACGGAAGTGTTCTTCATCGCTGATATAATTCTTCCATTCTTTTGCCGTCTTCCTGTCCAGATGATATAAAAAGAATTCTTCAAAAGAAAACTGCTGCCGCGCTCTTGCCATAAACATTTGATTCAGCAGATGAATTTTCTTTGTTCCTTTGGCTTCGGGCCGATAGCTTTGGATCGCCTTTGTCGCTTTTTCGAGATCCATAAAATAATATTTTATGAGTTTTAACAAGATCATCCGTTATTTTGCTCTGTTTCCTTCTTGATTTTTTCGATATCTATCCTTGGATTATTGATTTTATGTACCGAATGACTCTTCCGTTTTTCCGGCGGCGGAAGTTCCCGCCAATTGCTCTTTTTGAAAACAAAATCCGCCATCTCTTCCGCCCGGTCGGAAGCGTAGATATAACCGTTCTCAAACGGCATTTTTTGAGCATGCTCAAAAAAGTATTTCGGCCGGGTGGCCCGCTGATAACCGGAGGTAGAACCCCAGTCCACAAAAAAGTCCGTCTTTTTCTTTTCCGCCGTCATCGCCCAGCTCTGAACCGCCGTCAAAAATTTGAGCGGAAGAAACGAGGCTATCGCCAGAAGGATCCGCGCCGCTTTTTTCTTCGGCGTATAGGGTTCCATATACCCGCACACCCGGGACGCTTTATAGAGCTTTACCGGACGCACCCAGCGAATGATCCCATTCTGGAATTTGCGGAATGTTTTCCGGGAAGGATCCGTTTCATCCAAAAGGAAAATATCCACCGCCAATTCGCTGTACCGGCAAACATCGTCCTTAAAACAGATTTTT
This sequence comes from uncultured Clostridia bacterium, assembly GCA_937906945.1. GTDB lineage: Bacteria > Bacillota > Clostridia > Oscillospirales > Ruminococcaceae > UMGS1668. Next base: position 45,650 of record CALCUE010000010.1, on the reverse strand, counting down.
ATATATTCCTCACAAAAATAGGGGTCGTCCTCCCTTGTGCGGACCACGACCTCGGGCGGAAACAGCTTTTTGCAGGCGGCCACGAAATCGCCGTAATATTTCCGCTCCATCAAAAGGTCCACGTCGTCGTCCCACGGAATAAATCCCTTATGCCGCAAGGCGCCGATCAATGTGCCCGCGTGCGCAAAATAGGGGATCTCCGTCTCCTCCGAAACACGGTTTATTTGCCAGAGCAGGTACAGAAGCAGGGTATGAACGTCCTCCAAAGACATCATTTCCCCGCATTTTTGTTGATCCATGATTTTTTCTCCTATCCGAAACCGGGTTATTTTTTCAGTTTAAGCTTCAAAAGATCCATTCCCTTTTGAATAAGCTCCTTTTGAGCCGGGAAGGCCATTCCGAAAAGAAGCAGGACCGCCAAAGCGAAGACGGTATAGACGATCCCGTGCCAGAGAAGAGAAAGGAAGGTATCCGCCACCGGCAAAATTTTCCCAAGCATAACGCTCATGATTGAAGTCCCCGCCACGATCAGCAGATACATCAGATATTTGGCAAAATACTGCAAAGGGCTCTCTTTGAAAATATATTTATAAACAATATAGGGGTCGTACCAGACGATCGTCAGAATGTTGGAAATGGCGGTTCCCAAAAGAGCTCCGATCAGACCGATCTTCTGGATCAAAATCAGCGATATTCCGAAATTGAGCACCATGGTCACAGCGGGGCGTTTCCAACCCTGACGGTAAAGACCCGTCGCGTTCCGGAACGTGGAGACCATTGAATTATAACCGGCCACGTAAAAATTGAACAGCATGACGTAAAGGCAGGTATCGGGCAGCGTATGACCCACCCACCAGGTCGTGAAAACACCCAGAAGCGGCGCCAGAACGACCACGCAGGTCCCGTAAAGCAGATAGATCAGATGGCTGGACATCTGAAAGACCCTGTGGAGCCGTCCGTCGTCCCCGGTGGCGTGCAGATCGCCGACGCTGGCGATCATCCCATCGTTCAGCGTGCTGAGAAGATTGCTCAGCGCCGTCGTAATGACCGCAACGCTTCCGTAAATCGCCGTTGTCGCGACGGAAATAAATTTACTGATAAGGAAGGTATCGATGGTCACGTGCAGCGTCCGGCAGAACTTGAAGACCGCCAAAGCGCCGACGTCTTTCAGGATATCGCTGCTTTCCTCTTTGGAAAGTTTTTCTTTCGATTTCCAGCTGATGTGATATTTTTTCTCGGAAAAAATTTTGCTGAGAAGCCCGTGGAGCAGCGTCGTGAAAAGACCGACGATCAGATACAGATAGATATTCCGGAAAACGAGAAGGGAAACGATCTGAAGACCGTGCTTCAAAAATTCACAGACGTATTGCAGAATAATATTGATATATCGATCCTGATGAGCCGTGAACAGTACGCCGCGGTAATTGATAAAATGAGAAACGACGCTGGTCCCTATGATAATGACGTAGAGGCTCCAGAGCGGTTCGGAAAACGCCGGTTTTTCCTTGACGAAAAATTCCAGAAACGGAATGAAGGCCGCTCCTGCCACACCAACAAAAATACCTGTGGCGTAACAGACCTTTTTGTAAAGGGCGACGTATTTTTCCGTTCCCGCTTCGTCTTTCGTCGCGATCGTTTTATAAAGCCGGAACAGAATGGCGTTGCTGATCCCCATATCGGCCAGATTCAGGATCTTCAGAATATCCGTAAACAGCGAATCCACACCGGCGTATTCCAACCCCAGAAGCCGGATAAAAAGACCCCGGAGCAGAAACGTGATGCACATGCTGACGATATTCAATATCAGCCCTGTGCCACTGTTGATGATGGTTTTTTTCGTTCTTGACATGAATTTACTGTCCTTTACCGTTTACTTTCAAAGACGGATCCCCTCTATAAAACGGATGACGTCTTCGGCCCAGGTCTCCATCGAATACCTTTCTTCAATGACCGAGCGGTTGAAAAGCCGTTCCTCTTCCCGGATCCCCTGTTTGGCGCAATTTTCAATGGCTTCGCAAAGAGCGTCTGGATTCTCGCTCTCAAAATAATACGTGCCCATTAATTCTTTGGCCCAACGGTTGCCCGGGATCTCCGAACAGACCGCCGGAAGTCCCGTATAAAGAGCTTCCGTCAGCGCATAGGAAAAGCCTTCGCTGCGGCTCGGGATCATCATGATATCGCACTGCTCATAAACAGAGGCAATGTCGTCGGTCGGCAAAAGGATCCGGATCCAACCCGGCAGCTCCGGATACCGCTCTTCCAGATAGGTATAAGTATTTTTCTGGGCGGAGACCAGAAGCTGAAAACGGGTCTTCTCCCGGTTCAGTTTTTCGCAGGCGTCGAGCGCCACGTCCAGACCTTTTACGTTCGGGTTATACGCAAAAACCAGAAGATTCTTGACCGCCTTCTCCGAATCATACGGCTTGGAAAGCGGGCGCAGCCTCGAAAGATCCAGCGCGTTGGGGATCGCCACACAGCGGTGAGCGGGTTTCAGCGAATTGATTGCCTCCGTCGCCGCCACCGAAGCCGCCGTATGATACACTTTCCCAAGCGCCAGAATTTTGAACTTGATCCAGTTTTTGATATATTTGATCCGGACGGAAAGATTGACGCCCATTTCCATGTGCCAGACGATTGGCGTAAAAGGTGCCGCGAACCGTGCCGTAAAATCCCAACCGCACATCCGGGAATGAATAAGATTGATTTTTTCTTTCTTAAAAATCTTTCGCAGCGCAAGGATGTTGGAAATAGAAAACGGACGATATTCCAGAAAATAAAGCCGGTCGGTCACTTCCCGAAGCTTCTCCACCCACTCGTAGTGTTCCACGTCTTTCGGAAACACATAGACGGAATACCAGCCTTTTTCCTGCATTTTTTTCTCACAGGCAATCACGGAAGCCACGTAATTTCCGTAATACGGCCCCATATAGCTGGAAATAAAAGCGCAGCGCACATTTTTTTTATCCACAAAAACCTCCATCGGAACCGTCAGAGATCCAGAAACATTTTTTCCACAGCCAGAACCGTGTTTTCGGTACTGAATTTTTTCCCCCGCTCCTTTGCCTTTTCGGCATACTGCCGCCGGAGCGCTTCCTCTTTGAGCATGGTCTTCATACCCTCATAAATGCCGTCTTCGCTGTTCTCGGTCACAATGCCGTACTCGTTCTCTTTTCCCAGCAGCTCATAAGCGCCGGAGCAGCAGGTGCTCACCACCGGCGTTCCCACGATCAGGGATTCGGTCACCGCGGTGGAAAAGCCCTCCCGACGGGAAGAACAAACGTAGAGGTCACAGGCCGCCACGTATTTATAAGGATTGTCCCGGAATCCGAGGAAGGTGAAGCTGTCCGAAAGCCCGTTTTCCGCAAGATAGGCCTCCAGCTTCTCTTTCTCCTCCCCGACGCCCAGAATATAGACGTGATGGGAATATCCCTCGTCCGTCAGCCGTTTATGGACACGGACCAAACGGTCGTACCCTTTGGAATGCATGATTTTTGCCACGGAACAGACCCGGATACGGCCATCTTCGACAAAATCCGGATCTTCGATTGGCTCCAACGCTTTTTCTAAAATCCGTTTCGTTTCGTTGGTGTTATAAAGCACATCCAAAGGCGGGCAATCTTTCTCAGTCAGACCGCCTTCGCCGCAAAGTCCGGAGGCGAAAATATCCCGGACGGTCTCGGAGACGCAAACGATCCGGTCGTAACGGCCGTAGCAGGAAACGGCCTCCCGATAATTCCGAAAGGCTTTCGCGATCTTTTCCCGGTCGTTCAGTTCAATATGGATCCAGCTCACTTTTTTTGTATCCGGAAACGGACAGCCGCTCAGAATGCGGGCCGTCACCCCTTCCAGATAAGAAACGACGATATCGTAACGGTCTTTTACAATCCGCTGATACAGCTGTTTCGGGGAAAACAGCGCCAGAAGGCGGGTATACCCCCGGAAAGAACGTTTTTTCCAGCTTTTATAACGGATCTGCGGCTTCAGATACTGCTTGTTGACCCCCTGGTCAAACAGAGTCTGGAGCGTAATATCGAATTTTTCGGTGTCCATGTTGTTCACAAGGTTCACCAGCACTTTTTCCGCCCCGCCGTAACTGAGGTCCGGAATGAAAAATAAAATTTTCTTTTTTTCCATTTTTAAGCTCCGATCCGGAACAGCGATTCCAGAAATTCCAAAAGGGTAATGGCCTGATACCTTGACCAGAACGGCTTCAATATCAGATCTTCATACACAAAAAATGCCAGATAGCACAAAATGACAAGGGGTTTTACCATCCGGTTTCCTTTCGTCCTGCTGATCTTGTCGCAGGCATAGGTAAGCGACAGCGCCATATACGCCGAAAAATAGGAAGGAAGCCGTCCGATCAGGATCTGGTTGCCGAACAGGGCCAAAAACATGAATCCCGAACCGAAAAGGGTCAGATAGAAGAACAGATTCTCTTCCCGGGTACTGTCCTTATACAGTATTTTCCGGAACAGGAAGAACAGCAGGATACAAGCCGCGTAGGTAAGAAAACGGGGCGCATTTACGCCGCCGTGAAGGATCTCCTCCTCCGTGAAATCGTTTCCCACGATTCCCACCAGCACCGACAAGAGCCTTGCCGTAAGCGGGAAAAGGGCTCCCATGGCTCCGAAGATGCCCAGAATAGCCCAGGTGGAACCGCTCCACGGCTTTTTATCAAGGAAGAACGGCACCACGAGGAATAAAAGCGCATAAGGATGGAACAGCGTTGCTAAAGCGAGGAAAAAGAAATATTTCCCCCATTTTTTCTCCAGGGCGGCATCCACCGCGATCAGAGCGATAGCCGTGGACGTAGCCTGTTTAACGCCGGCAAAAGCAAAAAGATAGCCCGAAGTGAAATAGCGGAATACGGAAAAGCTGTAATCATCCGTATACTTCTGGATGAACCACAGAGAAATGCCGACGCAAATAGCGGCATAGACCATGATAAAAACGTGATAATCCGCTCCGAGCGTCTTCAGAAGCGAATTAAAAAACTTGAAGCCCGGATTTTCACCCAAATCAAAAAGCCAGGACGTCTCCTGAAAACGCACGTTCAGCGTCGGCGTATCGGCCGGATCTATATATCCGCCGATATAGGTGATCGTGTCGTTGTATCTTGTCCGCAAACCGGCAAACAGAATCAGCCCGACGGCAAGGATCGTATGAAAAATCCGATCCTTTCTCCTCGGATCCTTGAATCCGTTGGTCCGTCTTTGCGAAAGCTCCGCCGCCAGCACCGCCAGCAGCAGATAGCAACCCATTTTAATCATTTGATTCTCCTATCAGAAATCCGACGAAGACGTCTTTCTGCTTTCTTGATTTTTGTTGACGCCCGATAAATGTTTCTTATGAAGCCACCGGTAAACCGGTTTGGGAAGGAGCCCCACCGCCAGAGGGCGAAGCGCTTTTATGTAATAAACCGGGCTCAGCCGGAACTGCCGGGCTACCCGCACCCCGACAAGGAAGCCGTTGATGCGGTACTTAAATTTCCGGCGGCTCAGCGCGTTTCTGTCGTCCCGCATTTCATAAAGCGGCTCGTCCAGATTCATGCCCCGGTACCCCTTCGCGTACATTTTGTACCAAAGATCCCGGTCTTCCACCCGCTCGTAAATTTTTCCTACCGAATATCCTCCGACCGCTTCATAAGCTTCTTTCCGGACAAGGCAGGGAGCATGACAATGGGGCGTATGTAAAACCATATCGGCCGGGTCCGGCTCTTTTTTCTTATTCGTCCGTCCCCAGATCCCGGTTTCATCAAAAAAGTACATATTCGTGCTCACCAATGCGAACTCGGGGTGCGTTTCCAGAATTTCGATCTCTTTCTCGAACCGCTTTGAAAGAGAAAGGTCATCGCCGTCCATCCGGGCGACGTAGGTCCCGTGAGCCTGCTCGAGGCAACGGTTCAGCGTGATGTTCAGACCGCAATTCTTTTCGTTCTGCAGAAGAATGATTTTTTCCGGATACTTTTTCCGGTATTCCTCCGCCACCGCATAGGTCTGATCCGAAGAACCGTCATCGCAAAGGATCAGTTCCCAGTTGGTATAGGTCTGAGCGATAATGGAATCCAACGCCTCCGGCAGCGTTTCGGCGCAGTTATAGATCCCCATGATCACGGAGATCAGCTTGTCACTCATTACAGATTCTCCTTGTACCATTCAATGGCCGCCTGGATGCCTTTTTCAAAGCTCCAGTCCGGGTCATAGCCCAAAAGCCGCTTCGCCTTGCTGATGTCGGCGTTGCTGTGCTTGATGTCGCCTTTGCGGTCCGGTCCGAAGATTGGTTCGATATCCACACCGAGCGCTTTCGTGAGCCCGTTATAAATATCAATCAGATATTCCCGCCCGCCGAAGGCGACGTTGAAAGCCTCGCCGTCAGCTTCCGCCGGAGCCAGGCAGGCTTTGAGGTTCGCCTCCACCACGTTCTCCACGTAGGTAAAGTCACGGCTCTGTTTGCCGTCGCCGTTGATGGTCGGCTGCTCGCCCCGCAGAAGCTGTTTCAGAAATTTTGGAATGACGGCGGCGTAAGCGCCGTCCGGATCCTGACGGCGGCCAAACACGTTGAAATACCGCAGCCCCACCGTCGGAAGCCCATAGTGCCGGGTATACTGCTTGGCCCATTCCTCGTCGCAGCGTTTCGTCAGCGCGTAGGGCGAAAGAAGGTTGCCCTCCCGTCCTTCCGTCTTCGGAAGGACGGGTTCGTCGCCGTAAACGGAGGACGACGAGGCATAGACAAACTTTTTGACACCCTTTTGCCGGGCCGCTTCCATCATGTTGAGCGTTCCCTGGATGTTGTTGGCGCAGTAATAGAGCGGCATTTCGATGGAGCGCGGCACGCTGCCCCAGGCGGCCTCGTTCATGACGTAGTCCACTCCGTCGCAGGCTTTAAGGCAGGTGTCCAGGTCCTTGATGTCGCCTTTGATGAACTCATAGTTCGGGTTTCCGAGGAAAAGATCGACGTTGGCCTGTTTTCCCGTGGAAAGGTCGTCCAGACAGCGGACCTTATATCCCATTTTGAGGATGGCTTCGCAGAGGTTCGAGCCGATGAAGCCCGCTCCTCCGGTCACCAGAAAGGTTGAATTTTCCGGAAATTTCAGTTCAGAATATCCCATTACAGTCTCCAATAAACGTAGCCGGCGTTTTCGTATTCTTTTCTGTCCAGAAGGCCCTTGACGTCCACGAGGACTTTTTTGCCTTCGCCGAACATGGCGTCGAATTTCTCCATCTGATAGGTGGTGAATTCCGTATGGGCCACGGCCAGAATGACGGCATCCATATTTTTAATAGTATTTATATCGGTGAATTCCACACCGTAAAGGTGCTTGGCTTCTTTGGCGTCGGCGGTGGGGTCGGCGATGACCGGCTCAATGCCGTATTCCCGAAGCTCTTTGACAATATCAAAGACCTTGCTGTTGCGGGTATCGGGGCAGTTTTCTTTGAAGGTGAAGCCAAGAATGGCGACTTTGGCGCCTTTGACCGGTTTTTCCGCTTTGATGAGGTTCTTGACACAGTTTTCGGCAACGTATTTGCCCATGTCGTCGTTGATGCGGCGGCCGGAAAGGATGACCTGGCTGTGATAGCCCATCATCTCGGCTTTATAGGTCAGATAGTAGGGGTCCACGCCGATGCAGTGACCGCCGACCAGACCGGGATAGAAATGGAGGAAGTTCCATTTCGTCCCGGCGGCTTCCAGAACGGATTTGGTGTCGATGCCCATCTTGTTGAAGATGATGGAAAGCTCGTTCATGAAAGCGATGTTGATGTCGCGCTGGCTGTTCTCAATAACTTTGGCGGCTTCGGCGACTTTGATGGATTCGGCTCTGTGCACGCCGGCTTCGATGACCAGCTCATATACCTTGGCAATGGTCTCAAGGGATTCGGCGTCCATACCGGAGACGATCTTGTGGATGGTCTCCAGTCTGTGTACTTTGTCGCCGGGGTTGATGCGCTCCGGCGAGTAGCCAATTTTGAAGTCCTCGCCGCATTTAAGCCCGGATTCCTTCTCCAGAATCGGGATGCAGACGTCCTCGGTAACGCCCGGATAGACGGTGGATTCATACACCACGATGGAACCTTTGGTCAGGTTGCGGCCGACGATGGTGGAAGCGCCCTCGACGGGGGTAAGATCCGGGCTGTGGTCGTCGTTGACCGGCGTCGGCACGGCGACGATGATGAATTTGGCGTCGCGAAGGCGGGTCTCGTCAGCGGTGAATTCGACGGTGGTCGCTTTGATGGCCTCGTCGCCGACTTCGTTGGTGGGGTCGATGCCCTGTTTATAGAGCTCGATTTTCGCCGCGTTGAGGTCATAACCGATGGTGTTGACTTTTCTGGCGAAAGAGACGGCGATCGGCATACCGACGTAACCGAGGCCGACAAGGGCCAGATTTTCTTTTTTGGCTAAAAGGTCTTCATAAAGTGACATTTTGTCCATCCTTCCGTAAATTAAGATAGTGTATCATATCATCGTTGACACGAAGAATATCAAATTTTTCCCGACAGTAGGTGATACTTTCCGCACCCATCCGGGCGGCCAGCGTCGGGTCTTCAATAAAAGCCGTCATTTTTTCGGCCAGTTTCCGGGCATCGCCGACCGGCACCAGAAAACCGTTGACGCCGTCTTTGACGGTCTCCCGGCAGCCGTTGGTGTCCGTCGTCAGGATCGCCCGTCCCATGGCCATGGCTTCGAGCACCGTCCGCGGCGTTCCCTCCCGATAGGACGGAAGCACATAGACGCCGCACTGCTCGTAATAAGGCCGCACTTCGTGCGTTTCCTCAAAACGCTCCACGATGCCCTTTTCGATAAACGGCTCCACAAATTCTTTCGGAACGGCGTCCTGCATGGCGGTCTCGTATTTTCCCAGCAGCGTAAAACGGGCTTCGGGATACTGTTTTTTGACGATCTCAGCCGCCTCTAAATACTCCCGGACGCCTTTGCTTTTGAGCAGCCGGGAAAGCATGAAGAAGACCGGTTTTTCCGGCAAAGGCTTCGGCGCGAAATGGTCCATGTTGACGCCGGACCCGCTGACCACGGCGGTTTTCTTCGTTTTCAGAAGTCCCCGTGCCGTAAATTCGTCCCGGTCGTCGGGATTCTGAAAGATCACCCGGTCAGCACAGGCAAACCCAACCCGGTAAAGCATCCGCACCACGAAACCGAGGACTTTCGCCTTGAAGCTTTGGGCCGTAAAGGTGTAGCCCGCTCCGGTCACCATGCTCACAATATTTTTGACGCCGGAAAGCTTCGCCGCGATGGCGCCGTAAATGACCGGTTTGACCGTGTAACCCAGTGTCACGTCCGGCTTTTCGTCCTTCATCAGGCGGATCAGCCGGCGGCAGTATTTTATGTCACCGAGAACGCTCGTCCCCGTTTTGTTCATCGGAATTTCGACGAACCGAGCGCCCAGCGCCTCTATTTTTTCCACGTCCGTTTTGTCCGGCCCGGTGACCACCACCTCATAGCCGAGCTCCCGGATCGTTTTCAGTAAATCGCCCCGAAAATTATAAACCGTCCGGTTCTTCGGGGAAATCAGTAAAAATTTCATTTTCTCAAATTCTCCATGATCACCGCATCCAGCCTTGCCCGGTTGTTTTCCCCGATAAAGCTGTTGTGCGGCGTCAGTATCACGTTTTCCATGTCCCAAAGGGGACTTTTTTCCGAAAGCGGTTCCTCCTCGAAGACGTCGAGCACCGCGCCGCCGATCTTCGGAAGCGTTTCGATCAGCGCCTTTTCGTCCACGATCGGTCCCCGCGCCATGCTCACTAAAACCGCCGTCGGCTTCAAAAGCGCAAGCCGCTCGGCGTTCATCAAATGCCGCGTCTCTTCGGAAAGCGGCACCGTCAGAACCACGACGTCCGCCGTTTTTAGCGTGCCGTCCAGCTCCGAAAGCCCGACCATTTCCGCGTAATCCGCCGCTTCGCGAGGAAAAGCGTCCACACCGACCACCCGGCAGCCGAAGGCCGAAAAGCGCTTCGCGCATTCCGTCCCGATGCTGCCGCAGCCGATGACAGCCACCGTCTTCCCGAAAAGTTCCGAAAGGCCCCGGTCTTTTTCCCACCGGTGAGCCTTTTTCTTTTCCTCAAACCCGGCCAGATGTTTATAAAGCGAAAGCACCCCGCCGACGGCGTATTCCGCCATCGGCACGCTGTAAACGCCCCGGGCGTTGTGAAGCTCAATGCCGTGCTCCCGCACGTAATCCAGCGGCACCTTGTCAAGCCCGGCGCTCTCCACCTGAAGATACCGGAGATTGGGAAAATCCCGGATATCGTGGGTGGCAAAAAAGCCGCCGCTGCAAATGAGCCCTTCCACCCAGTCGCCGCTCACCGAAAAAGCTTCGTCCTCCCGGGGAGCGAAGGCCACGGTATGGCCCATTTTTTCAATTTCTTCTTTATATTCCTCGCCGCTTTTCCAGGCGCCGGTGATCAGTAAATTCATGACGTCGCCTCACAGACTTTTCGTACCCGCTCGCGAACTTCCCGCTCGTTTTCCCGGAAGAAGGCGGCGTGCTCTTCGCATTCCGTCTCGAGCGCCCGGATTTCTTTCATGCCGTGCTCAAAAATTTCTTCGATCTCGCCGTAGTCGGTCACGATGCTCGTGTTGCAGAAGCTCCGGGAAAGAATGGCGCAGGTGGAACCGAGCCGGTAATGCTCCCGGATGACGTATTCCGACGGAAGCATCCCTTTGCCGAGGGCGGCGATGCCGCCGAAACCGTAGGGGATCCCCGCCTGTTTGAATTTTAAGCAGAGCCGCTCCACCGTGCCGTCGGCCAGAAGCTGGAACATAAATTTCATCCCGTAGCCGAGGCTCAGATCGTTGAGCCCGATGAGGATTTCGTCAATGCCGGGAAGCGCCAGAATTTCGTCGATGGCTTCCACCGCTTCCGGCGTTTCCACCAGCGGAAGGGTCTTCGCCCTGCCGTCCACCAGACGGATAAATTCGGCGACCTCCGCCGCCGTTTTGAAAAACGGAAGCATCAGAATGTCCGCGCCGGCGGCAATGGCTTCGTCGATCTCCTCCTTCGAGGAGCCGTAGGCTTTTGTCGCCTCGTGGATGGGGTTCACCCGGCACATCACCTGCGCCGTTGTCACCGCCTCTTTGATCCGGCGGACGTCCGCCGGGGTGTGGTGGTTCTGAACGGTGTTCATGCCGCCCTGCCGCTCGTCTTTTCCGATATATTCCATATCCACGAAGATCCGGTCCACGCCGTTTGCCTCGGCGATTTTCGCCACTTTCGGGTCGTTCGTGATATACATCAGCTTCAATGCCATGCTTTCGCCCCTTTTATTTCGTTACGGTCGCGCCGACGTTTTCGTTGTCCTTGTTGGCGAAGACCTTGAAAACGGTCATAAACAGAATTTTGATATCAAGCCAAAGGGAAACGTGGTCCGCGTACCAGACGTTGAGTTCGATGCGCCGGTTCCATTCCACCGTTTTCCGTCCGTTGACCTGCGCCCAACCGGTGATGCCCGGTTTGAGGTCGAACATCTTTTTCTGCTCGTCGGTATATTCGTCCCAGCTCCACGGGTGATAGGTCAGCGGACTGCGGTAGCCCACCAGCACCATGTCGCCCTTGAGGATATTGAAAAGCTGCGGAATTTCGTCCAGGCTCGTCTTCCGAAGGATTTTTCCGATGCGCGTGACCCGGTCGTCATGGTCGTCGGAATAGACGCCGCTTCCGGTGTGTTCCGCGCCGACCTTCATGGAGCGGAATTTATACATCCAATAGACTTTTCCGTTTTTTCCGAGCCGTTCCTGCTTAAAAAGCACCGGTCCTTTCGGGTCCTCGATCTTCATCCAAAGGGCGATGATAAGATAAAGCCACCAGAAAAACAGAACGCCCAGAAGTGCCAGAAGCCAGCCGACGGTGTTTTTCACGTAGCGGCAGTAAAACGAATTTTTTCCCATTTTCCCATCTCTGTTCTTTTACGTATATATACAAATTATTTTACCATAGTTTTTTCCATAAATCAACAGAAAAGACCCCTACCGTTTCCCTTTTTTCTTCTTTTTTCACCGTTTTTTGGAAAACGGAAAAGGTCGGAAGCCTTTCGGTTTCCGACCTTTTTAACGGACAATATGATAGTATTTCAAAAGCTCCGTCCGCTCTTTGGCGATGCGAAGGCTTTCGGCGGCGCTGTCGTTTTTGGTGTTTTTCGTCTCCTTCGCGTATTTCCAAAGGCGTTTTACCCAGACAAGCGGCAATTTCGCCGGGTGCTCCCGAAGCTCCGGATAGGTTTTCTCGAGCCGTTCCCGGGGCGGAAACACCGATTGCAGGACGCTGTGCTTTTGCGCCTTGCGGCTGGCTTCCACGGCGCCGAGGGTCACCGTCGAGGAATGGAGCCGGCTCAGGTCGTTGGCCCCATGGATGCCTCCGGCCAGAAGGTCCGACAGCATGGGAGCGGGGTCGGTTTCCACCTCGTTCCAACGCGCGGAAAGACCGACGTCGATCTGAAAAACGTCCTTCGCCATGCGAAAGACCGCCGCCGTAAAATAGAGTGTTCCGCTTTTTTCACAGAGGGCATAAAGCCAATCCCAGTCGATCTCTTTTTCATAGGTTTTGGCCCAAAGCCCGATGTCGCAGACCTGGCGGACGCCAAAACCGCTGTGGATAAAATGTTTATAGGCGTGCAGAAGAAGATAGAGCAGGTGTTCCCGCGGCGGCATAGAAAAAACCGTCCGCCCGTTTTCGACGGAATAAGGCGTCTCCCGCTCCGTCACGCCGGAAAACAGCCCGTTCAGTTCCCCGAAAAGCTTGCTTTCCGTGGAAAAGAGGGTCCGGTGCGCCTCGATATAATGTTCGTCCGAACGCCAGCTGATCTCCTCCGCCGTCGGATCGTCGCTTCCCGACGGCTCCATGCCGTAATCCCGGATGGCCCGGTTGCAGGCGGCGAATTCCGCCTCGGGGATCAGAAGGTCCTCGTCCAGACTGGGCCGATGGTTCTTTTTCGGATAGAGGTCCCGGCAGAGGATCCCTTTGACCACCAGCGGATGAAATCCCTTTTCCCGCAGGTACCCGTAAAGGGCCAGAAAGCCCTCGGTCTTTTCCTTCTGTCGAACGACCTCCCGGATGGTCTCCTGCCGGCCATAGTCCAAAAGAACTTTCCCCTCGGCCGCCGGACAGTCATAGACCGCCTCGACGACTATCGGAAGCGTCTTTTGCTGGATCGCCAGCTGAAAAAGCTCGCCCCATTCCGCTTCGGAGACAGCGTCCCACAAAACTTTTTCGCCATGCAAAAAAGCCGTGAGCGCCTCTATGAACCTTTCTTCCGTTTTCGTCATACGCTGTCTCCCCGCTGGTTTTTTCTTGTTTTGATTATAGCCCATTCCAGGAAAAAACGCAACTTTTCTCCGCCGTTTTTTACCGGGTCAGAAAAGCAAGAAGCGCCCGGCAGCCCCGGTCGATATCCCGGTAAGTTGTCTCAAAATCGCCGGTGTACCAAGGGTCCGCCACTTCTCCGCCGCCGCAGAAATCCAAAAGCAGGCGGCATTTTCCCGCCGGGTCGCTTTTCAGGATCCGCATCATGTTGGTGTGGTTCCACTCGTCCATCCCGATGAGGTAGTCATAGCGGTCATAGTCCGCCTTCGTCATCTGCCGGGCGGTATGTTCGCCAAAGGGTATCCCTTTTTCCGTAAGAATTTTCCGGGTGCCCCTGTGGATCCCGTTCCCGATCTCCTCGGTGGAGGTCGCCGCCGAATCGACAAAAATATCCGCTTTCGCCTTTCGAATAAGCTCTTTCATCACCATTTCCGCCATGGGGCTCCGGCAGATGTTGCCGTGGCAGATAAATAAAATTCGAACCAATTTTTCTCCTTTTTCCGATGAGCATGCCGTTTTTCAGATATCCAAATAGCCTTTGAGCACCAAAAGAGTGTTGAGCACGCCGTCCTTGTGGCTTCTTTCGTAACCGTGGCTCGCGAAAACGCCGGAACCGATCAGTCCGTGCCGGATGTCGTTTCCGGCGCCCAAGGCCGCCTCCACATCGGAACCGTAATGCGGATAGACGTCCACGGCGTAGTCGGCGCCCTCTTTTTTAGCGGCGGCAATGAGCTTCCCGACGACCTCATAGCTGTAAGGGCCGCCGGAATCCTTGGCGCAGATGGAGACCTGCCGCTCGGTGCACTGCACTTCATCGCCGACACAGCCCATATCGACGCTGATGGCCTCGGTAACACCCTCGGGAACGGAACCGGCGCCGCCGTGCCCGACCTCCTCATAGACCGTCACGTGGGCATAGGTGTGCCGGGGAAGGGTGACGTCGTTTTCTTTCAGATAGAAAGCGAAACCCAGAAGAATGCCGACGGAGAGCTTGTCGTCCAGGAAACGGCTTTTGATATAGCCGGAGGAAGTGACCCTCGTTCTCGGTTCGAAGCAGACGATGTCCCCGACCTCGATGCCGAGTTTTCGGGTGTCTTCGGCGGATTTCACGTCCTCGTCGAGGACGACCTCCGTCGTATTGAAGGTGCGTTTGGTGTCGCCGTAATCGCCGTTGACGTGGATGGAAGGGTTGTGAAGCTGAAGCGTCCCTTCAAAAACGCCGCCGTCCCGGGTATAGACCCGCACGTTTTCCGTTTCGCCGTTTTCCGCGCGCATACCGCCGAGAGGCGTCACCCGAAGACAGCCGTTTCCTTTCACTTCGGCGACCATGGCGCCGAGAGTGTCGGTGTGCGCCTCCAAAAGAAGACCGTCTTTGTCGTTTTCGCCGCCGAAATCGACGAGAACGCCGCCTTTTTCGGTAATTTTGGCAGGAAAGCCAAGGACTTCAAACTCCTGTTTCACCCATTGGGCCGCTTTTCCGGTAAAACCCGTCGGGCTGTCGATGGCGAGAAGCGCCACCGCTTTTTCCACCGCGAAATCCACGTATTTCTGTTCCATAAAAGATCCCTCCGTCTGTCCAAAAATCTGCTTTCAGTATAGCATAACTCCCTTTTTCTGTCGAGAAATTTTTGACGGTGCGCTTTTGTCCCGTCCCCTTGACAAGAACGGCGACCCGTTTTACACTAAAGGCGGAATTTTCAGAAAGGAGGCGCTTTATGGTCTATCTCAAAACCTTTCGCCTGCCGTCTCTCGGCGACGAGGCCAAGTTTTTTGAAGGCGTTACCCGCACCTGCTACGATTCGTTTTATCCCTTCGGCGTTTTCGGAAACCGGGAAGTGCCGACCTTTTCCTTTGAACCGGTCACCATTCTTTACGGCGGCAACGGCAGCGGCAAAAGCACGATTTTAAGCGTCATCGCCGAAAAACTGGCTCTTCGGCGAAACGCCCCTTTTAACAGCAGCCCGTTTTTCGAAAACTATCTGGAAAAATGCCGCGGCACAAAAGCCCCGAAAAGCGGCCTCGCCATCGAAAACGGTCGCCTTCTCACCAGCGACGACGTCTTCGACTACCTCCTGTCCGTCCGGAACCTCAACAGCGGTCTGGACGAGCGCCGGGAAGACCTTTTAGCGGAATATTCCCGGAAGAAATACGCCGATTTCCATTTTACCTCCATGCAGGATTACGAGGACCTGAAAGCCGTCAATGGCGCCCGGCGGGAAAGCGGTTCCCGCTACGTCCGGGAAAACCAGATGGACAACGTGCCGGAGCGCTCCAACGGCGAAAGCGCCCTCGCCTTTTTCACCGAGACGATCCGGGAAAACGCCCTCTATCTTCTCGACGAGCCGGAAAACAGCCTTTCGCCGGAAAATCAGCAAAAGTTGGCCTCGTTCCTCGCCGATTCGGCCCGTTTTTTCGGCTGTCAGTTCATCCTTTCCACCCATTCGCCCTTCCTCCTTGCCATTCCGAAGGCGAAAATTTACAACCTCGATTCCGACCCGGTCTCTCCGGCCAACTGGACGGAGCTTCCCGGCGTGCGCTCGTTCTTCGATTTTTTTGAAGCCCACCGGAACGAATTTTCTCTTGTTTCGGGCGGGGAAAAAGAGTATAATAACACCAGAACCGCCGAAAAGGAGTGATTTTCCATGGAAAGAGCCGACGAGGGCTTAGCTTTCCTTCTTCGTTACGAAAACGTCGCCTGGTATGAAAACGGCGAAGTCAGAATTCTGGACCGCCGCTGCTATCCGAACCCGGTGCGTTTTGTCACCTGCCGTTCCTCCGCTGAGGTCGCCAAAGCCATCAAGGACATGGTCACCCAAAGCGCCGGACCGTATCTCGCCGCCGGCATGGGCATGGCGCTGGCCGCTTACGAGGCCAAAGATTTTGACAAGAACGCCCAGCTCGACTATTTGAAAGTCGCCGCCGACATGATCGGCAACGCCCGTCCCACCACCGCCAAGCGGATGCTCACTATCACAAGCGGCTGTGTCACCGCCGCTGAAAAAGCGCTGGAACTCGGCGCGCCCGACGCCGTCGGCGCGATTTTTGAATACACCGTCGCCATCACCAACAGCCGCTACCGCAAGATCGAGGAGATCGCGCGCCATCTGGTGGACAAATTCCCCGCCGAGGGCACCGTCATGACCCAGTGTTTTGCCGAGACGATCCTCGGTTTCATGTGCAAGGAATGTAAAAAGCAGGGCAAAAAGATCCGCTTCATCTGCCCGGAGACCCGTCCCTATTTCCAGGGCGCGCGCCTTACCGCCAGTGTTCTTTACGACATGGGCTTTGACGTCACCGTCATCACCGACAACATGCCCGGTTGGACGATGAAGGAAAAGAAGGTCGATGTCTTCACCTGCGCCGCTGACGCCATCACCATGGACGGTTGGGTGGTCAACAAGGTCGGCACCTTCCAGATCGCTCTGGCCGCCAACTATTGGGGTATTCCGGTCTATGTCACCGGCGCGCCGGACTATTGCCACGAGACCATCGACACGGTGAAAATTGAGGAACGGGATCCCGCCGGCGTTCTGGAAGCGCTCGGCAATCCCACCACCGCCGAAGGGATCAAGGGCTTCTATCCGGCCTTCGATAAAACGCCGCCGGAACTCATCACCGGCATCGTCACCGACCGGGGCGTCTATGACCCCAAAAAGCTCTGGGATTATTACAACGACAACCCCGCCGCCAAATACGAGATCGTGGTATAAAACGGAGGGTACTATGAGCCACTTCAGTATTGATGAAATGCTGGCCATGCAGCGGACCCTGCAGGAAAAATACAAGGATCAATGGGAACCGATCGGCCCCGAAACCGGCAAGAACAAATTGTTATGGATGATCGGTGAGGTCGGCGAAGTCATTGATATCATAAAGAAAAACGGCGATATCAAAGCCGTTGAAGACCCGGATCTGCGGAGCCATCTTATTGAAGAACTGGCCGACGTTCTGATGTACTATAACGACGTTCTTCTTTGCTGCGGGATCAGCGAGGACGAACTGAAAGAGACGTATAAGGCCAAATTTGAAAAGAATATGAAACGTTGGTAAACCCCGGTTTACCGGATAAAAAAATCACCCGCCGGAAAGGAAATCCTTTCCGGCGGGTTTTTTATTCTTCCGGCTGTTCCGGCGCCAGGGAGCGTTCGTACCGTTCCATCAAATAGCGGGCAAAAAACGCCGAAGCGGTTTCATAATACGGCACCGCCCAAAGAAGCGGCAAAATCAGAACGGAGAGCACCGCCCACCCCAAAAACGAAAGGTGAAACCCGAAGATCGCCGTGCGGCGACCTTTGGTCGCCTTGACGGAAAGGGAAAACGAGCGGTGCGCCGAATTCCCCTCGGCGAAATAATAGGGCGCCAAAAACCACCGCTGGCAGAAAATCAGCCAAAGGGTCAGACAAAGCAGGATCAAAAGGACCGAAAGCAGGCAGGCGCCGATCTCCAGAAGCTGAAGCGTCCGGCTCGTTTTCGGCATATAGGTCCCGATGAACCAGAGAAGGGCCGTTCCCGGCGTCATGGCGACGATAAAGCCCAAAAGAGTCCGGGCAAAAAGCAGGCACCAGAACGCCGAAGTGTCCAAGAAACACCAAAAGGGCGAAAAGGACTCGAAAAGCGGCGAAAGCCCCTTTTCCTCCCCGTCCAGGAATGAAAGATGGAGTTTTTTCATGCCGCGAAGTCCCTGCGGGACCAAAAGCACCGTCAGAACCGCCGCCGAAACGGTGATGACCAGCGATTCCGTCGAAGTGGCGCTGAGGACCAGCGCCTCGGGATCCAGAAAGTCACCGTCCGAAAAGACGAACAAAAAGGCCGATTCGGCGCTCGTGATCAAAAGCGCCAGCGCCGTGACAATAAGACCCGCCGCCAACGACCGACCCCAGACCGAACGCAAAAGCCGCTTCGCGTCCTTTTTGATCATTCGATAAAGTTCCATTCCCTCTCCTCCTCGGTGGGTTCATCCTCCTCGGAAACGCCGCCGGGCTGCGCCGCGACGATCTCAAAGCAGTTGTCGTGCATCCACATGGAAACGGAGGTCCGGACGGTATAGCCGCACCCGCTGTCCACCGCCCAATAGCGCATCTCCTGCCGCGGATAGCCGCACATGGCGAAAAGACCCATGATGACCGTGCCGTGGGTGACCACCGCCGTCTCCCGCAAGTGATTTTCGGACATATCGTGCAGAATATCGTCAAAGGCGCAGGCGATCCGCTGACCGAAGGTCTCGGAATCCTCGCCGCCGGGCGGCGGGTTTTTCCCTTCCACCCAACCGAGGAACTTCGGATCGGAAGCCAGCTCCTTCATGGATTTCCCGTCAAAGTCGCCGAGGTCACATTCCCGCAGTTCCTCCATCACTTCCGTCTCGGTCTCCGGGAACAGAAGGTCGGCGGTCTGGGTGCAGCGGAGCATCGGGCTCACATAGACCTTTTCGGCAAAGGGGTACTGGTAGCCGTCCATCAGCTCCCGCAGCTCCTGAACGCCGTCCGGCGTCAGCGCCGGGTCGGTTTTTCCCCCGAGGCAAAGCCGCTTTTCCGGATCCTCGGCCATGCCGTGCCGGATGAAATGAATGTGAAAAGTAACCATAATTTCCTCCTCAAAAGACTTTACAAATGGTATGAAATGGGTTATAATATACGAACCGTATCAGAAAAGGTGGAATTTTGTCAAATGTCGTCCGATTTCCCGAGGGTCCTTTCCCTTTTAAGAAAAGAAAAGAAAATCAGCCAGAAGGAGGCCGCCGCCGCGCTCGGCGTTTCGCAGGCCCTTCTTTCCCACTATGAAAAAGGGATCCGAGAGTGCGGATTGGATTTTCTGGTCCGCGCCGCCAACTATTATAACGTCTCCACCGACTATCTGCTCGGCCGCACCGCCGACCCGGAAGGGCTCAGCCTTGCCGTCGAGGATATTCCCGAACCGGACGCCGCCGGAAAAGAGAACAGCCTGTCCTCTTTGGGCGTGCTCCCTGTTCTCAACAAAAAACTCATCGCCAACTCCCTCAACGTCGTTTTCGACCTTCTGGCCAAAAGCGGCAGTAAGGAACTGACGAAACAGGTCTCCAACTACCTGATGGGCGCCGTTTACCGTATGTTCAGAATTATATACGGTTTCGGCACAAAAAACAATATGAATCTTTTCAAAGCGCCGGAAGCCGGCGCTTTGGAAGGCGCCGACGCCTTTATGAAGGCTTCCGAAAGCCGGGCCCGTCGGGTCGAAGGCGAAGGGAACGTCAAAAACGACAATCTGGCCGCCTCCACCGAAAGCCTGTCCCGGGTCTATCCGCTTTTTGCCTCGAGCCTTTTCAGCCTCATCAAGAACGTTGAGGACAACCTCGACCCGTAACAAATTCTATTGTACCACGGCCTTTTGCCGAAAGAAACCGAAAAAGAAAAAAAGTTTCGGGGAACGCGAAAAATTTCGCGTTCCCCTTTTTTCATCCGAAAAAGAGCCGCACGGCTAAAACGCTCAGCACCGCGGCGGCAAAATCCGCTAAAAGCGCCGCCCAAAGGGTGTTGCGGATTTTTTTGATCCCGACAGCGCCGTAATAGACCGCCAGGGTATAAAACGTCGTCTCACTGCCGCCCATTAGGACCGCCGCCACCCGTTCCCCAAAGGAATCCGGCGGCAACGTTTCGCCAAGTTCCTTGTAATAGGCCAGCGCTCCGGAACCGGAAAAAGGGCGCAAAAGCGCCAGCGGCGCTACCTCCGGCGGAAACCCGACCCGCTCCCAAAGCGGCGCAAGCCATTGGGTCAAAGCGTCCAACGCGCCGGAGGCTTTCACCATCCCGAGAGCCGTCATCAGAAAGCAGAGCGCCGGAAGAACGGAAACGGCGCTTTGAAGCCCGTCCTTCGCTCCGGAAAGAAAGGAACCGAAGACGTCCACCTTTTTCCAAAGAGCGAAGGCAACGAGCGAAAGCAAAAGTAACGGCACCAAAATCTCTGTCACGGCTCTTTCCCGGGAAAGAGCCCTTTCGCCGCTAAAAGTCCCACAAAAAGCGCCCCGGCGCTCACCAGCCACACCGCCGGAAGAATATCCAGCGGTTCTTTGACGCCGAAAGAAGCCCGCAGGGTCGCCACCGTCGTCGGAAGGATTTGAAGGGAGGCGGTATTCATCACCACAAAAGTCACCATCTCGGCGGAAGCCGCCTCCCCGCTTTTCGACAGCTTTTTAAGCTCCTTCATGGCGGCGACGCCCAAGGGCGTCGCCGCGTTCCCCAACCCCAGAAGATTCGCGCCGACGTTCATCGAAAGAAGGCCAAGCGCCTTTTCCTCACACCGAAGCTTCGGGAACAAAAGACCCAAGACCGGCTTTACCGCCTTACAAAGAAGGCGGACGACGCCGGCGTCCTCCGCCACCTTCATCATCCCGCTCCAGAAACAGAGTGACCCCAGAAGCTCCAGCGACAGCGTCACCGCTTCGAAAGAAGCGCTGACCGCCGCGGTGGAAACCGCCGAAAGCGACTGGTTCCACGCGCCGAATGCCATCGAAACGGCCACCGCCGCCAAGAAAAAAATTCCCATTTTCTCCCTCTTTTCTGGAAAAGTCTTGCTTTTTCTGTAAATTTCTGTAAATTTTTTCTTGACTATTGGATAATTTTGGTATAGAATGGAAATATCAAGAAAAAAAGGGGATTGATAGATATGAAATCGACCGGAATTGTAAGAAAAGTGGACGAACTGGGACGGATCGTGCTTCCCATCGAGCTTCGCCGCACCATGGGCATCGACCAGAAGGACGCCCTTGAAATCTATGTGGACGACACGACCATTATGCTGAAAAAATACGAACCGGCCTGCATCTTCTGCGGAAGCGCCGACGGCGTCGTGGAATTTAAGGGCAAGGCCATCTGCGAGCATTGCCTCAAGGAACTGCAAAAATGAAAACAGCGTTCCTTTGCAGCCTTATCCGCGGCGGAATCCTTGGTGGCATGCTTTATCTGGACGAAAAAGCCGTCACTTATAAGACCAACAAACTGACGGTGGAAAACCGCTTCCGAAACCTTGTTCTGCCGCTAAAGACCATTCAAAGCGTCACCTGGAAAAACGTTCTTCCCGTCGTGACCTTTGCCACCTCCGACGGCGAAAACTTTTCCTTCCTTCTTTTTAATAAAGGAAAATTTATAAAGCGCTATCGGGAACTGACCGAATAAAAAAGTCCGCCGGAACTTCCGGCGGACTTTTTTGAATAACAGCCGACAAAAAGGCGTCTTCCTTTCGGAAGACGCCTTTTCTTTTATGGTTTGATGCCGGTGACGATGCGGTCGAGCCCGGCGTAATCCTCCCAGACGGAAACGGCAAGGTAGCCGTTTTCCTTGAGGATCGTTTCGACCTCCCGACCTTGCGTGTCGCCGATCTCGAAGGCGAGAAAACCGCCGGAAACCAGGTTCGGGAACCAGTTTTTAGCGATCTTACGATAAAAATAAAGCCCGTCGGCACCGCCGAAAAGGGAGGTGTCCGGCTCATAGGAAAGCTCCTCCTGCAGTTCGTCCCGCTCCGTTTCACAGACGTAAGGCGGGTTGCAGACCACGCCGTCAAAAAGCCCGAACGGCTCCAACGCGTCGCCCTTTACGACTTTTACGCAGTTCCCATAGGCTTCGCTGTTCTTTTTTAAGAACGAAACGGCGCCGTCATAGAGTTCCACGGCGGTGACGTCGCTTCCGGGAAGCTCCTTCGCCAGCGTGATGGCGACGCATCCGGTTCCGGAGCAAAGGTCAACGAGCTTCGGCGGCGTCCGCTTTTTGAAAAAGCGGATCACGCATTCGCAGAGAAGCTCCGTCTCCTGCCGGGGAATGAGCACGCCTTCGCCGACGGCGAAACGCCGTCCGTAAAACTCCCAGTTTCCCACCAGATATTGAAGGGGATAATGCTTTCTCCGCTTTTCGATCGCCGTGTCGAGCACCGTTTTCTGTTCCTCGGTGAGCACCGTTTCCGGCGCGGAAACAAGTGGCTGCGCCGGAAGGCCCAAAAGGTCCTCCATGAGCACCGTCACCTCAAAAGCCTCGTCCTCGATCCCGGCCTGTTTCAGTTTTTCCTCCGCCTCATAAAAGGCCTCCCGAACGGTTACCATTGGTCTTTGTCCGGATCCTCCGGAAGCACCTTCGTGAAGGCGGCGATGGCCACTTCGATCATGCTGTCGTCCGGTTCCTTGGTGGTGAAGCGCTGAAGCCAGAGGCCCGGCGCGGAAATAATGCGGGTAAAAGCGTTGTCGTGCCGTCCGGCAAACTTGATGAGCTCATAGGAAATGCCGACGGTCACCGGTAGAAGAAGAATTTTCATCAAGGCACGCACGAAAACGCTTTCCCACGTGATCAGCGAGGAAATGAGGATGCTGATGACGATGACGATGAGCAGAAAGCTCGTTCCACAGCGGGGGTGGAAGCGGATCTGTTTGCGCACGTTCTCCACAGTGAGTTCCTCGCCGTGCTCATAGCAGAAAATGGTCTTGTGCTCGGCGCCGTGGTACATGAATGTCCGGCGGATGTCCTCCAGATTGGAAACGCCGATGATATAGGCGAGGAAAATTCCCATTTTGATGAGGCCCTCGATGAGGGACAGCGCCGCCTGATTGGTGATGTGTTTGGAAAGAAGACTGGTCAGGAAGGACGGAACGAGGATGAAAAGTCCGACGCAGAGGACAACGGCCAGCACCGTCACCACAAGCCCGAACAGCTTGCCGGCGGCTTTGCCGAAATGCTTCTCCATCCAAAGCTCCAGTTTATCCGGTTCCTCCTCCTGTCCGGCGATCTCCGCCGAATTCATGAGGCATTGGTACCCCTGCAAAAGGGTGTCAATAAAGTTGAAAATGCCACGGACAAAAGGAATTTTTCCAAGACCGGATGGCTGTTTGGTTTTCCATTCGGTGAGCTTGATCTCCCCATTCGGCTGACGGACGGCCATGGCGCTTTTTTCCGGGCCTTTCATCATAATGCCCTCGATCAGCGCCTGTCCGCCGATGGAGGTTTTTTTATCGCAGGCGCAACTCTTTTTTTCGTTCTCTGTCATATCGTTCTCCTTTGTTTACTTTTCATCCATCGGAAGCCGGATGGTGACGGTGGTCCCTTTCCCTTCCACGCTGTCCAGCAGAAGTTCGCCGCCGTGCATCCGCACGATCTCGTCGGCGACGGCAAGACCGATGCCGGAACCCCGGCGGGTGGCGTTGCCTTTAAAGAATTTCGTCTTGACCTTGTCAAGCTGGTCGGCCGGAATCCCGATGCCGGTATCGGCGATGGAAATATCCACGAAGCCGTCGCCGGTCCGTTCGGTGCAAACGGTAACGGAACCGCCGGCGTCGCTGTATTTGATGGCGTTATCAAGAATGTTGACGAACACCTGGTGGAGGCGGTTTTTGTCGCCGGTGACGAGGATGATGTCGTCGCTCTCCTCATAGACAAGCGCTTTCTGTTCCCGGATCGCCCGCTGTTCGAAGGTCAGCACCACTTCGGAAACTTCGGCGATGATATCCAGTTTGATCGGTTGGAGGATCATGCGCCCGCTTTGCAGACGGGAAAAGTCCAAAAGCTCCTCCACCATGACGGAAAGGCGGTCCGTCTCGCTGACGATGACGCCCATCCCTTTTTTGAGGGTTTCCGGATCGGTGGTACCGTCGGCGGAGGGATAGGCGATGGTCTCCGCCCAGCCTTTAATAGCGGTCAAAGGCGTCCGAAGCTCGTGGGAAACGGAGGAAATGAACTCGTTTTTCATCCGTTCCGTCTCGCCCAGTTCCTCGGCCATGTCGTTGATGGTCTCGCAAAGCTCGCCGATCTCGTCGTCGGTCTTCTTTTCGAGACGGGTCTTAAAATCGCCTTCGGCGATCTTCCGGGCGGCGTCGCCGATCTGTCCGACGGGGATGACGATGGAATTGATGAAATAGGAACCGGAAACGATGACGAAAAAGATGATGGCGACGCAGATAAGACCCGTCAGGGCGATGATGAGGAAGATCTGGGTGTCAATACGCCGCAACGAGGTCACCAAACGGAAGGCGTAAAACCCCTCGGTGCTGCCGTCGGGGATGACGGTGATGGAAAAGACCTTTTCCCCGCCGGCTTTGCCGGTATAACGGGCGGAAACGGCCTCGGTACCGATGGCCTCGGCGCAATCCGGCGTCAGCGTCTCCCGCTCGGGCAGAAAGCCGCTGGACGTGATGACGACGCTCTCTTTCCGGTCAAGGATCATCAGCTCCATCCGGTTCTTTTTGTTGAACGAGGCCACAAGACCGCGGAAATAGGCCTCGTAATCGCCGGAATTTTCGGCGGAATATTTGGAAAGAAGCCCGGAGATCGTTTCGGACTGCGCCATGACGATCCGCTCGACGTTGTCGTAATAATAGTTTTTGATCGACACGGCAATGACGACCTCGAGGGCGATGAGGATCACGAGAATAACGCCGAGACTGTTGACGATCCAGCGTCGGGTGATCTTTTTGACAGCCATAAAACGACCTCCTTTCTTTGAACCTTTTTCAGCCTTCCCCCTTGGGGAAAGGTGTCAGCCGCAGGCTGACGGATGAGGGGCTCGCAGAGCTCCCATAAAATTTTTTTACGGCATCCACTTATAGCCGTAACCCCAGACGGTCTGGAGATGGGCGGGGTTCGAGGGTTCGTCCTCGATCTTCATGCGAAGACGGCGAATATTGACATCGACGATCTTGTCGTCGCCGTTATAGCTTTCGCCCCAGATACGCACCAGGATCTGTTTGCGCTCCAAAGCGGTCTCCGCGTGGGAAAGGAAGAATTCCATCAGCTGAAATTCCACCTGGGTAAGGTCGATGAACTCGCCGTTTTTGGTGAGCGTCCGGCTCAGAAGATTGAGCACGAAAGGCCCGGAGGTGACCACGTCGTTGTGGGCCGGTTCCTCCGAAGCCAAAGAAAGACGGCGGCAGATGGCGTCCACCCGGGCGGTCAGCTCGCTGGGAGAAAAGGGCTTCGTGACGTAATCGTCCGCCCCGAGGGTAAGTCCGGTGACTTTATCCATCTCCTGCGTTTTGGCGGAGAGCATAATGATCCCCACCCGGCTGTTCTGCTGCCGGATATGCTTGCAGACGGTGAAGCCGTCGATGCCGGGCATCATGATATCCAGAAGGATCACGCTGAAATCATTGGGGGCCTCCTCAAAATAGCGAATGGCGTCTTCGCCGCAGGCGGCGTCCACCACTTCATAACCGGCCCGGCGCAGCGCCATGACCTCAAACTCACGGATGGCCTCTTCGTCTTCGCATACAAGAAGTTTTTTCATGGTTTTTCTCTCCTTCCTCAGTGTTTTATAAAGGAAAACCGCTCTTTGACGGTGAAAGGTTCCAGATACCACGGACTTTCGGGATCGGCCAGAGGAAGGACGGCGATGGCCCGGGTCTCGCTCTGCCCGGCCAGCATGTAGCCCTCCTCAAAATGATCCTGAAAATCGCTCGGCGTCGTGATTTTAAGGCGCAAAACCTCCGCGCCGCTCTCCTTTTCGGTGAAACGATACTCTTTCGTACCGCCGTCCCGGGAAATTTCGACGTTTTCGGTCCATTCCTCCGGAAAAGCGAAGCCAAAGGCCTCGGTATCCTCGAAAAAGCCGGTCCAGACCGGTTCGGTTTCCGTTCCGTCATAGCGGATATATTGCAGATAGAAATAATCGGTGTTCTCCTGGGTCGCCGGGTCCTCCCTCATTTCCAGCGGCATTTCGATGACGCCGTCGCCGTTGACATCGGCGCAGAAGGCGGCGGTGTTGCGGGCGTAGATCCCTCTCGGACCATAATGGGTGACGATGGTGACGCCGCTTTCCTTCTCCTCGGTCTCTTCCGGCACGTAGGGAATAAAGTCGGCCAGCGTAAACCGGCAGAGCTTTCCGTTTTCCAACGTGAGGATCTCGGTCAGATAGAGGTTCTGATAGGGGTTCGAGTCAATGAAATAGCCGATCCTTCCGTCCCCCAGAGGACCGCAGACGGTGGAATAAATGGTGCCGTACTGGGCGTTGACGTCCACCATCTCGGTGACGAAAATTTCGCCTTTTTCCTGATAAATAAGCCGCACGCCGGCCCTTCCGGAATAGGCGTTGCTGAAAATGAGCAGATCCCCGGTTCCATCGCCGGAAAGGTCCGCCGTGAGGATGCCGTCGCAAAGGGAGGAATAGAGCGTTTCGAGCCGGTCGTCCTTAAAGCGGTAAACCCCGGCTTCCTGGTTCCATTGTACGACCAGAAGCCGTTCTTTGCCGGCTTCCATGAAGCGGACGTTCTGGATGTCGCCGGAGAAACCGGCGGCCTCATAGGTGGAGACCCAGTCGTCCTCCTTTTTCCGCAGAATATTGATGCGGGTGTTTTCGTTGTCGAGGGTATAGAAAGCCAGCGCTTCCTCCGACCCGTCGCCATCCAGATCGGAGAACATGAACGCCGAACTGGAACCGTCGCCGTTGGGATACTGCAGGCGGAAATTCTCCCCGATGACCCGGACCAAAGCGGAATTGAGCCTTGTTTGTTCCTCGGTAAGGCTCGGCGGCGTCATCAGCGCCTCGGTATCGACCTCAAAGGTGCCGCAGCCGGAAAAGGCCACCATCAGCGCCAGAACCGCGAGGAAAAGCAGGATCTTCTTTTTCAAAACGGCGTTCGCCTCCTTTCTGTCAGGAAATCGTATAGCTATCTATTTAATAATATAATACAAATTCCAACCGGTTGTCAACGAATTTCGGCGGAAACCGCGGAGCTTTTCCTCTCCTTCCCCGGAAAAAGGCCGTCCACACGCCGTTTTTTTGAGAAAAATCGGGAAAAAGGCAAAATTTCATAGTGACAAACGAAAAAGAACTATGTATAATAGAGTTGGAATTCTGTAAAAGAATTTTTGTTGCCAATCAATACTAATTGTAAAGGGGAAAAAGATTATGGGACTTATTCAAGCAGGAATCGGTGCTATCGGCGGCGTGCTCGCTGATCAGTGGAAAGAGTTTTTCTACTGCGACGCCATGGATAAAAACGTCATGGTCAAAAAAGGCCAGAAACGGGTCTCCGGCCGCAGCTCCAACACCAAAGGAGAGGATAACATCATCTCCAACGGCTCCGGAATCGCTGTCGCCGACGGCCAGTGCATGCTGATCGTCGAGCAGGGCAAGATCGTCGAAGTCTGCGCCGAACCCGGTCAGTTCACTTACGATACCTCCACCGAGCCGTCCATCTTCGCCGGCAGCCTCGGCCAGAGCATTCTGGACACCTTCAAGGCCATCGGCAAACGGTTCACCTATGGCGGCGATACCGGTAAAGACCAGAGAGTCTATTACATCAACACCAAAGAGCTCATCGACAACAAGTTCGGCACTCCGAACCCCATCCCGTTCCGTGTCGTGGATAACAAGATCGGCCTCGACGTCGATGTTTCCCTCCGCTGCTCCGGTGTCTATTCCTACAAGATCGCCGACCCGCTTCTTTTCTATACCAACGTCTGCGCCAACGTCGTCAACGAATATACCCGTGACGAGCTCGACGGCCAACTCAAGACCGAGTTCATCAGCGCCCTTCAGCCGGCTTTCGCCCAGCTGTCCGAGCTCGAACTTCGTCCGAACCAGATCATCGCTCACAACACCGACCTTGAAAACGCCATGAATAACGCCCTCTCCACCAAATGGGGCGAGCTTCGCGGCCTCAAAGTCGTCTCCGTCGCTCTCGGCTCCGTCACGCTGCCGGACGAAGACGCTGAGATGATCAAGACCCTTCAGCGCACCGCCGCTCTTAAAGATCCGACCATGGCCGGCGCCACCCTTGTCGGCGCTCAGGCTGACGCCATGAAAGCCGCCGCCGCCAACGAAGGCGGTGCCATGAACGGCTTCATCGGCATGGGAATGGCCATGAACGCCGGCGGCATGAACGCCCAGAACCTCTTCGCCATGGGTCAGCAGCAGGCTCAGCAGGCCGCTCCCGCTCCCGCTCCTGCCGCCGATACCTGGACCTGTGCCTGCGGCAAGGTCAACACCGGCAAGTTCTGCGTCGAATGCGGCGCGGCCAAACCGTCCGCCGACGGTTGGACCTGTGCCTGCGGCGCGGTCAACAAAGGCAAATTCTGTGCCAACTGCGGCGCCAAAAAACCGGCCGGCGCCCTCCTCTATAAATGCGACAAATGCGGTTGGGAACCGGAAGATCCGGCTCACCCGCCGAAATTCTGCCCCGAATGCGGCGACCCCTTTGACGAGAACGACGTCAAATAAGTAAAAACCATCCGATGGGACGGCGCTTCGCGCCGTCCCATCGTTTCAAAGGAGCGTGACAGATTTTGGCGATCCAGGAATATAAATGCCCGTGCTGCGGCGGCGCCATCGCCTTCGACAGCACTCTGCAAAAAATGAAATGCCCGTATTGCGATACGGAATTTGAGATGGAAACGCTGGCGGCCTATGACGAAAGCCTCAACGCCGGTTCCGAGGACAAAATGGACTGGGAGACCGAGGCCGGAAGCGAATGGCAGCCCGGCGAGACTGAGGGCATGCGGGTCTATGTCTGCAAATCCTGCGGCGGCGAGATCGTCGGCGACGCGAGCACCGCGGCGACCTCCTGCCCCTATTGCGGCAACCCCATCGTTATGATGGGCCAGTTCAAGGGCGACCTCAAACCGGACCTTGTCATCCCGTTCAAACTGGACAAAAAGGCCGCCAAAGAAAGCCTTATGAACCACCTCAAAGGCAAACCCTTCCTGCCGAAGGTCTTTTCCGACCAGAACCACATCGACGAGATCAAAGGCGTTTATGTCCCCTTCTGGCTTTTCGACGCCGACGTACACGGCGCCATGCACTATAAAGCCACCAAGGTGCGCACCTACGCCGACCAGGATTATAACTACCGCGAAATCAATTACTATTCCGTCTTCCGGGAGGGCGATCTTTCCTTCGCCAACGTGCCGGTGGACGGTTCCACCAAAATGGACGATCAGCTGATGGAATCCATCGAACCCTTCGACCCGTCGGAGGCCGTCGATTTCCAGACCGCCTATCTCGCCGGCTATTTTGCCGATAAGTACGACGTCACCTCGGAAGAGAGCGTCGGACGCGCCAACGAGCGCATCCAGTCCACCACCGAAAGCGCCTTTGCCGCCACCGTTCTGGGCTATTCCGGCTACCAGAAGGAAAACGGAAGCATCGAGCTCAAACACGGTACGGCGAAATACGCCCTCTACCCGGTGTGGATGCTGACGACGAGCTGGAACGGAGAAAAATACACCTTCGCCATGAACGGCCAGACCGGCAAATTCGTCGGCGACCTTCCCATCGACAAAGGCGCCGTCACCCGCTGGTTCCTCGGACTTTTCGGCGGAATTTCCGCCGGTGTGTTCCTCATCCAGCTTCTGGCCAATCTGCTTTAAGGAGGGAAAACCATGAAAAAGAAACTTTGCGCCCTGTTTTTCGCTGTGCTGCTCCTTTTGACTATGGCGATCCCCACCTTCGCCCTTGCCACCGAAGCGCCCGCGAAACAGATCAACTGGGTCTCGATGATCGGTTTTTCGCTGATCATCGGCCTTGTCATCGCCGGGATCGTCATCCTCGTGATGAAAAGCGGCATGAAAAGCGTCTATCGCCAGAGCGGCGCTTCCAATTACGCCAAGGAAGGCCGCGTCAAGCTAATCGCTCAGCATGACCAGTTCCTCTATCGGCAGGTGACCAAAACGCCCCGTCCGAAACCGCAGGAACAACAGCAGCCCACCCGGCCGCAATAAACAAAAAAGAAAGGCGGTGCCGCAAGGCACCGCCTTTTTGTTTTTTAATCCAGTTCCGGTCGCGGCGAAGCCGCTTCGCCACGGAACAGAAGCGAAAAGCTCCAGATCCCGCCGACGCCGACTAACGTATAGACGACCCGACTCAGAAGAGAACCGGCGCCGAACAGCCACGCCACAAGGTCAAACTGGAAAAGACCGATGAGGCCCCAGTTGAGCGCCCCGACGATGACCAGAAGCAGAGCGATCCGATCGACCCAGGTGATTTCATTCATGCTAAAAACATCTCCTTTGTTTTTTTCTATTTTTTCCGTTTTCGTAAAAAATATTCCAAACCCTTTGCCACGGTTTCCGGTTTATGTTATACTATTGTTAGGAAGCCGCCGGAAAACGGCGGACGCTTTTCCATTTTATTTCACAGAAAGGAACCCGCCATGCTCAAAAAGATCCTTTCCCTTGGCCTTGCGGCCCTTTTTCTTCTTTCTCTCGCTTTTCCCTGTTTCGCTCTGGAAAAGCCTTCGGAGATCATCTCCGAAGCCTGGTGCGTCATGGACGCCGAAACCGGTCAGCTTCTGGTCGGCGGTGCCGCCGACAAGCGGATGGAACCGGCCAGCATCACGAAGATCCTGACCTGCGCTCTGGCGCTGGAAGCGCTCGACCCCGAGGCCAACTATACCTTCTCCGCCGAAGCCGCCTCCTACGACTACGGAAGCACCCACCTTGCCTTTACCGAAGGCGAGACCTGCAAAGTAAAGGACCTTCTTTACGGCGCGATGGTGGAATCGGCCAACGACTGCGCCATGGGTCTTGCCGACGCCGTCTGCCAGAGCCAGACCGATTTCGTCCGGAAGATGAACGAAAAGCTCTCCGAGCTCGGCTGCAAAAACAGCCACTTCACCAACGTCTGCGGAATGCCGGACCCGAACCATTACACCACCGCCCGGGATATGGCCCTCATCACCAAATACGCCATGACCGTTCCCGGCTTTATGACCTATTTCGACGCTCTTGAGTGGACCATTCCCGCCACCAACAAAAATACCGAGCGTCACTTCGGCACCCACCACAGCATGATCGTCGGCAGCGAATATAACGAGGTTTTCGGCTATGATTACGCCATCGGCGGTAAACTGGGCTGGACGGACGAAGCCAAACACACCGCCGTCACCGCCGCCGACAACGGCGCTATGCGCCTTATCTGCGTGGTCCTCAAAAGCACCAACAAGTACGCCAAATACAAAGATTCCATCAAGCTTCTCGACTACTGTTTCGAAAACTTCTATCCCGTCGAGATCCCCGTCACCGTCCCCAAAAAAGACGTCACCCTCTATGACGGCGACGCCCTTTACGGCACGCTGACCGTTCACCCCATGGCCGCCGTCACCCTTTTGATGACCGACGGGCTCAACGCCTCCAACGTCTCCTGCAAAACGAACCTTACCGGTTCCTGCGACCTTTCGGAGGTATCGAAGCTCGCCGTCGAGGTGACCTTCAACTGCGATTCCGACGCCATGGAGACGGAGTCCTTTTCCCTCTCGCCGGAATATCATATAGTAAAAGCCGGCGCTTCTTCCGGGGAAGAGGAGCCCGATCCCATCGAGGAAAAGAAGGAATTCCGTTGGTGGCTCTTCCTCGTGATCCCGCTCGGAATTTTCGTCTTTCTTCTTTTAGCGGTCCTCGTGATCCGCACCTATAACCTCCATAAATACAGAAAACAGCGCCGCCACCGTCATTATCAGCATTTAAATCGAGAATAAATCTTGCAATTTGAAAAAGATTGTGGTATAGTTTTTCCATAAACGAAATGCCATGACTGGGAGAAGTAACCGAACCCCTCAAGCACCAGAGAGAAAGGCAATTGCTGCGAGCCTTTTGGTTTGAGCACGGCGAAATGCACCCGACGAGCACGGAACGGGAACCCGGTGTTTTTTTTGAGCACCGGCAGTATCGGACCGCGGCTGACCGCCGTTAAAGAGTCGGGGTTTTATTGAACCCTTCGAGTGATAAAGCGGAGTGGAACCGCGATTTTCCTTTTATGAAAACCGCCTCCGTCACAGCCTAGCTGTGACGGAGGCTTTTATTTTTTCTCCTAAAAAAGGAGGTCTATCCCATGTTTCGTCATATCAAAGCCGACATCAAGGCGGTCAAGGACCGCGACCCGGCGGCGCCGGGCTCTCTGGCCATTTTTCTTCTCTATCCCAGTGTCCACGCTCTTTTCTGGCATCGGATCGCCTTCTGGCTCTGGCACCACGGCTGTCACTTTCTTGGGCGGGCTCTTTCCCAGATGGCCCGCCATGCCACCGGCATCGAGATCCATCCCGCCGCCGTTCTCGGCGAAGGGATCCTGATCGACCACGGCGCCGGCGTTGTCATCGGCGAAACCGCCATTGTCGGCGACGGCTGCACCATCTATCAGGGCGTCACCCTCGGCGGCACCGGTAAACACACCGGCAAGCGCCACCCCACCCTCGGGAACAACGTGACCGTCGGCTGCGGCGCCAAGGTCTTGGGACCGTTCACCGTCGGCGACGGCGCCAAAATCGCCGCCAACGCCGTCGTTTTGAGCGAAATTCCCGCCGGAGCCACCGCCGTCGGCGTTCCGGCCCGAATCGTCCGCCTCAACGGCAAAAAACTGGAGGAACTGGACCATATCCACATCCCCGACCCGGTCGCCCAGGAGCTTTGCCGCCTGCGCGTCGAAAACGAGCGCATGGAAAAAGAGCTCGAGGAGCTTTTGCAGAAGGAAAAATAATCCGTCTTACGCCCCTTGTTAAAGGAAGCGCGAAGCGCTCGGCGCGGTAGTGAATGAGCGTCCGGTGGACGGTCAGAGCCGCGCCGTGACCGAGCCCGCAGGCGAGACGAGGGCCACGAAGTGGCGAGGGGATTCTATAGAAGGAATCCCCCAGTCTTTTTTGCCAGAGGCAAAAAAGACAGCAAACTCTTGCGGTATCCGAAAAACGCGTCGGGTGCTTCGCACTTTTCCTCGCGTTTTTCGACCGCGGCGCCAAACCCTGCTCGCTGAATCCGCCACTGGCGGCGCTCGCAGGCTTTGCTCTTTAACAAGGGGGCCAAGAATGGTTTTCCCACCAAAAAAGCCCTGCTTGCGCAGGGCTTTTTTTATTCCTTATTAAGAATTATTCCTCAACCGTCGTTTCGGTCTCGGTGCCTTCGGCTTCCCCGGAAGTCCCCTCTTCGGAACCTTCCTCGCCGTCGCTTCTCGGCGCGACCGCCAAAGTCACCACCCGGCTGTCCTCCGGGATCCGCATGACCCGAACGCCGCCGGCGTACCGGGACTGCACGTTGATCTCGCCGACGTTCATCCGGATGATAATGCCGTCGGAGCTGATGAGGATGACGTCGTCGTCGTCCAAAACGGCTTTGATGCCGGCAACGGCGCCGTTCTTATAGTTCTGGATGCCCTTGCCGCCACGGTTCTGGATCCGGTAATCGTCGAACTCGGTGCGGCGTCCCTGGCCGGATTCGCTGACCGTCAGCAGTTTCATGCCGGCGGTGACGATCTCCATGCCGATGACTTCGTCGCCTTCGGCAAGCTCGATGGCTTTAACGCCACGGGCGGTCCGTCCGATCTCCCGGGCGTCGTTCTCGTTAAAGCGGATGCTCATGCCGTTTTTCGTGGCAACGATCAGTTCGTCCTCGCCACCGGTCAGGCGCACCCAGCGAAGCTCGTCGCCCTCGTCGAGGTTGATGGCGAAAAGCCCGCTCTTGCGGACGTTCTGGTAAGCGGAAAGCTTCGTGCGCTTGATGACGCCGTTTTTCGTGACCATGACGAGATAGGCGTTCTCCATGTCGATGGAGCTTTCGCCGCCGATGACGGCGGTGACTTTCTCATCCTGGGAAAGAGGCAGGAGGTTGACGATGTTGGTGCCTCGCGCGGTGCGCTGGCTCTCCGGAATTTCGTAGCCTTTGATCTTATACACTTTGCCGAGGTCGGTAAAGAAGTAGATGAAATTGTGGGTGGAGGAGACAAAAAGCTGTTCCGCGAAGTCCTCGTCCCTCTGGTTCATGCCTTTGATGCCCTTGCCGCCACGTTTCTGCGCTTTATAGGCGTCAACGGCCTGGCTCTTGACGTAGCCGAAGTGGGTGAGGGTGATGACCCGGTCTTCCACGGGAATAAGGTCCTCGATATCCATTTCGCCGCCGATGGTCTCGATGGCGGTGCGACGCTCGTCGCCGAATTTGTCGCTGATCTCCCGAAGTTCGGTCTTGATGATGCCGTCCACCAGATGAATGTCGCCGAGGATGGCTTCCAGTTCGGCCATCTTCTTATGCAGTTCGTTCAATTCGTTTTCCAGTTTCTCCCGGTCGAGGGAAGAAAGTTTTCCGAGACGCATGGCGAGAATGGCGTTGGCCTGCGCTTCATCGAGACCGAAGCGCTCCATCAGGCGGGGACGGTTCTCGTTGTCGTCCCGACCGGTGCGGATGATGTGGATGACTTCGTCGATGTTGTCCTGGGCGATTTTGAGTCCTTCGAGGATATGGGCCCGCTCTTTGGCCTTGTTAAGGTCAAAGCGGGTGCGCCGCACGATGACTTCCCGCTGGAAGTCAATGTAGCACTGGAGCATCTCTTTGAGGGTGAGCACCTTCGGCTGTCCGTTCACCAAAGCGAGCATGATGACGCCGACGGTGTCCTGCAGCTGAGTATAGGAGAAAAGCTGGTTCAGAACGATCTGGGGGTTGGCTTCGCGCTTGAGCTCGATAACGATCCGAAGACCGCTGCGGTCCGATTCATCCCGAAGGTCCGAAATTCCCTCGATCCGTTTTTCTTTCACAAGGTCGGCGATGCTTTCAATAAGCCGGGCTTTGTTGACCATGTAGGGGATCTCGGTGACAACGATGCGGAAGCGGTCGTTTTTCCACTCCTGAATTTCGGTGCGGGAACGAAGGGTGATCTTCGCCCGTCCGGTGGCGTAAGCGGCACGAATGGCAGATCGTCCCATGATGATGCCGCCGGTGGGGAAATCCGGTCCCTGGATGTGCTCCATCAGCTGTTCCAGCGTGGCGTCGGGGTTGTCGATGAGGCAGCAGACCGCCTCGGTGGTCTCCCGAAGGTTGTGGGGCGGAATGTTGGTCGCCATACCGACGGCGATACCGACGGAACCGTTGACCAGAAGGTTCGGATACCGGGACGGCAGGACTACCGGCTCTTTGAGGCGGTCGTCATAGTTCGGCATGAAATCGACGGTCTCTTTGTCGATGTCCGTCAGCATTTTAAGGGACATTCGGCTCATGCGGCTTTCGGTGTAACGGTAGGCGGCCGGCGGGTCGCCGTCGATGGAACCGAAGTTTCCGTGACCATCAACCAAAGGCGCTCTCATGGAGAAATCCTGCGCCAGACGGACCATGGCGTCATAGACCGAAGCGTCGCCGTGGGGGTGATATTTACCCAGCACGTTGCCGACGGTGTCGGCGCATTTGCGGTAGGGCTTGGTCGGTTCCAGCCCGTTTTCATACATGGTGTAAAGGATCCGGCGGTGGACGGGCTTCAGTCCGTCACGAACGTCCGGCAGCGCGCGGGACACGATAACGGACATGGAATAATCCAGGAAGGATTTTTTCATTTCCCGCTCGATATCGACCTCGATGAGCTTGGATTGGGGCAGATCGTCCGTCAGATCCATTTCGGCAAACTCGCCGTCCTTGTAAATTTCGTTTTCGTCCAAAACGGTTTCCTCCGTTCATTAAATTACGTAAATCAGCTTCTTGGCCCCCTTGTCAAAGGGGGCTGGATTTTTGGGCCTTTGGCCCAAAAAGACTGGGGGATTCCCTTTCCTAATAAATTATAACTAAGAAATATCCCGCAAAACGGTTTTTACTCTTTCATCAATATAGGAACATATTCCCTCAAAATTGTTTTGTATTTCCGTATTTGGAATATGAATGACCGTTAAACCTCTCTTTTGTAATAATTCTGTCCGGTTTCGGTCAGATTCCAAACCTTCGTGATTGTAATGCTGTGAACCATCTAATTCTATAACAAGATTCGCTTTTCGACAGTAAAAGTCAACAATAAAATCGTCAACAACTTTTTGCCTTAAAAAACGGATCGGGTAGTCCCTTAAAAAACGGTACCAAAGCTTTTTTTCTTCTTCCGTCATATTTTTCCGTAATTCTTTTGCCCGGTCCGTTAATTTCGGATTATGTCTGAAATTCATAATAGAATCCCCCAGTCACCTTCGGTGACAGCCCCCTTTGACAAGGGGGCCAAGATAGGGTAAATTCCCCAGTCACCTTCGGTGACTGCCCCCTTTGACAAGGGGGCCAAGATAGGGTAAATCTCCCAGTCACCTTCGGTGACAGCAAACTCTTGCGGTACCCGAAAAACGCATCGGGTGCTTCGCACTCTTCCTCGCGTTTTTCGACCGCGGCGCCAAACCCTGCTCGCTGCATCCGCCACAGGCGGCGCTCGCAGGCTTTGCTCTTTGACAAGGGGGCCAAGATAGGGTAAATTCCCTTTTACTCTTCCTCTTCTTCCAGCTCTTTGATCTTGCGCTCGTTTTCCTCGAACTCGGCCTCCTCAGCTTCCTCCTCGGCTTCCTCCGCTTCGGCACGTTCGGCGGCAAGGCGTCTTGCCTCCTCAATGTGTTCGCTGCAGAAGGTCATGAACTCGTCCTTGTCAATGCCGTTTGCCGCCAGAGCCTCTTTCGAGACGAAAAGCTGGTTCGCGAGGGTGAACTGCAGATAGACGATGTTTTCCGTCTCCCAGCAGCGCTCAAACTGCTCCCACTGGAAAAACTCGTCCCGGACGATGGCTTTTTCGAGCACGCCGGTCTCGTAAACCGCCAGCGTCAGGTCGTTTTTGAGGTATTTGGTGCTGTTATAATACTCGGCGGTGGCCTTTTCAAGGCGCTTGTCGAATTTGTTATAGAAGGTCAGAAGGTGGTA
The DNA here is from genome assembly GCA_937906945.1 of uncultured Clostridia bacterium. GTDB lineage: Bacteria > Bacillota > Clostridia > Oscillospirales > Ruminococcaceae > UMGS1668. The sequence goes on along the minus strand of CALCUE010000010.1, from coordinate 8,780 downwards.
GCACAAAAAGCCCGCCATCAGGAAAATGGCGAAATGGAGCATGGAGGAGCCGTAGTTGAAAAGGCTCAGAATACCGTGTTTCTCGATAAGCTCCATATCTTTCTGGATGAAATTGATGACGCCGAGAACAAGACCGCCAAGGGCGATAACGCCCATCACAAGGCCGAGGATCCGTTTGACCTTTTTGTCCCGCTCGATAGCCGGCGCGGAAACCGCCAGGTTATATTCCCGGTAGTTTTCGAGGGTGAAGCGGTGGGTGAGGCAATATTTGGCCTCGCCGTTGTCGGCTACGTCAATGCGAACGATCTCTTTCGGTTCCTTCGATTTTCTGCTGAATAAACCCATAGTATTATTTCCTCCGTTTTATACGTCAAGGTTTTGAACGTACTTGGCGTTCGTTTCGATAAAGTCACGGCGCGGCTCGACTTTGTCGCCCATAAGGATCGTAAAGACCTCGTCAGCGGCGGCGGCGTCCTCGAGCGTCACTTTGAGCATGATGCGGCGCTCCGGATCCATGGTGGTCTCCCAAAGCTGTTCGGGGTCCATCTCACCAAGACCTTTATAGCGCTGGACGTCGCATTTCTGAGCGCCGTTTTCGCTCATCTCGGCAATAAGGTCGTCCCGTTCCTTATCGGAATAGGCGTAGCGGACCTTTTTGCCCCGAAGAATTTTATAAAGAGGCGGCTGGGCGATATAGATATGTCCCTCCTCCACCAGCGGCCGCATATAGCGGAAGAAGAAGGTGAGCAGAAGGGTGCGGATATGGGAGCCATCGACATCGGCATCGGCCATGATGATGACTTTGCCGTAGCGGAGCTTCGTGATATCCAGTTCGTCGCCGATTCCGCAGCCCAGCGCGAGCACCACCGGCGTCAGCTTGTCGTTGTTATAAATTTTATCGACCCGGGCTTTTTCGACGTTGAGCATCTTGCCCCAAAGAGGAAGGATCGCCTGGAAGGTCCGGTCACGGCCCATTTTGGCGGAGCCGCCTGCGGAATCGCCCTCGACGATGTAAATTTCGGTCTTGACGTTGTCCCGGTCGGAACAGTCGGCCAGTTTACCCGGAAGGGACGCGCTTTCGAGCACCGATTTCCGTCTTGCGGTTTCACGAGCACGGCGGGCGGCTTCTCTCGCTCTCGCGGCGCCCAACGACTTTTCAAAAATCGCCTTGGCGACGGCGGGGTTCTCCTCAAAATAGGTCTTGAGTTTTTCGTAGAGCATGGCGTCCACCATGGTGCGCATCTCGGTGTTGCCGAGCTTCGTTTTGGTCTGTCCCTCGAACTCCGCGTTGGTGAGCTTGACGGAAACGACCGCCGTCAAACCTTCCCGCACGTCCTCGCCGGAAAGGTTCTTGTCGCCGTCCTTGAGGATCTTGTGCTCCCGTCCGTAGTCGTTGAAAACACGGGTCAGGGCGTTTTTGAAGCCGGTCTCGTGCATACCGCCATCGACGGTGTGGATGTTGTTGGCGAAGCTCAAAAGCAGCTCGTTGTAGCTGTCGTTATACTGCATGGCGACTTCCACGGTGGAATCGCCGTTCCGGGCATTGAAGTAAAGGACTTCCGGGTGAACGACCTCGAGACCTTTTTTCTTATGGATGTACTCCACGAAGCTCTTGACGCCGCCTTCGTAGTGAAGGGTCTCGGTGCGGGGGTTCTCGTCGTCCCGGCTGTCAGAGAAGATGATCTTGACGCCGGCGTTGAGGAACGCCTGCTCCCGAAGCCGGTTGCAAAGGATGTCATAGTCGTATTCCAGCGTCTCGAAAATCTGGTCGTCCGCCTTCCAAAGAACGGTGGTGCCCTTTTCGGTGGTGTCACCGACAATGGTCAAGTCGCCGTCCGGGATGCCCCGATTGAATTTCTGGCGATAGATATGTTCGCCGTCCTTGACTTCGACGACGAGCCATTCGGACAGGGCGTTGACGACGGAAGCGCCGACGCCGTGCAGACCGCCGGAGACCTTATAGCCGGATCCGCCGAACTTACCGCCGGCGTGAAGGACGGTAAAGACCACCGTCACCGCCGGGATCCCCAGTTTCGGCTGAATGCCGACAGGGATGCCACGACCGTTGTCGCGGACTTCGACCAGGTTTCCTTTCTTGAGCTCGACTTCGATGTCGGTGCAGTAACCGGCCAGCGCCTCGTCGATGGCGTTATCGACGATCTCATAGACAAGATGGTGCAGGCCCTTGGCTCCGGTGGAACCGATGTACATACCCGGTCTCTTCCGGACGGCTTCCAGTCCTTCGAGGACCTGGATCTGGTTTTCGTCGTAGGCCTCCTGGGTGGGCTCTACGGCAAACGGAGTTTTTTCCACAGCTTACCTCCTGATAGAACCGTCTTGCGACGGATTTTTACTTATATAGACCCTCTTTCGAGGGAACATCAGCGAACAAAGTCCTCCTCCGGTCATTCCGAGGGAGCGCTTTTCCTCTTTGTCATTCCGAGGGAGCGACAGCGATCGTGGGAATCTTTTTATTCCTATTTTCGGTCATTCCGAGGGAGCGCAGCGACCGTGGGAATCTTTTTATTCCTATTTTCGGTCATTCCGAGGGAACGAAGTGACCGTGGGAATCTTTTTATTCCCAAACCAAAAGATTGCCGCGTCGTGCCTTCGGCACTCCTCGCAATGACAAAGAAGACCGAACCGTCTTGCGACGGATTTTTACTTATTTTATATGGATCCCCGCGATCTCGCCTACCCGCTTTTTAATGGTCGCGGGCGACACCGGGGAAATATATACGGTTTCCTTGCCGCCTTCGGCGGCCAGACAAAAGCTTTTGGGAAGGTCGTCGGTCAGGTTCACAACGGCGCCTTCCTTCTGCGCGCGGGATAAAAATTTTCTGGTGGAACCCGCTACGGTGGTGTTGTCCATGTCGAAGACGCCGACAACGGCATCCTCCCGCACGGACTGCTCCCCGCCTAAAAATAAATACATACTTTTCTCCTTCTAAGCCTTCCCCCTTGGGGGAAGGTGTCACGGCTCTGCCGTGACGGATGAGGGGCTTTATAGACTCGATTTCCGTCAAAAATCGTTGTCATTACAAGGAGCGATTTTTTCCTCTATGTCATTGCGAGGAGCGCAGCGACGTGGCAATCTTTGGATCACTTTTTGAAAGATCTTTCCATTCCGGATTTTTTGACGCTATCAAATCGTCTTTTCTTTTTCTGGACCAGCTTTTCAGTTGTTTTTCTCTTTGAATAGCCAATCGCACATCGGCAAACAGCTCATAATAAACCAATTTGTTGACGTTATATTTTTTTGTAAATCCGTCAACCAATTTGTTTTTGTGCTCATAAAGCCGCCGAAGCAGATTATTCGTAACGCCCACATAGAGAACCTTGTCATTCCAATTCGTCAGAATATAGACAGCATAGACCGGCATTGAATCCCTCCGCTTTGAAGTACTGCCGCTTCGTCCTTTCTCCCATTTGTCATTCCGAGGGAGCGGTTTTCCTTTTGTCATTCCGAGGGAGCGACAGCGACCGTGGGAATCTTTTTATTCCTACTTTCTGTCATTCCGAGGGAGCGTTAGCGACCGTGGGAATCTTTTTATTCCCAAACCAAAAGATTGCCGCGTCGTGCCTGCGGCACTCCTCGCAATGACAGCGGGTATAGAATGCTCCCGCCTTTTCGCCCGTAATGACAGAAAAACAAAATGAAAACCCTTTTTACCCTTCCCGCAGTTTTCCACTTTCCACGTGGAAAACACGGCCTTCGGCCAAACCGGAAAAAAGGCCCTCGTCGCAGCAGGTGAGAAAAATCTGGCTTTCGCCGATGCTGTTTAAGATATAGTCCCGCCGGTTCTGGTCCAGTTCGCTCATGACGTCGTCCAGCAAAATAAGCGGCGGCTCGCCCATGGCTTCGCCCAGCATTTTCGCTTCGCCAAGCTTCAGCGAAAGGATGCAGCTGCGCTGCTGTCCCTGGGAACCGAAAGCCCGCACCGGCATTTTATCCAACGTCACTTCCAGATCGTCCCGATGAGGGCCGACGGAGGTGACCCCGTGTTCCCGGTCGGAATTCCGGTTTTCCCAAAGCTTCTGGTAAAGCTTTTCCGCCCACTGGGTCGTGCTCAACGTGGGATCCGCTTCCTCGCCGTCGGCAAGTGCCGTGCTCAAATAGTCGGCGCCGAAAATCTCCCGTCCGCCGGACATGCCCTCATAGATCTTTTGGGCCTTTTCCCGCAGTTTTTCGCAATAGGAGACCCTTGTTTTCAAAATCGTCGCCCCAAGGTTCGCCAGCTGTTCGTCATAGACGTCCAGCATATCGAGAAGGGACGCGTGGAATTTGGAATCCTTGAGCACGGTGTTTCGCTGTTCCAGCACCTTTTTATAGTCCGAAAGAACGGAAAGATACCGGGGATAGAGCTGGCAAAGAGAAGTGTCGAAGAGCTTTCGCCTCTCCTTGGGACCGTCCCGGAAAAGGTTCATCTGTCCCGGTGAAAAAACGACGCCGCCGCAGGTACCGGCGTAATCGGCGGCGGTACGCGCGTCGATGCCGTTCTTTTTCATGGATTTTTGGGGAGAAAAAAGGATCTCGGCGTTCTGTTCCCTTCCCTGGGCGAAAAATTCCGCCCGCAAAAGGGCTTTTTCCGTCCCGAACCGCAAAAATTCGCTGTCCTTTGTCTGCCGGAAACTTTTGGCGCCGGTAAAAAGCCAGAGCGCCTCGATGAGGTTCGTTTTTCCCTGGGCGTTTTCGCCGCAGAGGATATTGACCTTTTCGCCGGGTTTCAGCGAAAGGCTTTCGATGTTCCGGAAATCGGAAAGCTCCAGAGAACGAACGATCATTCCGCCGTCACCCGATAAACGTGGCCGTTAAGTTCGGCTTCGTCGCCGGGACGGAGCTTTTTGCCCCGCATCTCGCAGACTTCGCCGTTGACTTTCACTTTTCCGCCCTGAATAAGCTCTTTGGCTTCGCCGCCGGAAAGAACGGCGCCGGAAAATTTCAGGAAGGAATCCAGTTTGATGAATTCGTCCCGGATCGCCACCTCCGACACCGTCGGAAAACTCGGCCGCCGGACCAGTTTCAGTTCAATTTTCGCCATTTTCTCACATCTCCGTTCTCATCCGGACCGGAAGGACCAAAAACAGGAAGGATTCCCCTTCCATCGGCATGATCTTGACCGGGGAAAGAGGGCTGTTGATGGCGATTTTGACTTTATCGCAGCCGGTGGCGCGAAGCGCCTCGGAGAGATAGCGGTTATTGAAGCCCATTTCGACCGTGTCGCCCTTGGTCTCGCACTCGACGGTGTCGTTCACTTTGCCGAGAGCGGTGGAGCAGGCGATGCGGATCTCACCGCCGCCGATGGAAAGCTTGATGGGGCTCTTGAGGCGGTCGTTGATGAGAAGGCTGGTGCGGTCGATGGCGCTTAAAAGATCGCGCACCTTGACTTCCACCTCGGTGGTCGCCGAAGCGGGGATGGAGGAACGGAAATCAATGAAATCGCCCTCCAGAAGGCGGGAAATGACGTCGTATTCGTTGATGCGGAAGATAATGTGCTTCTGCGTCAGGGCCACAAGGATCTCTTCCTCGCCGTCCAGAAGCTTCGCCACTTCGCCCAGGGTCTTGCCCGGCACGATGAAATCCATCTCGTCGTGATACGTGCAGGGTTCGGTGCGGATGGCAAGGCGGAACCCATCGACGGAGACGATGGAAATGAGGTGATCTTTCAGAATGAATTTGGAGCCGGTGTGGACCGGTTTGAACTCATTGGTGGCGACGGCGAAGATGGTCTGGTCGATCATGCTTTTCAGAACATCCTGCTGAATGGTAAAATGGATCTTCTCATCGACGGTGGGAAGAGCCGGGAACTCGGTGGGGTCCATGCCGATGATGTTATATTCGGCGGCGCCGCCTTTAATTTTGGTGAGGAATTTTTCCTCGTCCGCCTCGATGGTCACCGTTTCGGAAGGAAGCCGCCGCACCATATCGGAAAAAAGTTTGGCGTTGAGGACGATGGAACCCTCCTCGGAGACGTGGATGTTCATATAGGTCTTGATGCCCATTTCGAGGTTGTAGCAGGAAAGGGTCAGTTTATCCTCCTCCGCGACCAGTAAAACGCCCTCCAGGGCGGGATGGGTGGTTTTGGCGGCGACGGCGCGGGTCACGTTCCCGAGCGCTTCGGAAAGTTCGGTTCTGTTGCATGAAAATTTCATAAAAATCTCCTCCGTACAGAAAGAAAGATAAGTATAATTTAGTCGTAATAGTAGGGGCGGCGGAAAAGTGGAAAAGCCTTGAAAGGTCGCTTTGGGACAGGCTTTTTCGCCTCTCTTTTTTCCCGGGGATAACGTTTAGAAAATCGGGAAAAGTGGAACTTCACAAAAGGGACGGCCTTCTGGTGGAAAAAAAGCGGGTATATGGTGCAAAGTTTGTGAAACTAACGGATTTTTCACCAAAGCCTTTGGAGGAAACGGTGCAAAACCCGGGTTTTCCGCTTGGTTGTCGGAAAAAGTCCGGTGAAAAAACCGCGGGTTTAAGCCTTCCCCCTCGGGGAAAGTTGGCAACCGAAGGTTGACGGATGAGGGGCTTTGCAAGTCTGATTTCGTTCAAAAATAGTTGTCATTGCGAGGAGCCGCGAAGCGGCGACGTGGCAATCTTATCCCTGACAATGGGAATAAAAAGATTCCCACGGTCACTTCGTTCCCTCGGAATGACAAAAATAGTGGCGCTCGCAAGCCTTGCCCGGAATGACGAAAATAGTGGCGCTCGCAAGCCTTGCCCGGAATAACAAAAAGAGGAATAGCGGCGTTCACAAAGCTTTGTTATTTTTTCTTCTTTTTGATAAAGACGAAAACAAGGACCGTAGCGACAAGAAGGACGGCGACGACAAGAAAAACGCTGCCGCCGGAAAAGGTGGAGCCGGTGGGAACGAGCGGAAACTCTCTTCCGTTACCTCCGTCGTAGCCGATAAGATGAAAAGGTTCTTTTTCGATATCCGGATTTTCGTCCTGACCTGGAGAGGCGCTTTCTCCGGACGGAGAAGGAAAGTTGCCTTCGACATAAACGCCGCCACCGTCATTTCCGAAAGCCGGCACGCAGAAAAGAAAGAGAAGCAAAAGGGCGAAGAAAAGAGAAACTAGTTTTTTCATAGTAATCCCTCAAAGGTCCCGGATGTTCTTGGTGATGTCCTCAATGGTCTCCCGAAGGCGGGAATCGGTCTTGATGGCCTTTTCCACCTGCGCGATGGCATAGACCACGGTGGAGTGATCCCGTCCGCCAAACTCGTCCCCAATGGCGGCCATGCTCATCTGGGTGACGTCCTTGATGACATACATGGCGACCTGACGGGCCTTGCTGATGTTGGCGGCCCGTTTGTTGCTCTTGATGTCCTGTTCGGAGACGCTGAAGGTCCTCGCCACCTCGGTGATGATCTTGTTGATGGTCACCGGCACCGGCTGGTTGTCGCTGAGAATGTCCCGGATGGCGTTCTGCGCCATGAGAATGGTGATGGGCTTGTTGTCATAAATGAAGGAGCTGGCCTTGATGTTCTTGACCGCGCCCTCGAGCTGACGGATGTTGCTCTTTAAGTTGTTGGCGATGTACTCGGCCACCTCCACCGGCATTTCCATTTTGAGAAGCTCGGCTTTCCGCTGGATGATGGCGATCCTCGTCTCAAAATCCGCCGGCTGGATATCGGCCATAAGCCCCATTTCAAACCGGGTGCGAAGGCGGTCTTCCAACGTTTTGATCTCCTTGGGCGGACGGTCGCTCGTCAGAACGATCTGTTTGCCCGATTCGTAAAGGGTGTTGAAGGTGTGGAAAAATTCCTCCTGGGTGGAGTTCCGTCCGCCGATGAACTGGATATCGTCCACTAAAAGATAATCGGCCTTGCGGTATTTTTCCCGGAATTCCGGCGTGGTCTGGTCGCGGATGGCGTCGATCAGCTCGTTGGTGAACTGCTCGCCCTTGACGTAAACTACCAAAGCCTCCGGACGGCGCTTTTTGACCTCCGCCATGATGGCGAAGAGAAGGTGGGTCTTGCCGAGGCCCGAATCGCCGTAGATGAAGAGCGGGTTATAGCTTCGGATATCGTGGGTGGCAACGGCTAAAGCCGCCGCGTGGGCGAATTTGTTGGACGAGCCGACGATGAAGGTATCGAAGGTATATTCGTAATTGCCGGCGTCAAAGGCGTCTTTCAGTCCCTCCGGTACCTCCGGCACGTTGTCCTCCGCCGGTTTTGTCGGAGCGGAAAGATGCTCGATCCGGATGGAGACCGGAAAACCGAGGACTTCCCCGAAGCCTTTGGCCAGAAGGTCGCTGTATTTTTCCATGACGAGGTTTTTTTTGAATTCGGACGTCACGCCGAGGACGACGGTGTCGTTTTCAAGCCGCACCGGGACCAGGTCCTGGATCCAGATCTTATGGGCGACCTCCGTCATCTGGGTCTTGCAGTAGTCGCTGACAAGGCCGAAAATTTCTTCAAAAGAATCCATAATTTCCTCCGAAAAGCAAAGGATTGTTGAAAAAAATCATAAAAATATACACTTTAGAGTATAACACATTTTGATCCGTTTGAAAAGGTTTTCCACTCATTTTCAGGAAATATTTTTAAATGTTTATATCTTTTATAGGGAAAGACCGCAAAAGGTTGACGAGGAGGGGCTTTGAAGGTCTGATTTCGCTCAAAAATAGTTGTCATTGCGAGGCTTCCGCAAAAAGCCTTCCCCCTCGGGGGAAGGTGTCAAGCGTCAGCGAGACGGATGAGGGGCTTTGCGGGTCGATTTTGGGAAATTCAACCTGTCATTGCGAGGAGCCGTTATCGACGGAACAAGAACGGCGACGT
>CALCUE010000009.1 GCA_937906945.1 uncultured Clostridia bacterium | reverse complement strand
TGCCGACAATCTCCATGCAGGAGCTTTTCGAGAACGTCTACGAGAGCAGACCGCCGGTCATTGAAGGACTGCTCTATCCCGGGACTTATCTTTTCGTCGGCGCGCCGAAGGTCGGCAAGAGCTTCCTGATGGCGCAGCTGGCTTACCATGTGAGTACGGGAACGCCCCTCTGGGGCTTCCCCGTTTGCAGGGGAACGGTGCTGTATCTGGCGCTGGAAGATGATTACCGACGGCTGCAGGAACGCCTGTACAGGATGTTCGGAACGGAAGGAACGGACAACCTGTATTTCTCCGTCGCTGCCAATCATCTGGGCTTGGGACTGGAAGATCAGCTTTCGGGCTTCATCAGGAATCATCCGGATACCTCGCTGATCATCATCGACACCCTGCAGAAGATCCGTGAAAACGCCGGCGATATATACAGCTACGCAAGCGATTATCAGATCATCGCGCAGCTCAAGACATTCTCCGACAAAAACGGAATCTGCCTCCTGCTGGTGCATCATACGCGAAAGCAGCAGGCCGATGACAAATTCGATATGATCTCCGGAACGAACGGATTACTCGGCGCGGCGGACGGCGCGTTTCTGCTGCATAAGGAGAAGCGCACAGACAAGGCCGCTGTGCTCAATATTTCGGGACGCGACCAGCAGGATCAGAAGCTGAATCTGGCGAGGAACGAAAAGACGCTCGCATGGGAGCTGGTGAAGCTGGAAACGAAATCATGGGAGAAACCGGAAGAACCGCTGCTTACTCAGATTGCAAGCCTCGTGAACGAAGCAGCTCTGGAATGGTCAGGTTCCCCTACCGATCTGTGCGAAGCGCTGGCAAGCGACATGAAGCCGCATACGCTCACGATGAAGCTGAATGTCAACGCCAGCAGATTGCTGAACGATTACGGTATTCGCTATGAAAGCAGCAGAAGTCACGCCGGACGCAAAGTATGTTTGCGCTATGAACCGCGTGACGCACCGTGTCGCTCGTGACGCTCTTTAGAGCGTGCGGGAGTGTCACACGATAAGCGTCACGATCCTGCTGCGTGGGGACTACTTTCTGCAATTTTGATTCCCAAAGTAGTCCCCAAACCGGCAATTTGGGGATCAACTGCGGATGATCGGAGAAATGCTCACTGGAAAAGTAGTCCCCGAACACGCTGTTGTGATCCCCGGCGGGGACTAATTCCGGCAGATGTGATACCCATCACACTGCCGTATCGCGTCTGCGCCGATATGCACAGACGTGCCGTGTCGGTAAAAAACGTGACGCAGGCGATCTCACAGAGAGCGTCACAAGCGTCACGGGCGACACGGAGGTTTCCGCAAGTCCATGCGGCTGCCCTTTGCAAAGGGCAATGAGCATTGGGGAGCAATCCGCAGATTGCAGGGGCAAAGCCCCTCCGCAGAAGGCTTTTCGCGTGAGAAAAGGCTCTGCGGCAGCCCCCTCGGAGAGCGCAACAGCATCTTTTGATGGCCGCAGGCTGTCGAAAGTGCTTTTGCGTTTACTCTTGACAAGAGTAACAGAACCCCGGCTCACGCCGGAAGAAAGAAGGCGATAGAACGAAAAGAACGATCAGCGCCATGATGGGACCCGGCTCCCTCAATCACAACTGCCGTAAATTCCATGCGGCGAACACCGATCCCGCGCGCAGTCACCTGAACATCGAATACTGCAATGGAAATATCGAAGCGGTTTACCATGAACTGTTCGACGAAGCTCTGAAAGAATACAACGAGAAGCAGACCCGCAGCGACCGGCGCATATCCGACTACTACGACAAGATCCGCTCCGGTAAGCAGGAGAAGCCGTTCTGCGAGCTGGTTATCCAGATCGGCAGCAAGGACGACTGCGCAGCCGGTACGCCGGACGGCGAACGGGCTGCGCAAATTCTCGATCAGTACATGAAAGCGTTTCAACAGAGAAATCCCTGCCTGCGCGTCTTCTCGGCGCACATGCACATGGACGAGGCGACGCCGCATCTGCACATCGATTTCGTCCCCTACACCACCGGCAGCAAACGCGGACTGAGCACAAGGGTTTCGCTGAAAAAAGCGCTGGAATCGCTGGGATTCAAGGGCGGGACGCGCGGCGATACCGAATGGAACCAATGGGTCAACAACGAAAAGGAATGCCTCGCGGCGATCATGCAGGAACACGGCATCGAATGGGAGCATCTTGGTACACACGAGGAACACCTGAGCGTGCTCGATTTCAAAAAGCAGGAACGTTCCAAAGAGGTTGCTGCGCTGGAAGCGGAAAAGGGCGATCTGCAGGAGCAGGTTTCCGAAGAGCAGAGCCGTCTGGAGCTGTTGCTCAATACAAACACAAGCGCGCGGGAACTGGTGGAAAGAACGGAGCAGCGCGCCGAATCGGCGCAGGAAAAGCTGGACGAACTTACGAAAAAGGTGGAAAAAGTCGAGCAGTACGCGAGCGAATTTACGAAACCGGCAGGAGAGCTGCTGCCGGAGCCGACGGTTCTGGAAAGCGCGAAATCTTATCGAAAACGGATTATGCCGCTGATATCAAAGCTCCTGAAGCTGCTCAAACCGCTGTACGCGGCGTATGTGGAGTTGAAAAGCAAATACGAGCGGCTTGTGAAGCAGTATGATTTTCTGGAAGCCACACACAGAACTACCCAAAACCTGTATGAACAAACTCGGGTAGAAAATGCCGGTTTGCGCGACAAAGCCGATCGGTATTACCGCGCGAGGGAAGTGCTCGGCGAAGATATGATTGACAACGCCGTACAGGCGTCAAGAGAGTGCGAGCGGCAGCTTGTGCGGCATAAACGAATCCGACAGGAATTATAGGAGGTATCATCATGAATCAGAACGAAAGAACCAATGTCAGCTACGTTCGCAGCGGAGATTATCTTTTCCCTGCACTGGAATTGACGAAGAATGAGCGCGCCATCGGCGTATGGGGCAATCGCCGGGTGAACTATCTCAGGGAACATAGGAAGACGCTGTATGTTGATCTGATGTTCAGCGGAAAACTGAACGATCATCTTACCAACATCAACGAGCAGGCGGAAGGCATATTTGACCGCTTGACGGCGCAGATGGCGAAGACGGAAGGTATTACCGAGCGGATCAAAGAAGAAGATCAGCTCCTGTGGGTTGCAAGGATGAACATGATCCATGAAAGAGCGGTGGAAATCGTCAACCATGATCTGATCTATGCATGACAGCTTGCGGCGGGGAGCAATCCCCGCTGCCTTTCTCAAAGGGGGCTATTGCATCATGTGTTATAATTTCGAAGTATACTCTGGGCAATATCGTCGAACTTAAGTGCGACTTTTTCGATCCTCATACGACTAATAAGTGAAAGGGCCAAAAACACATCCCTTTCGGAAAGGAGAAAGTCAATGGATAACGGTGCAAGTAGCTACCGCCGTTTCCTTGATGGTGATGACAAAGGCTTAGCGGAAATCGTAAAGGATTACAGAGACGGTTTAATTCTTTATCTTAACGGTATCGTGAACAACATTTCCGTAGCTGAAGAGTTGATGGAAGAAACTTTCTTTAAGATCATAACAAAGAAACCAAGGTTTAATGCTAAATACTCGTTCAAAACCTGGCTTTATACCATTGGGCGAAATGTGGCAATTGATTACCTCAGACACAATGCAAAGCAATCGGATACATCCTTTGATGATTTTGAAAACTATATTCAGGATGAATTTGATTTAGAAAAACTCTATATCATTGAGGAACGTAAGATTGCCGTACATAGAGCATTAAAGAAACTGAATGCGGAATACAGACAAGTCCTTTGGTTGCTCTATTTCGATGGTATGACCAATTCTGACGCTGCAGTAGTTATGAAAAAGAATACCCGTCAAATGAAAAACCTCGTTTACCGTGCGAAAAGCGCTTTGAAATCAGAACTTGACAAGGAGGGCTTTGTTTATGAAGAATTATGACGAATTGACAAATGATCTGCTTGAACGCAGAGACCGTTACGTTGCAGATCAAAAGAAGAAAAGAAAAAGAGTGATGGGCGTTGCAACCTCACTGTGTTGCTTCTGCCTTGTGGCACTGTTCGGATTTGGTATGTGGCAGGGTGGTATGTTTACTACTACGCCTTCTGATCAGACAATCGATGATGCCCTATACCCCGGTGTTAAGGATACCTTTGATGACAAAAATGGTGAATCTCCTGACAATCCTGCAGCAAATAATAAGATTATCATTAACACTATCAACGGCATTTCGGCTGATAGGATGAATATCGCTCTTATTGGGGACGATTTTATTGAAATGTCCCCTGAGGAAATGATCGAATATTATGGAGTAGATTACATTCCCGATGTTCCTGCAGATATTAAATCGTGGCCGGAACAGCGAAGCGGCATCTATAAAAGAAACGGTGGAACCGGCGAAGTATATTGGGGTACAGATATTCTTAATTATTCCAATGAAGATTTCACAAGAAATGTTCACGTTGAAGTAGATAAAGGCAGTTATGTGCTGAAGGATTATTTTTTCTTCAAGGGAACAGAAGGAAAGTCCGTTATCAATAACGTTGATGTCTTAATCGGTCTTACTGAAAACGGTTATTACTATTCAGAGTTTATGTATAAAGGCGTTGGATTCCTTATTAATGCAGACGGTGTTACGGAAGAAGAATTTGTTGCGATTATTTCATCAATTATAAAATGATCTTAAACTCATTTGCATAGAAACCAGAATCCTTTGCGTTGCGATTATCATATTTTCATTGCAAAACACATTGCAAAGAAGAACAGAAAGAAGCAATAAATTTCAGTTCGATGAGTCAATCGAATTGGCGGTTGAATAATAGTTCGATCCCTTAATCAAAAGTGACTATTAGCCCGATTGGAGAAATCCAGTCGGGCTTTTTGTCGCTCAAAACCGACATTAACCCGTTAGCGGAGGATAACTTGTCTGAAACCTATTGAAATTTTCAAGATAATGGCTATAATAATAAATGCAACGAGCGTTGCGGATAGAACAAAGCGAGGTAATGAGTATGCGTTCAAAAAGTGCTGAACTGAAAACAAAGATATGCGATACCGTAAATGACTGGAAAAGGAATGTGGGCAGAACTCCCTCCTTAAAAGAACTCGGTGACGAACTTGGAGTAAACAAGTCAACCATATATCGCTATCTTGTTGAAATGAACGAGGACGGCCTTCTTGAATATGACGGCAGCTCGATTGATACTAAGGAACTCAATCGCCGAACCATGAATACTGCCCGTGCTGCTATCGTTGGTAGCATCCCCTGCGGCGAAGCTCAACCTGAAGAAGAGTATGTAGAGGAATATGTTAATCTCCCGACCAATCTTTTCGGAAAAGGAGACTTTTATATCCTCCGCGCTAAAGGTGATTCTATGGAAGATGCCGGTATCTCTGAAGGAGATCTGGTTGTCATCTTGAAACAGCCGACCGCAGAAGTCGGAGATATTGTTGTCGCCCTCGATGATCAGAATCAGAACACACTGAAAAGATTCGGCGGCTTTGATGATAATCACAGAGTAATACTTGAATATATGAATGAGGAAGTTTACCCTGGCAAAACCATATTGGTTAAGGAACTTATGGTTCAGGGTATCGCAAAGCACGTAATAAAGAGCTTGTAAAGGAAGGAGCATGACATAATTGAACAAGATCCCTGTAGATGTAGAAGTTGAGGTTCGCCGAGACGGTGAGCAAATACCCAAAGCCGTCATTTGGAGTGACGGTCGGCGATTCGCAATTTCGCGGGTGGTTTATCATGGCATGTCTTCTTCAAATGAGTATGAAGGAATTCGCTACACGGTAATAATCGGTAGTGCGGAAAAATATATTTACCGAGTCAATCACACATGGTATGTGATGGCTTGACAGGAGGTGTGAGCAGTGAAAAAATTCACTACTTATAGCGAGATCGAAAACCTCTGTGAAGCCATGATAAAGGACTTCATGAAGCGCAAACATTATACGAATGCGCACTGTGTGGACATTGAAGCCTTTGTCACGGAATATCTGGGTATTCCTATCGTCTATGAGACATTCGCTGAACCTGATCCGGGAAGAATTGGGTTCTTGTCAGACGGTATTCGCCCACTGTGGGTGGTTCGAGGAAATGAGAAAAAGCAGGTGCTCTTTCCTAAAAATACCGTTGTTCTTGAAAAATACCTGCAAACACAAACTGAAATCGGAAGAAAGCGTTTCACGATTGCTCATGAGGGAGCACACTTTGTCCTCTCCAAACATATTCCGGCTCAAACAGATGCCTATGCAGCTTTTCACAGTGAGTTTGACACGGAAATGGTTTATTCCCCGGAAATGCTCAGAGAAATGCTTTCAATCAATGAGTCATTCGGAAATAGAGCTGCTGCGTGTCTTCTGATGCCAAAGTTCCTCGTGTTGAGATTGCTGAAGCAATACAACGGAGGAAGTAAGGTGATTGCCTATGACGATTATGTTATGTCACAGGAGCAGAAGATTATCGTTCAGAGAATGGCTGACGCAATGGGTGTGAATTACTCGCCCCTAATAACAAGGCTGAAAGAACTTGACTTGTTTGATAAGCGTCCGATTGAAGAGTATTTATCTACTTTTCGTTCCGGAGGTGAATTGGCATAATGCAAGCTCAATCAGCAAGACAGTATGATCCCGAACTCTTGAATAAGCTGGCGCTTTCTCAGTTAGCCGCAGAAGAGCTTATCAAACGAGAAATAAAGTGTCCGGTATGCGGTTTCTACCTTATGGACGTATATGGCAGAGACCACCATATAACAAGAGTTAAGTGCCGTAAGTGTAAGTTCAACGAGGTCATTGATACTGCGCTATTCAGAACAGTAAGACCGCGTAGGACATACCGCACAAAAGCCAGTAGCCGGCACAATCCACTTAGATAAAAATTAAATAAAATAAACGACTTTTAATCGCGCAAGCGAAGCAGGACCCGAAAGGGCTGAAAATCTCTCAAGCACCGTACGAAGCCGAATTGAGATAAGGATAATTATATCCTTTTATCTTGGTTCGATTCGACGGTGCTTTTTTGCGCGTTTAATTGCTTTGTACTGTGTTAAGGGTTCCTTCTCGCCAGCGCGGGAAAGGAATCAAAATGAAAAACACATACTTAATCTACAAAGACCCGAAGGCAGAAAAGAAAGAACTCATTGTTGCTACTCCCAAGCAGTGGGACGAGATCATGAAAGCAAATCGTGGTGCTACACAAGAAGAACGCCGGTACTTTACCTGTGATTGCTTTGAGGACTGCGGAGAACTTGATCGCATGTATATCGAAGTCGAGAAGCCCGAATTTGATAAGTGGCATTCCCAAAATGTTATGCGCGAAAGAAATAGAAAACTTGGTGAGCAGTATGCCTTTGTATCAACATCTCAGGAGATACCCGGAACGGATTTGGTTTATGAGGATATTATTGCTGATTCCTCATGCAATGTTGAAGAAGAAGCCGAGGAAAAATCCGAAATGGCAGCATTGCGCGAAAGACTGACCTCTTGGAAATCTTACGGCGTAGTATTTCTTGATCTGTATCTTAAAGGACAGAAAGGAAACGCTACCGCAATAATCAGCGAAAAATACGGTGTTACCATTCGCACCGCTCAAAGATGGAAAGAGAGCTTTGAATCATTTGTAGAAGATTTTTTGAAAAAGTTCTAAAAAGTGTGTCGTTTTTCGACCTCAAAAGTTGCTGTAAGGGATTGAGGGGAATCGAAAGACTAAACACTCGGAGGTTAAAACAATGATTCAAAAATCAATAGAGAACATTCATAAAGGAGACGTCTTCTACGCAGATCTCGGCGAAAATGTCGGATCTGAACAGAATGGAATACGCCCCGTTCTGGTTATACAGAATGATCTTGGTAATAAATTCAGCCCGACACTTATTGTCTCGCCGCTTACTACCAAAAACAAAAAACTCTCACTGGCAACCCATGTGTGCCTCGGAGATGTAAACGGAAGAAAGTCGATGGCTTTGCTGGAACAGATAAGAACGATTGATCGTTGCCGGTTACTTGAATATGTGGCAACGGTCGATAAATCCAAAATGAAGCTGGTAAACGCTGCGCTTCATCATTCTTTGGATTTGGATTGATGGGAGGTGTGCAATATGGAATTTGATGAAACCAAAGACATTAAGCTAAAAGACAAGCCATTGCTCACCGTAATCGAAGCGGCAAAGTATTTCGGCATCGGAAAGAACAAAATGAATGACCTTTCCAATAAGAAAGAGGAATTAGTTTTGTGGGTGGGCGGCAGAAAGCTTATTAAAAAAGAAAAGATGCTCGAATATCTTATGAAGGAATATTCGATCTGATACTTCTGTCAAATGTGCAAAAGACCGCGTTTCCTCCCGTTTGCACATTGGAGATAAAAAAAGAAATCCTGTATCCTATTGGCGGTCGGATACAGGAAAACATATAAGGAAAGGAACAATAAACATGGCAAGAACAGTGAAAAAGAATGTCCGGTTTGACAGCCATCATATAAGGCTTAGAACCGGAGAAACAGAAAAGAAAAACGGATATGAATATCGTTGGACGACTCCCGATGGGAAACGCCATTCAACATTCGCCCCTACACTTGATAAACTCCGTGAGATCGAAGAAGAACTTGCTGCCGATAAACATGACGGTATTAAAACGGATGTCAAAGGGCTGACGGTTAATGACTGCTACGAACTCTGGAAAGAGTTGAAACGAGGCATAAAAGACAGCACATATAAGAACTATATTTACATGTATGAGATGTTCGTCAAACCGACATTCGGGCAGAAGAAGGTCACTAAGGTCTTAAAATCGGATGTAAAGCGATTCTATAATACTCTGGCTGACGATAAACATCTGAAAGTATCGACTATTGACAATATCCATAATGTGCTTCATCAAGTGTTTCAGGTCGCGGTGGATGATAACTACATTCGCGGGAATCCGACCGACAGGATGCTCAAAGAATTGAAAGTCGCTCATGGTCATGAGATAGAAAAAAGAAAAGCACTCTCCATGGCTCAGCAGGAACTCTTTATAAACTATATCAGAGAAACCGAGAAGTATCAGCACTGGTATCCGGTATTCTATATTATGCTGAACACTGGTATGCGTGTCGGCGAGCTGACAGGCTTGCGGTGGAGAGATGTTGACTTTGAGAACGGTATGATTAGCGTCAATCACACGCTGGTATATTACAATCATCAGGATGAACTCGGAACCTATTACAGCATCAATACGCCTAAGACGGACGCCGGTAAAAGAGAAATTCCGATTGTTGAGGGTGTACGGGAAGCGTTTGAAATGGAACGCAAGTATCAAGAGGAAAACGGTATTGTGAGTAAGTCCCGTATTGATGGATATGAAGATTTTATCTTCGTAAACCGTAACGGTGAGGTACAGCACCAAGGGACATTAAATAAAGCATTGAAAAGAATCATGCGGGACTGTAATGACCAGGTGCTTCTTGAAAATGACCTTGAAAGCGAACCGACACTCTTACCCGATTTCAGTTGCCATGTCCTCCGACATACATTCGCTACACGAATCTGCGAGGCCGGTGTCAACTTGAAAGTGATTCAGGATATTCTTGGGCATGTCGATATATCTACGACAATGAATATCTATGTGGACGCCATGAACGATTTGAAGAAGAAGGAAATCGCTGCGTACAGCAAGTATATTACGAAACCGGAGGATGTTGACGATCTAACACAGCAGGATCTGAATATGATAACCATGAGAAAAATGGGATTCTGACTTACCTAAACTCTAAGAAGCCACGAGGAAATGTACCTTGTGGCTTCTTTCGCGTAATTTGCACATTTCTCAAACCAGTACGAAATACATATACTAAAAGCAAAGCAAAAGACAAGGAGCTTTTAGTATGGAGAACAGTATTTCAAACATGAGACCGGAACTTGTCAAAGAGTGGTCTGAGAAGAACTACCCATTGACACCTGACTGCGTTCCGTTTGGATCAAATAAGCTGTATTGGTGGCGTGGTTCTTGCGGTCACGAATGGCAGACGAGTGCGAAGGCTCGCTCCTATGGCGAGGGATGTCCGATATGCTCTAACGCAAGAATTGTTCCCGGAATAAATGATCTTCAAACTTTGGAACCGGAACTATCAAAAGAATGGTCTCGAAAGAATAGCCCGTTACTTCCGACAATGGTGGGACCGGGTTCACATAGGAAAGTTATATGGAAAGGAAAGTGCGGGCATGAATGGTCGGCAGTAATTAAAAACCGTGTTGCGGGTGCTGGTTGTCCTTATTGCTCACATAATAAAGTTCTTGCCGGCTTCAACGACTTGGAGACGTTATATCCCGAAGTGGCAAAAGAATGGTCTGAAAGAAATCTTCCATTACTGCCGTCACAAGTTACGGCTTTTGCAAACAAAAAGGTTTGGTGGAAGTGTAGCGAAGGACACGAGTGGTTTACGCTTATCTCTACACGCTCATCCGGAAGTAAATGTCCTTATTGTAGCGGACTTAAACTTCTAAAAGGTTTCAACGATCTTGCAACAACACATCCTGATTTGGCTTTTGAATGGTCAGAACGAAATGGCGATTTGCATCCCGATATGATAAATGATAAATCCACAAAGAGCGTATGGTGGAAGTGTCATGTCTGCGGATACGAATGGAAACAACAAATCAAAACAAGAGTGAATGGCGGAGAGTGTCCTTCCTGCTCAAATAGATGTGCAATTACAGGATATAATGATTTGGCATCGACCGAGCCGGAGTTGATGAAAGAGTGGGACTACTCAAAGAATAAGATTGATCCGACTAAGATACTCCGAACAGCGTATAACCGTGCATGGTGGAAATGCGAGTTCGGGCATAGCTGGAACGCTCCCATTTGTGATAGAACGCTTGGAGACTGTTCTTGCAAAGAGTGTGAGTCAGAGTTTATTGCATCGCTGCCTCAGTTGCTGACGATGTACTATGCAAGAGAAAATAATCTGAATGTGGTTCTGAGAACAACGGATGCAATCGGACTTCCTGTAGATGCTTTTATACCTTATTTTAATTTGGTTGTCGATGGCTTTGAACATAGTCGTAAGATTAAAGCGGTAAAGAAAAGCCTATGCAATCAAAACGGGATTACATACTGCGAGATAAACAGCAAAGATCCATTTGCTATGGCAGCTCAAATCAAAGCCCTTTTCAGGAAGAATCATGTTTATATCACATCAGAGAACGAGAACGACATACGCTTTTGTCGAAATTTGTTCTTCTCCGTGAAGCGCAAAAATGCCAGTACATCTTGAAATTTCGGGATTTCTGTGCTATAATTATTTGTCGGCAAAGAAAGCTTCTCGCTTTCAAAACAATGAAACCCTTTCGCCGAAGTCTCCAATTTAGTCTCCATTAAGCCGATACATCATGGTAAATTATAATTCAATATGGGAAATGCTAAAAAAGAGATATGACGGAATGGTAAGGTTTAAGGCGTTTTGGGACGAAAATACGAAAGCTTTTTTTGTTTCCCGACCATGAAACCCATCGACTCCGACAAAGGCGAGAAGAAAGAAGAAAAGAAAGCGGAATTTTCCTGTGCCTGCGACACCTGCCCTTCCCAGGAAGCTTGCAAAGCCGCTTCGGAAGACACCACCTCTGTTGCCGAGGAACCGATCGACTTCTCCGACGTCCAGATCGAGCCGCTGTTTGCCGATTTCGTCGATTTTGACACCTTCGCCAAATCCGATTTTCGTGCTGTAAAGGTTTTGACCTGTGAAGCCGTTTCGAAGTCCAAAAAGCTCCTCAAATTTACGTTGGATGACGGTACCGGTACCGAAAGAACCATTTTGAGCGGCATTCACGCTTTCTATGAGCCGGAAGAACTGGTTGGTAAAACGCTGATCGCCATCACCAACCTTCCTCCGAGAGCCATGATGGGTATTGAATCCTGCGGTATGCTCCTCTCCGCCATCCATAAGGAAAACGACGAAGAAAAGCTTCACCTTCTGATGGTCGATAACCACATTCCGGCCGGTGCGAAGCTCTATTGATCGAAAAGTCAACGGCACACGATCCGTGTGTCGGCATAAACCCCCGGTGGGTCAAAGGAAGAAAACCATATCCCTCAGGGAAATGGTTGCACCGGATATTGAACAGCCTCACAGGGTGCTCTGTGAGGCTGATTTGATAGGAAAGATTATGGATTTGACCGAGGAAACTATATGGCCAACGCTCTAACATCGCTACGCATTCTATGTGGTCTGCTTCTTTTATTTTTCCCCGCCTTTTCCCCTTGGTATAATACGTTTTACCTCCTGGGAGGATTTACTGACGCCATTGACGGAACCGTGGCCCGCAGGCTGGGAACCGAAACGGAGTTTGGCGCGAAACTTGACACCGTAGCGGACTTTGTTTTTCTGTCCGCTGTCATAATCAAACTGATAGGAGCCCTTTGGATACCGGTATGGCTTCTGGCCTGGATTGGAGTTATCGCCGCGATAAAACTCTCCGGCGTTATCCTGGAAGCGATAAAGCGTCACCGGTTGGTTTCCGTTCACTCCACCATAAATAAGGTCTGTGGAATTGCCACCTTTATCGTCCTCTTTTTTATCGGGTGGGATTTTCCCTGGCAGGCAAAAGCGGTTCTGACAATAGCCGTCTGCGTAATGGCGACGATCGCGGCGATCCACGAATGGCACGTTATTTATTCCGGAAAAGCGAACTAAAACTTCAGCTTCCGCAATACGGCTTTTTCTACAGATCCGGTACTCAAATCGGATCGTGAAACGGAATTCTGACTTTTCGGAAGGAGAAACCGATATGAAATATAATTTTGATAGCTATATGCTGTATCAAACCGGAAAAATGATCCGGAACGTGATCCGTGTCAAAGTAACGATGAAATATCCGATCGACCTTAAAATTCTGCGAACCGCGGTCAACACGGCAACGGAACGCTATCCGTATTTTAAAAAACGAGTGACCGTCAATGCGGAAGGCGCTTATATCCTCGAAGATAATCCCCTTCCTATTGTGGTCATACCGACGCAAAAAAAAGCTCCCGCCATCGGATGCGCGGCGGTCAATCATCACCTGCTGTATGTGGACGCGGAAGACAATACCATTTATTTCTGTATCAGCCACACGTTGGCCGGTGGAAAGGGCGTTCAGCCCTGGCTGATGACCTGCCTCTGGCAATACGTGACGGATAAATTCCACGTCAACCTTAGCGTACCGGGACTTCGTAAACCGGATAGTCCTCTGCTTCCGACGGAACTTTCCTGCCCCACCTATGAGCGACTGACAAAAGAAAAGCCGATTTATGAGCCGGCGTGCCCCAAAGCCGTGATGCTTTTAGGCGACTACCTGAACGGTTTTGTCAATCCCTTCGCCAAACGGGAAGAATACTATCTGTTCACCTTCAACCAGGCCGATTTTATGAAGTACTGCCGCGCGACCGATTCCAGCGTCGCTTCTCTCTTTTCCGTACTTTTGTTTAAGGCTTTTGACCGTATTCTTCCCAAAAAAGCTTCCGTGATCCGGGCCATGATGGCGCATAACCCCTGCAATTCGCTCGGCATACCGGACGCGCACTGCGATATTCGCAATCACATCCATGTGGACTATAACCGGGAACTGGCCGGCTACAGCATGGAGAAACTGGGTACCATTACCCGCGGACAGATGATCCTGCAGATGGATCCTTCCTGCGCCGCGGTGGGTGTCCGTAAAATACTGGATATGATCGAGGGAATCGACAGCGTCCAAGGCTTGAAACAAAAACGTAAATACGCCAAAAGAGCCAACCAAAGCCTGGGCAAAGGCGCTTTGCACGGAACCTACTATGTAAACTATACCGGATATACGGACTGGGGCGATCTGGCAAATTACGTGGAATCTTCCGCGGCCATTGTGGATGGTCATATGGTGACGGAAGTGTCCGCGGTCGGTGATAAAATTTTCCTCGCGCCAATGGCTCTGGTCAATGAGGAAAAATATATCAAAGCGCTTTCCGATGTATTGGGTGAACTCAAAATCCCCTATAAACTGGAAGGGCCTTTCCCCAAAAATCTTCCCTATCAGGAATTTCCCCGGGCATAAACGGCACCCTTTTCCGTTTGCCCTGTCGCTTGCTTTTCAGCCGGTTTTATGCTATAAATAAAAGTACCGGAAATAAAAACTTTTGATCGAATGTGATATTTTATGGAAAACATTTTTACCCAATACCGTGGCCTCAAAAAAGAGATCTATATTCTTTTCGTCGGCAAGCTGGTCACCGCCATGGGCTCTTTTGTCTGGCCGATGCTTACTTTCTTTCTGACAACCAAACTCGGTCTCAGTGACGGCATTTCCACGTTTCTGATCGCCACGGCCTCGATTCTTTCCCTTCCCGCCGCTCTTTTAGGCGGAAAACTGGCCGACCGTTACAGCCGAAAAAGCATCATCATCCTTTTTGACCTTCTGACCGTCAGCCTTTATACCCTTTCCGCCATTCTTCCGATCGGCTACCATACCGCCGTTTTTGTGTTTTTGGCCGGTCTTTTCCAGACGATCGAAACTCCTGCCTATGACGCTTTGAACTCCGACTTTTCCACAACGGAGCAAAGAGAAAAAGCCTTTTCCCTTTCCTATCTTGGTTTTAACCTCGGTTACATCGTCGGCGCCAGCGTTTCCGGTATCCTTTTTGAAAATTATACCTGGCTGGCTTTCCTGCTCAACGGTGCCTCTATCCTTGTTTCCACCGTTCTGATCATCTTCTTTGTGGATATGAAAAAGGCCGTCACACAATCCGCCGATCTGGAGCAGTACTATAGCGAATACGAACGTCCCGTGGATGAAAAGCTATCGGTCTTTGAGGTGCTCAAAGACCGTAAAGTGGTGCTCGGTATGATGCTCATCGGCTGTGTTGCCTCGATGCCGACAAACCTGACCGGAATTCTGCTTCCCCTGCAATTAAAAGAAACCATGGGACAAGCCGGTGCCGCCGTTTACGGCTACCTCAATTCTCTTAACGGATTCACCGTCATTCTTCTGACGCCGCTTCTTACGATTTTGCTGATCCGCTTTACCGAAATTCCGAAAGTGACCCTCGGCCACCTTCTTTTTACCGCCGGTATGGTTCTTTTCGCTCTCAACAAAGCCATCTGGCTTCTTTTTGTCGGTATGTTCATCTATACCATTGGCGAAGTGGTCTCCGTTCTCGGCAACAACCCCTATACCTCCAAGCGGATTCCTTCCTCCCACTGGGGACGGGTCGGCGGCATTTCCAGCGTAGTCTATTCTCTTTTTTCCTCGCTGACACAATACGCTATCAGCGCCGTTCTCATCCTTTCGGGAAGCAACTACCCACTCATCTGGGCCATTTTCATCGTTATCGGCATTATTGCCTGCCTTCTTTTTGCTTTTTGTTACCGCTTCGACCGGAAACGGTTCCCGAAGCTTTATCAAAACGCCAAACTTTAATTTGTCTATAATCAGAAAGGAGATCATATATTATGAAAGAACAAATTCTGGAAGTCCTTAAAAACGCCGAAAAACCGCTTCGTCCCGGTGAAATCGCCGCCGCTCTCGGTGCCGACAAAGAGGAAGTTTCCAAAGCGATCAAGGAATTGAAAGCCGAAGAAAAGATCTATTCCCCCGTTCGCTGCTGCTACGCTGTCAAAGAATGATTCTCAAAAAAGATTCCTGTGTCAATGGGCACAGGAATCTTTTTTACAAAGCAAAACCCGCCTTTGGGCGGGTTTGTTTTTTTATATTTTCTTTTTAATAGGATGTCGGATTACCGTTTTCCATTTTTCCGGTAATACCTTACGAGCGTCCGAAAGATAGATTTCGTGATGAAGGCGATTTTCGGAAAAATCATTATCATAGCCGTTTTCAGAAAGAAATTCATTCATCAGCGTCACCGATGCCGGTTCATCATCGAAAGGTCCAATGTGCATCATCTGCACGCAAAGTCCCTCCTCAATCGTCAAAAACTCCACCGACGAACAATCGAGTTTTTTCTTCTTTTCCGCCATCTCAACGGCCCACTCAAAATCTTTTTTTGTCACGAAATCCGGCAACCGGATAACAGAAATCCAGCAAAACGTGGATTTATCGCTGTAATCGATCCCATCCACGCCTTCTTGCCACCAAAAGCCCTCCAGCGGCGGTACGACATAATCGTAAAATCCCTTGATGCGATAATCGGTCTTGTAACTCATTTTGAGTGTATAGGCGACGGCGTACAAAATGCCGATGGCCGCCTGATAGGCCCCGCCTTCATCGTTAGGATCCCCTTTGCCGCGAACCGCCAAATAATTGGCTTTCGGAACGGTGACGATCTCCGGCTTATCTTTCGGCATATAAAACTCTCTATATTCTTTCTTAAAGTCAAATGGCATTCATCAAATTCCTCTTTTGAAAGTCTTTTTCGGAGATAATTGTTTTTTGTCTTTCTTCGGAGTTTCTTTTCCGGAAATACCCTTTCTGGAAAGGTTGTGAAGGCCGGAAAGCTCGTCTTTCGTAAGTTCCCTCCACTTTCCCTGCTGAAGCATACCGAGGCGAATAGAACCGATAGAGACGCGCTTGAGGCGGATGACCGTAAGACCCACCGCTTCACACATTTTTCGGATCTCCCGATTTTTTCCTTCGGTGATGACGAACTGGAGGACCGTTCGGTTTTCGTCTTTTTCCAAAACGGTGACCTGCGCCGGTTTTGTTACGCCGGAATCAATTTTGACTCCGGTGGAAAGTTGGATCAGATCCTCTTCCTGGATCTCCTCCCTCACCGTGACCCGGTAGGTCTTGGAAATGTTTCCGCTGGGATGCATCACCATATTGGCGAACGCTCCGTCATTTGTCATCAGCAAAAGTCCCTCGCTGTTGCGGTCAAGCCGTCCAATGGGATAGACCCTTGCCGGAATATCCTTGACAAGATCCATAACACATTTTCGTCCCAACTCGTCGGACGTAGTCGTCACAAAGCCCCTTGGTTTATTGAGAGCGATATACCAGAGCTTTTCTCCTTTCGCCGTGGCGATTTCTACCCCGTCAACGGTGATAATATCGTTCCGAACGTCCACTTTCATCCCGATTTCCGCCGGATGACCGTTGACCTTGACTTTTCCTGCCTCGATCAGTTCCTCCGCTTTTCTTCGGGACGTATAGCCGGCGTCGGCGATTGCTTTTTGTATTCTTGTGTCTTTCATTGATTGCTCCTTGGCATCCATTGATCTTTTTGTTTCTGTATCCACGTCCGGTCTTCCGATTTTTCCGGAACGGGATATTTGGTTTTGAGCACCGTTTCCGCGATCAGAACGTCCTCCAGATAAAAGCGTGCTTTTCCCACCGTTTGCCCCTTTTCAACCGGAGCAAAAAGAAACGGTTCCGTGCTCAAAACTACTTTTATTTTTTTCTCTTCCTCCCGGCGAAGAGAAGCCTTGACCGGTTCCGCCGCAAGGGAAACACCCTTCGTCACCCCGCCGGTCACCGGAAGAACGACCGCCGGAACTTTCTTTTCCATGTCCACAGCGGACAGTTCCTGAAAAAAACGTTCATAGAGGGCGGTATGCGTTTCCCAATCGTCCGGGCAACCCAGCGTCACGCCAATCAGCGCCACTCCATCCCTTTCCGCCGAGGAAACGAGACAGCGTCCCGCTTTTTTGGTAAAACCGGTTTTAACGCCTGTCGCCCCGGGAAGTTCTTTCAAAAGTCGGTTGTGGTTGGAAAGCCACTGCTTGCGCGGTGGATCTCCGAACACGACTGATTCTTTACTTTTCGCGCAGATCTTCGCGAAATCCGGATTTTTCAGGGCCTCTTTCGCCAAAATCGCCATATCATACGCCGAAGAATAATGTCCTTCGGCATCCAGTCCCGACGGCGTCTGAAACCGCGTATTACTCATTCCCAAAAGAGCCGCCCGCTCATTCATCTTTTTGACAAAGGCGGAAAGGGTCCCGGCTATCCGCACCGCCGCCGCGTTGGCGGCATCGTTTCCGGAAGAGAGCAACATTCCCGTCACCAAAGCGCGCAGCGTCACCGTATCGTCTTCTGAAAGGCCCATAGAGGAGCCTTCCACGCGAATGGCATTCTTATCCACCACAAAAGGAAAATCGAGATTTTGCTCTTCCAGCGCCAAAAGCGCCGTCATAATCTTTGTTGTGCTTGCCATCGGAAGACGCTCGTCCTTATTCTCCTCAAAAAGGACTCTGCCATTCTTTCCGTCGATCAAAACCATCCCTTTTGCCTTCGCGAACGTCGGCACCGACAGAAAAAGCAGGAGAAGCAAGGCGACTCCCAACGCTCCGATCTGTTTCAAACAAACCACCTCATGGCAAACTATGCCATGAGGAATTTTTTTATGCCTGTTCTTTGGCTTTCGGCTCTTCTGGTTTCATCTCTTCGACAACGGTCGGTTCCTCACCCTTCTTTTTGCTGATCAGGGAAGAAATCGAATCAATGGCGTCCGGCACCATATTGGCCAACCGTTCCGGAATGTTATTTTTATCCGCCACCTGGATCATACGGACACTTTCACCTTTAATGACCAGAAAAGCGATGGGCTGAATGGTCACACCGCCGCCGGAACCGCCGCCAAACATATCTTTGGTGCTCGTTGTCGGAAAATCCGAACCGCCGGAAGCAAAGCCAAAGCTCACTTTAGAAACCGGAATGATGGTCGTTCCGTCCGGTGTCACAATGGGTTCTCCAATGATGGAATTGGAATCCACCATGCTTTTGATATTGCCAAGGGAAACGTTCAAAAGTCCTTCCAGATTTTTCTCGCTCATTTCTTCTGCTCCTTCTCTATGATTTTGGCCGGTTTTTTCCCGGCACGTGATGGCTTTCTTTTCTTTGTCTCTTTTTGAAATTTATCTTTCAGGAACACAACGCCAACGCGAAGCAGTCCTATAAGAATCGTCAGCGGGTTGGCCTCCATATCAGCCTTCACCCAAATTTCTTCTTTTTCCGCTGTAAAATCCGGAAAAATTCTCAGTTTTGTTTTTTCAATCCGTGTCAGGTTACGAAAAAAGCCCAACGCGGAATGAAGCAAGGCGCAAACACTTCCGTATCGAATGGCGCAGGACGCCGCGTCTTCCGCCGCTACTTTCCAAAAGCCCTCCAACTCATGCACCCGAAGATTCCGCAGGATCATTTTAGCGCCCGGCCCGTAGTGGTCCACCGCTTTTATGATCCCATCCACGATCTCTTCCGGAAGAATCCGTTTTTTCGGCTTCTGTTTTGGCTTCTGCTCTGTTTTTTCCTCTGTTTCTTTTTTCTTTTTCTTTTCTTTTTTCTCTTTTTTCTCCGCCGGATACAGAGTCTTTTTGAAGAAAAACAAAAAGCGAAGTTCCACAGAGACCTTTTCTTTCCAGACCGCTTTGATATGGACCGGAATCATCAAGACAGCCGCCAGCAGGAAAAGAATCCCGGCAAAAATCAGCCAGCCCATACCATCCCTCCTGTTTTCCCGATTTTGTTATTCAAACAGCGATTGCTGATCCTCGATCTCCTGTCCCGGTTCTTTTTCCGGCGGTTCCGCCTCGTCAACGACCGGAGGAAGCTCATCCAGCGAAGAAAGCCCGAAAGCCCTCAAAAACACCGGCGTTGTCCGATACGAGATCGGCCGTCCCGGAAGATCCAACCGTCCCGCCTCCTCGATCAGCTTCTTTTCCAACAAGGTAGCTATAACGCCGGAGCAATCAACGCCACGAACCTGTTCCGCGAAAGCCCTCGTTACCGGCTGATTATAAGCGATGACCGCCAACACTTCCAAAGCCGCTTGGGAAAGAGGCGCGTTGCGCTTAATTTCAAAAGCGCTTCGGATATAGGGCTCATACTCTTTTTTTGTGCAAAGCTGCCATTGGTTTCCCAGATGAAGAAGTTCCACAGAGCTTTCAAATTTCTCATACTTTGCCGCCAGACTTTCCAGAATAGCGGCTACAGCCTCTTCATCCAGTTCCATCGCCATGGCGATGGTCTTCTGCTCCACCGGTTCTCCACCGGCGAAAAGAATCGCTTCCGCGATTTTCTCATACTGTTCCAGCTGCAACGTCTTCCCCTTCTTCCCGGTTCTTTCTGTTCTTGTGGTCACGGTTTCCCATTTCCACCGTTTTGTTGTCGTCGCTGACGCGAATTCTTCCGCTTTTCACCAGTTCCAGAACCGCCAAAAACATGGCCACGCTCTCCGAACGGCTGCTATGTGAAAAGAGGTCGTTCCATTTGAGCTTTGTCTGGCGGTAAAGCCGTTTGAGCAAAATGATCGCTCTTGACGGAACGGAAATCAGCTTTTTATGAACGACCGCCGAAAACGCTTCCACCGGCGGCGGAAGTTTTCTCTGTTTTCGACCCAAAGCGGAAAGATAAGCTCTCAGGATATCCTCCGTGGGATGCTTCCGAAGATAGGTATTATCCGCTTCCACCGGCTGTGGCGCATGGAAAAAGACACTGTTTCCCACAAAATGGCGTCGGAATTCCGCCGCCGCCTCTTTACAGGCCTGATATTCGATCAATTCGCCTTGCAATTCCTGACGAAGCTTTTCGCCCTCGTCATCATATTTGGGCAAGAGCATCGCGGTTTTAATATAAACAAGCCGTGCCGCCATTTCCAGAAATTCCGAAGCGTCCTCCAGATCCTCCAACCCGGCGTCCTTGATCGACTCGGTATATTGATCCAGAAGCTCCGAAATGTTGATGTCCCAGATATTCAGTTTATGTTTGGTAATCAAAAAAAGCAGGAGATCCAACGGCCCTTCAAAGGCCTCCAGCTTATATTGCAGTTTTTCCGCCAAAATTCTATCCCCAGTTTTGTCAGATTTTGAGAATGGCCATGATGAGCCAGTCCACCGGACGGGTCAGGAAATCCAATCCAAAGGTCACAACGCTTGTGACGAAATCAATGGGACCGTCCAGAACACCCATCCAAAGCAGCGCGAACAGAGCGATAAAAATAAGATTTTCGTATTGCATGATTTTGAAATAAATACGCTGCGGGAGAAAATAAGTGGCGATCCTCGAGCCATCCAACGGCGGGATCGGCAAAAGATTAAAAACACCCAACGTCACGTTGATGGTCATAAGATAAAAGAAGAAGGTGCGAAGGACGGTAAAAATATCGGCGGAAAGTCCCAAATAGAACGGAAGGTCCGATAATTTATACAGAACCATCGCCAGAAACGCCATGGCGATATTGGAAAGCGGACCGGCCATTGCGGAAAGCATCATACCTTTTTTGGGATTCTCAAAATTGAGCGGATTGATCGGCACCGGCTTTGCCCATCCAAAGCCAAACAGAATCAGCGCTGTTGTGCCGATGGGATCAAAGTGAGCAAAGGGATTGAGGGTAAGCCTTCCCTGTCGTTCCGCCGTATGGTCACCCATACGAAGCGCCGCGTAACCATGAGCGCATTCATGAATCGGAAGCGCCGTAAAAGCAATGATCGCGCGGATCAGAAAAATATAGAGGACCCCTGTCAGTCCGGAGGAAAGATTAAGCAGCATAAACGTACATCCTTACGCATAGTTATTTACAATATATTATAAAAGAAAATGAAACTTTTTACAAGAGCGCAAATCCATTTCTCGTCCTCTTTCCGGTGAATTTTTTATGAACAGAACCCTTCGAAAAAGCGCCGTTCGGGGAATTTTTCAAAGACTTTTCCGTTTTTACCGAATTTTCTCCGATTTCCTGTCTTTTTTAAAGAAATTTGATTTTTCCGCGATTTTTTTTTCGTAAACACTTGCATTTTATAAAAATATCTGATAAACTATGAACGTTGACTTTCTGAAAGATCAAAGGAGGTGCCACTATGGCAAAATGTGATTTCTGCGGAAAAGGTGTTGCTTTCGGTATCAAAGTGTCCCATTCCCACAGACGTTCCAACAGAACCTGGAAAGCTAATGTCCGTCGCGTAAAAGCTATTGTTGATGGTAAACCCTGCCACGTATACGCCTGCACTCGTTGCCTGCGCTCCGGCAAAGTCACCCGCGCTATCTGACACTGAATCGAATTTATCCGATTTTCCCCTACCGCTGATCCGGTAGGGGTATTTTCCGTGTTTATAGAAATTCAAGATTATGGTTGTCACGCGAAATAAGCCAATTTCTGTTCGTTAAACCAAAATACCCGTTCAAAGGAATTCTTCCATTGAACGGGTATTTTCATTTTATAGGAATTTAAAGTCTTCGACGTCGGTCACAACACCTTTTCAGTCGTCGGTTTTCTCTTGGTCCTGCTCAGGAATTTCCGGTTCTTCCTCCCTGAAAATCCGATACACACGAATTCCGCTCAAAATCAAAGTAAGAAGCGGAAAGGCCGCTGTCATGATATAGAGCGGCAACATTTCCTTTCGACCGACCTTTGCGGCGGCAAAAGCCATTCCCTGCCCCAACCACACAAAAAAGGCACAGACAGCCAAGGCGACTAGCGCCGTTATCAGAATTTTTTTCGTTTTTTCCGAAGGCTTCCAGCGAAACGCTTCCTTCCACTTTTCAAAAACTTTCATTTTTTCCGTTCTCCAAAAAAGTTTTCCGTACCGTTTCGCAAGCGTAAAATATTTTCCCTGTGAGCGTAAAACGTCAGTGCCGCAATCGCCAACGAGAAAATCGTATTAGGGACGATCACCGACCAAAGGTCTTTCCCCTGCAAAAGGAAAATCAGAAAGCTGAGCACCGGATAAAGGGACGCCCCGCAAAGAGAAACGGCGGAAACGATTCGAATAATGAACAGCATCGGCACCAGTCCAATGAGCACGACAACAAAAGCCACCCAGTTGAGCATCATCATAGCGCCGAAAGCTGTCGCCACGCCTTTTCCTCCCTTAAATTTGAAATAGATGGGAAAAATGTGGCCCAAAATCGCGAAAATCGCGGCGAGATAACCGATATCGAACGGAATCGGGCATTCCCGAAACAGCATCCGGGACAAAACGACGACCAACGCGCCCTTCAGAAAATCTCCAGCAAACGTATAAACCGCCGCCCGCTTTCCAAAAGTGCGGAGCATATTCGTCATGCCGGCGTTTCCGCTTCCAAAGTCACGGATGTCCTTTGCCTTATGAAATTTTGAGATCAAAATCGCCATATTACAGCTTCCTATTAAATAAGAAGCCAGTGCCGTCCCTACGCAAGCCCAAACAGTCATCCAAAAATCGTTCACGTTATACCCTCCAAAGACCGATCAGCCTTTGTCGTTTCCTCTCTCACGGATGATCAGTTTGATCGGCGTTCCCGTAAGGCCAAAGGTTTCCCGGATTTGATTTTCAAGATAGCGCTGATAGGAAAAATGGAACAGATCCGAGCGATTGCAGAACACGACGAACGTCGGCGGTTTGGTGGAAGCCTGCGTCATGTAATACAGCTTCAGTCGTTTTCCCTTGTCGGACGGCGGCTGTACCTTTGCCGTCGCGTAGGAAAGCATATCGTTGAGCATACCGGTCGTAATCCGGCGGCAGTTCTGTTCATTGGTGGAAAGGATCAGTTCAAAAAGCTTGTCGATCCGTTGACCGGTCAAAGCGGAAATAAAGACAAAAGGCGCATAGGACATAAAGCTGAAGTCCGTCTCCAGTTTTTTGGTAAAGTCGTTCATCGTGTGACCGTCTTTTTCCACCGCGTCCCATTTGTTGATGGCGATGACGCAGGCTTTACCCTGTTCATGGGCGTAACCGGCCACTTTGCTGTCCTGCTCCGTAAATCCCTCCGTCGCGTCGATCATAATTACACAGACGTCGCTGCGGTCCACCGCCATATAGGAACGAAGGACGCTGAATTTTTCCACGTTGTCATCGACACGACTTTTCCGGCGGATGCCGGCGGTGTCGATCAACACGAACTTTCCATACTTATTTTCCACTTCGGTATCGGTGGCGTCACGGGTCGTTCCGGCAATGTTGGAAACGATCACCCGCTCCTCGCCGGCGATCCGGTTGACCAGACTGCTTTTCCCGACGTTCGGTTTTCCGATAATGGCTACCTTGATGGTATCTTCATCATACTCGTCTTCTTTGTCGAAATCGATATATTTGAAGCACTCGTCCAGAAGATCCCCGGTTCCGTGACCATGGACGGACGAAACGGCGATGGGATCGCCCAACCCAAGATTATAAAATTCATAGAATTCCGCCGGCGGTTCCCCAATCCGGTCGCACTTGTTCACGCAAAGGACCACCGGTTTGTTGCTCTTCAGAAGCATCGCCGCGATGTCGGCGTCGTTGGCCGTCACTCCGGCCATAAGATCTGTCACCAGAATGATGACATCGGCGCTTTCAATAGCCACGTTGGCCTGATCGCGCATTTTAGAAAGAAGACCGTCGTCCGTCTTCGGCTCGATACCGCCGGTATCAACCAGCATGACGGTATGGTTCAGCCATTCACATTCACTGTAAATACGGTCCCTGGTCACACCGGGCGTATCTTCCACGATGGCAAGGCGTTTTCCCGTCAACTTATTGAACAGCGTCGATTTGCCGACATTGGGTCGTCCGACGATCGCGATAATCGGTTTTGCCATATTTATTCCTCCAAATGGAATTTATCCATAGATTACTTCACATTCCTCATCGGTATCTTCCCCAAGCATAGCGCCAAGCAGCTTATAGCCGTCGTTCGGCACCAGCACAAGCGGAAGTCCCAACGCTTTTTCCACGTCTTCGGGCGTTTTATCGTCGATAAAGCGGTCCTTTTCATAGCGGAGCATCGTTTCACAGGCCAGCACCGCGTCGCCGTTGTCCCTTTCGGAAAGCTGCTCGATGATGTCGCCGCCTGTAATGAGCCCTGTGACCGTTATTTTTTCGCCGAAGAACTTGTTTTCGATGGGCAGAACGTCAACATAAAGGCCCTTGTAGCGGCTCTCAGCCACATCCGCCAGTTCCCGGATCAAAGCATAGGCCGCTTTGCCGGTGGGAATGGTCACATGGCGGTCATATTCCTTCGCCGGGAAATAATCCAACGCCTCGGTAAACTCTTGTTTCAAAAGGGCGCAAAGTCCAACGCCATCCTCCAACTGCGTGAATTCCCCGTAATATTCATAATCCGGGAAAGGAAGACCGGCTTTGACAAAAAACTCATCAGCCGCGTAGCCGACCGGGTCTCCCCGCTCCGCCACCATTTTCTCCCGGAATTCGTCCACGATTCGGATGACTTCCACCGCGGTCTCTGCATTATACGGCGTCAGCTTCGGAAGGTTGTCCCGGTATTTGGTCAATCCTACAGGAACACAGACGGCACTTTCCACCGATGGCCCCAATTTTGCCAGATCGTCAAAGGTCCGACGAAGCTCATCACCATCGTTGATCCCGGGGCAAAGAACCAGTTGGATATGGAGCTTAATGCCTGCGTCCGCCATTTTTTTGAGGTAACCCAACGACTCCGCCGCCTTCGGATTTTTCATCATTTCCACCCGAAGCTGTGGATTAGTCGTATGAACCGAAACATTGATAGGCGAAAGATGCATTTTAATGATCCGGTCAATATCCTTTTCTTCCAAATTGGTCAGCGTGACGTAATTTCCGAAAAGAAAGCCGAGACGGGAATCGTCATCTTTGAAGTAGAGGGTTTCTCTCATATGGGGCGGCATCTGGTCGATGAAACAGAAAATGCACTTGTTTTTACAACAATGCTCCTTGTCCATCAGATAGGTATCAAAATCCAGACCAAGATCCTCGTACTCCGGCTTGGTAAGCGAAATCTTTCGTACCGTTCCGTCCGGTGCCTCCAGTTCGATCTCCAAATGGCGATCCGTCATATAAAAGCGATAATCCAGAACGTCGTTGATCTCGTTCCCATTGATGGAAAGGATTTTTTCCCCGGAGACGATCCCGGCTTTTTCCGCCGGTGTATTTTTTTCGACCGATGCGATCACAACAGCCAAAGCATTGCCCTCTTTTCAAAAATATCATAAAGGATAGTATATCATAATTTCCCGGGAGAAGCAAGCCGGAACGCCCATTCCTTCCCGAAAATTCGGACAAAAAAGAGAGGGCCTTGGCCCTCTCCTGTTTTGCAAAGATTATGCTTCTTCGACGTGGACGATCTCTTTGCCTTTGTAGTAACCGCAGTTTTTGCAGACTACATGCGGAAGTTTGAGTTCGCCGCACTGCGGGCATTTGCAGAATGCCGGGGCAGAAATTTTCCAAACGTTGGAACGTCTCTTATTCTTTCTTGCTTTCGAAACTTTACTCTTCGGTACCGCCATGATGAAGCACCTCCTTAACAGAATGAATTCCTTAGCTGTCGAGCAGCATTTTTAACGATTCAAGGCGGGGATCGACCTGTTTTCTTTCACAGTGACAGGTCGTTTTGTTGAGATCTGCGCCGCAAATGGGACAAAGCCCTTTGCAATCTTCACGGCAAAGAAGTTGGAACGGAATTTCAAGCGTGACGTCCGTCATAACAAGTTCGTCCATATCGATACTTCCCGTCGGAACGAGGATATAGTCGTCGTTGTCATCGCCGGAAACCAGTTCCCTGGCCAGCCAATGCTCAAATTCATATTTCACTTCTTTGGAAGTTTCCTCCCCGCACCGGTCACAGTTATATTGAAGCACCGCTTTTGCTTCGTACTTCAAGGTAACAATTCCGGCCCGGTTCTGAAACCGACCGCTGATTTGCACCGGAGAACAGAAAATTTTCTGTCCCCAAATATCCACACCCGAAAGATCAATCTCTCCCAGAAGCGGAAGTTCTGTGCCGGGCGCATCGAACAATTCTTTAATATCAACAATCATAACAATCCCTCGCAACGCCACGGAAATATTATATATGGATAGTATGCGTTTGTCAAGCGATTTTTGCTTGTTTTTACAAATATCCGCATAAAATCATAACGTTAGAATTTTATCATAGTTCTTTTCAAAATGCAAACGTTTTCCGCAAAATCTTAAAAAGAATTTTATGAGTGCATTTTGCATCCGCTGGCCGCCATTGAGACAAAATCGTCGTTGGCCACAATAAAATGATCCAAAAGCTCAATTCCGATCGCCCGCAAAGCGTCTCCGCAGGAAATGGTCGCTTTGGCGTCCTCCATGGAAATGGCGGCAAAACCTTTCGGATGGTTGTGCGCCAAAATGACCCTGGTCGCTCCCATATGAAGCGCCTCTTCCACCACTTTCCGTTTGGAAAGGCTGGCGCTGGTCACGTCACCCTGCGAAATAAAGCGGCTTCCCATAATGGTGTTCCGGTTGTCGATGGCCACCAAAAGGACATTTTCCTCTTCCCTGCCGAGGAAACGGGAAACAATATACGCGCCGGCGTCCGTGACGCCTTCGATGACGTTTTTCACTTCCACCTTATCTTCCATATATTTTCTCGCCACCTGTGGGATCATGGAAAGAAAGGTCGCCACGTTTTCCCCGACGCCTTTTACTTTCATCAGTTCCTCCGGGGAAGCATCCAAAACCCCGGACAGACTTCCGAACTCGTCCATCAGCCGGTGAGCCAACGGATTGGTATCCCCTCTTGGCATCGCGTAAAATAAAAGCAGTTCCAACACGTTGTGGGGTTCAAAATCATCCAATCCGCTTTCCCGAAAGCGTTTTCTTAAACGGCCACGGTGGCCCTCATGCTCATTTTCCAACGGAATTCTCTCCTCACTCCATATTTTTCTTGCACATTTTTCCAAAAAATATTATACTCTTTTACAGAACTGTTTTTCAAGAGGTAGCCCATGAAAGAATTTCAAATTGAGAAAAACGACGCCGGACAGCGTCTCGACAAATTCATTGCCAAAGCCATCCCGAAGTTGCCCAAGTCGCTCCTATACAAATATATCCGCATCAAGCGGATCAAATTGAACGGAAAGCGCTGTGAGATTTCCGATAAACTGGCTGTCGGCGACATTCTTTCCTGCTATGTTTCCGACGAGTTTTTTGCCGCCGAATCCAAACGACCGGAATTCATGCTGGCCCCTTCCACTCTGGACGTAGTCTATGAAGATGAAAACCTTCTGCTTTGCAACAAACCGGCCGGTCTTCTGGTCCACGAGGGCAACGATTGGTGTGCCGACACGCTGATCGCCCGAATTCAGCATTATCTTTATAAAAAGGGAGACTATGATCCCGCCGCCGAAAGCTCCTTCGTTCCGGCTCTTTGCAACCGCATCGACCGCAACACCTGTGGAATCGTCATCGCCGCCAAAAACGCCGCCACGCTCCGTGTGCTGAACGATAAAATCAAAGACCGGGAGCTGGAAAAGAAATACCTCTGCGTCGTCAAAGGCACCCCCAAAAAGGGCGCCGGTGTTCTGGAACATTTCATTCTGAAAAACGAAAAGACCAATACCGTGGAAACCCTTTCTTCCCCGGTTCCCGGCGCCAAAACCGCCAAGACCAAATACACCGTTCTTGCTTCTCACGACGGTATGAGCCTTGTAGAGGCGGAGCTTCTGACCGGACGCACGCACCAGATCCGTGCCCAGTTTGCCGCCATCGGCCATCCTCTCATCGGCGACACCAAATACGGCAAAGCCGCCGACGGCCACGGTTTTACATGGCAGGCGCTCTGCTCCTATAAGCTGACGTTTCGTTTTGAAGAGGACGCGGAACACCTCGCCTACCTCGACGGAAAGACTTTCACCGTCCATGACGCCTGGTTTTTGGAAAAACTCGGTTTTTCATTTCCTAAAGAAAAATAAAAGAAGCCGATCGGAATTTTTCCGATCGGCTTCTTTTTTATAAAATTTACCGTTCAACAACCAGGCAGTAAAAAGACGGGCGATCCGGATAGTGCGGATCCGGATGGTTCCAAAGGTTCGCCTCATCCATTTCCCGAAGATCCTCGACCGTTAAATCTTTCCACGACAAAAACTGTCTTTTTAAAACCGGGCTTTCCTCATAATCATAGAAATCGCTTAGCCATACCCGCCAGATTTCCACACTTTCATCGTTTTCCAACGCTTTTTTGATATAAGCAAGGATCTGTTTGGCCCGTCCTTCCGTATAGCGCCATTCCAAGGAAACACAGTATTTTTTATCGGTATAGTGGGAAAAATCGAACGCAGGTTCCTTAAGGGGAACCAAAAAATAGTTATCGTCGGCGTCACCATCCCAGACCGTGTCGTGGTCCAGATCAATAAAAAGAGGATACTCTTTAGACGGTTTTACTGTCGGAAGCGACGCGTTCGAGGCGATAAAAGTACAAGCGCTCATAAAATCTCCTTCTATGGAACCATCAAGATAAAGCCTCTTCCAACGCGGTCAAAACGGCCTCGTTTTCCGCTTTATCCCCGGCAAAAACGCAAAGTCCGCCATTGGTGCAGCGAACGGAAATTTCTTTTTCTAAAAGTCGCTTTGCCCTCTCTTCCGCGTTGGTCACTTTGAAAAAAACGTGATCGGCTTTGGTGCGGTAAAGCCTCTCCACCGAGGCATATTTGATCGCCAGCTTTTTAATACGGATATAAAGGCTGTCCCGGCTGTCTGTCAGTTTCCGAAGCGCTGTTTTGAGCGCCGAGTTTCGCTCAAAAATAACAGTCCCAGCGGCTTGGTCCGCGGCGGAAAGTCCGCATGGCACTTTCGGCAAATTCTGTCCTACCACGAAAACGCCGTTTCCACCGAAGCGCATTCTTTTGAGCACCACAAGGTTCTCATATTTTCCCGTCAGCTTGAGCACGGAATTTTCTTCCCCGACCATATGGCTTTCGTCAACCACGATCTGAGCCGGTGTACTCGAAAGCAACGTTTCCATCTCATCCAACGTCATCAAAAGGCCGCTTGGACAGCAGGGGTTCGTTAAAAAAAGCGTTTCCGCCCCGTTTTCGTTCAGAAAATCCGCCAACACCACCGGTCGGATTTTCAGATCCGCCGGTTTTGGTGTCGAAAGAGCCGTCCTCTCCGGAAAAGCGGAACTATAGTGTTCCCCACTCTCGTCCGTCTCCGGAATAGCCGTCTTTTTTTCTCCTAAAAGAGCCGGCAAAAGAGCCTCATAGCTTTCCGCCACCCTTACGTTTTCCGGTTTTGTTCCGAAAAATCGAGCGAAACCGGCAATCAGCTCCTTTGCCTCTTTATCGCCGGGAAGACCGGCGTTTTTTTCTCTTACCATGTGACAAAGTCCGGAAAACTCGCCCTCGATATCGAAAAAGAAGCGGCTTCCGTCCAAATAGATCATGTTTTTACCCCATTTCAAAGAAATTCATCTGGCGGCTTTCCGGAAGTCCTTTCAAAACGCCGTTCTGTTTCAGAATATCCATCACGCCGGAACCGGCGCCGGACCTTCCGTTGACGTCATCCACCGAAAGATATTCCCCTTTCTTTCCGGCTTCCTCCAACTGTTTCGCGACGTTGATCCCCAGTCCTTTCAGGGAAACGAACGGCAGTCGAAGCTTGCCGTCCTCCGGGACGTAGGTCGTCGCCGTGGAACGATAGAGATCTACCGGCAGGAACTCGTACCCTCGAGCCAACATCTCGTTGGCAATCTGGAGCATGGTGAGCTGGTCCTCTTCACCTTTGTTCATATCGTCCATGGCGTTCATCTCTTTGATGCGCTGCTTGACCGCCTCATGTCCTCTCATGACCAATCCACCGTCCAGATCATCGCCTCGGACGGTAAAAATAGCCGCGTAAAATTCCACCGGAAAATGTACTTTACAGTAAGCCAGTCGGATCGCGCCGATCTGATACGCCGCGGCATGGGCCTTCGGGAACATATATTTAATTTTAAGGCAACTGTCGATATACCATTCCGGTACGCCGTGCTCACGCATGGCCGCCTTGTGCTCATCGGTCAAAAGCTTCGTTGCCTTTCCCTTACGGGTGATCTCCATGATCTTGAACGCCATGCTCGGCTCCAGGCCATAGCGGATCAGATCGGTCATGATGGCGTCACGGGTACCGATCACGTTAGCGATGGTACAGGTCCCGTTTTTGATCAGTTCCTGGGCGTTGCCAAGCCAGACATCGGTACCATGAGAAAGTCCGGCGATCTGAATAAGATCGGAAAAATGTTCCGGTTTTGTCTCCATCAGCATACCCCGGACAAAACCGGTACCGCATTCCGGAATACCCAGCGTTCCCGTCTGGCAATCAATGTCTTCCGGTTCCACACCCAACGCTTTCGGAGAGGTAAAAAGGCTATAAACATCCGGGTCGCTCATGGGGATCTCCACGGTGGGCATACCGGTCATATTTTCCAGATATTTGCAGAGCGTCGGCACATCGTGTCCAAGCTCGTCCAGTTTCAGAATGGTATCGTGGAGCTTGTGGAAGTCGAAATGGGTCGTCAGCATATCCGATTCGGCGTCATCCGCCGGATGTTGCATCGGGCAGAAGTCCGTAATATCATACCCTGCCGGAATGACCACCATGCCGCCCGGATGTTGTCCGGTCGTCCGTTTGACACCGGTGCAGCCCATGGCAAGCCGCGTTTCTTCCGCTTTGTGATAGGTCACTCCGTGTTCCTCACAATATTTTTTGACATAACCGAAGCCGGTTTTGTCCGCTACCGTACCGATCGTACCCGCCTTGAAAACGTGGTCCTTGCCAAAGAGCTCCTCTGTATAACGGTGCGCCCAGAACTGGTATTCACCGGAGAAGTTGAGATCGATATCCGGCGCTTTGTCGCCGTGGAAACCAAGGAAGGTTTCAAAAGGAATATCGTGACCGTCCTGCCGGTATTTGGTTCCGCAAACGGGACAGTTCTTCTCCGGCAAGTCAAAGCCGGAACCGACGGAACCATCGGTGATAAATTCGCTGTGTTTGCAGTTCGGACAGACGTAATGGGGCAAAAGCGGGTTGACCTCGGAAATCCCGCTCATACTGGCCACAAAGGAAGAACCGACCGATCCTCGGGAACCGACCTGATAGCCGTCCTCGTTGGATTTCGATACCAATTTCTGTGCGATAACGTAAAGTACAGCGTAACCATGCTTGATAATAGAATTCAGTTCCTTGCTGAGACGTTCCTCCACGATCTTCGGCAGATTTTCCCCGTAGATCTCGTGGGCACGGTTCCAACAGCGATTTTGCAGATCCTCTTCCGCGCCCTCAATATAGGGTGTATAGGTGCCGTCCAGAATCGGTTTGAGCACGTCGCATTGATCGGCGATATGGTTGGGAACGGTGATAACGACTTCCCTGGCTTTTTCCTCACCCAGATAGGAAAACTCGTCGAGCATTTCCCTCGTCGTTTTCAGATAAAGCGGCGCCTGGATCTCCGTATCTTTATATCCCTGCGCGTTCTGAATAATGCGCCGATAGGCCGCGTCCTCCGGATCCAGAAAATGGACGTCGCCGGTGGCAGCCACAGGAATCCCCAGTTCCTCACCCAACGCCACGATCTGCCGGTTCCAATCTCGAAGCTGTTCCTCGCTTTCCGCTTTTCCTTCCCTTAAAAGAAATCCGTTGTTGCCGATGGGCTGAATTTCCAGGAAATCATAGAAGCTGGCGATCTCGACCAATTCCTCATGCGGTTTTCCTTCCCGAACCGCCCGGAACAGTTCTCCGGCTTCGCAGGCCGAACCGACGATCAAACCTTCTCTGTACTTGATGAGAAGGCTTTTCGGCACCCTCGGCCTCTTCTGATAATATTTGACGTGAGCCTGCGATACCAATTCATAGAGATTTTTCAGACCTCTTTGCGTCTTCGCCAGAATGATCTGGTGATACGTCGGCAGTTTTCTCGGATCAGCGCCCCGAAGGACCCCGTTGATCTCATTAAAATTGTCAATATGCTGTTCGTCCTTGAGTTTTTCCAACATCTTGACCAAAATCAGCGCCAATTCCCGGGCATCGTCACAGGCTCTATGGTGATTGAAGGGCGCCAGTTTCAGATAGTTTCCGACCGTATCCAATTTATGATTTTTAAGGTCCGGATAGAGCGATCGGGCCATTGCCACCGTGTCGGCGTACTGGTAAGGAAAGTCCCAACCCTGCCGTTTGTTGGCCGCTTTCAGAAAGCTGGTATCAAAACCGGCGTTGTGAGCCACCAGAAAATGGGATTCCCCACAAAATTTATAGAATTCCTCCAACGCTTCCCGCTCGGAAGGCGCGTTTTCGACCATGGAATCGTCAATGCCGGTCAA
Source organism: uncultured Clostridia bacterium (assembly GCA_937906945.1). Taxonomy (GTDB): domain Bacteria; phylum Bacillota; class Clostridia; order Oscillospirales; family Ruminococcaceae; genus UMGS1668. The sequence continues at coordinate 30,087 of CALCUE010000009.1, read as the reverse complement.
CTCGATGACCCGCTCCGGAATATGCCGTTCCGGGTTGACAAAGGTGCAGAACTCGTCTTTTAATTTCCCATTGACAATGCGCACGGCGCCGATTTCGGTAATACGGTCGATGGCGGCGGAAAGACCCGTCGTCTCCAGGTCAAAAGCGATGATTTCCCCCTCAAAGGAGGTATCCGCCGCGCCGAAAACCGCTTTGACCGTATCATCGACAAAATAGGCTTCCACCCCATAGACCGGGCGGAAATTTTTATCCTTCAGTTTAGCGACCGCGTTGGCGATTTCCGGAAATCCCTGCACAACACCGTGGTCCGTGACCGCGATGCCCCGATGACCCCAGGCATGAGCCCGCTCCACCAGCTTTTCCGCCGAGGTAACGCCGTCCATCTGGGACATATTGGTATGAAGATGAAGCTCAAACCGTTTTTCCGGCTCGTTATCCTCTCTGTGAAGTCTCTTTACTTTACAGATATCTCTTGCCATAATGACCACGTCGTGGTCGTATTTATCGAACGAAGCGTCGCCCTGCACAAGGATCGTATCCCCGATTTTGAGGGCGAGCACGTCTTCAATTTCTTTCTTTTTCCGAATAACCTTAATGGTATTGGAACCAGTGGTATCCGTGAGCATCATCGTCAGGATGACCGTTTCCCCATCCCGGGCCTCTTTAGATTCTATAGCGAAAAGGTCGCCCCAAACGACCACTTTTCCGCTTTGCATATCCACGTCCGCCAGTTTCACCGGTCTTTGCCGGATGACCTTTCCCATAACAACGGTCATTTCCGAAGCGTCAAGCGGAAGTCCGGAGACATCCAGAGCGCTTCCGTCCGCCGTTTTTTCTTTCTTTTTCGCCGGAACAAAAACAGGTTTATTCTCCGGCTGTGGAAGACTGATCGAATCCACTTCCGTTACCCCGGAAAACTCCACGTTCATCAGAACACCGAACTCCTCCCGGATGATTTTCTGAAGGGTCGTATCGGCGTGAGCACGCAAAAGAATGTCCTTTCCGCCGTGTTTCAGTTCGATCCGCAGGGTGTTTCCTTCTATAAAAGCTTCGCTGTCACCGAAAAAGCCGTTGACCACGACGCCTCTCGCCTTGGCTTCCTCCACAAGATCGGCGAAATAGGAAGGATCTAACAGTTCGGGATTGTAAACGACAAAAAACCGGACGCTGTTGACACCCAGTTTTTCACAAAGCTCTCTTTGAAGAGCGACTATTTCTTTTTTATGTACGATTTTTTCCGGAGCGATCTTTGCCTGGATCTCCCGCTGATCCATGTGGATCTGCATAGCGACAACCGGCGCTGCCGCCAATGTTCCCTGCGCCGAAAGGCCAAAGACCTCCGCTACCGTTTTCTCCATGGTTTCACATCCGTTCGATTTCTTCTAACAGCGCTTCCAAAAGTCCCTCTTCCGGAACTTTCCGCAAAATTTCTCCCTTTCGGAAAAGAAGGCCGCAATGATCGCCGCCGGCAATTCCGATATCGGCTTCCCGAGCCTCTCCGGGTCCGTTGACCACACAGCCCATAACGGCTACCGTAATCTCTTTTTCGCAACCGACCAGCGCCTTTTCCACATCGCCCGCCAGTTGGATCAGATTGATCCTCGTTCTTCCACAGGTCGGGCAGGAAACGATATTGGGTCCAAAGCGGCGCACACCGGCCGCTTTCAGAATATCTTTCGCGGCATAGATTTCCTCCAACGGATCCGCCGTCAGTGTCACCCGAAGGGTGGAACCGATGCCGTCCACCAGAAGACCGCCGATACCGATGGCGTTTTTGATAATTCCCATGCGCTCGGTACCCGCTTCCGTTACTCCGAGGTGGAGCGGATAATCACAGCGTTCCGACACCAGACGACAGGCATTCATCATAGTCTTGACGTTGCTGGACTTGATGGAAATGACCGTATCGGTAAAACCGTATTTCTCCAGAATGACGACATGCTCTATGGCGCTTTCCGCCAACGCTTCCGCCGTCGGCGAGCCGTATTTTTCCAAAAGGCGCTTATCCAGCGAACCGCCGTTGACGCCGACACGAATGGCGACGCCGGCGTTGCCGCAGGCTTCCACCACCTGACGCACCCGCTCCTCGGAACCGATGTTGCCTGGATTGATGCGGATCTTATCCACGCCGGCTTCCACCGCCGCCAGCGCCAACCGATAGTCGAAATGAATATCCGCCACGAGCGGAATGTTGATTTTCTCTTTGATCGCCGGAATCAGCGCCACTGCCTCCCGGTCGGGAATGGCGGCACGCAGAATTTCACACCCGGCTTGTTCCAGAGCGACAGCCTGCTTGACGCTGTCCTCGATATTGGTTGAGGGGATACTGATCATCGACTGAATAGCGACAGGATTTTCCCCACCGATAACGCGATTTCCGATTTTAACTTCCTTTGCCATTTTTATCCCCCTGTCACCAATTTAATAATATCATTGGCCGTTACGATCAGCATCAGCACCATCAGCACCGCAAGCCCAACCGTGTGGATAATTCCCTCCACTTTTTTATTGACCGGTTTTCCACGGAAAATTTCGATGATCATAAAGAAAATTCGTCCTCCGTCCAGAGCGGGAAGCGGAAGAAGATTAAAAACACCGATATTGAGAGTTACCATTGCCAGAAGCAGCATAAGTCCGTCCACATTGGCGGACGAGGCCGCCTGAGAAATCACCTGCGTAATCCCGACCGGTCCGGAAAGCTGATTGAGCGTAAAATTTCCTGTGATAAGGTCACCCAGCGAATGCCAGACTAATTTAATGAGTGACCATGTCCAACGGAACGAATAGGAAAGGGCCGTCGGGACCGTCGTCTCTTTCCCATAGATGGTGAAATCAAGGACAATAGTCTTTTGTCCGTTTTCCAATTCTTCTGTCTCAAAAACGACCTTGTCAAGATGAACTTTTTCTTCCCCGCGGAGAACATCCATGGTGACAACACCATCCTGATCCCGGATCAGTGAATAAACAATGTCGTGGTCGTTGCCTATTTTTTCACCGTTGACTGCCAAAATCCGATCATCTTCCTCCAGATAATTGGCGGAAGAGGCGTTCTCATAGAATTTCGCGATGACCGGTTCTCCCAAAAGTTCCTCGCCAAAGGTCAGGATCATCACGAGGATCAATCCAAAAAGCAGGTTCATAAACCCACCGGCGGCGGTAATGATAATCCGTTTCCAGACCGGCACGGCCATAAAGCAATGTTCATCGTCGCTCTCCTCGTCTTCCCCTTCCATGGCGACAAAACCGCCGATGGGAAGAAGGCGAAGCGAATAAGCCGTCTCCCCTTTTGTCACGGAAAACAGCTTTGGTCCCATGCCTATTGAAAACTCATTGACTTTGACTCCGGCCCATTTTGCCGTAGTGAAATGGCCCAGTTCATGAAAGAAAACCATAAAGCCAAACAGAAAAATGGCCAGTAAAATACTCCAGATATTCAAAAAAGCTCTCCTATCTTCTTATAATGCCGCCGCGAATTTTCTTGCCTCCCGGTCCGTTTCAAAAACCTCCTCAAAGGAATCCCCCGCCGGAAGCGGCATATTCACCGTTTTCTCGATCCATACGGGAATATCGGTAAAACGGATTTTTCCGTTCAAAAACGCTTCCACCGCTACCTCGTCGGCGGCGTTGAACGCCGCGGTCGCCGTTTTTCCAAGGGAAAGGGCATAGCGGGCCAAATCGGTGGCCGGAAACGCTTCGTGGTCCTGTTCATAGAAATGAAGCGTCCCGATTTTGGCAAGGTCCAGTTCGGCAACCGCGCTTTCCCGGCGGTCGGGATTGGTCAACGCGTACTGAATCGGTGTCCGCATATCCGGCACGCCAAGCTGTGCCAAAACGGAATGGTCGGTAAATTCCACCAACGAATGAACAACGCTCTCCCTGTGGATCACCACATCAATATTATTCTGTGAAACCCCGAAAAGATGCGCCGCCTCAATAATTTCAAGGCCTTTATTAGCCATGGACGCCGAATCAATGGTCACTTTTTTCCCCATGTTCCACGTTGGATGGTTCAAAGCGTCCATCGGCGTTACGTTTTCCAGTTCTTCTTTCTTTTTTCCGAAAAATGGACCGCCGGACGCCGTTAAAATCAGTTTTTTGATACGTCCGTAGTCCTCTTTAGCTTGCAGACATTGAAAAATGGCCGAATGTTCGCTGTCCACCGGAAGGATTTTCACTCCCCGCTCGGCGGCAAAATCCATCACTCGCTTGCCACCGGCCACCAACGTCTCTTTGTTAGCCAACGCTACATTGTTTCCGGCCTCGATGGCCGCCAGAGTGGGCCGAAGACCGGCAATACCGGTCACGGCGTTGAGCACGGCGTCACAGGAGATCCGCGCCGCTTCCAGCACCGCTTCCTCGCCGGAAAGAACTGGAATTCCGGTGTCTTTTATGGCGATGCTCAAAAGTTTCGCGGCGTGCTCATCGGCCACCGCAACCATACGGGGTCTAAATTCTCTTGCCTGCTGTTCCAAAAGTTCCACGTTTTTTCCGGCTACCAGCGCTGCCACCGAAAAGCCGAGACGGCGGCAGACATCCAACGTCTGGGTCCCAATGGAACCGGTAGAACCGAGAACAGAAATCGTTTTCATGAGGCATTTTCCTCTCTATAAAAGTATTGCCGCCCTAAAAGCGGCAATATCTCACTCAAAATTTGGTTACCCGACAAAAGGCAGATAGATGTTCCAGATATAAAGGAGCGGTGCCACAAAGAGCCAGCTGTCGAACCGATCCATCACGCCGCCGTGACCGGGCATAATGTTTCCGTAATCCTTGACACCAAACTGTCGTTTGATGATGGAAGCGCAAAGATCGCCGAGAATTCCCGCCACCGCTCCAACGGGAAGGAAAATCGACAAACTCAGCCAGTTGACAGAAAATCCGGCTTTGGCCGAAAAAATCCACGTCATCAGAAGGCAGGCCGCCAAATCGCCTAAAACACCGCCGATGGCGCCTTCCACCGTCTTCTTGGGGCTGATATCCGGGCAAAGTTTCTTTTTCCCGAAAAAGCGTCCGCTGAAATAGGCGAACGTGTCGTTGAACCAGGCAACGCCCAGGCTCAAAAAGACGAGAAAATACGAAAGCGGACTTTTGTATTCCCGGAAAAGGAGTAACAGGGAAAAACCCCGGGGAACCAGCGTCGATACAAAAAAGGCGAACGCCATATCCTCCGCTTTGACCTCCTTGTGATCGAAAAGCAGGAAAATCAGCAAAATCCCCGCAAAAATAAACTCGGCCAAAAGGGTCAACGAGGAAAAAATATGAAAATATACGGTTGAGAAGGCCGCCCCAAAAAGGAGGCAAACCGCTTCAAACCATTTTTTGTCCCGAAGCGGTGAAGCGTGGATCAACTCGTGGACCGCCACAACGGACAAAAAGATGACCGCCGCGTCCAAAACCACCGTATCAAAGAAATACAGCACGGCGGCCAGAATGACAAGGCCCACCGCCGCTGAGATCACTCTTGTTTTCAATCCGATTCCTCTTTCATATCAAACTCCGCCGAACCGGCGGTTTCTTCTGGCGTATTCCTCCATAGCGGTGTCAAAATCCACCTCGGTGAAATCCGGCCAAAGAACGTCCATAAAAATAAACTCCGAATAGGCGCTTTCCCAAAGTAAAAAATTGGACAGCCGTTCTTCCCCGCTGGGACGGATGATCACGTCCGCCTCCGGAATGGCCGAATAAAGTCGCCGGGAAACCGTTTCCTCGGTAATATCCTCCGGCAAAAGGTCGCCGTTTCGCACATCAGCGGCAATTTCCCGCATGGCGTGAACGATCTCATCCCGTCCGCCGTAATTCAAAGCGATCTGCACCGTTGTTATGACTTCCCCGACGTCGGAATGTTCCGCCTCATCCATCAAGGCTAAAAGTTCCTCATCAAAGGGCGTTTTATCGCCGATAAAACGCACGGCGATATGCTCATTCTTGGCTTTCGCCATATTTTTGAGGTAGCTTCGCATCAAATTCATGACGCCGTCCACCTCTTCCTTCGGTCGTTTCCAGTTTTCCGTAGAAAACGCGTACACCGTCAGATAGGGAATTTTTAAATCACGACAATGGCGGGAGATCTTCTCAAAGACCTCCGCGCCTTTTTTGTGTCCCATATTGCGAGGCAGGCCGCGTTTTTTGGCCCAGCGACCATTTCCGTCCATAATGATGCCGACATGTTCCGGCAAAAAAGCAGCTTCCACCTATCGGCACCACCTTTTCTTATCAGATCTCCATGATCTCTTTTACTTTTTCTTCGGACATTTTTTCGATCTTCTCGACATATTCGTCCGTCATCTTCTGGATATCCTTCTCCAGATCTTTCAAATCATCCTCGGTGATAAGTTTATCTTTTTCGTCTTTTTTCATCGCCTCGTTGGCGTCACGGCGAATGTTCCGAATGTTGATTTTTGCTTCTTCCGCGTGTTTGCTGACCTGTTTACCCAGTTCTTTACGGCGCTCTTCGGTAAGCGGCGGGAAAACAAGGCGGATGCAGCTTCCGTCGTTTTGGGGCGGAATACCGATTTCAGAAACGTTGATGGCTTTCTCGATAGCTTTCAAAGCGCTTCTGTCCCAAGGCTGAACGACCAGAATTCTCGCTTCGGAAACGGAGATCGCCGCCACCTGGTTGATCGGTGTCAAAGCGCCGTAATATTCTACGCTGATGCGGTCCAAAACACCGGGATTCGCACGACCGGCACGGATGGAAGCATAGTCCTCGCTGAGGACAGCGATTGCTTTTTCCATTTTTTCATGGAAGGGTTTCAGTTGTTCTCTCATCATTATATCCTCCTGTTTTTCGGTGTGGTTTCTTTATTTCTATTCGGCAAACCTGCCGTTTTTTACTCAATCAGTTGGTCACAAGGGTACCAAGATCCTCGCCGCAAAGGGCACGGACAATGTTATCCGGATCTCTCATACTGAATACCAGAATGGGCATCTCGTTATCCCGGCACAGAGCGGCAGCGGTGGAATCCATCACTTTCAGTTCTTTTTCCAGAACCTCTTTGAACGTGAGGTGGTCATAGCGGACGGCGTCCGGATATTTAGCCGGGTCTTTATCATAAACGCCATCGACCATGGTCGCTTTGAACATAATGTCGGCGCCGATTTCAATGGCACGAAGAGAACTGGCACTGTCGGTGGAAAAATATGGGCAGCCGGTTCCGCATCCGAAAATGACGACCCGTCCCTCTTTCATGTGTTTCACCGCGTTATCTTTGATAAAAGTCTCAGCAATGACCGGCATTTCCAAAGCGCTTTGCACAACCGCTTCCACGCCGAGCTGTTCCAGTTCATCGCAAAGAGCCAACGCGTTGATAACCGTCGCCAGCATTCCCATGTGGTCCGCTCTGGTCCGATCCATTTTTCCGCTGGAACGTCCCCGCCAGAAATTGCCGCCGCCGACGACAACGCCGACTTCCGCGCCCAACTCCACACATTTTTTAATGCTTTCGCAGATGGGCCGGACAACGTCAAAATCCAGTCCCGATCCCTTTTCACCGGAAAGCGCTTCGCCGCTCAGTTTCAGCAAAACACGCTTATATTTCAGTCCCATGGTAATCGTCCCCTGTTCTCCATCAATTTGGTAAAGGTATAGTTCCCCTTTACCCCTATTTTATATTATTTTACACTAAAAGCCGAACGATGTAAAGAGCGAACCCGATTATTTTACAGATAAAAAAAGCGCCTCCGGCTTTGGGCCGGAAGCGCTTTTTAAGAAATTTTCGATTACATAAGGGAATCGAACAGTTCGGGAGCGTATTTCGGGATAACGGTAGAACCGACATAGAGGTCCATTCTGGTGGCTTCCTCAATACCGGCGGCTACAGCAGCCCGTACTGCGCCGACATCGCCGGTAAGGGTAACGATACCTTTACCGCCGACAGCATAACCCATGGTGATACCGACAAGGCTGATCTGAGCGGCTTTGGCGGCAACATCAGCGGCTTTGATGGCCGAGGTGATGCTGTAGAATTCCATGGCGCCGATGGCGTCACCCTTCTGGACCTGAGCGGTACCGCTGAGGGCCGGGATCAGCTGCGGATGGATATTCTGGATGATCATTTTGTCGATAACAGTGTTTCCGCCATTGAGTTCGCCTGCAAGAATGGAGGCTTTGACAGAACCGGTATCGCCATAGATGATGATAATGTATTTGCCAGGGCAAACAGTAGAAGTACGGATAAGGCCGACCTCTGCCGCCTTGAGCATGACATCGCAGGTCTCAATACCTTTTGCGATGCTGTTAAATTCAAGCATTCCGATAGTCTGGATCATTTGCTCTCCCTCCTCAATTCTACTCTGTCAGTGACAGCAGTAACTTTTCCGTCGAAGCTGGCGTAAACGTTGGCGCCGAGCTTTCCGTCATCCATCTGGCCGATGATATCGCCTTTTTTCACAACGTCACCAACGGAAACGACAGCCGTAGCCGGCGCGCCGATGTGCATTTTAAGCGGAATGGCGACAACTTCCGGTTCGAGTTCGATCGGAGTATCGGAAGCCAGGTGTTTTCCATAATATTTGGAAAGGCCAAGACGAGCAACCAGACGGTTGGTCGGGATCTTGCGGATCTCTCTTTCAGCTCTGGCTTTCGGCTCGTTGTTCTTCGGAACATCAATGCCTTTGGCACGAAGCTGATTCTTGATGAAGATGTTGGCTTTTCTCGGAGAAAGGTGCATCGGGCAGGCGAACATCTCGCAGGCGCCGCACTCGGAGCAGTTGATAGCATGTCCGAAAACGCGGAGATATTCATCGTTGTCCGTGATCAGGTTCTCACGATAAAGGTTTCTCATGATCATATGCGGGCGAATGTTGTGACCGGTCTCATAACGCGGACACATATCCGTGCACATATGGCACTGGATGCAGCTGCATTTTGCTCTGTTCTTCATGGACTCGGCTTTCAGATGGCTGCAGTTAATGAGATAATGATCTTTCGGAAGAACGATGATGTTACCATCGGTCTTGGTGATAACGAGCTTGTCGATATCTTCATCTTTATCATAAACTTTACCCATCATCGGTCCGCCCATGATGACCGCGTAGCTGGAAAGAGTCGGCTGGGCAGCGGCAACGCACTCCCGGACCGAAGTTCCAAGCGGTACATGAAGCATAACAGGGGTTTTGACTTCGCCGACTACGCTGAGGAATTTATCGGTGACTTTCTTGTCTGCGAAGGCATCGTAAATGTTAAGAACGGTACCTACGTTATCGACAACAGCGCCGACCATCAGCGGAATTCCCCTCTCGGGAACGGATTTTCCGGTGATCTCGCAAGCAATGACCTGCTCGTCACCAGCGGGATAGAAATATCCCATTTTGTGGAGTTTAATGTCGCTTCCGGCAGCAGCAATCGCCTCTTCCAAAGCAGCAATTTCCGTTTTGTAAGCTGCTTTGAGGGCAATGTACTTTTTGTCTGCGCCAAGCTCTTTTGCAATCATCTCAACGCCTTTTACGAGATCCGCCGCACGGGTTCTCATAAGGAACTTATCCGTTTCGATAAGCGGCTCGCACTCCGCGCCATTGACGATGAAATACTCAGATTTTGCGTTAAGTTTTACATGGGTAGGAAAACCTGCGCCGCCCGCACCGACAATACCGGCATTTTTTACGGTTTCGACCAAACTCAAAATCAATGCACCTCCCTGTAATTTTCTGCAATTTACGCTTTATTCTGAAACAGCGGCAAACCGACCGCTGTTAAAAGCACAAAACCGGTTCAGCAAAAATTATTTGCCTGCGATCTGTTTTGCCACTTCTTCCGCAAAGTTTTCCTGACGTTTCTCAATGCCTTCGCCTTTTTCCATACGGACGAAGTCAACGACTTTGATGGAACCGCCGAGTTCTTTTGCGACCTGAGCCGTGTAACCTTTTACATCAAGGCTGGGATCCTTAACGAATTCCTGGTTCATAAGGGTATTTTCTTTATAATATTTAGCGATCTTGCCATCGACCATTTTGGCTTTGACCTGATCCGGTTTGGCCGCCATCTTGGGGTCGTTGTCGATCTGAGCGAGAGCGATCTCTTTCTCATGCTCGATAACTTCCGCCGGGACACAATGCTCGCAGATATAAGCCGGGTTGATCGCGGCGATCTGCATAGCGACGTCTTTGCCATACTCAGCAAAGCCTTCTTTGTCCGCTACGTCGGTGTCGAATTTGACCATAACACCGATGGTACCGCCGCCATGGACATAGGTAGCGATATCGCCTTCATAGCGAACGAAGCGACGAACTTTAAGATTCTCTCTGATTTTGAGAGCGATATCCTGAAGAAGTTCTTTAACGGTTTTGCCGTCAACGGTCGTTTCAAGAAGGGCGTCAACATCGGCAGGGTTGTTGTCGATAACAGCCTGCGCGGCGACTTTGGCAAAGTTCTGGAAATCCGGGTTCTTTGCGACGAAGTCGGTCTCGGAGTTGACTTCGATAACGGCGGCGACTTTCTTTTCTTTGTCGTAAACAGCCGTTACGATGCCTTCAGCGGCAATACGGGAAGCTTTCTTTGCCTGAGACGCAAGGCCTTTTTCACGAAGGAGCTCAACGGCTTTTTCCATATCGCCATCGGTATCCATCAGGGCTTTTTTGCAGTCAAGCATTCCGCACTCGGTCATTTCGCGGAGCGTTTTAACATCTTGAGCGGTAAAGGGCATATTATTCAGCCTCCTCTTCGGTTTCTTCAGGAGTATCCTGTTCACCCTGTCTGCCTTCGATAATGGCGTCAGCGATGGTGCCGGCGATCAGTTTGACAGCACGGATGGCGTCATCGTTACCAGGAATGAGGTAATCGACTTCATCAGGGTCACAGTTCGTGTCAACAATAGCTACGATCGGAATACCAAGTTTGCGTGCTTCGGCAACAGCGATTTTCTCTTTTCTGGAGTCAACGATGAAAAGAGCGCCGGGAAGCTCGGACATATCTTCGATACCGCCAAGGAATTTCTCAAGTTTCTCGATCTCAAGAGTGAGTTTGGAAGCTTCTTTCTTGGTCAGACGCTCGAAGGTGCCGTCCTCCTCCATTTTGCGGAGCTGCTGCAGACGGGCAATTCTTCTTCTGATGGTCTTGAAGTTGGTAAGCATACCGCCGAGCCAACGGGCGTTTACATAGTAAGCACCGGCTCTTTCGGCTTCTTCACGGATGGAGTCAGCGGCCTGTTTTTTGGTGCCGACAAAAAGAACGGATTTGCCTTCGGCGGAAAGCTCGTTGACGAAGGTGTAGGCTTCCTCGATCTTCTTTACGGTTTTCTGAAGGTCGATGATGTAGATTCCGTTTCTTTCGGTGAAGATATACGGGGCCATTTTCGGGTTCCAGCGGCGAGTCTGATGACCAAAGTGGACACCAGCTTCAAGAAGCTGTTTCATAGATACTACGGACATGTTTTTTCCTCCTTGTTGTTCCTCCACCCTACGCACTTCGCGGCGGAAACCGGTTTTCCGGCACAAACGTCGTGATTGTAAGGTGTGTGGTTTTAAATGTTTTCTACCAGAAGACATAGTTATACAGTCTTCTAGCCATTAGATTATAGCACGAGGGCAATCGAATTGCAACCGTTTTTGCCCTTCTTCTTATCAATTATTGAAAATTTTTTCGAGAAAATTCCATTTTCTTTCTTCCTTCTCTTCCCCTGCTTCCATTTTTACCAAAATGGTGTCCTGTCCAATCACCTCGATCCGATCCCAGGGGATCATCACGTCCTCCTCCCGACCGAAAAGTCCGAAAAAGCGAAGTCGGCCCTTAATAACAAGGGTCATGACTGTTTTGCTCTCCGTATCCAACACAAGGTCGTCGGCATAGCCGAAACAGATTCCGTCCGGAAGATTGACCACCGCTTTGGTGCGGATTTCTTCCAACGTCAGGCACATGGTCCATCCCTTCTTTCCTTTCTATTTCTATGCTCCGGCTTTGCTTTTCTTCCCCGTGCTCAAAAATTTTCCAGTGCTTTTCCCGTATATATTTTTTGCTTTCTGACCATCCTTTTTTCTGTAAAATGAGGAAAGGATGACGGAATTGTATTATGGAAAAGTTGACATCTGTGGGATCTCCACGTCACAACTTCCGGTGCTCACCGAAAAAGAGAAAACAGAACTTCTGAAAAAATCCAAAGCCGGCGACCGGGACGCCCGAGAAAAAATGATCAACGGTAACCTCCGCCTTGTGCTCAGCGTCGTGCAGAAATTTGCCGGTCGGGGTGAAAATCCGGATGACCTTTTCCAGGTCGGTTGCATTGGTCTCATCAAAGCCATCGACAACTTTGACCCTGCGCTCGACGTGCGTTTTTCCACGTACGGTGTCCCCATGATCATTGGCGAAATCCGCCGTTTTCTGCGGGACAGCAACAGCGTTCGTGTCAGCCGTTCTCTCCGGGATACCGCTTACCGTGCCATGCAGATCAAAGAATCCTTCATCAATGAGCACGGTCGGGAACCGAAAATCGAGGAAATCGCGAAAGCCATGGCCCTCCCCAAAAGTCAAGTGGTCGTCGCTTTGGAATCTATCGTGGAACCGGTCTCACTCTATGAGCCTGTCTATTCCGATTCCGGCGACACGATTTATATGATGGATCAGATCAGCGACCGGAATTCCGATTCCTCCTGGTTGGAGGAATTTTCCCTTCGTGAAGCGATGAAGGTCCTTTCTCCCCGGGAAAAACGGATCCTCGCTCTGCGTTTTTTAGGCGGACGCACCCAGATGGATGTCGCTTCGGCGATCGGTATCAGCCAGGCCCAGGTCTCCCGGTTGGAAAAGGGCGCTCTGCAAAAGATAAAGAAACAGCTGTAAAGTAAAAAGGCTTTCCATTCATAGGAAAGCCTTTTCTTTACGCTTTTCTGATTTCAACGGTGTCCACTCGCATTCCGTCCACCGCCGTCACGCTGACATGGTACCCTCTATACTCAAAAGAATCGCCCACTTCGGGGATCTTGTCCAGTTCATCCATGACCCAGCCGCTGACTGTCGCGTAACGCACCTCTTCCTCCAAACCCAGCGTCTCGAGCATTTCCTCCGGATCCGCCGCGCCGGAAACCGTAAAGGTCCCGTCGGAAGTCTTCGCGAAGTCCTCCTCGATCTCGTCATGCTCGTCCCAGATTTCGCCGACCAGTTCCTCCAGAATATCTTCCATGGTCACAATACCGAGAGTTCCGCCGTACTCATCACTGACGACAGCCATATGGCACTTTTCTCTTTGCAGAATTTTGAGCAGCGCTCCGATTTTAAGGCTCTCCGGCACAAAAATCGGTGTCTGCATAATGGCCTTCAGAGAATAATCCTCCTTGCCTCTCTCCCGGAAGAAATCCGTCTGATGGACAATGCCCACGATATCATCCAAAGTCTCATCATAGACCGGGAGACGTGAATAGCCGCTTTCCGCGAAAACGGAAGCGATCTCCTCTTCCTCGGCATCCAGCGGAATAGCCGTCACGTCCACACGGGGTGTCGCGATATCCGAAACGCTGTTCTCGTTGAGCTCCAAAGCGCTGCGGATCAGTTCGCCCTCCTGTTCCCCAATACCACCGTTCTGTTCCACTTCCTCCACGATCGTGAGAAGTTCTTCCTCGGTCAGACTGCGGTCCTCCTTGCTTTTCACGACTTTGGAAACCAACTTTTTCCAAAGACTGAACAGAGCGTTGACCGGCGTCAAAAGAAGGGACAGGAAATGGATAATGGGCGCGGAAAAACGGGCAAAACCCTCCGGAGACTCTTTTGCCAGACTTTTCGGCGTGATCTCGCCGAAAATCAGGACAATGACCGTCGTCACCACCGTAGAAACGGTAGCGCCGGAGCTTCCGATCTTTCCCACAAACCAGACCGTCGCCAAAGAAGCCAGCGCGATATTAACGATGTTGTTGCCGACCAGAATGGTCGAAAGCAGCTTATCGTAATTTTCCAACAATTTGAGTGTCAAAGCGGCGGACTTGTTCCCATGATCCGCCAAGATTCTCATTTTTGTCACGCTCAGACTGCTGAACGCCGTTTCTGTCGCGGAAAAATAACCCGACATGGTCACAAGGATCACCATTAAAAGGATCGTTCCTATGTCATCCATAAAAGTAAAAACACCTCACAAAAAATAAAACGCAAAAAAGCACAGTCCGAAGGGTCACCCCGAGCTATGCTTCTCTCTCTTTTCTATATTTAGAACATCGTATGTCCGCGTCGTCCATAATAAAACCTTTCTTATTTCGATACTCTTATTATATCGTACCGCGGCTTTCTTGTCAATCACCGGATAACGCCGCCGCCCAGCAATTTTTCGCCGTCATAAATAACGGCGGATTGTCCGGCGGTTACCGCCCGCTGCGGCTCATCAAAAACGATCACAGCCTGATCGTCCTTGAGAAACGTTCCGGCCATAGCCGGCGCCGGTTGATGGGCGTAGCGGATTTTGCAGGTCACCCGGATCGGAAGATCCGGCGCTCCCTCGATCCAGTTAAAATCCCGGACGGTCAGCCGGGTCGTAAAAAGCTCCTCGTTTTTCACCAACCGAACCTCGTTTCGCTCCGGATCAATAGCTCCGACGTAGAGCGGCTCGGGAAGCGAAAGACCCAGTCCTTTCCGCTGTCCGATGGTGTAGCGGCAGATTCCCCCGTGCTCTCCCAGAATTTTTCCATCTTTATCGACAAAATTCCCGTGCGGCATGACACCGATCACCCGCTCGAGATATCCTTGCGTATCCCCGTCCGGAATGAAACAGATGTCCTGGGAATCGGGCTTGTGCGCCACCGGAAGACCGGCTTCTTCGGCGATAGCCCGGATCTCCTCTTTGGAAAGCTCCGCCAGTGGGAAACGAAGATGGGGGATCATCTCTTTCGTCAGATGATACATCATATAGCTTTGGTCTTTGGCGTGGTCCTTCGCCCGATAAACGCTCGTTCCGTCCGTTCGGGCATAATGGCCGGTAGCGATCAGCCCATAACCAAGCTCTTCGGCTTTTTCCAGAAAAGCCGGAAACTTCAAGTATTGATTACAGCGTACACAGGGATTCGGCGTCCGCCCTTTCCGATATTCCTCAGCGAAATCCTCCAGGACCTTGTCCTTAAAAAGCGTCCGGAAATCAAAAACATAATGGGGAATTTTCAAAAAATCCGCCACTTTTTTCGCGTCCTCGGCGCCGTCCCAATCGTCCGTCATCCGAAACGTCGCTCCGGCGACCTCATAGCCCTGCTTTTGCAGAAGATAAGCGGCTACAGCGCTGTCAACGCCGCCGGAAAGGCCCACCATGATTCGTTCGCTCATAGACCCAACGCGTAGGAAAGAGCGAACGCGAACGACGGAACGACCATCGCCAAAATTAAAACAATCACGAGAATTCTTACCCAGAGTTTTGTTTTCATTTTTTTACTCCCTTGTTTTCATTGGACAACGCCGAAACTGCGGAACGGGAAAATCACGAACCGGGCAATTCCTTTGACGTTTTCTTTGTTGATATACGGTTGCTCCCAAAAGCGGGCATCCAGCGACCAGCGGCGGTTATCACCGCAGAAGAAATAGCAGTCTTCCGGTACCTCAAAGGTTCCGGCAAAATCCGAAAACGAACTGACGTAAGGCTCATCATAGCGTTCTCCGTTGATATAAACGTCACCGGTACCGTCAAACTCGATGGTGTCGCCCGGAATACCGATGCAGCGCTTGAACAGCATCAATCCCTGCTCGTCGTTATAAAAAACGACGACCTGTCCCCTCTTGATGTTGTCTTTATTAAAACAGCGGGTCGTGATGACCTGGGAGCCGGTGGGAACGGTGGTTTCCATGGAACCGGTCGGAACACTGGCTACAAAGCAGAAGCACTCAAAAATCGCCACCGGAAGGACGCAGTAAAAGAAAATCGTTTTTACCCAGTCCCAGATCTCCGACTTGACTTTTTTCTCTTTTTCGATCCGTTTCCTCTGTTCAGCGAAAACGTCATTTTTTTCTTCCATGTGGAAACTCCTTTTCGGCTAAAGAACTTTTATCGTATTTTATAAGTATATCATTTCTTTTATTCCCTTGCAAGTTTTCCCGGCTATTTTTCTTTTTTCCGGGCATACTGAAATAAGGACTCTTGGGGAGGGATTTTTCTGTTCATCGTCTTTTTTCGTACGTTGATCATTTATGTCCTGATCATTTTCTGCCTTCGGATCATGGGGAAACGTCAGCTCGGTGAACTGCAGCCCTCCGAATTCGTTATCGCCATTCTCATTTCCAATATCGCCACTTTGTCTATCGAAGACACCGATGTTCCTCTGCTCGGCGCCATTGTTCCGATTTTTACGCTGATGAGCGCCGAGGTGCTTCTCTCCTACCTCACCTTGAAAAGCAGCCGTGCTCAGACCATGGTCACCGGGAAACCGGTCGTCGTCATCCGGAACGGAAATATTGATCAGAAAAGTATGCGGGACCTGCGTTTTTCCATTGAGGATCTGATGAGTCAACTGCGCATCAATGGGATTTTTGACATTCAGGAAGTCGGTTGGGCCATTGTGGAAACCAATGGTCAATTGACAGTCTATCCGAAATTTGAGCACCGTCCCATCACTCCGGACGGGCTCTTCTCTTCTCCCGACACACAGGGAGACGTGCCGCCCATGGTGCTCATCAGCGACGGAACTATCGTTTTTTCCGCTTTGGAAGCCTGTAACCTTACCCGCCGCTGGCTGAAAAACGTGCTCTCGGAAAACCATGTCCGATCCGAGGATGTTTTTTTGATGACCTGCGACCCATCGGCCCGTTATTTTATTGTCCGGAAGGAGAAAAATCAATGAAACGGATGTGGATCGCTCTTTTTCTGATCGTTGTCGTTCTTGTCACCAGTACCGTCTGTCTTTTTCTCCTCACAAAAATTCAGCAGGAAATGGACTTTCAACTGGCGGCGCTCTATGAGCTGAGCCTTGTGGCTGACGTCACCGAAACAGCGAAAGCCGCGCAAGAACTGACTTCTCTCTGGCATCAGCGTCTGATGGTGCTTTGCCGGATCGTCCGTCATACCCAACTTGATCAGGTCACGTTGGCGGTAGCCCGTCTGGAACCGTTGGCTCTTTATGGGGAGGAAGGTGAACTGGCCGCCGAAATCCTGCGCTGCCGGATCCTTTTGGAAGAGATCCGGGACGCGGAGCTTCCCCTTCTCCGAAATATCTTCTGAAAAAGCCGACAGGAAACCTGTCGGCTTTTCTTTTCTGTACTTAATTAGCTACAACCAGTCCCACGGCTTTTTTCGTAACCCCGATACTTTCTTCGGTCTGAGGATCAAAGCCCTCAAAAAGCGCCTCCAACTGATAGGTACCGCCGTTTGGGACCTTATCCAACCGATCGTTCAGAATATGCTGGTCCGGTTTGATATAGCCGGTCTCATAAATCGTTTCTCCGTTCAGCACCAGCTTTACCTTCATCAGGCAGACATTCTTGCCGGAATTCTCGATCCGGAAATCGCCTTTTCCATCCACGTCCACCCGAATGGTCTCCGCGATTTTATAGGAAAGGATTGCCGAGGTGTTCTTAGGGCCATAATAATAGCTTCCATCAAGCATTCCGTTTTTAACAGCCGGATCAGAAGTGATCCACGGATATTCCTCACTTTTTTCCGGTTCTTTTCCCAAAAAAGCGGCGGCAACGGAAGCCCCGATGACCAAAAGGACAAAAATCAGAGTCACGATCAGCGTTGCGATGGATTTTCTTCGATTTCTTTCCACGGAATTTCCTCCTTTGACTGCCGATATCATTTTTATTATACCAATTCCTTTATCTCTTTGCAACTTACAAAAAATCGCGGCCGATTTCGTCAATCTGCCGAAAATATCATAAAAAATGCACAATAACCATTCTGTTCCAAATGCCGTTTATGCACTTTCTATAGAATATGCGATTTTTTATTGAACCTCTTTGTTTTTTGTGATAAAATATGTCCATAAAACGCAAAGGAGATTTGACTATGTCCGAACTTATCGGTGCCTGCCTGATCGGCCAATCCGGCGGTCCTTCCGCTGTTATCAACGCCAGCGCTTATGGCGTCATCAAAACCGCAATGGAACAGAATTGTATCACGAAAGTTCTGGCCGCTCAACACGGCATTCGCGGCGTCCTCGACGACGATATCCTCGATATGGGAAAAGAGGACCCCGAAGTACTGGAACTGATGATGACGACGCCGGCTTCCCTCATCCGGAGCTGCCGCTACAAGCTGAAACCGTTCGAGGAAGACGATACGGATTACCGGCGTATCCTTGAAATTTTCAAAAAATATAACGTCCGTTACTTCTTCTACAATGGCGGCAACGACAGCATGGATACCTGTAACAAAATCTCCGAATACATGAAGACGCAGGATTACGAGTGCCGCATCATCGGCGTTCCGAAAACCATTGATAACGACCTGGACCATACGGACCATTGCCCCGGTTTCGGTTCCGCCGCGAAATATATCGCCGTTTCTACCGCCGAAGTCATCAATGACGTCCACGTCTATGACAAAGAAGCCATCGTTGTCATAGAAGCTATGGGTCGTGGTGCCGGTTGGCTTGCCGGCGCCGCCTGCCTTGCCAAACTCTCCTGCCAGGGACCGGCTTTCATCTACCTTCCGGAGGTCGATTTCGACATTGAGAAATTCTTCGCCGATCTGGAAGAATTCCACAAGCATCACAAACGCATCGTCATCGTCATGTCCGAGGGCATCCACGATAAAAACGGCAAGCTCATCAGCGAATACGGCCCCAACACGTCGTCCGTTGTCGATTCCTTCGGTCACACCCAGCTCGGCGGCCTTGCCACCACCATGGCCAACATGATCCGGGAACGTACCGGTGCCAAAGTCCGTGGCATTGAACTGTCTCTGCTTCAGCGCTGCGGCGCGCACGTCGCCTCCAAAACAGACCGTGACGAAGCTTTCCTTGCCGGTAAAGTGGCCGTCGAAGCCGCCGTTGCCGGAGAGAGCGGCAAAATGGTCTCCTTCGTCCGCTCCATGGAAAACGGTTATGAGTGCAAAACCGAACTGGTCCCGCTTTCCGAAGTGGCCAACGTTGAAAAATGCGTGCCCCGTGATTGGATCAACGAGGAAGGCAACAATGTCAATGAAAAATTCATGGAGTATATTCTGCCCCTCATTCAAGGCAATACCGAATTCCCGCTTGAAAACGGTATGCCGAAATACGCCCACCTCAAGCGTATCCCCGCTGAACCGGAAAATTGAAAAGATACATAAAAAACAGCCCCAAATTGGGGCTGTTTTTTTGCTTTGATCAATGTTTTTTCCGCGAGATAACAGCACCCGCTCCGCTCAAAGTCACAAGAGCCGCGATGCCAACACAGACCGTCGCGCCGGTATTCGGGTTGGTCTCGTTGCCGTTTTTGTTATCTTTATTTTTTCCACCAAGAATAATGAAGGTATTGTCTTTACTGATTTTCTTTGTTTCTCTGGTTTCCTCAAACTGACAACCTTCTCTCTGGCAAGTCCGTTTTTCAAGTCCCTTTTCTTTTTCTGTAGCTTCTTTTACGGTCGTCCAAGAGCCCCATTTATGGCCAAGGGCAGGAATTACTACGTCCTCTTCCACATAGTCACAGCCTTCCCGTTTGCAGAAAACGTCTTTTTTCCCGGGTTTTGTGCAGGTTGCTTCTTCGGTAATGTCCTCATCAAGGTCATGACCCAAAGGATCAACTTCATTGACGTGGCGGGTTGCCGGGCAACGGCTGCATTTTTCCGCGTCATATCCACCTTCGGTGCAGGTGGCCGCTTTGTCGTTAGCATCATCAGCCACCCAATCATGGTTGAGCGGACCTACCTCATTGACGTGGCGGGTTGCCGGACAACGACTGCATTTTTCCGCATCATATCCACCTTCGGTGCAGGTGGCCGCTTTGTCGTTGGCGTCATCAGCCACCCAATCATGGTTGAGCGGACCTACTTCATTGATGTGCTGAGTTGCCGTGCAATTTTTGCATTTCTGAGCGTCATATCCACCTTCGGTGCAAGTTGCCGCTTTATCGTTCACATCATCATCGATCCATTCATGAGAAATCATGTCAATTTCTTTGCCATAGGCAATCGTGGATTTGCAGTCATTGCAATAGGTATCACCGGTATAGCCCTTCGCCGTGCAGGAAGCGTCTTTTTTGTTAATGATTTCTGTGTTGGCGTGCTCACAAGGTTTATCTTCACCAATAACCGTAATACCACCAGGAATCACTATACAAGGAATCGCTTCTTCTGTATCAAAATCCAGAATTGCAAATTTTCCCCCAATGGTAACTTTGGCAAGCCCTGCCGGTGCATCTTCTTTTACTTTGAACTTGATTTTGAGGATTACACCACCATATTCTGTCGGGCCACCCGTCCAAACAGGAGTCGTTTTAATTTGCCATCCTCCATTAGGTATATTCTCTCCGTTCATTGCTTCCAGAGTCAATCTATCTTCATCATAAGAAATCGGAAGATTAATTACGCCAATATTTCCAGGACTATTCTCCAGAGAAACCGTAAGCGTTATTTCATTTTTGGGTAAAACATTTTCTACGGATGAAACAACCAGTTTTGTTTGTTCTGCCATCGCAGTAATTTCCAATGCCATAATGAGAAAAATTGTCAAAAAAGCAGCTACTATCTTTTTCATTTTTATCCTCCTATTATTTTAGACTAATTGTACAGAATATCCTGCAAGGAATTTATGAAGTCGAAGCAAATCCGCGCTATCTACTTCTCCATCCCCATTTACATTTGAGGCACTTTCATCAATTACCACATTATAGCCGGCCAAATATTTATGAAGTCGAAGCAAATCTGCACTATCTACTTCTCCGTCACCATTTACATCTCCCGCTATTCTGTTGCTAATATTCAAGGTGCCGCTAACAACAGAAAAATCAACGACCTCTTCCGTATCGAAATCTCGGATAGCAAATTTATTTTCGACCGAAATAACGGTTTCTCCAAAGTCAGCATTTGCGTTTATTTTGAATATCGCAGTAAGAACTACCCCGTTATATCCTGTAGGTCCTCCCATCCAAATAGGATTCGTCTTAATCTGCCATCCTCCATTTGGAATATTTTCTCCGTTTAACGCTACCAAGGTCAATTTATTAGCATCATAGGCGATAGGAAGGCTAATAATGCCAATATTTCCTGGATTGTTTTTTAGGCTGATCGTTACTGTTACCTCTTCACCCGGCCTACCTTTCGCATTTGACACAATAATCTGCGGTGTGTTTTCCTCCACATTCTTCTCCCAGATTGCTTTCAGCGTTGTCGTTTCATCCTTGGTGTAGTTGTCGCCAGGTGCGTAAATTGTACCATCTGTCGCCTGCCAATACAGGAACGTGTAGCCGGAACGGGTAGGAACCTTGGTCGAAAGTTTTAAAGTAATACCCCTTGATTTGCTACTATTACTCGGAGCTCCAATGCCTCCGTTGGCATCGTATTTAATAGTCCATGACAACACCATACTCCATTCTGCCGTTAACACCGTCGTTTCATCCTTGGTATAGTCTGCCCCGGGCTCATAGATTGTGCCGTCATCTGCTTCCCAATAGTTAAAAGTGTAGCCGGGGCGGGTGGGTATGGTGGTGGATAACTTCAGCGTGACTCCCTGCGTCTTAATTTGAGTATCCGGCCCGCCTTCACCGCCAGCAACGTTATAGATAACCATATATGTTTCTGGTGTGCTCTTTTCCCAAACCGCTGTCAGGGTCACATTCGCGTCGGTGGTGTAAGAATCACCGGGCTGATAGATTTTGCCGGGAACCGTGACATCTTGACGATAAACTTCGGACTCAAACCAGAATGTCGTCTTCCAAATGCTCCGCGTTCCAACGATGGAATTATCCAATTCTTCCTTAGCATTTAACCCGATGTAATTTACCGTAACATGGCTATTTTCGCCTACTTTATAGGCCCAATCCCCGTCACTATCCGGCGCACCTTTTTTTGTACTTTCAATGAGCCAAAAATACCGTACCAAACTCGGGGAATAGGTCCCAAAATATTTAGGATTATCTTTAATATGCTGAATGGCGTTTGCTTTCGTCATGCGAACCGCAAAAGTATAATCGTCATCATCATAATTTTCTCCCCATTGTTTGGCGTCTTTACATTCGCAGCCCCATGTGAAGAATTTATATCCTGTTTCATAGCTTCCGCTGGTTGGTTTAGTGGTCGTCCAGTCGCCTTTTTTCGTGGTGGAAGGTGCCTGCCACCCTTTGAACGTATAGCCGGAACGGATCGGAATGGTGCTCGAAAGCTTGAGCGCCACACCAGCGGTTTTCGTTTGGGCACCTGGTGCTCCGCCACCGCCGTTGGCATCATAAGATATCGTATAAGTTTTCGGATTGACTGTCACCGAACAACTGGCCGTATAACCACCGTCCGAGGTTGTCGCTTTGATCGTTGCCGATCCGGCTGCTTTGGCCGTTACCACACCAGACGAGGAAACGGTCGCGACGCCGGTGTTGGTGCTCGACCAGGTAACAGCTTTGTTGGTTGCGTTGGACGGGCTGACCGTTGCCGTCAGGGTTTTGGTAGCGCCAACCGTTAAGCTTGCCGATGTGGGGCTGACCGAAACGCCGGTAACTTTGACGGTAGAAGTGGAGTTCCGATCATAGTTTTCCACACTGGTAATAGAAACCTGTTTGCTTGAACTATATGAATATGTATTGACTTTTACAACACAATATCCATCTGTTTTATTCATTCCATTGCAATCTAAGACGGTATATCCACTACTATTGCAACTCATAAAAATCATTGCATGACCGTTTGATCCAAAATCATTAGTTTGTAATACATCGCCCGGCAATGCACTTTTTAGAGTAGAATAAGTAAGTGAACCTGTTTTTATAAGTTTACCAACCAAATTGTCCGTATTTTTTTGTGCAAAAATATACCAATGGGCAAAGCACGCAAATCCATAACATTGCCACCCAGTATAACTTCCTCTACTGCCGTCATAATCGTAAATGTAAGGAAAGTTTCCCGGATCTATTGTCCCCATTCCCACTAAATTTTTGCACCACTCCGTTTTAACAACATTTGCACAATTATCGTCTTCTTTGTGATCTGCTTTACATGCCGTTCCACTAACTGTAAAAGCTTTCCCCACAAACAAATTTTTAAGCGTATTCAATCTTTCCTGTGCCTGTGCAACTGTTACTGTTTTGGGCGTCGTTTTCGCCATTATCTCCGCCGGAGGATTCACTCTCTGAATCTCCTCCAAAGCCTCCAACGGTTCAGAATCTTCCTCTTCCGTTGAAAACTCTTCTCTATCTTCCGGCTGTTCTTCACTGAAATCCGGCTCCTGTACCTCTGTCATTTTCAGCGTATCCGCGAAAACGCTGATCGGAAAAACAGTCATAAGCATCAGCACCGCCAGCAAAAAAGCCAACGCTTTGGAAACTGTCTTTGTCATAATAGGCCCTCCTTTGTATTTTTATTGGTGATTTTGTCGTAAATCATATTTATAGTATATATTTTTTCCAATAAAATGTCAATAGTCTATGTATTTTGTGGAATAATATTTTTAGACTATTTTCAAGAGGTGATTCCATGCAATCTATTACGCAAACGGTCGGACACCGGATCCGAACCTATCGACAATTTCGAGGATTGACACAGGAGGAATTGGCCGAAAGGGCCGAGGTTCACCCCACCTATATCGGACAGGTTGAGCGTGGTGAAAAGAATCTTACCGTCAACACCCTGGAAAAAATTTTGAACGCCTTAGATCTGTCCTTTCATGATTTTTTCAAACATATCGACGCGGAAAAAGAGAATGATATCGCCGGACAGTGCTATGAGATCATCCACCGCCAGGAACTAAAAAAGCAGGAGGAAATTTTCCGCCTGCTCACCAATATTGAAAATATTCTTTCTGATTAAAAGCGGCGCATCGAACGATGCGCCGCTTCTTTTTCAGTCTTTATACGTATTGAGATCCAGTTCCTTGATTTTTTCCTGCAAGGCGAAAAAATCCTCCATGGCGTCCGGTTTGCTGTGCGGATTGCGAAGAATCGCCGCCGGGTGAAAAGTTCCCATCACAAGCCGTCCGTCCTTTTTGATAAACTGCCCGTGCTCTTTCGTCACCTTGAAATTGGGGTCAATAAAGCGGATCGCCGCGACACGGCCCAGGCAAACGATGATCTTCGGGTCAATGGCCTCAATCTGCGCCGAAAGCCACGGACGGCAGGCCGCCACTTCCTCATCCTCCGGGTCCCGGTTTTTCGGCGGACGACATTTGACCATGTTGGCGATATAGATGTTCTTTTCCCGGGAAAGATCGACCACGTCGAGCATTTTATCGAGCAGCATTCCGCCTCGGCCAACAAAAGGAAGTCCCTGCAGGTCCTCGTTTTCTCCGGGACCTTCCCCGATGAAAAGCACGTCCGCATGGGGATTTCCGACCCCAAATACGACGTTGTGCCTCGTTTCGCAAAGACCGCATTTTTTACAGTTCAGACACTCGGCCCGCAGTTCTTCCAGTCCCATAATCGTCCCTCCGAAAAAAGTATGTTATTATCATACCTTAAATCGCCCGATTTCGCAAGAGGGAAATCAGAGGATGCGGATATAATCGGCGCTGACATAGCCGATGACGCCGTTATAGTTGACCACAAGCCAGTTGTTCCATTGTCCCTGAACGGTCAAAAGGGCGCCGTTCGGAAGCGAAAGCAAAATGGCGCCGGTGGTGTCCGGATACCGCCGAAGATTGAGATTGCCTCCGGACGTCGCCACCTGTCCGGTCTGTTGGGTCTGTGGCGGGATCAAGGGGATCCCGAAAAATTCCGTCACCGAAAGCGCCAGCTTTTCGGCGATCAATTCCAGATTTTTCGTGATCCAATCGGCGTCCGCCGTGTTGTCGTGATAAGCGATCTCCACCAATACCGCCGGCGCTTTCGTTCGCGTCACTTCGCCCAGATAGGTCGTCGTCTCCGTTTTCACCTTGTTCGGTAGCGGATAAATGCTCCGCAGATTTTCGGCGATTAGGGTCGCGGCTTTTCTTCCCCGGGTGCTGTTCGGCGCGTAAAAAGCGATGACGCCTCGGGCTGTTCCGTACTGTCCTTCCGGCGCGGCATTGGAATGAAGCGCCAGATGAAGGTCATAATTACCGGCGTTGGAGGCGGCGATGGACGACGCCGCCGTCATCTGCGGCGTATTGCGAACGTAACGCACGCCGGATGAGATCAGCCAAGGTTCCAGTTCGTCCGCCAGAAGATTCATCCAGTATTCCTCAGAACCGCCCGTCACATAAAGATTTTTTTCCTGCGTGGATGGGCTTAAATAAAGGATCGGCATAAGTTCCCTCCTAAAAATCATTTGGTATATTTTATTGAAAAACACAAAAAATGATACCCGCTCCCCGATTTTTCTTCAAAAAAGTCCATTTTCTTTTGTGAAAACGACCAAAAGCAACAAACAAAGCGCTGAAAAAATGTGAAAATTATAAATAGAATTTCCCTTTTTATTTTGCTATACTTTATATTTAGGGTAAAAGCACATTTTATACCATAGAAGGAGAACGCCTACGGAACAGATTATTGATATTGACCGCATGGAAAGCGCGGTCGCCCTTTTCGGGAGCTTTGACGAAAACGTAAAACTGTTGGAAAAAGAATACGGCGTTACGATCGTAAGCCGTGGCACGCAGATCAAAGTTTCCGGCGAACCGGAAGCCATTATGTTGGCCGGCAAAGCGGTTCAGGGGCTTCTGAGCCTGATCAGCCGCGGCGAGGAACTGACCGACCAGAACGTCCGTTACGTCATCTCCCTTGTCGGAGAAGGCAGTGAGGAAAAAGTCAAGGACATCGGAAGTGACTGCGTCTGCATCACCTCCAAAGGCCGCCCGGTCAAAGCGAAAACTCTCGGTCAGAAGGCCTACATTGACGCCATACGTCAAAATACCATCACCATGGCGGTAGGGCCTGCCGGTACCGGTAAGACCTATCTTGCCGTCGCCATGGCGGTCCGCGCGTTCCGCAGCCAGGAAGTCAACCGGATCATCCTGACAAGACCGGCGGTGGAAGCCGGTGAAAAGCTCGGTTTCCTGCCCGGCGATCTCCAGAACAAAGTGGATCCCTATCTGCGCCCGCTTTATGACGCTCTATTTGATATGCTCGGTTCCGAAAACTACCAGCGTTACGTCGAACGGGGCAACATTGAGGTAGCGCCTCTTGCCTATATGCGTGGACGCACGTTGGATGACTCGTTCATCATTCTTGATGAAGCGCAGAACACGACGCCCGAACAGATGAAAATGTTTCTGACAAGGCTGGGTTTCAATTCCAAAGCCGTCATCAACGGCGACGTCACCCAGATCGACCTTCCGTCCGTCAAAAAGAGCGGGCTGATCGAGGCCATGACTGTTCTCAAGGATGTCGAGGACGTCGCCCAGATCCGTTTCACGGAAAAAGACGTGGTCCGTCACCGCCTTGTGCAGAATATCATCAAGGCCTATGAAAAATATTACGAGGGAAAAGGAAAAGAAAATGGCAATCGCAAAAGTTATCATATCAAACCGGCAGAAAGAAATTAAAATTCCCACCGGTTTTCGGCTTTTAATTCGCCGCTGCTGCGAGGCGGTATTACGGACCGAAGGTTTTCCGGAACCGGCAGAGGTCAGCGTCAGCTTTATTTCCAATGAGGAGATAAAAAATCTGAACCGGGATTTCCGGAACGTGGATTCCGTCACGGACGTTCTATCCTTCCCTCTTGGGGAAAACGGCGTCTATGACCGGAACCCGGAAAGCGGTGCCCTGCTTCTCGGCGATATCGTCATTTCGATGCAAAAGGCCGAGCAGCAGGCCGAACAATACGGACACACCCTGCAGCGGGAAGTCGCTTATCTGACCGTTCATTCCATGCTTCATCTTCTGGGATACGATCACGTCAGCGGCGGCCTGGAGCAGGTCCGAATGAGAGAAAGAGAGGAGACCGTACTGGCGAAGCTCGGTTTGCAGCGGGACGCCAGTTTTGTGGACTAATATGATAAATCAGAAACCTATGGATACCAAATCGGCTTTCGTGGCCATTGTTGGCCGCCCCAACGTCGGAAAAAGCTCCCTTCTGAACGTTCTGATCGGTGAAAAAGTGGCCGCCGTTTCCGCCAAACCCCAAACCACCCGTACCCGGATCACCGGTATTCTGACCAAGGGACTTACCCAATTTGTCTTTATCGACACCCCCGGTCTGCATCGCCCGAGAACGAAACTGGCCGACTTTATGGTAAAACAGGTCGGCGACTCCGTCGCCGACGTCGATATCGCCATTCTCGTCACCGAACCAAAGGGTGAGATCACCGAGGCGGAACGCGATCTGATCGAGCGATTCCGTACCCTTCACCTGCCGGCCATCCTTTGTATCAATAAAATCGACCTTCTGGAATTCAAAGAGGAAATGTTGGCGAAAATCGCCGCTTTCGCCAAAGAATACGAATTCGAGCAGGTCATCCCGATCTCCGCTCTGCAAAAAGACGGCATCGACATCCTTGTCAAGGAACTGGACGCCTACGCCAAACCCGGTCCCCACTATTTTGCTGACGATTCTTTGACCGATCAGCCGGAGCGGGCCATCGTCGCCGAGCTCATTCGGGAACGGATGCTCATCGACCTTGAAAACGAGGTGCCCCACGGGATCGCCGTCTCGATCGAATCCATGAAAGAACGGGAAGGCAAAGACATGATGGATATCGAAGCGGTCATTTACTGTGAAAAAGACAGCCACAAAGGGATCATCATCGGCAAAAAAGGCGCTATGCTCAAAAAGATCGGAAGCGAAGCCCGCATGAGCATCGAGCGGTTCCTCGGCTGTAAAGTCAACCTTCAATGTTGGGTCAAGGTCAAAGAGGATTGGCGCAACCGCGAAGGCTTGCTTCGCAACTTCGGTTTCACCGAGGAATAATACCGAAAATTCCCTCGTATAAGTCCCCTTTCCTTTCATAAACTGAAAGGGAGATCACTCATGCGGAGGAATCAATATGAACGAAAATAACTGGAAGAAATTCGAGAAAACCGGAAAGGTCAGCGACTATCTGAACTATAAGCTTTCCAACCCCAACGAACTGGGTACACTCATCAACGCCGGAGAGATCAAACCGGCACTGCCCTGCGACGTCGGTCGGAAAACCTATGGCGACGACTATTCCAAGCTCCACCTTCCCATCGACGCGAAAATAGGAAATGCAGATCAAAACCAGGGCCATCGTCCTTAAAGTACAGGATTATAACGAAAACGACCGTCTTCTCACTCTTCTCACCGAAGACCGGGGAGTTATTTTCGTGTACGCTTTCGGGGCCAGAAAGATGAAAAGCCGCTTTTCTACGGTGTCTTCCATGCTCTGTTACGGCGAATTCGTCCTGTTCGAAAACAAGGGCAAATACAACCTGGACTCAGCGGAAAGCGAATGTCTCTTTTTCGGCATCCGGCAGGACCTCGAAAGCCTTGCCTATGCCAGCTATTTCGCCGAACTCTGCCTTTCCGTCATCCCGGCGGAGGAGCCATCCCAAGAGCTTCTTCGTCTGTTACTTAACACGCTTTATATGTTGGAGAAAAAGAAAGTCGATCCCGCCGTGCTCAAAGCTATCTTTGAGTTTCGTGTCATGAGCATGATCGGTTACGAGCCAAACCTTGTGGCGTGCTCATCCTGTGGCGAATATGAAAAACCTTTTTATTGGTTCAACAAACAGACCGCCTCTGCCACCTGCTCCGATTGTCAACCGACGCCGGGCCATGACGATCTGTCCCTTTCTCAGGCGGCTTTTCTTGCCGCGCGTCATATCGTCTATTCCCCGATGGAACAGCTCTTCCGCTTCAAAATCGGTGAACAGGCCAAAATCGAGCTCTCTGTCGCCGCCGAAAATTACACACTTTTCCAGCTCGACAAAAAACTGCCGACGCTCGATTTTCTCAATTCCATCCGCTCTTTTTAACTTTTATCACTCATAACGCAAGGAGAAGCCATGACAGAAAACAGACATTACCACGCTTTGGAACTGGATAAGATCCTCTCCATGCTGGCCGATTGTACCGGCTGTGAGGACAGCCGGAAACTGGCTTTGGATACCGTGCCGATGACAAACCTCCTGGATGCCCAGAGGCTGATGGACCGCACCGCCGATGCCCATATGCTGAGCTGTCGGTTCGGCGCGCCCAGTCTTCGCGGCATGAAAAACGTCTGCGGCGCTTTGCGCCGTGCCCAGATGGGCGCTACCCTCTCTCTTCCGGAACTGCTCGACGTGGAACGGTTTTTGAAGGCTCTGCGGGAAATGAAAGATTTCCGCAACAATTTTGAGGGTGAAAAGGCCACCTCGTTGGACGAGCTTTTTGACAGCCTGATGCCGAACCTCCATCTAGAGGAAAAAATCGGCTTCACCGTCGTTTCCGAGGACGAAGTCAGCGATACCGCCAGTCCGGAACTGGCCGACATCCGCCGCAAGATCCGCAACTCCCAGAACAAGGTCAAGGAACAGCTGGACCACCTGATCCATTCCCAGACCTATCAGAAATATTTGCAGGAATCCATCGTCACCATGCGTGACGGACGCTATTGCGTCCCGGTCAAGGCGGAATACCGCTCCGAGGTCAAAGGTCTTGTCCACGATACCTCCGGTTCCGGCGCCACCGTTTTCATCGAACCGGCCGGCGTTGTGGAAGAAAACAACGAGACCCGTGTCCTCAAAGCCAAAGAACAGCAGGAGATCCAGCGTATCCTCTACGAGCTTTCCTGCGACATCGGCAACCACGCCGCCACCTTCCTCGAGGACTATTCCTCGCTCATCGAACTGGACCTCTATTTTGCTAAAGCGCGTCTGGCCGACAAAATGAACGCCACCGTGCCGCATCTGACCGACGACGGAAAACTTCGCCTTGTCAAGGCCCGTCACCCGCTCATTGACAAAACGAAAATCGTCCCCGTGGATATCACCCTCGGCTACGATTTTGACGTACTCGTCATCACCGGCCCCAACACCGGCGGCAAGACCGTCACCCTCAAAACCGTCGGCCTTCTGACGCTGATGGCCATGTGCGGTTTAATGATCCCCGCCGGGGAAACCAGTTCCGTTTCCGTTTTTGAAAGCGTTTTCGCCGACATCGGTGACGAACAGAGCATTGAACAGAGCCTTTCCACCTTCTCGTCCCACATCAACAACACCATCC
>CALCUE010000008.1 GCA_937906945.1 uncultured Clostridia bacterium | reverse complement strand
CCGCCTTTGGTCCGGATCGCGTCGGCGACGGCGGTGAGGTCATCGCTTTCCACAAGATAGTCGCTCAAAATTCCTCACCTCCCGCTTCCGGTACCGTTACCGCTTCCCAGACGCCGCCGACGACCCGCAGGAATTTTCCGTCATCCGCCGCCGTCACTTCCGGAACACCCGTTCCGGTGTCGCCTTTGTCGCCTTTTTCGCCTTGCGGACCGGTTTCTCCTTGCGGTCCCTGTTCGCCTGTATCGCCTTTTTCTCCTTTAATTGTAGGGACGGGTACGTACTTTTCCTGTTCTTCATCCCAAATATACATTATCGCCATTATTGCACCGTCCTTTTGTAGAGCCAAATTTCGTCATTGAGTGTTCCATATATCTCACGGAATAAAACGTCGAAATCAGAGTGGTCAGGGGAAACGCCGCCAACATCGTACAACCCGGTTTTGTCCGTCTGGAGCAGTATCGTTTTTGCCGCATCCACCAGACCACACTCGCAAAGGTGGAGTTGTTTCATGTGGGTTGATGTGTTGCCATATTGGTCAGTAAGTTCAAACTGCAAGTAGAAGGTAACAGGTTCATGAGCCGTGAGCATATCCCAGACTTCGTTCACAGTATAGTTGCAAGTATTGACTTGTTCAGCAACGCCATATTCGTCCTCGGTGTACTCCGATTCAATGACGACGACGTTCCCACCGCCTCCGCCGTCAACGTCTCTCGCTGAAAACAGAAGCTCCGGTTCGTCTCCGCTTGCGTAGGGGCTGACAATGACTGCCCGGTAGATAAACTTCTCGGTTTCAACTCTGTGGCTTTTATAAGCCTCCGGTCTTCCGTCGTCCGGAATGCTTGTGCCGGAAGGCAGGTCGCCGTAAATGCC
The DNA here is from genome assembly GCA_937906945.1 of uncultured Clostridia bacterium. GTDB lineage: Bacteria > Bacillota > Clostridia > Oscillospirales > Ruminococcaceae > UMGS1668. The sequence continues at coordinate 2,086 of CALCUE010000008.1, read as the reverse complement.
TCCGAAATATTCAAAAGCGTAATAGGGCCGTTCGCCTTCGTATTGGTTTGGGTAATAGCGAAAAATGAGCGGATAGGTATTTTCTCCATGCCCAGAGATGTATCTCAGTTTCCCCGAAATTTTCGTCCCCTGATAAAAGGCTTCGGTAATGTCTTCGACGGTCACTCCATTCTCGATGGACAGAGGGTACCCGCCGCCGTCTTCTGAAACGGCGAAATCCACTTCAAGCCCGGAAGAAACGTCCACGTTTCCATCCTCGTCCGGTGCTATACCGTTGACGGTCTTGACATATTCGTCTGCGGTTTCGTCCGGCTTAATCCACACCGGATGGTTTTCGTCCGTCGGCTCTTCCTCTCCGTAGTAGATACCGGGCGTTCCGTCTTCACCTTGCTCTCCTTGCGGTCCCTGTGACCCTGTAGGTCCCTGCGGACCGGTGGGGCCTTGAGCACCGGTCTCTCCGGTATCTCCTTTGTCCCCTTTGGGGCCTTGCGAACCTGTATCACCCTTGTCGCCTTTGTCACCCTTTGGGCCTTGCGGACCGGTTTCCCCGGTATCGCCCTTATCTCCTTTAGGTCCTTGCGAACCGGTTGCGCCGGTTTCTCCCTGCGGTCCTTGTTCTCCTTGCGGTCCTGTTTCACCGGTATCCCCTTTGTCTCCCTTCGGACCTTGTTCGCCGGTTTCACCGGTGTCGCCTTTGTCCCCTTTGGGTCCGGTGTCACCGGTATCGCCCTTGTCGCCTTTCGGTCCTTTGATATCCACCGGGTCAGGGTTCGGAAGTCCGCCGTCGTTGGTCCACGAAAGCACCCCCGCCGAACTGACCGCCGGCGTATAGGTATAGCCGACCACCTTGACCGGAACGCCCGCTTGCGCCAGAACGTCCACCTCTTCGGTCTCCGTTCCGACCGAAACCGGTTCTCCCTCGACTACTCTCACGTCTGTCAGCGCCATTACGCCTCACCTCCGTCGTGGTTATAGTTCACCCCGCAGGAAATTCTCGTCGCCTTGGCGATTTTCACAACGTCCCCGATGGCCCATTCCACCTGCACGACGCCTTTTTCCCGGTTCTCGTAAAGAATGGTGTCCTCCGGCGGCACGGTCAGCCCGAAGGCTTTCGGGAAGCCCTGCATCGCATAGATTTCCTCGGAACTTTCGTCGTAAGCGAAAAGTTCCTCCTCGTCCTCGTCATAAAAGCGCACGTCAAGGCTCGTCACGGTCTCGATTTCGTCCGGCAGATGAAAAATAATGTTCTTCGTTTCGCCGGGCATGATATGTAAACTCATACGTCCACGCTCACTTTCTTCCAGAGGATGCGTTTCCGCCAACAGGAAAACTCCCACGTTTCACCCGCCGCCGCTTCGGTGAAATTCTCACTCACAAAGTCGAAGCCGGAACAGGTGATGACCGGTGTCGTACCGCCGGAAACGAATTTGATTTCGCCCTCGCACTCGCCCAGCATATCGCCCACCGTGACCGTCAGATTTTTCACCCCATCGTAAAGATAAACGGCGTTGTCCTCCAAAGTCAGTTCCGGCGTCTCCTCCGTTCCTCCAAAAGTGGTCGGCGGCAGAGCAAGACCGCTATCCGCCTTGTCCACGGCGGTCACCGCTCCTCCAAGCCCTGTCATCAGGACTTTGCCGTTTGCCGTTCCCACTTTGCCGTCGGAAGTGATTGCCCCGTGGTCGTGGCTCTCGTTCGCCGCTCCAATATCGGAAGGTGTCAAGGCGTCCGCCCCGCCGGTCTTGTGCTGATTTTTATGCTGTGCCGATGCCGCTCCGACCATTTCCGCCGTATAATCTCCCGCTTGCGGCGTCACGTTTCCCGCTCTTCCGAAAACGGAAGTGACCGCGCCGGCCTCGATGACAAGCGCCGCCATTTCCTCTTTGGTCGCCAGTTCCGTCACAATGTCGTCAATAAGCCCGTTCACCTTCGGAATGACGACGGCCCGGACCACTTCCTCCACCTTGTTCTGCATCTCCAAGGCGGAAAGTCCCGGCACGTCCGGCTGCCCCACAACGCCTTTCCCCAAAAGATCGGCGTCGGTAATTTTATCAAATGCCATGTTTTCACCTCACTTTTTATAGCGTCC
>CALCUE010000007.1 GCA_937906945.1 uncultured Clostridia bacterium | reverse complement strand
TAAAAGCGGAGGTTTTTTCTGCCTCCGCTTCTGCTATGATTTCCTGCTGTTCTTCAACAGTCGGAAGATTTATGCGTAAATCAGATCCCTCAGAACTACTTCCTCCGCCGAGTGACGGATTGAGTTCATCAGCCCGACCCACTTCATTTGATCTTCCGCCTTCATCTTCTCGGTCACGCCGTTCTGGACTTTCATCTTCTCGGTCAGCTTGTCCATCATTCGGTTCGCCTGTGCGTCCACTTCTTCCAGATGGCTGTTCAGCGTTCCATTCAGTAGCATCCCGGTGTAAATCCCGTCTTTGTGCTCGCGGAGAAACGTCCGACGCAGCATTCCATATTTCCCAACCTTCGGGCTCTCCGGCATTTCCAGATCGGGAATCTGATAGTCCCCCTGCTGTGTATAGGTCAGTTCCATTTTCAAAGCTCCTTTCGGTATTTTTGTTTCTGCTATTATGATACTCAGAGGTTCGCCCATCCGCAAATGTGCGAATTCTCTGTTTTTCTTCTTTTTCCAGTTCTTTTACTGTTTCACCAATGTCCCGGAGTATCATTTCGGAAATATCACTGGTTGCTGCGCCGAGAACAGAAATGACATCAATCGTATTGAAATCATAAACCCGGCTAAAATCCTCACGAGTAAAATACTGCCTTGGGTCATAACCCACACGGGAAAGTGTCATAAAAGCAACGCTGTTTTTCAGCATTTCTTTCAGCCACACTTCGAGGTTGGTATTATCCAGTTCTTCAAGAAGGCTTCCACCTTTGACAGAAGATAAAGCGGAAAGATAATCTGAAAAGTTATCCTCTACTGCATGACCGGTGATATCCATAAGAAAATACGGAAAATCCTTCGGTTCTTCAACATCACCAAAGCTGTTCTGTAGGCTTTCAGATACTGCAAATTCGTATTCCGGCTTCATCTGCCAAAGTGTTACCACCTTACCCGCAAGGCTATTAGTATCGGAAATATCAAACACATGACGAAGCTTATACGGAATGTCTCGGTCAACCAAAAGAGCAATACCTTTTGTTCCCTTATTAACCCAACGTCCGAATTTATTCCAGATTTCGATTTCCGCACATGCAGTTGCGTCCGGCTTCTGCGCGTGAATAAGCAACTGTTCCTTAAAGGTGTATTTATAATTGTTTGCCGCCGTAACAAGGAAATCCGTATAACGATCAGCATTGGAGGTAATATCCCTTGCAGTCTGGGATGCCAACTCCACAATCATTCTATATTTGCTCGGCATTGGAAATACCTCCTTATTTTACTTTTATAGTGACCTCAATGGTCTTTTGGTTCTCGCCAAGAATTGAGGCAAACAAAAGCCCGGTTCTGGCGTTTGATACCTTTGTTACAAGCTCATTGAGCCTGCACACGGTATTGTTGATTTCTTTCTGATTATCTGCGTAATAGTAACCCGATTCGTCACTGCAAATAGGAAAGCCATCCTGTCGCAAAGAGCTGATCTTGCGGCGAATATTTCTTCCGTCAAGCATAAACAGCTTTTCAAGCTCTTTACTATGGATGGCCTTCTCCTTGCCAACATGATTTTTACGGAGATACTCGCAGATGGCTTTCTTTTTGTCCATTGCTTCTCCTTATCTTGTAGGTTCGTGTTCCTTTTCTTTATGAGCCGCAGGCGGGTTCTTTTCCATATATTCCTTTACGGTTGCTACGGAACCTTCATAATTCCAGTCTTCTTCAGGGTCAATGTCGCGGTAAGCGTTATTGATTCTTTCGCTCGGCTCCAAACGAATGGGCTTATTCGTAATAAGCGTTCCCCAGTGATTCACCATGATCCAGTTAGCAATTTGAACAGGATCTCCTTGCTGATCGTCGTCATGACGAACCTCATACATATACAGCCCTTTCGGTACGGTGTCTCTATCCACTCGCGCACAGGTAAACAGCATCGGATGCCCAAGAACGGTAACATCCTCAAACTTTTCTGTCATGGCATTCACTCTCATCGTGCTTCGCCTCGCTCTCTCTGATGCGTTGGGAATGTCCAACCATACACCTTGCCGATGTCATCACCGAGCCTGCGGGTAATCCGAACAATGTCGGCTCTCGTTGCGGTTCCTTCATAGAGTTTTTCTTTCAGCCGGTCCTTTTGAGACTCCGATACATTGTCTTTATAAACGCGGTAAAGGTAGTGGTTAGTCCCGTCATGGTGAATATCATCACAGCGAAAATCTCCGTTTTTATCCACATACCATGTGGTGTAGTCATAGTTGGAATAAAGGCAGTCGCGGATGTTTCCGCTTTCAATTTCCTTATATCCCATACGTCTTCCGTTCCACAGTCCGAGATCGGCAACAACAAGAATAGGCTGAGAAAGCTGGATATTCAGATTTACGCGCTCATCACAAAGATTTTCGGCGTTGCTATCGCACATGATCTCATAAAGCTCATCATCCGAATAACCGGGATAGAGTTCTTCTAACGACTCCCGCCAGTCTTCCAGATCGAGATTCTCGTTGCTCCACACAACGTGTCTGTCGTCCATTCCGTTCACCTCCTTCATCTGCTTCACAAGATGAGCAAATCATTCTGCCTTCAGGGATTTCCTCGCCGCAGCATACACAGTAATTGCTCATCTTGCGTCGCCTCTGTCTTTCGGTTTCATAGGTTTTCCATCCATGTCATAGTTCTTAGGATCAGCACCGGGAACGTTCCAACCAAACATTGAACCCGTTTTCATGGCTTCTTCCTGCGCTTTTGTTACGCCAAGCTTGCCGTTGTACTCATCGACCAAAGCCCTTGCGTCTTCTTTACTTGCGGCGGGAATATCGGTCTTGTAGTATCCTTTCTCGTTGCGTTTGATAATGATTACATCATTGCTTCCGGGGAGAAGGCTGTAACATTGTTCGGGAAGACTTTCCCGTATCGGTTCGCAGGTATGACCGTTCTGTTCCATTCGCTCGGCAAACTCGCAAATATGATAAAGATTATCTCCGACCTCCACATGGTAGTCATCAATATATCTGCAAGTACGCACCTGATCCTCATTCCATGAATAATGAATTATGATTTTGCCTCCATCGGGGATACGAAACAACTCCTTGTAATGACTGTCAATAAAACGGATGCCCCTTTCGGCTTCCTTCATGTGACCGTCCAGCCAGTCTTTCACATAACAGTAGCAATAAAGATTGTATTCTCCCTTATTGGGGTTCAAGCGAAGAAGATAAGCATATTTCTCGGTATCAACGCGGACACCGTAATAGTCCTGTTCGGTCTGCATTTTGCTCTGCGGAGTGCTGTAACAGTAGTTTGCAAGCGCTTTGCGGTTATGAAGAATATCGCCCTCTTCGCGGAGGGAATTGATAACGTCATCAAACTCAGCCTTGAACTCATCTGTTTTTAGATCTCGTCTCCAGTCATTCCAACTGGCAAAGAACCCGTTACCGTCTGTGTCCATATCGGCTCTAAGATAGCCGATTAAACCGGTCTGCCCAGAAATCTGTGCGCTCTGGCGAAAGGTATATTTATCTTCCGTTTCTATCATCGCTCTTTTTTCAAACTCGATCATCTTGCTTCACCTCTTTCTTTAGGAGGTTTGCTTTCCTGTTCTCTGATTTCGTTTGCCTTGGCAAGACCTTCCTTTGCCCATTCAGGGAGCTTTTCTGGCTCAATTACGCCGAGAACATCGGAACGGTAGTAGGATGTCTGCCTACCATCGAAAAGCGATATACAGTAGCATGTGCGGCCTCTGGCGTTAGCTTGCGCGCCAAAGCCGCCAGTACAAAGCATAAGCTGATGATTTGCATGACGAAATTCAGGACGTAAGATATTGCCTTTAATAACAACGACCTTATTCTCAATGGAATCTTCCCACGTGACAGGCGTACAGTCAGAAGCCATAAACTCAGTATTTGCTCCGATCTGCTCATTGGCTTTTTCGGTTTCTTTGATGATTTCCTCTGCTGCGGAAGCGATACGCTCACCGTAAACCTGTGCAATCTCCGCAAAATCATCGCTGACAAGAGCTTCCGTATAGCGTTCAAAGATAGCAACATTCTCGATATAGCAGCAGAGATACCGTTCATCCTTTGGAGCCTTAGGATTTTCGCAGATGGCAATTTCCTTATGCCCGACATACATGGAGTTGAGAACGGTGTAATCGCCGATCATTCTTTTGTCGTCCATTTTGTCCTCCTTATAAATCGGGCGACACCTTTTTATCGGTGCCGCCCTTACTTTGCTTTTTATTTTCTATTCTTCAAGCGAAGAATGATAAGCCCTGCGACAATGAATGCCACAAGGCAGATACCGATAATTACTTTAGCGTTCATGCTTGCCGCCCTCCTTTTTCTTTCTGAAGGTGAAGAAAGCTGCAACACCTGCACCGATAAGAGAGATACCTGCGAGAGTTGCCCAAAGAGGCATATTCGTAGAATCGCCGGTCTTAGGAATATCGGTTACGGGCTTGAGCTTATTGTGGAACTTTGCGACAACGGTTTTGCCCTCATGGACAGTAACCGTAATATCCGCAGGAAGTTCGTACTTCTCATTTGCCTTATTGCCGACTTCGGAAATCACATAATCGCCGACGCGAAGACCGGTAATATGAATCTGACCATTCTCGTCAGTAACATATTCCTTGCTGAATGCGTTTCCGGTGATATCGGAACCTTCAACGCGGAAGGTAAATCCTTTAAGCACACCATCCTCAGAGGTCTTTTCGATACGAATATCTCCGACCTGTGCTTTGTTGATAAAGCCGTGACCAGCTTCATTTTCAACAATTACCGTCTTGCCGTTTTCTTTGATGAAGAACGTGTAGGTTCCTTCATCAAGATAGAAGCCTTCCGGAGCCTTTGTTTCTTTCAGATAGTATTCACCGTATTCGAGATTATCCATCTCATAGACACCATCCGCGAGTTCTTCCATAGTGCCGATAAGCTTGTCGCCCTGGTACACTTCAAAGGTTGCTCCGGAGAGATGATGATCCGGATAATCCTTATCCACCTTCGTGAGCTGGACATTGCCGTGAATCAGCTTATTTGTAATTTCAATTTCAACAACCGCACCGTTCTTATCAATATTTACGGTATAAGGTGTTTCATCCATTACATACGCTTCAGGAGCCTCAATCTCTCGTACAACGTATTCGCCGTAAGGGATATTGTTGAAAGAGAACGTGCCGTCTTCACCGGAAATTACAGTCATAACAGGTTCCTTGCCTTCGGTATAGAAGAGGCCGATTGTTGCGCCTGCAAGAGCGTTACCTTTATCATCTTTCTTCATGCCGTGAACTTCTCCGTAAATCAGTTCATTGGAAATACTCTTGCCGTCGTTCGCTTTAATATCCACAACATCAACAGTCTGTCCTGCGTACTCAAAGGAAACGCTGAACTTCTCGTCAGTGAGGATATAATGCTGATCGGTGCTGATTTCTTTCAGATAGTATTTTCCGAAAGGAAGATCGGATTTTGCTTTTGC
>CALCUE010000006.1 GCA_937906945.1 uncultured Clostridia bacterium | reverse complement strand
TGAGGGTTGATGAAATGGGCGGTGACATGGAAGGGGAAGTCTGCCTGCGCATTGATCCTCGTTCCGGTGCTAATGCTGCAAAACTGCATGAGATGCTGTATGCCTGGCGTCAGGCTGCGGCCATGCTCGACTCCGGCGAGATCAGCCGGGAAGAATACGACCGCTGGCGTTATTTCTATCCGGAGTTTGATACCACAGGCCGATGGGCGAAGGTGCCGTCGCAGGCTCTCAGCGATATAATACTTGATACAATAAAGGAGTGATTTTTATGTACATTTTTTGGGATAACTCAAACATCCATTATGCTGGCCTTAATCATGTTCTTCCAACTAAAGAACCCGAAGCAGCAAGAGAAACATACCGAACATATTTCAAAGGCTTGCTAAACTTAGTAATGCAAGGAAGAACTGTGGATGATATCTTCTTTGCGGGGAGCGTTCCTCCCAAAGGGGACGCACTTTGGAATGCTGTACGTCAATTAGGTATTACACCTTCTTTATTACCTCGCAGCTTGACGGATGGTGAGGCTGATACTACTGACCATGTTCTCCAATTAGCATTATTACGACTGGCGTTTGACCATCCAGAGCCCAATACGGTAGCACTTTTGACGGGTGATGGTGCTGGTATAAATTCAGGAGAAGGTTTCCTCGCAGATGCCAAACGATTAAGTGCAAAAGGATGGAAGTTTGAAGTTTATTCATGGGATGTTGCTTGCCATACTGAGTTGAAGGCGTTTGCACTTGAAAACGGCAAATACACTAAACTTGAAGATTATTATGATAATGTGACTTTCCTCCAAGGTGGCAGGAGAGCCATCGAGTTATAAACAAAAAAGAGCTAACTGACTTAATCAAAATCAGTTAGCTCTTATTCTTTGAATAATGGAATTTTGTTGTCAATCTGTTGTCACGGCTCCGGAAAAACCTGACTTTTGCAGGTGTTCACCGGGGAAAGTGACTCCGTGATATCATTCCCATTCGATGGTGCCGGTGGGTTTCGGGGTGAGGTCGTAAAGGACGCGGTTGACGCCTTTGACTTCGCTGGTGATCCGCTCGGTGATATGGTGGAGAAGAGCGTACGGGATTTCCTCGATGGTGGCGGCGGTGGCGTCAACGGAGTTGACGGCACGGATGACGACCGGCCAATCGAAGGTACGTTTGCCTTCGCAGATACCGGTGGAACGGAAATCCGGAACAATGGTGAAGTACTGCCAGACTTTGCCTTCAAGACCGTTTTTGGCGAACTCCTCACGGAGGATGGCGTCGGATTCACGAAGAGCTTCCAGACGGTCACGAGTGATGGCGCCTACGCAGCGGACACCAAGGCCGGGACCGGGGAAGGGCTGACGATAGACCATGTTGTCCGGCAGACCGAGGGTCTTACCGACCATGCGGACTTCGTCTTTATAGAGAAGTTTGACAGGCTCGACCAGTTCGAAGTTGAGCTCTTCCGGAAGACCACCGACGTTATGATGGGATTTGATGCCGTGGCTTTCGAGGATGTCGGGATAGATGGTGCCCTGGGCAAGGAACTCGATACCATCGAGCTTTTTGGCTTCCTCGGCGAAGACGTCGATGAACTCTTTGCCGATGATCTTTCTCTTGCTTTCGGGATCATCGACACCGGCCAGTTTGTCAAGGAAACGGTCAACGGCGTCAACATAGATAAGGTTGGCGTTCATCTGGTTGCGGAACACCTCGATAACCTGTTCCGGTTCTCCTTTGCGGAGAAGACCGTGGTTGACGTGGACGCAGACGAGCTGCTGACCGATGGCTTTGATAAGAAGAGCGGCAACGACGGAAGAATCGACACCGCCGGAGAGGGCAAGAAGGACTTTCTTGTCACCGATCTGGGCGCGGAGAGCGGCTACCTGCTCCTCAATAAAAGCGGTGGCCAGTTCCGGCGTAGTGATGCGTTCCATCGTTTCGGGACGAACATTGTTGCACATAATGGGGTACCTCCTGTATGAAAAGTAAATTTTATACGGTAAAAATCCCAAAGGGATATGGGAAATCTTAAACGCTGAAAAGCAGGTCGCAATAGACCGGGAAAGGCCAGTATTCGGCGCCGACCAGTTCTTCCAGAGCGTCCGCCGTGGCGCGAAGACTGCTCATGGAGCCATGAAGACGACTGGAAACGAACTGCGCCGTTTCCAGCGGATTGGGAATATGGAAGGACGACTCGACATTGTCCTCAAGCGTGGTGATCTTTTTGAGGAATTCCGCGCAGAGAGCGTCGATTTTTCGAAGCAGGACTTCATCGGCGGAATCCTCCTGGGAAAGATGGAGGGCTTTTTTGGAAACAGCGATCTCCGCCAGCATTTTTTCGTATTTCAGGCAAGCGGGCAGGATATCCTTCTTCGCCATGTCGATCATGGTCAGCGCTTCGATCCGGATGACTTTGTTGTAGTTGTCCAGAAGGATCTCCTGACGGGAGCGAAGTTCGCTGGCGGTGAAGATCTTGTGCCGCTCGAAAAGAGCGATATTTTTCGGGTCGGAAAGGAGCGGGATCGCGTCAACCGCAGTTTTCAGATTGAGCAGACCGCGGCGTTTGGCTTCGACCAGCCATTCCTCGGCATAATTGTTGCCGTTGAAAACGATCCGCTTGTGGGCCCGGACGGTTTCGGTGAGAAGCTGGTCCAGTTCCGCTTCAAAATCGGCGGCTTTTTCCAACCGGTCGGCGAACTCGCTGAGCACGTCGGCGACCATGGTGTTGAGCATGATGTTGGGCCCGGCGATGGAAAGGCTGGAACCGGGCATACGGAACTCGAATTTGTTGCCGGTGAAAGCGAAAGGCGAGGTGCGGTTCCGGTCCGTTTTGTCTTTCCAGAATTCCGGAACGGCGGCGACGCCGGTATCCATGCGGACCGTATCACAGTGCTCGCCGCTGTGACCGTTTTCCAGGGATTTAAGGATCAAAGCGATATCGTCGCCGACGAAAACGGAAAGAATGGCAGGAGGCGCTTCAGAGCCGCCCAGACGACGGTCGTTGCCGGCGGTGGCGACCGAGATCCGCAAAAGATCCTGGTGTTCGTCCACGGCTTTGAGCACGGCACACATGAAGAGCAGGAACTGCTTGTTCTTTTCCGGCTCTTTGCCGGGTTTCAAAAGGTTCTTTCCGGTATCGGTGGCAAGGGACCAGTTATTGTGCTTTCCGCTTCCATTGACACCACGGAACGGTTTTTCATGAAGAAGACACGAAAGACCGTGCTTTTCGGCCACCTTTTTCATGATCTCCATGGTGAGCTGGTTGTGGTCGGTGGCCAGATTGACGTTGGTATAATGGGGCGCCAGTTCGTGCTGGCCGGGAGCGACTTCATTGTGCTCAGTCTGGGCATAGACGCCGAGCTTCCAGAGTTCAAGATCCAGATCGTGCATGAAAGCGGCGACACGGGGACGCAGAGCGCCGAAATAGTGATCCTCCATTTCCTGACCTTTCGGCGGTTTGGAGCCGAAAAGAGTGCGTCCGGTGATCACGAGGTCTTTGCGCTTGTTGAAGGCTTCCCGGTCAATGAGGAAATATTCCTGTTCGGCGCCGACGTTGGCATAGACCTTCCGCGTCTCGGTATCGCCGAAAAGACGAAGGATCCGGAGCGCTTCTTTGCCGACGGCCTCAGCGGAACGCATCAGCGGTGTTTTTTTGTCAAGCACTTCGCCGTTGTGACCGCAGAAAACAGTGGGAACGCAGAGGGAACCGTCTTTCACGAAGGCGTAGGAGGTGGGATCCCAGGCGGTATAACCACGAGCCTCGAATGTGGCGCGAAGACCGCCGGAAGGGAAGCTGGAGGCGTCTGGCTCGCCTTTGATGAGCTGCTTGCCGGAAAAGCGCATGATCGCTTTGCTTTCGCCGTCCGGCTGCAGAAAGCTGTCGTGCTTCTCGGCGGTGATGCCGGTCATCGGCTGGAACCAGTGCGTATAATGGGTGGCGCCTTTTTCGATGGCCCAATTTTTCATGGCTTCGGCTACGGCGTCCGCCACTTTCGGGCTCAATTCACCGCCGCTTTGGATCATCGACTTCCATTCGGCGTAAATTTCGGGAGACAGGCGCTGTTTCATGACTTCATTATTAAAGACCATGCTTCCGAAAATCTCCGGGATATCCGTCATAGCAGCCACCTTCCTCTTTACGAAAAAAGTAAATATATAATTTATAATACTATCTCTCTTTAGCGATGTCAACAAAAAAATATGGCTTTTTTAGTTCAAAAAAGCAAAAAATTCGGTTTTGGGAAAAATCGGAAACGGACAGGGGAAAACGGTGTTTTCCGGAAGGAAAAAGGGCCTTATGTAGGAGAAAAATAAAGAATTATTGAAATAGCACTTGAAAAAAACGGGGAATTATGCTAAAATTTTTTGTAAACTAATTTTTCCAAAAAATATAAGGGGCGATTACTATGTCTGGACATTCTAAATGGAGCACCATTAAACGTAAAAAAGAGGGAATCGACGCCGCCCGCGGCAAGATTTTCACTAAAATCGGCCGTGAGATCACCGTTGCCGTGCGTGAGGGTGGCCCCGACCCGAACAACAACAGCAAACTGCAGGCTCTTATCCTGAAAGCGAAAGCCAACAACGTGCCGAACGACAACATCGACCGTACCATCAAAAAAGCCGCTGGTATGGGCGACAAGACCACGTTTGAAAATATCATTTACGAAGGCTACGGTCCCTGCGGCATCGCCGTTATGGTCGAGACTTTGACCGATAACCGCAACCGCACCGCCGGGGATATCCGCCACTATTTCGACAAATTCGGCGGCAACCTCGGACAGAATGGCTGTGTTTCCTTCATGTTTGACCGCAAAGGTATCATCGTCATCGAGGACGAGGAACTGGACGAGGACAAGCTGATGGAGGACGTTATGGAAGCCGGTGGCGACGACTTCAAATATGAGGATGGCATCGCTGAGATCGAGACCGACCCCAACACTTTCCCGGCGGTTCGGGACGCCCTTTATGAAATGGGCTACCGTTTCGCTTCCGCCGATATCGCCTATGTTCCGCAGACCACCAGCACCATTGACGATCCGGACAATGTAGCCAAAATGAATAAGCTTCTGGAAAACCTTGAGGACAACGACGACGTCGAAAACGTCTGGCACAACTGGGATATGCCCGAAGAGGAAGACGAAGACTGATTTTCCGAAAAAGAAAAGCCCGCCGAAGGCGGGCTTTTTTGATACAAAAAAACTCCCCGCAAGGGGAGCTTTCATTCTTTGTTTACCGTTCAATGGTCAGGATATCGGAAAAACCGGTGATATCAAAAACTTCCATGATATCGTCGTTGACACCGACAAGTTTCATGTCACCCTGGCGGCTCATGGTCTTCTGCGCGGCAAGGATCACACGAAGGCCGGCGGAAGAAACATAATCCAAAGCGCTGAAATCGAGGATCAGTTCGGTGACGCCTTCCAGAGAAGCTTTAATTTCTTCCTCGAACAGAGGAGCGGTGGTCGTATCAAGACGGCCTTCCAAAGCGATGGTCAAAGTGGTTTCGTTCAAAGTCTTTTTGATTTCCATAAAAACACCTCCGTGGAATAGAAACTACACAATTATTATACAACATCTTTTGAGAAACGCAAGAGACATTTTAAGAATTTTGTTGACAAAGGCGGACAGAATTTTATACAATCGAAGGGAAAGGGGGAAAAAGCTGTGAAAGAGGAACGCTTGAAAGAGGCTGTGCCGCTTCTGGTGGCGTGGTATCGGGGTCACCGGCGGGAGCTTCCCTGGCGAAAAGGGGAAGGACCCTATCCGGTCTGGATCTCGGAAATCATGCTTCAACAGACGAGGATCGAGGCGGCGATCCCCTATTATGAGCGATTTATGAGCGAGCTCCCGGACGTGAAAGCATTGGCCGAGGTGCCGGAAGAACGGCTTTTGAAGCTTTGGGAGGGGCTGGGCTATTACAGCCGGGCCAGAAATCTTAAAAAGGCCGCCGAAACGATCATGGAAAACGGCGGCACAATGCCCCAAAAGGCCGAAGAGCTTCGGAAATTGTCCGGCATCGGCGATTACACCGCCGGAGCTATTGCGTCCATCGCCTTCGGAGAGCCGTCCCCGGCGGTGGACGGCAACGTCCTTCGGGTGATCATGCGGCTTTGGAACCGGGAAGACGATGTGCTTTCCGCCAAGACGAAAAAAACGGTTTTCGAGGCCCTTTCCGAAGTCTATCCCACCGGGGAGGAAGCGGCGCTTTTGACGGAGGGCCTTATGGAGCTTGGCGAAGTGGTCTGCGTGCCGAATGGAGAACCGAAATGCGAACTTTGTCCCCTTCGGGAGCTTTGTGAGGCGAGAAAGAAGGGAACGGCGATCCTTCTTCCGAAAAGGAAGGAAAAGGCGCCCCGGCGTCAGGAGCAAAAAACGGTATTTTTACTTCGCTGCGGCGAACGGTACGCCCTTCACCGGCGAGAGGACAAGGGCCTTTTGGCCGGGCTTTGGGAGTTCCCCAACGAGGACGGCTGTTTTTCCGAAGAGGAAGCGAAAGAATGGCTTTCGGGACTGGGCTTTTCCGTAAGATCCGTCGAACCCTGTGGTGAGACGAAACACGTTTTTTCTCATGTGGAATGGAAGATGACCGGCTATTGGGTCGAAGTCGAAAAGGAGGCCGTTTTCGTTTGGAAAACGGCGGAAGAAGTCCAAAATTCCGTGGCGCTTCCCTCCGCTTTTGCTTTCTTTGAGAAACAAATTTCGGGATAACTATGGACAATTTTGAAATAATACGATAGAATAAAAACAAATCAGAAAAAAAGGAGAGATTATTATGCAATATAAAATTACCGGCGATGACCTTCCAGTCGTCATCTGCACCGTGGACGCCAACGAGACGCTGATCACCGAAAACGGCAGCATGAGCTGGATGAGCCCCAACATGAAGATGGAAACCACCAGCAACGGCGGTATCGGCAAAGCTTTGGGTCGTCTTTTCTCCGGTGAGTCTCTTTTCCTTAACAAATATACCGCCCAGGGTGGCAAAGGCGAAATCGCTTTCGCCTCCAGTTTCCCCGGTTCCATTCGGGCTTTTGACGTTTCTCAGGGTGAATGGGTCGTGCAGAAGAGCGGCTTTTTGGCCAGCGAAAACTCGGTCGAGCTTTCCGTCTTCTTCCAGAAGAAATTCGGCGCCGGTCTTTTCGGCGGTGAAGGCTTCATCATGCAGAAGCTTTCCGGCAGAGGTATCGCTTTTGTCGAGATCGACGGTTCCGCTGTGGAATATGATCTGGCCGCCGGCGAATCCATCGTTATTGACACCGGCTATCTGGCCGCGATGACCGCTTCCTGCACGATGGACATCGTTTCCGTACCGGGCATCAAAAACGCGCTGCTCGGCGGCGAAGGCCTTTTCAACACCGTGGTCAAAGGACCGGGTAAAGTGATCCTTCAGACTATGCCGGTCTCCAAAGTCGCTTCCACCATCGGCGCGTTCATTCCGACCAAAGGTTAAGCGTAAAACAGAAAAAAGCGCCGGGAGACCGGCGCTTTTTTTATGTTCGGAATGCTTAAAAGGCGGGAAAAGGGGGCATACTTTCGGCAAAAGAATAAGGAGGAAACAAAATGATCGAAGAAGATACCATAAAACTTTTGCGGGAATGTGACGCCGGGATCGAGATGGGGATGGATTCTATCCGGGACGTTCTGGTCTATGTTTCGTCGCCAGAACTTCGGGAGGTGCTCAACCAGAGCAAGGATGAGCACGGTGTGCTCAAAGCGGATATCGAGGCGGCGCTTCGCCGCTTTCACGATGACGGAAAGGAGCCCAACCCGCTGGTGGAGGGAATGTCCAAAATCAAGACCAATGTAACGATGATCATGGCCGAGTCGGACCAGAAAGTGGCCGATCTGATGACGGAGGGATGCAACATGGGCGTAAAGTCGCTGAGTCGCTATCTGAACCAATATAAAGCGGCGGACGAGACGGCCAAGGATATCACAAGACGTCTTATTTTCCTTGAGGAGACGCTGGCGAAAGAAATGCGTCCGTTTCTTTGAAAAAACGAAGAGCACCCGGATTTTCCGGGCGCTTTTTTTATTTCATTGACAGAAAAATTTTTTTATACTATACTTTTTCTATAACAATGACTTTAGCAGGAGAATTTTATGTCTGTTAAACTTTCGGATCACTTTACTTATGGCAAACTGCTCCGTTTTACCTTCCCGACCATGGCTATGTTGGTCTTTACGTCCATTTACAGCGTGGTGGACGGCTTTTTCGTGTCGAACTACGTCGGCGATACGCCCTTTGCCGCGCTCAATCTGATCTGGCCGTTCATTATGATGCTTTCCGCGGTCGGTTTCATGATGGGCGCCGGCGGCTCGGCGGTCGTCGGAAAGACGCTGGGAGAAGGACAGAAAAAGAAGGCGTCGGAATATTTTACGGCCATCGTTATTGTGACGGTTGTCCTTTCGGTGGCGCTCTCAGTGATCAGTCTTCCGTTTATTGAAAAAATCGCCCTTTTGATGGGTTCCGACGAGGCCATGCTGCCTTACTGCGTGGAATACGGAAGCATCCTTTTGATCGGACTTTTTACCTATACCGTCCAGAATATGTTTCAGGGACTTATCGTCGCGGCGGAAAAACCGCGGTTCGGCTTTTTTGTGACCGTCGGCGCCGGAGTGACCAATATGATTTTGGACTACGTTTTCGTGGCGGTGCTCGATTGGGGACTTGCCGGCGCCGCCTGGGCTACCATCGGCAGTCAGGTCATCGGTTCGATCATTCCGCTGATCTATTTCCTGCTTCCGAACAGCAGCCTTCTGCGACTGACCAAGCCGGATTTTGATTTCAAAATTCTGGCTAAGGTCTGCACCAACGGCTCTTCGGAGCTGGTGAGCAACATTTCCGCTTCCGTTGTCGGTATGGCGTTCAATCTGGAACTGATGAAACAGATCGGACAGGACGGCGTTTCGGCCTACGGCGTCATGATGTACGTTAACTTCATCTTCTTTGCCATCTTCTTCGGCTACGGCATGGGTTCCGCGCCGATCATCAGCTTCCATTTCGGGGCGAAAAACGAGGACGAGATCAAAAACCTTTTCCGCAAGAGTCTGGTGCTGATCGGCTGTATGGGGATCGGGATGTCCGTGGTCGCCTACGTGCTGGCGAGACCCCTTTCCGCTATTTTTGTCGGTTATGACGAGGAGCTTCTGGCTTTGACGGTACACGGTTTCCGGGTGTCGGTGGCGTCGTTCTTTTTCGCCGGGTTCAACTTCTTCGGTTCGTCGTTCTTTACGGCGCTCAACAACGGCCTTGTTTCGGCGCTGATCTCCTTCATCCGGATCTTCGGTTTCCAGATGGGAACGGTCATTCTGATGGCGGAAATCTGGGGCGTGGAAGGAATCTGGTGGTCCATGTGCGCGGCGGAGGTGCTGTCGATTCTGTTGACGGGAGCTTTTATTCTGAAGTACCGGAAAAAATACCGTTATTTCTGAAGAAAAAAGCGTTGCTTTGTGAAAAAGCAACGCTTTTTTAACAAAACTTTTCGATGATTTTTGACCAAAACAGATATAATTGAAAGTATATAAAAAAAGCCTTTGCAGAGGGAAATTTTCGTGTTATAATAGGAACGTTGGAAACTAAAAATGCGGGAGGAGAAAGAAAAAAGAATGTTTACACAGAACGCGCAAACGGTTCTTGAAAGAAGATATCTTGCGAAAGACGAGAACGGAAAAGTGGTAGAGACGACCGAGGAACTTTTCCACCGCGTTGCCCGCACGATCGCTTCGGCTGATAAGGCTTACGGAAAAACCGAAGAAGAAATCGCACAGGTTGAAAAAGAATTTTACGATATGATGATGGAGCGGGAATTTATGCCCAACTCGCCGACGCTGATGAACGCCGGACGCCCGTTGGGACAGCTTTCCGCCTGCTTCGTACTGCCCGTTGACGACAGTATGTCCGATATTTTCGATACGCTCAAATTTGCCGCGCTGGTTCACCAGTCCGGCGGCGGCACGGGTTTCTCTTTCTCCCGTCTTCGTCCGGAGGGCAGCATCGTCCGCTCCACCGGCGGCGTCGCTTCCGGTCCGGTCAGCTTCATGAAAGTCTTTAACGCCGCCACCGAGGCGGTCAAACAGGGTGGTACCCGCCGCGGCGCCAACATGGGTATGCTTCGCGTGGACCATCCGGACATCATGAAGTTCATCAACTGCAAAGAGAACAACAACGAGATCAACAACTTCAATATTTCCGTCGCGATCACCGACAAATTTATGAAAGCCGTCGAGGACGGCACCACCTATGAGCTTGTTGACCCCCATACCAAACAGGTCACCGGCGAACTGGACGCCAAAGAGGTCTTTGAAACGATCGTTGACGCCGCCTGGAGAAACGGCGAGCCCGGTATCGTTTTCATCGACGAGATGAACCGCTATAACCCGACGCCCACCCTTGGTGAGATCGAAAGCACCAACCCCTGCGGCGAACAGCCTCTTCTTCCGTACGAGGCCTGCAACCTCGGCAGCATCAACCTCGGTCTTTGCGTGACCGAGGAGGACGGCATTCTTTCCATCGACTATGACAAGCTTTCCGAGATCGTTCGCAAAGCTGTTCATTTCCTGGATAACGTCATCGACGTCAACCACTATCCGCTTCCGGCCATCGACGAGATGACCAGAAAGACCAGAAAGATCGGTCTTGGCGTCATGGGCTTTGCCGATATGCTTCTGAAGCTCGGTGTCCCGTACAATTCCACCGAGGCGGAAAAAGCCGCCGAGGAAGTCATGAGCGTTATCCGGAGCGAAGGTCGCAAGGCTTCCATGGAACTGGCGGAGATCCGCGGCGTTTTCCCGGCCTGGGAAGAATCCGTTTTCGCCGAAGAGGATTGTCGGATGCGTAACGCCACCGTTACCACCATCGCCCCCACCGGCACCATTTCCATTATCGCCGACGCTTCCGGCGGCTGCGAGCCGATGTTCGCTTTCGCCTTCACCAAAAACGTCATGGACGGCGACAAGCTTCTTGTCTGCAACGACCTGCTTGTTGCAAAGCTGAAAGAAACCGGCATTTATTCCGAGGAACTGATGCAGCGCATCGCCGACGAAGGCACGCTGGCTCACATCGAGGAGATCCCGGCGGAAATTCGCCGTGTCTTTGTCTGCGCCCACGACATTACGCCGGAATGGCACATCCGCATTCAGGCCGCATTCCAGCGCTACACCGACAACGCCGTTTCCAAAACCATCAACTTCCCGAATTCCGCCACCAGAGAGGGAGTCAAGGAAGCCTATCTTCTTGCTTATAAACTGAAATGCAAAGGCACCACCGTTTATCGCGACGGTTCCCGTGACAGCCAGGTTCTGACCACCGGTATCGCGAAGAAAGAGGAAAAACCGATCCCGGCGCCGATTCCCGGTATGATCATCCCGAGACCGAGACCGACCATGACCTGGGGCGCCACCGAAAAGATGAAGATCGGCTGCGGCAGCCTCTTCATCACCGTCAACCGCGACGAAAACGGCATCTGCGAAGTCTTTACCAGTACCGGTAAAGGCGGCGGCTGCCCGTCCCAGTCCGAAGCGACGGCACGCCTTGTCTCCATCGCTCTCCGTGCCGGCATTTCTCAGGACGAGATTTTGGCACAGCTCAAAGGCATCCGCTGCCCGACGACGGTTCGTCAATCCGGCCTTAAATGCACGTCCTGCCCGGACGCCATTGCCCGCACCATTGAAAAAATGTCCAAGTTCCTCAACAACGGAACGACGGCTCAGCCGGAGATTCCGAAAGAAGAACCGAAAACGGCTCCGGCTCCGGTTGCCACCGCGACGAATGGCAACAAACCGGTCCTCGGCAAAGACAACAAGCTCTATTGCCCGGATTGCGGCAAGCTCCTTCGCCATGAAGGCGGCTGCACCATCTGCGACTGCGGTTTCTCCCATTGCGGCTAAAAGATAACATAAAAAACGCCCTTCCGATTTCGGAAGGGCGTTTTCTTGACAAGTTTTTCTGTTTGTGATAGAATAAGACCCACATTAGGGAGTAGTTGGCGCCAAAGGCGTTACATTATTCGTCATCACGCCGAAAGGCCGGGTAATGTAGGAAGCAGCGAGACTTTTGTCACAAAATCGTGGCAGGGGTCTCTTTTTTTGCCCTGCTCGCTAAGGGAGGTAAAAAATTATGATGTATCTATTATTAGTGTTGGGTTTTGTCCTTCTCATCAAGGGCGCGGATTTCTTCGTGGACGGCGCTTCCTCGGTGGCAAAGCTCCTCAAAATCCCTTCGGTCATCGTCGGGCTTACCATCGTCGCCATCGGAACGAGCCTTCCGGAGCTTTCGGTCAGCCTTTCGGCAAGCCTTGCCGGCAACAACGACATTTCGCTCAGCAATGTAGTTGGTTCCAACATTTTTAACCTTTTGGTCGTGGTCGGCGTTTCCGCCGTCATCTGCCCGATGCTGACGGAAAAGATCATTGTCAAACGGGATATCTGGTGGAGCTTCGGCGCGGCGGCGGCGCTTCTTCTGATGATGCTCGACGGCGTGATCAGCCGGATCGAGGGCATCGTTCTTGTAGCCGCTTTGGTCGCCTATATTCTGGTCCTTATCCGCTACGCTCAGAAAAACCGTCTGGAAGGGGAAGAGATCAAGTCCATCGGACCTTTGAAGACCGTGATCTTCCTTATCCTCGGACCCATCGCCATCATCTACGGCGGCGACCTCGTCGTGGATAACGCGACGCTCATCGCCAAAGCCATCGGCATGAGCGACACGTTCATCGGGCTTACCATTGTTGCCCTCGGAACGAGCCTTCCGGAGCTTGTGACCTCCATTGTCGCCGCGAGAAAAGGCGACAGCGGCCTTGCCCTCGGCAACGTGGTCGGCTCCAACATCTTCAACATTCTGATGATCGTCGGCACGTCCGGTGCCATCACCGGCGGCGTTCACTCGTCCGTCCTTCTGATGATCGACACGGCCCTGCTTCTCGGCGCGACGCTCATTATGTATTTCATCTGCCGCAGCAGTGAGAAGATCAACCGCTGGGAAGGCGCTTTGTGCGTCGCCATGTACGTGACTTACACCGTTTATATCACCCTTCGGTAAAAGGGGAAAAAAGAAAGCGCCCGGGCTTTGCCCGGGCGCTCTTTATATGTTCTTTTTTAACTCTCCGCCAACATTTGGAGGTTATAATAGACGCCCTTCTGCGCCATGAGTTCGTCGTGGGAGCCCTGCTCGACAATGCCGTTCTCGTTGAGCACGAGGATGATTTTGGCGTTGCGAATGGTGCTCAGCCGGTGGGCAATGGTGAAGACGGTACGGCCTTCGGAAAGCCGCTCGAGGCTTTTTTGCACGAGCCGCTCGCTTTCGTTATCCAAAGCGGAGGTCGCCTCGTCCAAAATGAGCACCGGCGGGTTTTTAAGGAAAACCCGGGCGATGGAAATGCGCTGTTTCTGACCGCCGGAAAGCTTGATGCCCCGTTCGCCGACGTAGGTGTCGTAGCCGTTTTCCAATTCGTCGATGAACTCATCGGCGCCGGCCATTTTTGCCGCCTCGATGACTTCCTCCCGGGTGGCGTCCGGTTTTCCGTAAAGAATATTCTCATAGATCGTGCCGGAAAAGAGATAAACGTCCTGCTGGACAACGCCGATATGGTTCCGAAGGCTGGCAAGGGTCAGATTCCGGATATCCTTGCCGTCGATGAGGATGCGTCCGCTTGTTACATCGTAAAACCTTGGAATGAGGTTCGAAAAGGTCGTTTTGCCGCCGCCGGAAGGTCCGACCAAAGCGACGTTGTCGCCGGGGTTGACGTGAAGGTTGATGCCGGAAAGGACGTCGCTCTTGGATTCATTATAGGCGAAAGAGACGTCCTCCAGACGGATGTCGCCGACGACGTCGGTCAGCTCCTCAGCGTTCGGCGCGTCAGTGATCTCCGGTTCGATATCCATGATCTCATAGAACCGCTCGATCCCGGTGAGGCCCTGCATGAAGGTCTCGGTAAACTGGGCAAGGCGGCTGACGGTGTTGAGCAGAACGGTGGTATAAAGGAGATAGGCCATATAGTCGCCGGGAGTGATCTTTCCGTTCATAAGGAAGATGGCGCCGAGGGCGACGACGATGATATACATACAGCCGTCAAAAAGGCGGATGACGGTGTGGAGTTTTCCGAGAGAGTGATAGGCGACTTTTTTGATGCCGAGGAAGACCTCGTTGCCTTTCTTGAACTTTTCCCGTTCCATATCCTCGTTGGCGAAGCTTTGGACGACGCGGATACCGAGAAGGCTGTCCTCGATCTGGGCGTTGATCTCACCGATCTGGGCTCGCTCCATATGGAACGCCGTTTCCAAAGCGTTCCGGATGCGAAGAATGAAAAAGCCGAGGACGGGGATCATCACATAGACGAAAAGGGTCAGCGGGACGTTGACTTTGAGAAGAATGACGAGGGAAACGAAAAACTTGACGATGCCGATGAGAAATTCCTCCGGACAATGGTGGGAAAACTCGGTGACGTCGAAAAGGTCCTTGGTCAGACGGCTCATCAGCTGGCCGATCTTGGTGTCGCTGTAGAACCGGAAGCTCATGTCCTGAAGGTGGGAGAACATGGCGGAACGCATATCCGCTTCGATGTGGGCGCCCATCATGTGACCAATGGTGGTCATATAGTAGTTGGCGGCGGTGTCGATGGCGCGAAGCACCAGATAGAGCGCCACCGAGCGGAAGATCAGCGACAGGGTCAGCGCCGCCAGATCTTCGGTGGCGGTGTTGGTGATGTTCCGAACGATCATCGGGAGCACAAGGTCACAGAGCGTTGTCAGAACGGCGCAGAAAAGGTCGAGCAGAAGCGTCGGGATATAGGGTTTGTAGTAGGGGAGAAAGCGGCGAACAGGGCCGCTTTTTTTCGTGGTGTCTTTCATTTTTGTGTCCTTTCTTTTATTTCAAGAACAGAGTCAGGAAATAAAGAAGCATGATATGGACCGGATAGAACCCGTAGTTAATAAGGCGGGGAATACGGATTTTGGAATGGGTATCAAAGAGCAGAAGGGGTAGAGCGAGGATGGCAAATCCTTCGATCCACGAGCCGCCGAAACCGCTGATGAAACCAAGAAGCAGGAAACCGCCGAGAGCCAGTCCGAAAATGGCTTTGGAACGGCGCAGGGTGAAATAGATGACAAGGATGAGAAGCATTCCGTAAAGGTCGTACTCAAAAGTCTGGAAAAGGGAAAGGGCCACAGCGATGGAGGCAAGAAAATAATTCTTGTTTTCCAATCCGTCGATCGCCAGAAGTCCCAGAAGCAGTTCGAAACCGACGTTGAGACGCAAAACGTCTTTAAAAATGACCCAGACAACGCTTGGAGAATGGTAATAGATGGGGTCGAAAAGGACGGAAAGCGTTTCGGGATAGAACGCCAGTGTATAGAATGGTTGGGAAACGACGGCGAAGATGAGGACCCGCAGCATATATTTTTTTACGTTCCGGGTGTGGAAAAAGCCGAAAACAAGGCAGTAGCAGAAGATCGGAAAGGCGATCCGCCCGATGGCGCGAAGCCAGAGGGCTTCCGGAAAGAAAAGATAGCCGGCATGGTCGGTCAGCATGGTGATAAAGGCCACGATCTTCAGAAGGCCGGTGTCCGTATTGCCGGCGATAGCCGGCTTCTTCGCGTTATCCATGGAGACGGTCGTTGGCTTCCGAGACGCAGTCCCGAAGGTAGCCGGAGAGAGCGAAGGTCTTGCCGATGCCGATGGCGACACATTCCTCTGGATTTTCCGCCACGGTACAGGTCAGATTGAAGCGGTGGGAAAAATAGGTGTCAAGGCCGTGCATCCGGGCACCGCCGCCGGTCATCAGAATACCGTTGGTCTTGATATCGCCGGAAAGCTCCGGCGGCGTTTTTTCAAAAACCTTTTGAATGGCGAAGGCCAGTTGGGCGGCAAGGTCACTGAAAAGCGGCGCCAGTTCCTGCCAGGTCAGTGTGACCCGTCCGGGAAGACCGGTCAGAAGGTTGCGGCCCTTGACCTCGAAGGCGCGGTCATCGTCGAAGCCCCAGCAGGTGCCGATGGCTTTTTTGGTTTCTTCCGCCATGCGCTTTCCGATCAGAAGGGCGTGTTTGCCGCGGACGTAGCGGATGATCTCCTCGTCAAAGCGGTTGCCGGCGAGTTTGATGGAATGTTTGCAGACAACGCCGGAAAGGGAAAGCAGGGCGATATCGGTGGTGCCGCCGCCGATATCGACGATCAGACGTCCTTCCGGACGGGAGATATCAAGGCCGGCGCCCATGGCGGCGGCCACCGGTTCCTCGACAAGGAAGACTTTCCGGGCACCGGCGGAAAGAGCGCCGTCCACGACGGCACGCTGTTCCACGTCGGTGATGATGCTTGGGATGCAGACGGCGACGCGGGGTTTGAGATAGGTTTCGCCGGCGACTTTTTTCAGAGCGTAGCGGATGAGCGCGTTGGTCAGGCGGTAGTCGGAGATGACACCGTCGCCCATGGGGTTGATGGCGGAAATATAGCCGGGCGTGCGTCCCAGCATTTTATAGGCTTCCGCGCCGATGGCGAGAATGTCGCCGGTGTCGTTGTTGACGGCGACGACATTGGGTTCCCGGAGAACGATTCCCCGGGTCGGGTCGCAGGCGATGATTTTGGTGGTTCCAAGATCGATTCCGATGTCAGCAGGCATAATTTTCCTCCCTGATTTTTCAAATCTTATAGAAAAGCGGACAAAAAGTCAGCTTGTGGTTTCCTCGTGACGGTTTTCCTCCAACATATAGCGAAGGTTGGTAAAACGGCCGTTTTTTCGGTTGTTGTCCACCATCGCCATGATGGTGCGGCTGCTTCCGACCAGGATCAGAAGGCGTTTGGCCCTTGTGACGGCGGTATAAAGCAGGTTGCGGTAGCAAAGGCGGGAATTCATCTCCATGAGCGGGATGATGACGGCCTCGAACTCGCTGCCCTGACTTTTGTGGACGGTGATGGCGTAGGCGTGGTCCAGTTCCCCGATGGAATCATAGGGGTAATCGGCGACGCGGTCGTCGAAACGAACAGCCATCATCCGAAGAGAGGGGTCCATTTTCTCAATGATCCCGATGTCGCCGTTAAAAACACCCCGGCCCATTTCACCGTCGTCCTTCTGCCAGGTCATGTCGTAGTCGTTTTTGGTCTGCATGACCTTGTCCCCTTCCCGGAAAAGACGGCCGTTTTGGTGAAATTCTTTTTTGTTTTTGTCCGGTGGGTTCAGCTTCTTCTGCAATTCGATGTTAAGATTCCAGGTCCCGGATTCGCCCCGCTTTCCGGGACAGAGCACCTGGATATCCCAAAGAGGCGAAAGATCGTAAGCCTTCGGAAGACGGGAAGCGCAGAGCTGGATGACGGTTTTGGCGCAATCGGCATCGTTTTGGCGCGGAAGAAAGAAAAAGTCGTTGTCCCGGTCCTCCAGATAGGGGTATTCGCCGTTCACGATATCGTGGGCGTTGGTGACAATGCGGCTTTCGGCGGCCTGACGGAAAATGGTATCAAGGCGCACCGACGGAAGCAGATCGGCTTTCAAAAGGTCGTGCAGGACGTTTCCGGCACCGACGGACGGAAGCTGGTCGGAGTCACCGACCATGATAAGGCGGCAGGAAAAGCGAAGAGCCCGAAGGACCGAATCGAAGAGCATGGTATCGACCATGGACATTTCGTCGATGATGAGAGTGTCGCATTTGAGCGTATTCTTTTCGTTTTTCCGAAAGAGCGGGTGCCGTTCGTCGGAGGAATAGTCCACCTCCAAAAGGCGGTGGATAGTTTTCGCCTCGTGGCCGGTCAGTTCGGAAAGCCGTTTGGCGGCTCGTCCGGTGGGAGCGGCCAAAAGGACTTCGTCGCCCTGCTCCTCCAAAAGGCGGATAAGAGCGTTGAGGGTGGTCGTTTTGCCGGTACCGGGACCGCCGGTGAGGACAAAGACGTGGTTCTGGACGGCCTGTTTTAAGGCTTTTTTTTGAAGGTCGTCATATTGGATTTCCAGTTCCTCTTCCAAAAGAAGAATGGAACGGTCCAGCGAGGCGTCGTTTCCGCCCATGTCACCGTGAAGCATCAGACGAAGGCGACCGGCGGCGGTGGTTTCCGCCAGAAAAAGGTCCGGAAGATAAAGAAACCGGCGTCCGTTCCGGTCATATTCGTCCAATTCCTCTTTTTCAATGAGCTCGTCCAACGCTTCGGGCAAAGCGTCGCTTTCCCCCAAAAGGCCGGCGGTAGCCGCCAGAAGGCTTTCCTCCGGAAGGCAGGTATGGCCGTTATCCAGATTGTGGAGAAGAACGAATTTTAAGCCGGCTTTCAGGCGACGGAAATCATCTTTAGCGCCCCGTTTGGTAAAAATGGCGTCCGCTTCGGAAAAATCGACGCCAATGTCGCTTTCACAGAGCAGATAAGGGTTTTCGGTGATGAAATCGGTGGCGGAAACGCCCCATTTTTTCCAGGCACGAACGGCGATGGCCGCCGGAAGACCGAGATTTTGGAGAGAGGTCATCACCTTTCGGGCACCGAAGGCCCGCTTGAATTCCTCGGAGATTTCAAGAGCCAGTTTTTCGGAGACGCCTTTCACTTTGGCCAGCTGAATGGGGTCGTTTTCCATGACGTCGAGGGTGTATTCCCCGAAGGCGTCCACGATCCGTTTGGCGACAGCCGGACCGACGCCTTTGAACGATCCACCGGCCAGATATTTGCGGACAGCGCTGACCGAGGCGGGCAGCCGCCGTTCACAGACCTGCGCCCGGAACTGACTGCCATAGGTCGGATGGGAGACAAACTGGCCGGTGAGGGTGACTTCTTCCCCCGCTTCCACGGCGCCCAGTTCCCCGACAACGGTGACCAGTTCTCCTTCATGATCGAGGGCGAAGACCACAAAACCGGTTTCCGGCTTATAACAGACAACGCTGTCAACGGTCCCTTTTACTTGTTCTGGTTCCTGCTTTTCCATCGGTTCCGTCATGGTGTTTGCCCCCTTTCTTAACCGCTATAATATTTTATTATACTTCTTTTCCTTTGGGATGTAAACCGGAAACAAGAAAACCGCACAATTCTTTTTCATCGGAAAAGAAGAGACAGTCAAAGCGCTTTTCCAGATTCCGGCAGAGAACAGAAGCTTCAGGCGAAGCGTTTTGTCCATCGAGCAGAAGAAAACGATGGGGAAAATCCGTTTCGGCCAGAAGCCGCCGCAGACCGTCTTCCAGATCGGCAACAGGCAGGGAGTCCACCCGGGCGATCACGAAGATTTTTCGCTCGAATTTTTTGCCATGACTGTGCAAAAGAAGCCAATCGGAAAGAGCGACCATGCCGAGAGCGGAAAAAAACGTGAGGACAAGGACGGCGAAAATGTCGAAAACCATAAAACTACCTCCTTTTGCCCCATTCTATGGAAAAAGCCCGTCGGTGGTTCCTTGTGGCAGAAAGAACGGGGCGCTCATAGAATGGAGCATTGAAAACGGAGGAGGTTTCCGATAGAGATGAACCATTCATTTTATATAGCGGGCGGCGACCTTCGGGCCGTCTATCTCGCCAATATGTTGGCCGCCGACGGATTTTCGGTGACGGCATTCGCGTTGACGACGAAAGAGCTTTCACCAAAGGTGACAATAAGCGGAGATTGTACGGAAAGCGCCGCTTTTGATACGGTCATTCTGCCCCTTCCGGCTTCCGATAGCGAAGGCTTTCTGACGGCGCCTTTTTATGAGGAAAAGATCCCGCTTCGGACGCTTTTGGAAAAGCTGAAGCCGGAAACGGTGCTCATCGGCGGAAAGATCGCGAAAGAGGAAAAAGACTTTTGCCGGGAACACGGGATCACGGTGGTGGATTATTACGAGCGGGAGGAATTTACGGTGCGAAACGCCTCGCTGACAGCGGAAGCGGCGGTGGCGCTCGCGCTGGAGCTTTTGGAAGAAAGCATCCGGGAGACGCCGGTGCTCGTTTTGGGGCACGGACGGATCGGGCGACTTCTTCTCGCCATGCTCAAGGCGCTGGACGCCGACGTCACCGTAGCGGCACGGCGCTTTTCCGACCTGGCGTGGATCCGTTCCGAGGGCGGAACGCCGCTGGAGTTTCGCTCTCTTCGGAAAAAGTTGGGCGATTTCCGGGCGGTGTTCAACACCGTTCCGGCTTTGGTGCTCGGCAAAGAGGAACTGGAGCTTCTGCAAAAGGACGCCGTTTTAATAGATTTGGCTTCCGCGCCGGGCGGTGTGGATTTTGAGGCAGCCGAAGAGCTTGGGATCGAGGCCAGAAAAGCCCTTGGGCTGCCGGGAAAATTCGCGCCAAAGACCGCCGGGACCATTGTCTATGAAACGGTGCTCCATATTTTGAAAGAGAGGGAGGAATGAGCATGGCGGAAAAAATCCGGCTGGGTTTTGCCCTTTGCGGCTCATTTTGCACATTTAAGAAGGTGTTGGAGGAAATGGAGATCCTCTCCCACACCTATGATATCACGCCGATTATATCCGAGGGAGCGGCTTCGACGGACACAAGGTTTGGAAAAGCGGCGGATTTTCTGGAGCGAATCCGTGTTATCACAGGAAAGGAACCGATCACGAGCATCCGTGACGCGGAACCCATCGGGCCAAAAAGCCTTCTGGACGTTCTTCTGATCGAGCCTTGTACCGGAAACACGCTGGGAAAACTGGCCAACGGTATCACCGATACCGCCGTCACCATGGCGGCCAAAGCCCATCTTCGAAACGGAAAACCGGTTGTGCTCGCCGTTTCGACTAACGACGCCCTCGGCGCTTCCGCCCGGAATATCGGTACCCTTCTTAACGCCCGGAACCTCTATTTTGTTCCGATGTGGCAGGATTTCCCGGAAGGAAAGCCCCGGTCCGTCGTGGCGGACTTCACAAAAAGCGACGAAGCCATTCAGAAGGCGCTTTTGGGGACACAGGCACAGCCGATTTTTCTCTGATTGCATAAAAGCTCCGTTCTTTTCCCATACTGCGGTTAAGAAAGGAACGGAGTTTTATGAAAAAATGGATTTGCGCCGCGTTAGCGGCGGTTTGGCTATTGACAGCGCCGGTTTCGGCGAGAGCACTGGATTTTTCCGGCGACGTAACGGAAAAAAGCGGCTATACGGCGGAAGAACTGGCCGAAGGACTACAAGGAGAACTTCCGAAACTGGCGGCGTACTTTGTCGCCGCGGAAGAAAAATACGGCGTCAACGCGGTTTTCCTCGCAGGAATCGCGGCCTGGGAATCGGGTTGGGGACGCTGCTGCTTTAGGGAAAACAACTTTTTCGGTTGGGGGAAAAAGAGCTTTTCCTCCCCGGAGGAGGGCGTTGACTTTGTGGCGTCCAAAATCGCCGAGTATTATCTTTCGCCAGTCGGGAAGTATTACCACGGCGTTTCGGTGGCGGCGGTCAACCGCTCCTATAACGGCTCGAAGCTTTGGGAGCGAAAGGTTTCCGCCATCATGGCCTCGATCTCCGAAAAAGCGGAGATCTTCCGACAGGAAAACGGCGCTTGGGAGCCACTTACGGAAGAAACGGGGCGGATCCTTCTCGGCTGAATTGGGTGGCGATCTGTTTGGGACATGAGGCCGGTGAATATTGCCAGGCGTCCAGATGGTTTTTCTCAAAATAGTAATGAAGCGGCGGCGGGACGATTTCTCCGTCGAACGCGTCCACAAGGATAAGCTTGATCTTCATTTTTTCGGGGATCAGGCTTTTTATATAGACGGAAGCCTGCTGACCGGGATGAAGGTCGGGGGACGGTTCGGCCAGACCGGCCAGGTTCGGCGTCAGTTCGACAAAAACGCCGTATTCCTCCACGGAACGGATGATCCCGGCGACGGTCTCGCCCGGTTCAAACTCGGCGGCGTTTTCCTCCCAGGTGCCGAGAAGCTCTTTATGGGTGAGGGAAAGCCGCCCGGCGCTGTCCCGTCCGGACACGATGACCCGAATGGCCTGACCGGGGTGAAAACGGTCGGACGGATGATGGATACGGGATACGCTGATGTTGTCGATGGGCAGAAGGGACGAGATTCCGCAGCCGATGTCGGCAAAACAGCCGAAGGTCTCCAGGTGGGTGACCACCGCCGGAATAACGTCGCCGGGACGCAGAGTGTTCAGATACCGCGCGGTACATTCCTCCTGAACGGCCCGACGGGAACAAAGAGCGGTCAGGCGACCGCTTTGGTCGTGAGAAAAGCCGGTGATCCGAAAACAGACCGGCTTGTTGACACGGGAAATAATGGCGATGTCACGGGTCTCGCCGTTCTCGATCCCGAGAGCGCCTTCCGTACGGGGAATGACGCCGCGTACACCGCCGAGGTCAAAGATCAGATCATGCTCCGCGGAACAGACGGTGGCTCTCGCTTCCAGGATCGTTCCGCTCCGATAGGCCTCCTGAAGCGCCGCGGCGCTTTGGAGGGCGTTTTTATTGGCCGAAGTTTCGATTCGGCTGCCTTCCGGCAAATAGTCCGTCATTTCAGTTTCCTCCCAGATAGTTGATCGCGAAAGTATATTCCGGGAGAAAGAAAAAAAGACCTTTTCGAAAGGTCGGTGCTTTACAAGGGTATTTTGTGATATAACAAAACCCGTCGAAGAGAAATTTTTTCTCTTCAACGGGTAATTCTTTGTTTCACAAGTTTCAACTTGATGATAACGCTCACCGAGGGGTTATTTAGAAAGCAGTCTTTTTTTCGCTTCCTGTATTTTGCTGAGGTTTCCTGTTATGTAGAGGACACCCATCATCATGGCAAGAAAGGCGAGTCCTGCTGTTCCGCCCTTAGCAAAACCGATCCAGAATGTCTTTGGTAACTCCCAAAAAGAAAGTATCTGATTGGCGATGAGGGCGATGATCCCTGCAATAAAGTAAACGAGGGTCGCTTTCGCCAGCTTCGCTTTTTCCGCGTTGCTGTATTCGGCGGTTTTCCTTACGGTATCCTTTAATTCTTTGTCCATTTTCTCACTTTTCCTTTCTCCGTCAAAAAGTTCTCTTAAATCCACGTTGAAATAATCGGTCATTTCCACCAGGATGCTAAGATCCGGCATATTGACGCCCGTCTCCCATCGGGATACGGTGCGTCTTGCCACGCTGAAATGCTCCGCGAGTTCCTCCTGCGTCAGATTCTTTTCTTTGCGCAAATCTCTGATAAAATATCCGATTTTGATCTGGTCCATTTTTTGACCTCCTTTCAAGAGAATCATACCGGATCCGACCGGTAAAAAACAGGACATAAAGTGAGCAAATGTCTGTTTTTCGTCAATGAGACATAACATGATCTGTTTTGCCATAAATAGAGTGTTGTTTTTGACGAGTTCGGATTGGCTACCTCCATAAAAGCCGTACGATGTTCATTGAGGAAAACGATTTTAAGTTAAACGGGATGGAACGGACAGCGCTTTTGGATACATTGGTTGTTGAGCGGGTAGAACTCACAGGTGATCTTTGAGGTTTCCAGTTCGATCCCGAAATTTTCACGGAGGAATTCCGTGGCGGCCAGAATGGAAAGGAACGAATCCCGCTTGCAGCAGCGGGGACCGCCGATCTCGCCGATCCGGGACAGAGAAAGGGAGGTCATCTGGTTGGAAAGACCCCATTCTTTTTCTTTCAGCGGAGTGGAGCCGGAAAGGATGGAGACGGCGATGCCGGAACTGATCCCGGCGCCACAGGCACCCCAAAAGCCACAGGCACCGCCGGGTATCTGGCGGCCACGGTTTTGCATTTCGGTAAGGGCTTTCGCCAGATCGAAATCGGCACCGGCGTTATGGCAGGCGGTCAGCAAAGCGGCGCCGACCATGACGTGGTGCTCCGGTCCGTGCATATGGCAAAAGGGCAGTTTCATCATTTCTTTGAGGATATGGACCGGATCTTTGGACGATTCGGCAAGGCAGACGCCGAGAATCGTGTCCAGCCCTTTGGTGTGACAGTCGTTACAGACGTAGTGGCCGTTTTCACAGCGGGTCTTGCTGAGTTCCTTTTTGTGGCAAAAGAAACATTCCATGGGTTCGTCCTCGCTGAGATAGACAAGAGGCGCTTTGCAGATGAGACATTCTTCGTTCATACGGAAAACTCCTTTCAGAAAACAGAAGTGAGCCAGGCGGAAAGCCAGATTCCGACAAGGAAGGAAACGCCGTTAGCTAAGAGAGCGTAAAGAACGGTGACAAATTTTTTCGGCGGGTTCGGGCTGATTTTCTTGAAGAACAGGAGATAGAGGAGGCATTCAAAAACGGCGACCAGGATTTCCAGAAGGACATAGACCAAAACGAAAGCCAGAAAACCTGCCTTAAACTCGATAAAATTGAGAACAAGGTTGAGAAGAAGCTGGGTGACGATATTGACGATGGTGACGAAAAGGAACAGCTTTTTCTTCTTGAAGCCGAAAAGAAGGGCGATCAGAAGTTCCACAGCCAGCGTCAGAACGACCCGGATGATCAGGGAAAGAATTTCGGGCAGGTAGTCGTAATTGGTTTTCGGGGTGAAATCCGGTTCGGAAAGGTCAATCTCATAGTAGGAATCGAAGGCGTAGCGGGATTGGATCTCTCCGGTGACGACGGTTCCGCTTTCGGGATAATAAACAAGAATTTTGAAAGGATCCGGCGGATAATAGGTCCAGCTGTAACTGCCGGTCTCGGTACATTCGGCGACGTTTCCGATGAAATAATAGCCGTCGGGGTCTTCATAACGGGAAAGGAAATCGGAGGCGGACTTTTCCGAAGCGGTGATATAGTCGTAATTCCAATCCTGTTCCGCCGACCAGGGACCATAGTGGTCAGCCTTGGAAAGAAGGGTGACGAAATAGGGCTCGTCAGGGGCGTTTATAAAAGTGACCGTTACCGAGGGTTTCGGCCCCATATCGGCGAAAGCCGTCACCGAGAAAGTGAACACCAAAAGCAGGCACAAAAACAAGGACAACGCTTTTTTCATAAAAAGACTCCTTTCATAAAAAAGAAGAACGGCGTTTTTTTCAGTATAGCACGTTGGAAAAGCGAGGTCAAATCAAAGGGCAAAATCTTGCCAAAAACGAAGCTTTGTGTTATAGTATAACCTGTAGAAATCTATGAAAAGGAGCGAAGACGATGGACGTTCGGGTCGGTGACATTTTAGTGATGAAAAAAAGCCATCCCTGCGGCGGAACCAAATTTTCGGTGCTTCGCTCCGGTATGGATTTTAAGCTCCGGTGCGAAAAATGCGGGCACGAGATCGAAATTCCCCGCAGTAAGGCCGAAAAAAATATCAAACAGATCGTAAGGGAGGCACCTTCGGATGTTTGAGAAACTGGAAGAAATCGAAAAACGCTGGGAAAAGATCAGCTTTCAGCTCTATCAGCCGGAGGTCATCAGCGACAACGAGCAATATACCGCTCTTTTGAAGGAACAGCGGGATCTGGAACCCATCGTGGAAAAATACCGGGAATATAAGACGGCCCAAAAGCGCTTTTCCGACGGGGAAAAGCTTCTTTCGGAAGAAACCGACCGGGAACTTTGCGAGATGGCCAAAGAGGAAATGGAAGAATCCCGGGACGTTATGGCGAAGACGGCGGAGGAACTGAAGGTTTTGCTTCTGCCGAAGGATCCCAACGAGGACCGTTCCGCCATTGTGGAAATACGAAGCGGCACCGGCGGTGAGGAAGCGGCGCTTTTTGCCGCCGATCTTTACCGGATGTACACCATGTACGCCGAGACGAAGGGTTGGAAGACCGAGCCGATTTATAAAAACCAGACGGAACTGGGCGGCTTCAAGGAAGTTTCGTTCTCCGTCGAGGGCGAGGGCGTTTTCGGGCGGTTTCAGTTCGAGAGCGGGACCCATCGGGTCCAACGGGTGCCGGTGACCGATTCTCAGGGAAAGATCCAGACCTCCGCCGTCACGGTGGCGGTTTTACCGGAAGCGGAAAACGTGGAGATCGACATCGACCCCAAGGATTTGCAAATTGACACGTTCCGTTCCAGCGGCGCCGGCGGACAGCACATCAACAAGACCAGTTCCGCCATCCGCATCACGCACCTTCCCACCGGCATGGTGGTGGAGTGTCAGGACGAGCGAAGCCAGTATAAAAATAAAGACAAAGCGATGAAGGTGCTGAAAAGCCGCCTTTTGGAACAGAAACAGCGGGCCGCCGACGATAAAAGAGCCGCTGAACGGAGATCCCAGGTGGGAAGCGGTGACCGCAGCGAGCGGATCCGCACCTATAATTTCCCGCAGGGACGGGTGACCGATCATCGGATCGGCCTCACTTTATATAAAATCGACGCCGTGATGAACGGAAGCCTTGACGAGCTGATCGATTCTCTCCGAGCCTATGATCGGGCCGAAAAGCTCCGCCAGGGAGAACAGGAAGGATAAATTCGATGGAAACCTTGTTTTTGGACGCGAAACAGGAAGGCGCGGTGGAGACCGCGGCGGAAATTCTGAAGCGGGGCGGCCTTGTGGCCATCCCGACGGAGACGGTTTACGGTTTGGCGGCCAACGCTTTTGATGAAACGGCCTGCGCCAATATTTTCAAGGCCAAAGGCCGTCCGGGGGATAACCCGCTGATCGTCCACATCTG
Organism: uncultured Clostridia bacterium; assembly: GCA_937906945.1. Classification (GTDB taxonomy): domain Bacteria; phylum Bacillota; class Clostridia; order Oscillospirales; family Ruminococcaceae; genus UMGS1668. The sequence goes on along the minus strand of CALCUE010000006.1, from coordinate 46,590 downwards.
CCGGATGGAGATGCTCGGGGACATTGTGACCGAGGTTCCGGAAAAGGCACGGAAACTGGCCGAAAAATTCTGGCCCGGCCCTCTTACCATGATCATGAAAAAAAGCGACAAAATTCCAATGGTGACCAGCGCCCATTTGCCGACGGTGGCAGTGCGTTTTCCGGCGCATCCGGTGGCGAGAGCCATTATTGAGGCGGCGGATCTTCCGTTGGCGGCGCCCTCGGCCAATCTTTCCGGACGACCGAGCACGACGACGTTTCAGCACTGCGTCAACGACCTGACCGGAAGGGTGGACGCCATCATTGATGGCGGTCCGTGCTCGGTGGGACTGGAATCCACGATCATTTCCTTCGCCGGAGAGGTGCCGGTGCTTCTGCGTCCCGGCTTTATCACGCTGGAACAGCTTCGGGAAACGATCGGAGAGGTGGAAGTTTCCCATGCCGTGCTCGAAAAACTGAACGAAGGGGAAACGGTGCTTTCCCCGGGCATGAAATATAAACACTACGCGCCGAAAGCCAGGGTCAGTCTTCTGAGAGGAAGCTCGGAAAGCTACATCCGTTATGTCAATGAGCACGCCGACGAAAAGGGTGTTTTCGCCCTTTGCTTTACGGAGGAAGCGCCGGCGCTTTCCGTAAAAACGGTGACCTATGGGTCGGAGTTTTCCGACGCCGAGCAGGCCGAAAAGATCTTTGACGCCCTTCGGGAGTTGGACGATATGGGCGCGGAAAGAGTTTTCGCCCATTCGCCGAAGACAACCGGCGTCGGGTTGGCGGTCTATAACCGTCTCATTCGGGCGGCGGGATTTGACATCATCGACCTGGAATAAGAAAGGACGGGAACATTGGCAAGTATTATCGGATTGACCGGACAGACCGGAGCCGGAAAGAGTACGGTTCTGGAGATGCTGGAAAAGAAAGGCGCCGCGGTGATCGACGCCGACAAGGTGGCCCATGACGTGGCGGATAACGAGCTTTGGTGCCTCGTGGAGATCGTCACCGCGTTTTCCTGCCTCGTTTTGACGGAAAAAGGGAAGTTGGACCGGAAAAAGCTTGGGAAAATCGTTTTTGCCGATCCTAAAAAGCTCCAGATTCTCAATAAGATCATGTTTCCCTATATCAAAGCGGCCATCGAGCGGAAGGTGAAAGATTATACCGAGGCCGGATACGGCCAGATCGTCGTGGACGGAGCGACACTGATTGAAAGCAAATGCGCCAAGATGTGCGACGTGCTCATTTCGGTGACCGCTGAAAAAGAGCGTCGTCTGGAACGGATCATCCGACGGGACGGTTTGAGCAAGCTGGATGCCGAACGGCGGGTTTCCGCCCAGAAACCGGAGGAATTCTATACCGAGGCCTCCGACTTTGTCATCAAAAACGACGGAAACCTGACGGAGCTTCAGCAGAAGGCAGAGATCGTTTTTCGGACCATCCTGAGAAACGAACATCAGAAGTGGCAGGAGGAAGTCTTTGAGTAAAACGGTAAAAAGTGCCCTTGCCATCGTGCTCATTCTGGGCGCGTTGATCTTTTCCGGGGTAATGATGAAGAAAGCCTCGAAATCACTGGAGCACGAGGCCTATCCGCTCGATTATCTGACGATCGTAAAAAAGAAAGCCGCCGAAAATGGCGTTCCGCTTTCGGTGGTCTATGCGATGATTTTTCAGGAAAGCCGTTTTGACACAAACGCGGAAAGCGCGGATGGCGCACGGGGCCTTATGCAGGTGATGAAGATCACCCATGATTGGATCGATTCTTATCGGGGCGAAAGCAAAGGGGATTGGGACGACCTTTTTGACCCGGAAGTGAACCTCGATTACGGGATTTGGCTTTTGGGGTACTGCTACCGGGAATTCGGAAACTGGGAGACCGTCTATGCCGCCTATAACGCCGGGATCAACCGGGTGAAGGGTTGGCTTTCGGATCCGACCTATTCGGAGGACGGCGTGACGCTGAAAGACATTCCGTACGCCGAGACCAGAAAATACGTTGAAAAAGTCAGTTCTTATCGGAAGGACTACCAGACCGTTTACGATTTCGACTGATTTTTAGCATAAATTAAAGGGGAGAAAACAATGAGTGAAAAAGAAAAATCCGCTGGTCAGCTTTTGAAAGAAAAACTGCTCCGGAACCCGAAAAATGCCGGTTTGACCCTTTCGGAAGAAGAGATCAAGGCCGCCTACGACTACTGCGAGCCTTACAAAGAGTATATCAGCACCTGCAAGACGGAACGGGAATTTGTGGATTGGTGCATTCCGCTTCTGGAAAAGGAGGGCTTCACCGAATTTGAGCCGGGCAAAAAATACGTCGCCGGTGACAAAGTTTATGTCAACAACCGCAACAAGGCGTTCCTTTTCGCCAAAATCGGTCGCAAACCGTTGGAAGAGGGCATGCACATCGCCGCGGCTCACATTGATTCGCCGCGTCTTGACCTCAAACCGAACCCGCTTTATGAAAGCCACGAAATGGCTCTTTTCAAGACCCACTATTATGGCGGCATCAAGAAATATCAGTGGACGGTAACGCCTCTGGCACTCCACGGTGTTGTGGTCCGCAAGGACGGCACCTCCATCACGGTCACCGTCGGTGAGGATGAGAACGAACCCGTCTTCTGCGTCAGCGACCTTCTTCCGCATCTGGCCAAAGATCAGATGGGCAAGACCCTGGCCGAGGGCATCCGCGGCGAGGATCTCAACATCCTCATCGGCTGCATGCCGTTCCGTGACGACGAGATCAGCGAAAAGGTCAAACTCAACATCGCCAACATCCTCTTTGAAAAATACGGCATTATCGAGGACGATTTCCAGTCCGCCGAACTCACCATGGTTCCCGCCGGAAAAGCCCGTGACGTCGGTTTCGATCGGGGCATGATCGGCGCTTACGGCCACGACGACCGTGTCTGCGCCTACGGCGAACTGACCGGTATTCTGGCTTCCGATCCGGAATATACCGCTGTCGCCTGCTTCGCCGATAAAGAGGAGACCGGTTCTGACGGTCCTACCGGTATGAACGGCAAGATGCTTTCCTATTTTGCCAAAGACCTCGGCAAACCCTATGGCGTTGCCGGACACACCATTCTGAGCCACAGCAAATGCATTTCCGCCGACGTCAACTGCGGCGTTGACCCGACTTTTGATTCCGTCAACGAAAAGAATAACTCCTCTTACATGAACTACGGCATTGTTGTGACGAAATATACCGGTGCCCGCGGCAAATCCAGCACCAACGACGCGCCGGCGGAATATGTCGGCGAGGTCCGCAAGCTCTTTGATGAGGCCAACGTTGTTTGGCAGACCGGTGAACTCGGCAAAGTCGATGAAGGTGGCGGCGGCACCGTCGCGAAATACATTTCCCGCCTGGAAGTCGATACCATCGACGTCGGCGTACCGCTTCTTTCTATGCACGCGCCCATGGAGCTGGCGACCAAAATTGATATCTATATGATGCACAAAGCATCCGAAGCGTTCTATAACGCCAAATAAAATTTATAAAGCAAAGGAGCCGGAAACGAAAGTTTCCGGCTCCTTTTTCTATGCGAAAAATGGCGATTTTAAGCGGAAAATCCGCTTTTTTGACGAAAGAAGAAAAGATAATTATATAATTTACAGTATAATAAAATAAATTATAAAACAAGGGTAATTGGTCTTTTTTAAGACTTTCGGACATAAGGTTTTCCAGAAAACCGAGAAAGAGGGATCGGCTTTGCTTGAACGGTTGACACAGCGTTGGATGGAATGGATCTGGGGACCGGGGCTTTTGCTTCTGGTCTTTGGTGTGGGTCTTTGGCTGACCGTGGGCAGCGGGTTTTATCCGCTGCGAAAAGCCGGAAAAATTTTTGGCCGCTTTTTCCGGAGCGAAAAGAAGGGCGGCGGCTTTGCCGCCGCCATGACGTCGCTGGGAGCGACGGTCGGTACCGGAAACATTGTGGGCGTCGCTTCCGCGATCGCCATGGGCGGCGCCGGAGCGGTCTTCTGGATGTGGGTCGGCGCCTTTTTCGGAATGATGCTGAAATTCGCCGAAGCTTCTCTTTCCATCCGCTGCCGGAACGAAAAAGGCGGCGGCGCGCCGCTCTATATCCGGAAAGCTTTTGGCGGGAAGGGCGTAGCCGCCTTCTGGTGCGTCTGCTGTGTTTTGGCTTCCTTCGGCGGCGGCAACGCGGTACAGGTTTCCGCCGCCGCAAAAGCGGCGGAAACGGCGTTTCCCAAAGCCGCGCTGTGGGTGGGAATTTCCATCGCCGTTTTGACGGGGTTGGTCTTTTTAGGAAAGGCGCAGACGGTCACGAAAGTTTCATCGGTACTGGTGCCGGTGATGGCCGGTTTTTACCTTTTAGGAGTGGCTTTTGTCCTATGGCGCTTTCGGGAAGCGGTGCCGGAGGCTTTTTTCTCGATCTTTCGGGAAGCGTTTGGCAAAAGAGCCGCCGCCGGAGGCATCGGCGGTTGGCTGACCTCGGAAACCCTGCGGGTCGGGATAGCGAGAGGCACGTTTACCCACGAAGCGGGAATGGGGTCGGCGTCATTGGCTCACGCCGAAAGTGACGAAACGGACCCGGAAACGCAGGGCGATTGGGGTATTCTGGAGGTCTTTCTGGACACGATGGTGGTCTGTACGGCGACGGCGTTGGTGCTTTTAGTAACGGGAAAAGCGGGTACAGAGGAGGCGTTTTCTTTAGGATTCGGAACGATCGGGACGGTTTTCTTGATAGTGGCCCTTTTTCTTTTCGCTTTGGCGGCGGTTTTGGGTTGGGAATTTTACGGGGAAAAAGCTCTTTCTTTTTTGACGGAAAAAAAGGCGGCGAAAGTTATTTATCGACTGCTTTTCCTCGCGGTTTCGGTGGGTTCGTCCGTCTCTCAAAGCGCGGTGCTTTGGAATCTTTCGGACTGCTTCAACGGGCTGATGATCTTTCCGAACCTCATGGCTCTTTTTCTCCTTCGAAAAGAAGTTTTCGATTTCATCAAAAAGAAAAAAGCCCTCGGATGAGGGCTTTTTTTACTGAACGCCGTAACATTCCTCAATCATGGGAATGGAGCTTGCCGCGCCGGCACGGGAAACGGTGACGGAGGCGGCTTTGGCCGCTATCATCAAAGCGTCACGGGGCACGGCACCGCCGACGGTGGTGCCGAGATAAAAGCCGATAAAAGCGTCGCCGGCGGCGGTTTTATCCTTGACCGTGGCTTCATAGATTTTCTGATAGATCACGTCGTCAGCCGTGATCAGCATGGAACCTTTGATCCCCATGGTGAGGACGACTTCCGCTTTCGGGAACGTGCGGCGAAGCGCCGGGATCAGCGCCTCGATGTCCATCGGGTTCTCTCCGGTAAAATCGGACGCCTCATAGCGGTTCAGAAACACATAAGAAAGTCGATCCAGAGGCAGGGAGAGAAGGTCTTCGGTAAAGGGGGACGGGTTGAGAGCGATTTTGGCTCCGGCATCCAACGCCTTTTCGATGATCTCGGGAAGACCGTTGATCTCGTTCTGTAAAAGCAGGATGTCGCCCCGTCGAAGCTGAGCGACGGTATAGTCGATCTGGTCGGAGGTGATGCTCATGTTGGCGCCGCCGCAGACGATGATGCTTTTGGTGCCTTCCGGCGTGACCTGGATAAAGGCGCTTCCGGTGGGCACTTCCTTTTTCCGGATCAGAGAGGTGTTGACTCCGTTTTTGTCCAGTACGTTCAAAAGATAGCTGCCGTCGTTCATGCCGATACAGCCGGCGTGGTAGATATCGGCGCCGGACCGGGCGATGGCGATGGATTGGTTAAGCCCTTTTCCACCGGGGAAAAAGGTGGCTTTTTTCGCGCGGACGGTTTCTTCCGGACGGACGACGTGCGGGACCGGATAGACGTGGTCGATATTCAAAGAACCAAAATTGATAATTTTCAAATAGATCACTCCCAGTCCTATTATAGCAAAAATAAAAAGGATTTTAAAGGCTTTTCCGAAAGAAAAAACCCGGAACCGAAGTTCCGGGTTTTGTGGTTGCCCGACGAGGATTTGAACCCCGACAAACAGAGTCAGAGTCTGTCGTGCTGCCGTTACACAATCGGGCAATTTCTGAGTGCTTTATTATTATAGTAATTCGGCCATGGTTTGTCAAGAGAATTTTGAAAAAATTTTTAACTTTTTTCAAAGCTCTCGACAACGGCCTTTTCTTGCATTATAATCAAAACAGAGGAAAAAATAAAAGCGAAAGGGGAATAAAAATGTCTGTTGTTCATTTTACGGAGGAAGAATTTAACGAAAAAATCAAGACCAACGGGGAAGCGGCCATCGTCGATTTCTGGGCGACCTGGTGCGGTCCGTGCCGGATGCTTGGCCCCACCATTGAGGAATTGGGTGACGAGCTGGACGGCGTTTTGACGGTCGGCAAAGTTGACGTGGATGAGTGCCGGGAGATCGCCATGGATTACGGTGTGATGTCCATCCCGACGGTGATCTTTTTCAAAGGCGGCGAGGAAGTCACCCGCTTTGTGGGCGTACAGCCGAAAGAAACGCTTCTTGAAGCGGCGGAACTTATTAAGTAATTTCGTAAAAAGAAAAAGGCCTTTGCCACCGGCAAAGGCCTTTTGTTTATTCAAAATCCGGCACACGGAAGGGAAGCGTCGCGGGGAGCATTTCGATTTCGATATGGTTGCTCTTAAAAATCTCGCCATCGACGCAGACGGTGAGGTCTTCAGAACTGTCAACCACGGCGGATTTGCAGCGGCGCATTTCCAAAAGGCCGTCGAATGCGGGGTTCCCGACATGGTTTCCGGCTTTATAAGTGCCGATGAGTTTGCCGATTTTAAAAATGCTGGCTTCGGAAACGGCGCAGAAGTCGATGAGACCGTCGTCCATGGTGGCGTCCGGCACCGGGTAATAGCCGCCGCCATAGACTTTTCCGTTTCCGAAAACGGAGAGCATATAGCGGTTTTCCAGCACTTCGCCGTTGTCAAACTGGATTTTGATCGGGAATCCGATGCCGGAAACGGCATGGGAGGCAATGGTGACAGCGGTAGAAAGGTTATAGGCCATGGGTCCGGAGATACCGGGGATCTTTTTATAGTTGTTCATTTTGTCACAGATGACGGAGTCGATGCCGATATTACAAACATTGGAGCAGATATAATCGCCGACACGAATGGCGTCGAAAATTTTGTTTTTTCCATCGACCAGGCGCTGAAGATTCAGATAGTCGCTTTTTTTGCCGCCGACACTTTTGATAAAATCGTTGCCGGACCCACAGGGATAGATGGCAAAGCTGACGTTGGGACGGCCAAAAGCGCCGTTGACGACTTCATAAAAGGTACCGTCGCCGCCACAGGCGACAAAACAGGTCTCTTCGCCTTCGGGCAGAGGGCATTCCTTGCCGAAACGGGTGGCGTCGCCGGGACTCTGGGTCAGATAGACACGGATGGTATCTTCCGTCCGATCAGCGAAAAAGCCACGAATGAACTTGGCGATTTCGTCCTGCTGGCCGCCTTTTCCGGCGACCGGATTGATAATAAAAACGTAATTCATAAGTCCCTGGAATCCTTTCCCGTGCCAACATTTTCTATAAGTATAACATATTTTTGGAAAAGGCAATAGAGAAAATTGAAAAAATTTTATTTTTTATTTTCGAAAGGGACAGGCCTTGCACTTTTTCGTGTTTTCTTTTATAATAACAATGGATAAAAAGGGAATGAAAGGGAGAAAAATATGTATCAGGATTTTCCACGCAGTATTGATTATATAAAAGAGCAGGACCCGGAACTGGGACTTTCCATGGAAAAGGAGCTTTTCCGGCAGAGAGGGAATATTGAGCTGATCGCTTCGGAAAACTTTGTTTCCCCGGCGGTTCTGGCCGCCATGGGTTCGGTTCTGACGAATAAATACGCCGAAGGCTATCCGGATCACCGCTATTACGGCGGCTGCCAGTTCGTCGATGAGGTCGAAAACATGGCGAGGGATCGTGCCTGTCAGCTTTTCGGCGCCGATCACGCCAACGTACAGCCCCATTCCGGCGCGCAGGCGAATTTAGCGGCCTATTTCGCGTTGGCGGAATACGGCGACACCATTCTCGGCATGAATCTGGCGGAGGGCGGTCATCTGACCCACGGAAGCCCGGTCAACTATTCGGGAAAATCCTATCATTTCGTTTCCTACGGCGTCGATCCGGAGACGGGACGCATTGATTACGACAAGGTGCGGGAGATCGCCTTGGAGTGCAAGCCGAAGATCATCGTGGCCGGCGCTTCCGCCTATCCGAGAGCCATTGATTTCAAAAAATTCCGTGCCATCGCCGACGAAGTCGGCGCTTACCTTATGGTCGATATGGCCCATATCGCGGGTCTCGTCGCCGCCGGAGAGCATGAATCCCCGGTGCCCTATGCCGACGTTGTGACCACCACCACCCATAAAACCCTTCGCGGTCCCCGCGGCGGGTTGATCCTTTGCAAAGAAAACCTGGCGAAAGCCATTGATAAAGCCATTTTCCCCGGAACGCAGGGCGGTCCTTTGGAGCATATCATCGCGGCGAAAGCCGTCTGCTTCGGCGAAGCGCTTCGTCCCGAATTTAAGGAGTATCAGAAACAGATCATCAAAAACGCGGCGGCTTTGGCCGAATCGCTCAAAGCGAACGGCCTGAAACTGGTTTCCGACGGTACGGACAACCACCTCATGATGCTGGACCTTCGGGATACCGGCGTCACCGGTCGGGATCTGGAAAAACGGTTGGACGAAGTGCATATCACCGCCAACAAGAACATGATCCCCGGCGATCCCCAGTCGCCTTTTGTCACCAGCGGCGTTCGTCTTGGAACACCGGCGGCGACCACCAGAGGCTTCAGGGAGGAAGAAATGAAGAAAATCGGCGAACTGATCGCCAAAGTGGTCTTCGACTATGAAAACAGCGCCGATTATGTGAGAAACGAAGTGGCCGCCCTTTGCGAGCGGTTCCCGCTTTACGAATAAACCGATTTTTGTTTGAAAAGAGATGATCTTTTGTCCGCGCCGCTTGCCGACCGTCTTCGTCCGATGGAACTTTCCGAAGTTTGCGGACAGAAGCACATTTTAGCCGAAGGAAAGCTTCTTCGGCGCATCGCCGATTCCGGCGTCATCCCCAATCTGATCTTTTTCGGACCTTCCGGCACCGGAAAAACCACCGTGGCCCGCATTCTGGCGAAAAAAGCCGGAAAAAAGCTTTGTCACCTCAACGGAACGTCGTGCTCAACGGCGGACATCAAAGAGGTCATTTCCGAAACGGCGGGGCTGGAGGGAGCCGGCGGTATTCTGCTCTATCTGGACGAAATTCAGTACCTCAATAAAAAACAGCAGCAGACGCTGCTTGAATTCATCGAGGACGGACGGGTGACGCTCATCGCCTCGACGACGGAGAACCCCTATTTTTACGTTTATAACGCCATTTTGAGCCGGAGCACGGTGTTTGAGTTCAAGCCCATCGAGCCGGAAGACATTGAAAAGGCTCTTGAGCACGCCGTGGAACGGCTTGAGCACGACGAAAATTCCGAGATCATTTTAGAGGACGGCGTACTCCACCATATCGCCTGGAACTGTTCCGGAGACGCAAGAAAGGCGCTCAACGCTTTGGAGCTTTGCTGGCTTGCTTCCCGGATCGACGGCGAAGGTCATCACGTGATTTCCATGGAGGACGTGGAGATCGCCGCGCAGCGAAGCGCCAACCGCTATGACAAAGACGGTGACGACCATTACGAGATTCTTTCGGCTTTCCATAAATCGGTCCGGGGCTCCGATGAAAACGCGGCGCTTCACTATCTGGCCCGGTTCATCGACGCCGGCGATATTATCTCCCCCTGCCGGCGGCTTTTAGCCATTGCCTGCGAGGACGTGGGACTTGCCTATCCGCAGGCCATTCCCATCGTCAAGGCCTGTGTGGATACGGCCTTGCAGCTGGGACTTCCGGAAGCGGAGCTGCCTTTGGCGGACGCCGTTATTCTGCTTTGCACCGCGCCGAAATCCAACAGCGGCGTTGCGGCGATTTCGGCGGCGTTGGAGGACGTACGGAACGGTCTTTCCGGAAGCGTGCCGGAAAACCTCATCAACAATCCGCCGAAATCGGCGGACGGGCACAAGCCGCTCAAATATAAATACGCGCACAATTATCGCAACCATTACGTGAAGCAGCAGTATCTGCCGGACAACCTGAAAGACCGGGTCTATTATCAGTTCGGCGACAACAAAACCGAGCAGGCGGCGAAAGTCTATCGGGAAAAGCTTCTGGCCGAAGCGGAGGAATAAAGAAAAGGATCCACCTTCGGCGGCTCCTTTTTTACAAAATAGGGGGAAAATAAGATGAAAAAACATTTTTTTGCGATGCTACTTATTATGGCGCTCATTTTTGGGTTGACTTCCTGCGACCGGGTGAAAAATGAAGTCAAAGAGCCGGGAGAAATACCGGAAATTTCCGACACACAAATGGAGCCGGAAGAGGGGCAGAATGTTACTTATGAGCTTTTTACAATCCCGTCAGCGGAATACCCTTTGGACTTTTTGGAAGTCAACGGTCGACTGATCATATTACATAAGGATGGCACCGTTCAAACGCTGGACGCGATAGTCGGAGGAGTTGCAGGAACAGAAAACTACGATCCCTATCTTGATGAGGATTATGCCGCCAACCTTATAAGAACCAATCAGCATGAGGGCTATGATTTTGCTGTTTTGTCTTTAAGAAATATTCTGTACTTTGATAGTTCTTTGAAAAATTCTTTTTACATAGAGCCGCTTCCCGACATTGTATATCAAGATGTTTCAAAGTATCAATACATGCGGGAATATGATTTTAACGGGGAATCTTTTATCTGGAGGTCTGATAATGGAATCAGAATCATGAATTTCGATTCCGAAGAAAGCAGACTCTTGCTTGATAACGGCAGAATACAAAAAGAAGTTCTGAACGTGTTGGAACGACTTTTTGATGATAATACCGCCGATTACGGAAAAGAAAATTTTATTTTTTATCAGCCGAGGTTTGTATGCGGCGATACAAAAATAGCCGTCATGGTAAGAACTGCTGATTTTCAAGTTCAGTTGTTAGCATTATACGACAGAGGATCGGATCGCTTTGAAATAGCCTATGATATTCCGGAGGACGTCTTTCCTGAGTATTCCAAAGACGGAATCCATGTAAGGATATGGGATAAAGTCGCTGATTTGAGCGACGGAAGCTGGTTTACCTTCCCTGTTGAATTTTCCGGAAGCCATAAAGATAATTTCTGCTACAATAAAGAAAAAATCTTTGTTTCTGAATATAATGATGACAATTTCGGAATGAGCTTGTATTTGTGTGATATTGAGGATATGGAAAGCCATCAGAATAAAATCTTTGAAATAAACGACGGAAAAACCCATCCGTTTGTCGTAGGAATGACGGAGCGTTTTGTCATATTGAAATCATTCATTTATGATTCATCGGGGAACACGACGACGCAAGAGCCTATGACGATTCTCTTTTCTCATTAATACAGCGAAAGCCTATCGGGAAAAGCTTCTGGCCGAAGCGGAGGAATAAAAAGAAAAAGCCGACGGAATTTTCCGTCGGCTTTTTATGTACGCTTTTATCAGTAGGCTTTGCCCCAATAGACCATCTTGGTGGCCGGTTTGCCGCAGACAGGGCAGCAATCGTCCAGATGCTCCTGCGCGAAAGGAATGCAGCGGGAAGTGACGCCGGCCACTTCTTTGAGCTTTTCTTCGCAGGCCTGGTCGCCGCACCACATGGATTTGATAAATCCGCTCTGGGTGTTGGCAAGCTCGACGAACTCGTCGAGGTTGTGGGCGACGAAAGTGCGGCGCTCGCGGTTTTCAAGGGCGGATTGGTAAAGACCGTCGCGGACCATTTTGAGGACTTCCGGAATTTTGGTCTCGAGCTCGTCGAGGGAAACGAAATATTTTTCGCGGTTGTCACGGCGAACGAGGACGCACTGGTTGGCGGCGATATCGCGGGGACCGATCTCCAGACGGACCGGAACGCCCTTCATCTCGTACTCGGCGAATTTCCAGCCGGGGGAGTTGTCACTGTCGTCCAGTTTGACGCGGCAGAACTTCTGCAAACGCTCCTTGACGGCGTTGGCGGCTTCCAGAACGCCCTCTTTATGCTGGGCGGCGGGAACGATGACAACCTGGATCGGGGCGATATCCGGCGGCAGAACAAGACCGTTGTTATCGCCGTGGGTCATAATGACGGCGCCGATGAGACGGGTGGTGACACCCCAGGAAGTCTCGAACGGGGTATGGAGCTGGTTGTCACGGCCGGTGAACTGGACGTCAAAGGCTTTGGCGAAGCCGTCGCCGAAGAAGTGGGACGTACCGGACTGGAGAGCCTTGCCGTCGTGCATCAAAGCCTCGATGGTATAGGTAGCCTCGGCGCCGGCGAATTTTTCTTTATCGGTCTTCTGGCCGCGGACGACCGGAATGGCAAGGTTCTGTTCGCAGAAATCGGCGTAGATGTTCAGCATCCGCTCGGTCTCGGCAATGGCTTCCTCGGCAGTCTCATGCATGGTGTGACCTTCCTGCCAGAGAAATTCCATGGTGCGGAGGAACGGACGGGTGGTCTTTTCCCAACGGACGACGCTGCACCACTGGTTATAGAGCTTCGGCAGGTCACGGTAGGATTTGATGATGCGGGCATAGTGGTCGCAGAACAACGTTTCGGACGTCGGACGGACGCACATTTTTTCCTGAAGCTGTTCACCGCCGCCCATGGTCACCCAGGCGACTTCCGGAGCGAAACCTTCGATATGGTCTTTTTCCTTTTGGAGAAGGCTTTCGGGAATGAACATCGGCATATAGACGTTTTCATGGCCGGTCTCTTTGAATTTGGTATCAAGGATTTTCTGGATATTTTCCCAGATCGCGTAGCTATAGGGACGGAAAACGGTGCAGCCACGGACGGCGGAATAGTCGATCAGTTCGGCTTTCTTTACAACGTCGGTGTACCACTGCGCGAAATCGTCTTCCATTGAGGTGATCGCCTCAACCATTTTTTTCTGGTCTGCCATTTTATCGACTCCTTACTTCAATAGAAAAGGCGGAACAGACCGCTCCGCCAGTTTCTGAATCATCATTCTGAAAAAATCAGAGAGCGTTTTCAATGTAGGAAACTACATCACCGACGGTTTTGATGCCTTCGATATCCTCGTCGGGGATCTCACGGTCGAATTCCTCTTCCAAGGACATGACGAAATCAACGATATCCAGGGAATCAGCGCCGAAATCTTCCAAGATGTTGGACTCCAAAGTAACTTCTTCTTCGGCGATATCCAGTTGGTCGCAGAGGATCTCTCTTACTTTCTCAAATACCATGTAACTAAAACCTCCTATAATAGAAGGGCAGAATGCCCTTTATATTTACAGAAATAGCATACCCAAAACCGGTTTCATTGTCAATATTTTTTTTGAAAATATCTTTATTCTTCCGGCGGTTTCCGTTGAAAACAGAATAAAAATGTGGTATATTAGTACCATCACAGTGACAACGGAGGGTTTTCTCTTGAAAAAGATTGCGTTTGTTTTTCCCGGTTACGGCGGCACCCATACCGGTATCGGCAAGGAAGTCTGCGACTATTCCGACGCCTGCCGGGAACTTTATCAGAAAGCGGCCGAGGTGCTCGGTTTCGACGTGGCGGAGCTTTCCATGAAGGGAAAATCCGCCGAAGTGACGGACCCGGAGGTCTCGTTCCAGGTGCAGATGCTGCACGAAATGGCTTTGGCCGAAGCGGCTAAAGAGATTCTTCCGGCACCGGAGGCTCTTATTGGTTACAGCGCCGGTGAGATCACCGCCATGGCGGTCGGCGGCGTTTTTTCCGTCGAGGACAGCGTCACGGCGGCGAGCGCCTATCGGGACATGAGAAAGGAAGCCGTCGGAGCGGGTCTTCTCGGAACCTACCGGCTTCGGAACGTCAAACACGAATTCGTAAGCCTCGCTTCCGATAAATGCATGACCGGCTTCGTTCAGATGACCGCCGTTGAGGCACCGGAACAGACCGTTATCATCGGCGACGAGGACGGACTGAAAGTCATTCTTACCGAGCTTGCCAAACACAAGGTCAAGCCCACCAAGCTCCGGGATTCCCTGCCGTTCCATTCCATGATGGTCTTCCCCTACGTTGCCAAACTGCAGGACGCCTTGCGGCCCTTGAAACACGAAAAACTGGCTGTCGATCTCTATTCCACGTTATATGGCAAAAAGGTCGATAATATGATCCTTCCTTCCGACTATTTTGCCAAACAGCAGGTCAACGCCATCCGTTTTTATGAGGCGTTGGACGCCGCCGTTAAGGACGGTCTGGAAACGTTCGTCATCCTCGGCAAGGACAAGGACCTTCTGACCGCGGTTAAAAACGTGGCCGGAGAAAACAACGCCTTTATGGCGGAGACACCGGACGACCTTAAAAAAATCGCCGAAAAGATCAAAGAATAAAAAAACGGCCCGCGGTGACAACTTTCAAAAAAAGCGTCATGGCGGGCTTTTTCATAAGAGAGGGGAGAAAACCTTGGGACGGACGGAAAACGTGGAACTGACGGTCCTCTGTCTTCTGACGGACGGAAACCGGCTTTTGCTCCAGAACCGGGTCAAAAAGGACTGGAAGGGTTATACGCTGCCCGGCGGACACGTGGAGCCGGGCGAATCCTTTGTGGACGCCGTTCTTCGGGAGATGAAGGAGGAAACGGGCCTTACCGTTCACGATCCGCGTTTGGTCGGCGTCAAGCAGTTTCCCATTGAAAACGGGCGGTACGTCGTGCTTCTCTTCAAAGCCGAGAAATATGAGGGCGAACTGGTTTCCTCGGAGGAGGGAACGATGGAATGGATCCCTTATGAGCGTCTTTCCGAAGTCGGGACCGTCGCGGATTTTGAGGAGCTTTTGCGGGTGATGAATTCGCCGGAGCTTTCGGAGTTTCAGTATATCGTGGAAGACGGAAACTGGAAAGTTTCCATAAAATAAAAAAAGCCGGTCGCTTTTTGAAGCGACCGGCTTTTGCGTTATTCCGCGCTGATGATGAAATAATAGACCGGCTGACCGCCGTAGATGACGGAGACGTCGATGCTGGACGGAAGCTTTCCGGCAATGATCTCCCGGATGGCTTCGGCCTGTTCCTCGGTGATGTCGGCGCCGTAGTAGATGGTGACGACGGAGGTCTCCTTGGTGACAAGGGCTTTGGCAAGGCGGCCGCAGATGGTATCCATATCCTTGCCGGTATAGATCATCTTGCCCTCTTTCATGGCAAGCAGTTCGCCCTCTTTGATCTTATGACCGTCAAAGTCGGAATCCCGGGCGGCGAAAGTGACCTGACCGGTGGTGACGGCGGAGAGAGCGTCGGTCATCGCTTCGGTGTTAGCGGCGGCGGAAGCGTCGGGATCGTAGGCGATGAGAGCGGAAATGCCCTGCGGCACCGTGCGGCTCGGAATGACGAGCACGGTGCGGTCGGCGATTTCAGCGGCCTGTGTGGCCGCCATGATGATATTTTTATTGTTCGGAAGCACGAAAACGGTTTTCGCCGGAACGGACTGGACCGCGGCGAGAATATCCTCGGTGGAAGGGTTCATGGTCTGGCCGCCGGAAACGATCCGGTCGCAGCCGAGGTCCTTAAAGACAGCGGTCAGCCCCTCACCGGCGCAGACGGCGACGAAGCCGTAGGCGTTTTCAGCGTCAACCGGGGCATAGGGAAAAGGGTCCGACGCCTTTTCGGCCTTCTTTTCACCGAACAGGGAAGTGTGTTGGAGAGCGGTGTTTTCCACTTTGGTGGTGGTCAGAACGCCGAGGGAAAGGGCTTCGCTCATGGCTTTGTCCGGTTCGGCGGTGTGAAGGTGGAAACGGACTGTGTCGTTTTCTTCTTCAAGAAGGAGCAGTTCGCCGAGGGCGGAAAGCTCTTTTTCAAGACCGGCGGCGTCCTTGGACGGCGCTTTTTTGAGTTCGATCTCGACGCAGTAGGTGACGTCGGAAAAATCGTCCTCTTTTTCTTCGCTGTCTTTGGCTTCGACGATGGCGCCTTTGGTAAGATATTCCCACATACCTTCCATCATATAGACAAGACCCTGGCCGCCGGCGTCAACGACGCCGCTCTTTTTGAGGATCGGCAACATTTCCGGGGTCTGTTCCAGCGTTTTCTGCCCCTGGGTCAGCATTCCATAGAAGACGGCGGTGACGGAATCATCGTATTTCATGATGTCCATCGCTTTTTCGGCGGCACAGCGGGAGACGGTGAGAATGGTCCCTTCGGTGGGCTTCATCACTTTCTTATAGGCGGCCTCGACGCCGAGAGAAAAGGCCTCGGCGATGTCCTTGCCGTCGGCGGTCTCTTTTCCTTTCAATCCTTTGGCAAAGCCGCGGAAAAGAAGGGAAAGGATAACGCCGGAATTTCCTCTCGCTCCGCGAAGGAACGCGCCGGAAGCCACTTTGCTGACTTCCTCGACGGTGGTTTCGTCGCCGAGTTTGGAAAGCTCCACAACGCCGTTTCCGGCGGTCATGGACATATTGGTACCGGTGTCGCCGTCCGGGACGGGAAACACGTTCAGGGCGTCCACTTCTTTTTTCTTGTTTGCCAAATAATTGGCGCCGGAGATAAAGGCATCCCGCAGCTGTTTGCCAGTGATCAAAAAAACCAACTCCCACAAAAAATGTTGTCAAAAGGGCAAATCTATCATACAAAAATTTATTATATCATAGTTTATCCTTTCGGAAAAGAGAAAAAACAAAAAAATCGGGAAAAATTATTCCGTTTTCCAATTTAAAATATCATAAAACATATCAAAATCGGTCCCGCCGAAGGCAAAGGGCAGGTCACGGGAAAAAATGACGCTGCTTTTGGCATAGCAGAGCGGGACAAAAGGCGAGACCTCCGCGAAAGCGCGGTTCCATTCCGTCGCGGTGACGGTTCCGGCCATATAGCCGAGCCATTGGAGATACAGTCCCTCGTAGTTGTTCATTCCGTAGCTGATGTATTCCACATCCGGCAAGACGTAATTCCACGGCGTCAACAGACGGGAAAAGTCCATATCGGCACCGATCCTCACTTCGGCCAGATAGAGGTCGTAGCCGCCTTTTTCCAAAGCCGAGAGGAAAGAATTATAGGGAAGGGACGTGACAATGACTTCCACGCCGATCTCCCGGAGCATTTCGGCGACGGCGTTGGCGGCGGCCACTTTGACGGAGCTTTCGTTGCAGACGATCAGGGAAAGACTGATCCGCTTACCGCGGCTGTTGGTCCGGTAATTTTCGCTGTCCCGGTTGGTGAGCCCCATGTCATCAAGAAGAAGGTTGGCGGACATGACGTCAAGGCTTCGCTTGGCGGTATAGGTCACTTCGTAGAAATCGGGGTTGAAAATGCCTTTCGGTTCCGAGGCAAAGTGGTTATAAACATAGGTGGACAGGTATTCATAGTCGATGGCGGCGGAAACGGCTTTCCGGAAAGCGGCGTAATAGGGAAAAGGCGCGCCGTTGTTGAAGCCGAGATAAACCAGGCGGTTGGATTGAAGACCGCTCAGCGCGCCGACGGACGAAGTCCCGAGGCTGAGAGGATCCCGGCAATAGACGCAGTCATAGCGCCCCATGCGCATTTCATAGACCAGAAGGTCGGGGTCCTCGCTGGAGACCAGTTGGATGGTCGGCGCGGTTCCCTCCACCGTACTGAGCAAAGAAACGCCGTCATCGGCCAGAACGTACCGGTCCGGGAAAAAGAGCGGGTTCCGGATCGTTTCATAGGAAATGACCGGGAAAGTCAGCAGATTGGGAAAAGCCTTGTCCGCGTAATGGAGGACGACCCGGCAGCAGGTGGCGTTGACAACGGAGACCGATTGGATGACGCCGAGCGAATCGGCGTAATAGCTTCCCTCGTCCATGGCCTGCTGGATGGAATATTTGAGGTCGTAGGCGGTGAATTCGGTGCCGTCGGGGAAGGTAAGACCGTCGTCGAGGTAGAGATACCACGTGACGTTGTCCTCTGTCGTGATGGAGGACAGAAGGTCAGGTTCATAGCGGTACGAGGAAGTAAGACGCACCATGGAACGATAGAGAAGACCGCAGACGTAGCGGTTTTGCTTGCTTTTGGCCGCGTAAGGCGCGAAGCCTTCCTCAAAATCGAAGGGGATCCGGAGAGAGAAAGGTTCCTCGCTTTCCGGAACGCCGGGTTCTTCGACGGTGGGGTCGTTTTCCGGGTCGCCGGGATTTTCCGGAACAACGCCGCAGGCGGAAAACAAAAGGACAATAGCAAGAAAAAGGGAAAGAAACGCAGTTTTTTTCATAAAGGGGACTCCCGTTAGCGGAGATCGAAGCGCTCGATGGAAAGCGCCTTTCCGGTTTTGTCGTCCAGTTCGACGAAGATCCCCTGCACTTTGCAGGGGCCTTTGGCGACCTCGATCCCGGAGCGAAGATGGGTGATGAGAAAATGGAGCGAGCTTTCGGTTTTAGCGCCAAGCACGGAATCCACAGGACCGCACATGCCGATATCGGTGATATAGGCGGTGCCGCCGGGCAGGATCTCTTCGTCGGCGGTGGGAACGTGGGTGTGAGTGCCGAAAACAAGGGAGACACGTCCGTCGAGGTATTTGCCGAGAGCGATTTTTTCGCTGGTGGCTTCGGCGTGAAAATCGACGATAACGGGTCCTTTGTCCGCTTTTTTCAGAATTTTGTCGGCGGACAGAAACGGGCTTTCAAACGCCATATCCAGAAAGGCGTTGCCGATAAGGTTCACAACGGTGGCGGAATATTTTCCGCCGTCAAAACGGAAAACGCCGACACCGGGGGCATCCGGGTGCAGGTTTTCCGGACGAAGAACGCCGCATTCCCGTTCATAAAGTTCGGTCATGTCACGACTTCGGAGGGAATGGTTCCCGCCGGTGAGCACGTCCACACCGGCGTAGAGAAGGGTCTCGGCGTTGCGGGCGTTGACGGTGATGTTGTCGCCGGCGTTTTCGCCGTTGGCGATCACCAGATCGGGCTGATAGCGCTTTTTGAGTTCCGGAAGCTTTTTACAGAGGGCATCGACGCCGGCATTGCCGACGACGTCACCGAAGCATAAGATCCGCATGGTGTTTTCCTTTCATCAAAGCGGAAGAAAACCGACTTTTTTGTACATTTTGGCGATGGTACGCTCGGCGATCCGCTCCGCCTGCTCCGCGCCTTTGCGATAGCACTCTTCCAGATAGGCTTTATCGCTCATATAACGGTTGTAGTTTTCACGGACAGGAGCCAGATGCTCGGCAACAGCCTCGCCGACGGCTTTTTTGAAATCGCCGTAGCCCTTGCCGTAAAAGTCGTGCTCAATCTGCTCAAAGGAGAGACCGGTGACGGCGGAATAGATGGTCATGAGGTTATTGATACCGTCTTTTCCTTCCCGGTAGCAGACTTCCATATCGGAATCGGTGACGGCGGATTTGAACTTTTTGACGATGACGCCGGGGTCGTCCAGAATGAGCACGCAGGATTTGGGGTTCTCGTCGGACTTGCTCATTTTCTTGGTGGGGTCGGTAAGACTCATGATCTTGCAGCCGCCTGCCGCTGAGGCAATATAGGGCTCCGGTACGGTGAAGGTCTTTCCGTAAAGGCTGTTGAACCGCTCGGCAATGTCACGGGCCAGTTCCAGGTGCTGTTTCTGGTCGATGCCGACCGGCACGACGTCCGCCTGATAGAGCAGGATGTCACCGGCCATGAGCACGGGATAGGTGAAAAGACCGGCGTTGATGTTATCGGCGTGCTTGGCGGATTTATCCTTGAACTGGGTCATCCGGGAAAGCTCTCCGAACTGGGTGTTGCAGCCGAGGATCCAGTTGGCTTCGGCGTGAGCGGGCACCTGGCTTTGGATGAAAAGAATGCTCTTTTCCGGGTCGATGCCGCAGGCCATCGCCAGGGCATAGGATTCCAGCGTGCGCTTTTTGAGTTCGGCAGGATCCTGCCGGACGGTGATGGCGTGCATATTGACGATGGAATAGATGCAGTCAAAATCGTCCTGGAGTTTGGACCAGTTGCGGACGGCCCCAAGGTAGTTGCCCAGCGTGAAAACGCCGGTGGGCTGGATACCGCTGAAAATTCTTTTTTTGCGTTCGGGCTGTGCGCCGACAAGTTCGGTGTTCGGTGTGTTTTCCATAAAGTAAGACCTCCGAATAGTTAAAATCGCAGAACCGGAAAAACCGGAACATATAAATATACACATTAACTATACCATATTTTGTTTTATAATACAAGAATTTTCCCAAAAAGGAACAGAAAAAGCGGGACCCGCCTTTCGCGGGTCCCGCTTTTTTACTCTTTGGTTGGTTCGTTGACGGCGCTTACTCTATATAAAAGGCGTTGAAGCCGCCTGCGGCGCATTACTCTTCCGGGATCAGAACACCGTAATTTTCATCGTTGCGGCGATAGACGACGTTGATCTCGTCCGTATCCGGGTTGCGGAAAAGGAAGAAGCTGTGGCCGAGCATGTTCATCTGGAGAATAGCCTCCTGGACGTCCATCTGGTTGACGTGGAATTTCTTGGTGCGGACGATGCCGTACTGTTCCGGTTCGATGGACTCATCGAAGGACTGCTGGAACTTACCGGTCTGGAACCGGCGCTCCAATTTGGTCTTGTTGTGAATGATCTGCTTGGTCAGGGCATCGACGACGGCCTCAAGGGAATCCATCCGGTCGGCGGTGGTTCTTTCAGCGCGGAAGAACATACCACCGGCGGAAATGGTCACTTCGACGGTCTCATTTCCGTTCTGATTGCTGACGGTAACAACAGCTTTGGCATCGTCATCGAAAAACTTGTCGAGCTTGGTGAGCTTTTTCTCACAGCGCTCCTTGAAAAGATCACGGACGGCGGTGTTTTTGGAAAGAATGCTGATGTTCATGGTGGTGCCCCCTTTGTTTTATATAAAAAAGAAAGTTCCCTTTCTTTTCGCCTTTATTATAGCACGGGCCGGTGGGGAATTCTACGGAATAATTATACAGAATTGACCGCTGCTTCTTATGCGACTCTACGAAATTTCAGGGGAGGTCTTGCAAATAAAAACGGAAAGTGATACAATAAAACCTGTTGGGGTGCCCTTTTGGGTACCCTTTTTTATGGGAATTTTCAGAAGCGGACCGGTTTTGTCAGTTCCGAAAGGCGACCGAAACGGTACCCTTTTTCCCGAAAGTCGGCGATGAGAAGGGAAAGAGCCATAGGCGTTGTTTTCCGGGTGCTGCTGTCGTGAAGAAGCACGACGACAACGTTTTTTCCCTCGGCGTCACGGAGAACGTTCTGCTCGATCTCATAAGCGCTGATGGAGGGGAAAAGACTGTCCTTTCCGTCGGCGTTCCAGTCAAAACAGGAAAGATCTCTTTTGGAAAGACCTTTTTGGATGGCGGAAAGAACGGCGGGATCGGCATGGCGGTTGGTGCTTCCTCCGGGCAGACGGACCAGAGTGGGAGAAATTTCGGTGACGTTTTCGATCCATTCCTTTTCTGTTTCAAGGTCATCAAAATAGGCGTCGGCGGAGGCGTAGATCTTATCGTAATCGTGGCACCAGCTGTGAAGGCCGATCTCGTGACCGGCTTCGACAAGGGACAAAAGGCGCTCGTTGGTGCGTTCTCCGTTTGGACCAATAACAAAGAAGGTGGCGGGAACGTCTTCTTCTTCCAAAATCCGCAGAACGTCCTCCGTGACGACGGAGGGACCGTCGTCAAAGGTGAAACAGACGATTTTTTCTGTTTTTTCTCCGGCCAGAACGGGAAGAGAAAGGCAAAAGGCGGCCAAAAGGCCGCAGAACGCCGAAAGAACGGGAATTCTAAGCCGATACAAACGGTACTTTTTTCGGAAAAGGAACAACAGATCGACCTCCTCAGGGCTTTTTCTATAAGCTATGCGGAAAGGTCGGAAACTATTTTTGAAGGCGACAAAAAAGCGTTCCTGGATGGGAACGCTTTTTTGTTAAAAATATGATTTATCGAGGTATTGTGGGAAAAACAAAAATGGGGGACGACATGGTAAAGAAGGCGAGGAATACGCCGATGAGCACGGAGCACGCCAGAATGAGCACGATGGGAATCATGGTCGTGCCGCCTTTTTTACGAGCCAGTTGGGAGAAAAGCCCGTCGGAATAGGTGCCTTGTTCTTTCAGACCGTCACGGATGCCCCTAGCGATGGCGGTGACGTGGTGGTAATAAAGACGATTGGCGAAGAGAAACAGACCGACACGGATGAACCAGATGAGGATGCTTCCCACCGTCGCTAAAACCAGCAAAGTATCCAGATGGGGAACCTGCCAGATAAACTGCGTCAGAAGGCCGGCGTCTATATAGGCTTCCTGTAAACTCTGAAAATCAAGTAAGGTAGCCGGGATCTGAAGGATCAGAGTGGCGGCCATGACGGCGGCGCCCCAACCGTACATTTTCCGATAGAACAGATAGAGATAGGAGAAAAAGAACGCGCAGAAGTTGGTGTCAAATTTGCGGCCTTTGGAAAAGCCGAGAAAACGAAGCAGGAAATATTCAAGGTTCGTCCCGACGACCTGGGCGACTTCCGGCGCGGTGGCACCGTTAAAATCGGCGTTATCGAGGTTTTCGACGACGATCCGGCGACGCTCCTGATAAAAAGTCTCCTCCGGAGAGGATTCGGAGCGGGAAGCCATCGGGGAACCGCAGAAACGGCAATAGCGGTTCTCGGCAGAATTTTCGCCGCCGCAGTTGGGGCAGATCACAAAGCCGGAGGCTTTCGGTTCCGTTTTCGGAGCGGACGGAGCGGCGGTGCCCCATTCAAAAGCACCGTGTTTTTCCTCGTTGGCACAATGGCCGGCCTCTTTATAGCAGTTCCGATGATGGGGCGTGCCGCAATCGGGGCAGACGACGACGTCGTCGCTTTCGGTAAACGGCTTTCCGCAATAGGGACAGGTTGTGTTTTTATAATTCGACATTTAAGGATCCCTTTCCTTGAAAAAGTAATTTTTTCCTTCTATGATTATATCCGCCTTCACGAAGAAAAGCAAATAATTTTGTGAGAATTCACACTTTTTTAAAAGAATGTTTTGACAGAGCGGGAAAAATCATTTATAATAAGCAAAGTATGATGCAAAATTGTGCCTTTTATGTGGAGGAATCAACTATGCTTGAATTAGAAGAACTGCGGTTGAGATTACAGGCGATGAAGCCCCAGATCGACGATCTTTCCGACGCGCTGGGATTGGAAGCCTGCCGGGCGGAGATCCGCCGGTTGGAAGCGCAGCAGGCGGACCCGGATTTCTGGAACGACGTGGAAACGTCCTCCAAGGTCCAACGCCAGCTCAGCCAGCTCAACCATAAAATCGACTCTCACAAGGATCTGGAGACCCGGTACGAGGATACCATGACCGTCATCGAGATCGCTATGGAGGAGGACGACGAGTCCCTTTACGAGGAAGCGTTGGCGGATACCGATAAGCTGGAGGAAGACATCGAGGAGATGAAGCTCACGACCCTTCTCACCGGCGACTATGACAACAGCAACGCCATTCTGACCTTCCATGCCGGTGCCGGCGGCACCGAAGCGCAGGATTGGTGCCAGATGCTCTACCGGATGTACACGTCCTGGGCCACCAAACACGATTTCAAATATACGCTGGTTGACTGGTTGGACGGCGAGGACGCCGGCCTTAAATCCGCCACCATCATTGTGGAAGGCGAAAACGCCTACGGGTTCCTCAAATCGGAGAACGGCGTCCACCGCTTGGTACGCATTTCGCCGTTTGACGCTTCCGGACGCCGCCACACCTCTTTTGCCTCGCTGGAAGTTATGCCGGAGATCGAGGACGACAAGAGCGTGGAAATTAAGGAAGAGGATATCAAGATGGAGGTTTACCGTGCCTCCGGCGCCGGTGGCCAGAAGGTCAACAAGACTTCTTCCGCCGTTCGTCTGATCCATATTCCCACCGGGATCGTCGTCTGTTCCCAGATCGAGCGTTCCCAGTATCAGAACCGGGAAGTCTGTATGAATATGCTCCGTTCCAAGCTCATTGAAATCAAAGAGCGGGAACATCTGGAAAAGATCGAGGACATCAAAGGCGTTCAGAAAGAGATCGCCTGGGGCAGCCAGATCCGTTCCTACGTCTTTATGCCTTACACCCTTGCTAAAGATCACCGCACCGGCTTTGAGTCCGGCAACATCCAGGCAGTCATGGACGGCGAGATCGACGGATTTATCAACGCCTATCTCAAACAGATGAGCCGCGGACAGTTCGAGGGCAGCGGCGACGATCTGGAATAAAAAAACTTTTTACAAAAATCGAAAAGCGGCTTCTTGACAAGCCGCTTTTTCTTTGCTATAATCAACAATGTTGCTTTGTAACTACGAAAAAGCAATCATCCTTGCCCCCATTTCGGGGCCAAAGTCCAAAAGGAGGTGTATCAAAGATGGCAAAGATCTCTCAAAGCTACGAAACCGTTATGGTTTTCAGCTGCAAGAATGAGGAAGCGATCCCTGCTCTCGTTGAAAAGTTCAAGAAACTGATCGAGGAAAACGCCACTATCGACGGCGTTGAAGAATGGGGCAAAAAGAGACTCGCTTATCCCATCAACTACGAGACGGAAGGTTATTACGTACTGGTCAACTTCACCAGCGCTCCTTCTTTCCCGGCAGAGCTCGACCGTATCTACAACATCACCGACGGCGTAATCCGTTCCCTGATCGTTGCGAAAGCAGAGTAAGGAGGCAATCCTATGAACAAAGTGGTACTTCTTGGAAGATTGGCTGCGGATCCGGAACTTCGCCAGACCGGCAACGGCATTGCCGTGACCAGTTTTACGATCGCTGTTGACCGCCAATATACCGCCAAAGGAGCGGAACGCCAGACCGACTGGATCGACATCGTCGCGTGGCGCACCAACGCCGAGTTCATCTGCAAGTATTTCCAGAAAGGTTCGCCCATCATCGTGGAAGGTTCTCTCCAGACCAGAACCTGGGAGGACAAAGCCGGACAGAAACGGAAATCCGTAGAGGTTCAGGCTGAAAACGTGGAATTCGTTCCGAGAACGAAAGACGCCGGTATGACCGGTGCCGGTTCGTTCCGTCCCGCTGAACGGCAGGAATTCGCTCCGCCCATCGCCGAGCCGGCACCCGTCGTCTATGCGGCCGGTTCCGCGGATGACTTCACGATCATTGAGGACGAAGATCTTCCTTTCTGAAAACCGAGCTTTATTCTTGAATAACTGAAAATCTATAAAGGAGGACTTATCATGGAAAGAACCGAACGTCCGGAAAGACCCATGAACCGCAATCGTCGCAGCCGCAAAAGAGTTTGCGCATTCTGCGTAGATAAAGTTGCAGAAATCGATTACAAAGATGTAAACCGTCTCAGAAGATTCCTTTCTGAAAGAGGAAAGATCGTTCCGAGAAGAGTGACCGGTACCTGTGCCCGTCATCAGCGTCAGCTGACCACCGCCATCAAACGTGCCCGTCATCTCGCTTTCCTTCCTTACGTTTCCGACTGATTATCGGCGCAAGCGGAAAAAAGAAACCAACACCTTGCCTTTTGGCAGGGTGTTTTTTCTTTACAAAGCCGGTGTTTTCTGCTACAATAGGATCAATAATCGTCAAGGAGGAACAAAGCATGATTATTACCATCGGCAGACAGTTTTGCAGCGGCGGAAGCGAGATCGGACGGCTGCTTTCCGAAAAACTCGGGATTCCGTATTACGATAAAAATATTATGAAATACGCGGCGGAAGCCAACGGCTTCAGCGAGGATTACGTGAAGGAGATTGAGGAAAAACCGTCGGCGACGTTCCTCTATTCCATGGCCATGTTCCCTTATGCCGAATTCGGCAGCGTGCAGAATATGATGCCGGCAGGTATGACGGTTTCCGCTAACCAGACCGAATATATCCGGAAAAAATCGGAGGAAGGTCCCTGCATTTTTGTCGGACGGTGCGCCGACAGCGTTTTGGACGAGCGGGACGACGTTCTCAACGTCTTCATCTATTCCGATATGGACCACCGCATCGCCCGTGCCAAAGAGCGGTACGAGATCACGGAAAAGGAAGCCGTTCGCTCCATTCAGCAGACGGACAAGAAACGGGCTTCTTATTACAATATGAACAGCCACGACAAAAAGTGGGGCGTCAAAGAGAGCTATCATCTGATGCTGGACAGCGGAATGCTGGGAATTGAGGGAACAGCGGATATCATCGCCGCGGCCTATCAGCGGCTTTCGGAAAAATAAGCGAAAAAAGCGCCCCAAAGGGGCGCTTTTTTGAAAAAGGTAGTGCAAAAAGGAAAAAGCTCTGCTATAATAAAATTCGTGAATTTCAAAAAGGAGGCGAAGCGGGTTGGCCTATCGGGTAGTGGTCAAATGCGGCGGCGGCGCGTTTTTTGTGCCGAATGAAGCCGCGGAAAACTTAAAACTCTGTTCGGCGGGACAGCTTCGCGTCCTTTTATTGACGCTTTCTCAAGGGATGCGGGAGATGACGCCGGAAACAGCGGCGTCGGAGCTTTCGCTGACGGTGGAGGACGCGCGGGATCTTTTGGATTACTGGGTGAACCGGGGGATCCTCGAATGCGACGGACGGACGGTGACGGTAGCGAAAGCACCGGTCATCGAAACACCGAAACCGAAGCCGGTCCCGGTCGGGGAGCCGCCTTTGGCGGCGACCAAGCCGCTGGAGGTAAAGCCTACTATGAAAGAGGTGGAACGGCTTCAAAAGGAGGATACCGAAGTCGCTTTTGTGCTTTCGGAAGCGGAACGGATCCTCGGAGTCTCGTTCACCTGTTCCGATACGGCAACGCTGGTCTGGTTGGTCCGTTGGGCCGGTGTTCCGGCGGAGGTGCTTATCACGGTGGTGGAATATTGCAGTTCCGGCGGAAAAAAGAGCCTGCGCTATATTCAGAAGGTGGCGTTGGAATGGCTGGACGCCGGGATCGACACACTGGAAAAGGCGGAAGAGCGGATGAGCGTTCTGAACGAGGCGAGAAGCTGGGAAGGCGAGGTCAAAAACCGGCTTGAGATCCACGGACGGAGCCTTGTGACCAAAGAAAAGGAATTCTGTGAGACCTGGCGCAAAATGGAGCTTGCTCCGGAATTGATCCGGGCGGCTTATGAGCGTACCATCGAGCAGACCGGGAAGCTTTCGTTCCCGTATATCAATAAAATTCTGATCAGTTGGAAGCAGAAAGGAATTTCCACACCGGAGGAAGCCGCCAAAGAAACGAAGGCGGCGACTGCCGGTGAAGATCTTTCCTTTGATCCGAAAGAGATCGAGCTTCGGGCGATCATGACAACACCATCCCTTTGAGCGGATGGAATTCAGAGAGGGAGGAAGACCGTTGGGATATTCTTCGGAGGTCTATCGAAAAGCGCAGCTTCTTTTGGAGGAACGCCGTCGCCGTGCCGAGCAGGAGGCAAAGCTCAGAAAGGCGGAGATCTACGCGAAAGTTCCGGAAGTGGAAGCTCTGGAAAAGGAGCTTTCCCGGAACATGGTCGCTCTTTCCCTGTCTGTTTTGAAGGGTGGGGAGGACGCTCTTTCGGTCCTTCGTCAGCGGAACGAAGCGGCAAGGGAAAAAATCGGGACGCTTCTGGCGGAAAACGGCTTTTCGCCGGACGCGTTGGAGCCGCGATACACCTGCCCGAAATGCGAGGACACCGGAAGAGTGAACAGCACGCTGTGCTCCTGCTATAAAGAGGCCTGCCGGATGATGGCACGGGAAGAACTGGAAAAGAATTCCGGCGCCGCCGGCTGTTCTTTCGATAATTTCCGGTTGGATGTCTATCCGAAGGCGCCAATCGGCCACGGGATCGTTCCTTTCGAAAAAATGGGAGAAATTTTTTCATCCTGCCAAAGCTACGCGGAGAATTTTTCGATGAAATCGCCGAGCCTTCTGTTCGTCGGAAGAACGGGACTTGGAAAGACGCATCTTTCTTTGGCCATCGCCAAAGCGGTGCTCGAAAAAGGGTATGGCGTTGTCTATCAGACCTCCCAGCGGCTGGTCAACGATCTGGAAAAAGAGCAGTTTTCCAACACCGGCAGCGACACGCTGCGGAAAAAGTACGCCGAATGTGACCTTTTGATCATCGACGATCTCGGCGCCGAGTTTTCCACGTCGTTCACCGTGGCGGCCCTTGGAAATCTGATCAACGAGCGGCTTTTTGAAGGCCGCCCGACGATCATCAGCACTAATCTTGCCACCGACGAACTGACCAAACGCTATTCCGAGCGAACCGGAAGCCGTCTTCTCGGCGAATATAAACTGTTGTATTTTTTGGGCAACGATCTTCGTACCCGTTGATTTTGGAAAGAAAGGAAGCGCGCACCATGAAAGTCCGTCCGGCAAAACGAGACGACCTTGGCGACATCATGACCTGTGTCCGCCGTCTGAAAAAAGAATATTTTGAGGAAAAAGGCATTCCGCAATGGCAGGGGGAGTATCCCTCCCGGGAGACCTTTTTAGACGATATTGAGGGTGGCCGCCTTTTTGTCATGTATATGGGCGAGTGTCTGGTGGGCTTTACCAGCGTGGGTTTTGAACCGGATCCCTGCTATACGGAGATCGAGGGAGAGGGTTGGAAAGATGACGGCGCCTATGCCGTGGTCCACCGCTTCGGCATCAATCCCGATTGGCACGGAATGGGAATGGGAAAGGCACTGATGGGTCTTGCCGACCGCTTCTGCGAGGCCAAAAAGGTTTCGGCCATCCGTGCCGATACGCACGAAGCCAACGCCGCCATGATCGGACTTCTGAAAAAGTGCGGTTTTGAGGAACGGGGGACCATTCATCTGGCCGACGGCGCTCCCCGGCTTGCCTTTGAGAAAAATCTGTAAAAAAAGAAAAGCCCGCTTCAGCGGGCTTTTTTATATGCGATTTTTCCATTCTTCCTTGGTCATGCAATACTCAAAGGAAGGAATGTTTTCTTTGTGGCTGATGAAATAAAAGGTACCTTCCTGCATGAAATGGAAGCCGATCTTTTCAATGAGTCCTTTACAGGCAAGATTGTTTTGAAAACAGCAGGCCCAGACGCTTTGGATCCCGTGGGAAAAAAGCCAGTCCAACACCACCGGAACGATCTCACTCATAAAGCCGAGGCGGTGGCAGGCGCTGTTAAGGGCAAAGCCCAGTTCCTTGACGTCGGGCAGACCGTCTTCGGAGTCGTCCTGGACGTGCAGATAGCCGATGACCTTGCCGGAAGCCTTTTCCTCGATAGCGAAAAAATTCGGGTTTTTGATCCAGTTTTCCAAAGCAGTTTTCGTTTCGGCGACGTTCTGATGCCGATCCCAACCGACCGATTCAATCTCCGGTTGGGAACAGAAGGCGAAAACGTCCGGAAGGTCGTTGGGACGGAAAGGACGGAGAATGGTCCGTTCGGTTTCCAATCGAGCCATAAAATACCTCCTTCGTATGAAAAAAGCCTTCCGCCATAGGCGAAAGGCTTTTTGTGGAGCGGGTTACGAGGCTTGAACTCGCTACCTCGACCTTGGCAAGGTCGCGCTCTACCAGATGAGCTAAACCCGCATTTCCTGCGAACATTGTGTATTATAGCAACTTTATGCCCATTTGTCAACACTATTTTTGAAAAAATCAAAAAGTTTTTTCCGTGTTTTCCCTTGCATCTTGTCGGGAAGGGGTGTATAATGTCTTTGTAAAAATGGGTAAAAGGGAGGGTTCTGCCATGGTTGGTGATCTGCATTGCCACAGCGTGATGTCGGATGGTTCGACAAACATTGATCAGATCATTGATTACGCGCTGGATGCCGGGCTGGACTTTATCTCTCTGACGGACCATGATACCATGGCCGGTGTGGAACGGGCTGTCAACGTCGGGAAACGCAAAGGCCTCCGGGTCATTCCGGGACTTGAGATCACGACGCTGGATCACGAACGGGATCGCCTTGTCCATCTTCTCTGCTATATGCCGAAGCGCTTCGAAAAGCTGGAAAAAATGACGGCGGAAACCCTTCGCCGCCGCAACGAAGCCATTCTTCCTGTTATCGAGGAAGTTTCCAAAAGCTACCCCATCACTTACGAGGACGTCGTAAAGGCGGCGGGAAGCGCCACCTGTCTCTACCGTCAGCACATTATCCGCGCGCTGATGGAACGGGGATACACCTACGCGGTGTTCTCGGATATGTATAAAATATTCAAAGAGATCCCCTATCACATGGATTTCCCGGACGTCTGGGAAGCGGCGGATATCGTCCGTCAGTCCGGCGGTGTGGCTTGCGTGGCTCATCCCGGCTACTATGACTCTCTGGACGTTTCGTGGGAGTTGGCAAAGGCCGGAAAAATCCAGGCCATCGAGCTCTCTCATCCGAGGAATACCGAGAGCGACCGGGACGAGATCGAAAAGATCGTGCGGAAATACTGGCTTGTGCCGACCGGCGGCAGCGATTACCACGGCTTTTACAGTAGCACACCGCATCCGCTCGGAACCTGTACGATGCCGGGAGAGGCGTTGGACGCTTTGCTCAAAGTGCGGGAAGAACTGAATAAGTAAGAAGATGGGGCAGGCTTTTTCTAAGGCATTGCCCCGCTTTTTTATACCTGGGAGGTGAAAGAATGTACGGCGTGGATGACAGCGACATGAAGATCGTGGGGAAAACGGCTCCGGCTATGGACGAAAGCGACGCGGAAGCTCGGCTTTACAGTCACGAACATGACAACGGAAATCTGGAAAAAGCGCACGATATCGGTAAACGCCTGGCGTCAGCTCTTCTGGATACGGGCGGCTTCGCTTATGAAAAAAACGTCGCGTCCGATTTTGAGGCCCGCAACCGGAGCATTCTTTTCGCGTTTACCGCGGACCGGGTTCTGGATACGTTTATGCCGAACCACATTATCGCCCGTTCTGCCCAGAACGAGTTTTTTGACGAGATCCGCCGTCGGAACATCGGACTTTATGAGTCGATCTCCCGGTCCGGCGCGTTTTCCATGTATCTTCTTTGCCGGCGAAACGGAGCCGGACAGTATGTGGGGATCGGAAAGGTCTATGCGGATGTGATCCGCCGTCCGGACAGCGAAACGGCGACAGCGGAAGGCAACGAACTGTACCAAAAATACTTCGAATATTGTACTGAGCACATCAAAAACGTGGAATTCGCGTTTTGAGCATAGCAAAACAGGGAAAAGGAAAAGGAGCGAAAAACGCTCCTTTTTATTTTTATACGCAGAAGTATATAAATGCTCAAAAAATTCACAAAAAATTTACAATTTAAAACTGTGCTCAAAAGGGCGAAAAAACGTGCTCAAAGGCCGCTTTTACGCTTTAGCATACGAAAATGTCAAGACAAAAAACGAAAAAATATTTCAATTATTTTGATTATTTTTCTTAATAAAGGCTTTACAAAAGGGGGGAAGGTGTTTATAATATATATGTCTAATGGCCGAAGTCTGTCTATAAGTGCGTTCAGAGTTCGGTCGGAAGGAGGAAAAGATATGGCATCCATTGACGAAATGTCATTGCCACCCCGTTCGATACAGGAATATGTTCCCGGAAAACAGGTGACGCTGGCACACCGCATTTCTCGGCCGGACCGGATGATTTATAAAAAGCTCGGTCTGACGGACGAGTTTACCGAGGCGATTGGTATCATCACGATCACGCCTTCGGAGAGCGCCATTATCGCGGCGGATATCTGCACCAAGGCAGCGAGAATCAAATTGGGCTTTGTGGACCGGTTCTCCGGCGCGGTCGTCTTTGTCGGAGAGATCGGCGCGGTCGATTCGGCGCTCAACGCTGTGATTGCCCGTTTTGAGGACATGCATTACACGACCGTCAATATCACGAGGTCTTAAGGATGGCGGAAGAAGCCAAGAAACCCCGTCGGATCATTCTGATGGGTCGTTCCCGAGCCGGGAAGACTACTCTTCTGCAAGCGATCCACCACGAAGAAATCGAATACAAAAAGACGCAGGAAGTCATTACTTATGAAGACGCCATTGATACGCCCGGCGAGTACATTGACCAGTCGGCTCTCTGGCGCGCCTGCATCATCACGGCCTGTGACGCGGATATTGTTGTTTTGGTCCACGACGCGGCCAATACCATGGGACGGCTTCCGTCAGCGTTCAACATGACCTTCGCCAAACCGGTCATCGGTGTCGTCACCAAGATCGACGGCAAGACCGAGGAGGAAATCGAGGTCGCCCGGAACTTTTTGGAGCTGGCCGGTGCCCATCCGATTTTTCTGACCAGCGCTTATACTGGCGAGGGCATTGAGGAACTGGTTCGTTACATCAAGACGATGGACCTTTCCGATTATTAAGTTTAGTTTTGCGAGTGCATTTTTATATTACGAAAAGAAACAAGGGAGATTGGTAAGGAATGAAAGAGAAGATACTCAGTGTAGGTATTGATATCGGTACCTCCACAACTCAGGTAATTTTCAGCCGATTCACCATTGAGAACACTTCCGGTGAATACATGGTCCCGCGTATCGAGATCACCAACAAAGAGGTCGTTTATGAGAGCAAGATCTACATCACGCCTCTGAACGACGAGAGAACCATCAACGAGGAAGCGGTCCACAAGATCGTCGTTGATGAGTATGCGGCGGCTGGCTTGAAACCGGAAGATATCGACACCGGTGCCGTTATCATCACCGGTGAGACGGCGAGAAAAGAAAATGCCCGCGGCGTTCTGAACGTCATGTCCGGTCTGGCCGGTGACTTCGTTGTCGCCACCGCCGGTAACGACCTGGAAGGCGTTATCGCCGGACGGGGAGCCGGTACTTCTTCTCAGTCCCTTAAAAAACATAAGGTCATGGCCAACATTGATATCGGCGGCGGCACCTCCAACATCGCCGTGTTCAAAGAGAACCGTCCGATCGACACCGGATGCTTCGATATCGGCGGCCGTTTGATCAAACTGGATAACGCGGGCAAAGTCCTTTACGTTTCCGACCATCTTGGAAAACTCTGTGCGAAGCACAATATTGATATTAAAGTAGGAAACAAGCTTGAATATAAAGAAATTTATAAAGCTTGCGTCCTGATGGCTCAGGTCCTTGCCACCACCCTCGGCATCAAAGAGTTCGACCGTGACGACCTTGCCATTATGACCACCGACCATCCGCTGAGCAACATCGAGGATATCGCTTACTTCACGTTCTCCGGCGGCGTCGGCAACCTCATCTATCATCCGTTGGATGAAAAAGAAGGCAACTTCCCGTACAACGATATCGGTGTTGTCCTTGCCAGAGCCATCAACGAAGTCTTCGCTCCGTATATGGATCGCGTCCTTGAGCCGGTCGAGACCATCCGTGCCACCGTTATCGGCGCCGGTACGCAGACCATGGATATTTCCGGTTCCACCATCGCGTTCTCCGAAAGCACCAAGCTTCCGATCAAGACCATCCCGGTCATCAAACTGGCCGAGGAAGACGAAAAACTCAGCCCCGACGAGTTTGCCAGAAAACTGGCTCCGATGCTCGAGTGGTATGAGGATCCCGATGAGGGTCAGGAGCTTGTCGCTTTGGGACTCAAAGGAGCCAACTGCCCGCTGTTCGCGGAAGTTGAGCGGTATGCCGACCTGATCATCGCCGGTATGCAGCCGATCATCAAATCCGGTCATCCGCTGATCGTTATCCTTGAAGAGGATATGGGTAAGTGCCTTGGACAGAACATCATGGTCAAGCTCAACCGCAGCAAAGACCTCATCTGCATCGACTCCGTCCTGGTCAACCAGGGTGACTACGTCGATATCGGCGAGCCGCTGATGCACGGAAGAGTTCTTCCGGTCGTCGTGAAGACGCTCGTGTTTAATTAATGTATATAAATAAAGATTTATTTATATAAATAAGGTTTGGGAAAGGGGGAAATCCCGCAAGAACTGTATCCACCATCCCTAGGCATCCAAATTTTACAAAGGAGTGAGAATTTTTGATTCTTAAAGCAAAATTATTTGGAAAAGTTTATGAGTTCAAAGATGTCAAAGATGTTTCTAACAAAGCATCCGAACTCAAATCCGGTGACCAGCTTGCTGGTGTTGCTGCCGAGAACATGCAGGAGAGAATCGCTGCTAAAAAGTGCCTCTCCGACCTCACCATCAAAGATCTTTATGAGAACCCCTGCGTTCCTTATGAAGAGGATGATGTTACCCGTCTTATCCAGGATTCCGTCAACCAGACCATCCTGAAAGAAGTCGGCGGTTGGACTCTTGCTCAGCTCCGTGAGTTCATCCTTGATGACCACACCACTGGCGAGCAGATCGCTCATGTCGCTGCTGCTCTGAACTCTGAGTGCGTCGCTGCTGTTACCAAACTGATGTCCTCTCTGGACCTCATGCTTGCTGCCAGAAAGATGCCCATCTTCAGAACCTGCAACACCACTTGCGGCGCTCCTGACAGACTTTCTTTCCGTCTTCAGCCTAACCACACCACCGATGACGTCGATGGTATGAAAGTTTCCTACTGCGAAGGTTTCTCCTACTGCACCGGCGACGCCCTCTTCGGCATGAACCCTGTTGATGACTCCATCGGCGCTGTTGAAAGAACCATGAACAGCTATCAGGAATTCGTAGAGAGATGGGAAATCCCGACTCAGTCCTGCTGCCTCTGCCATGTTACCACTGCTATGGAATGCATCAAGAACGGTGCTCGTGAAGCTCTTTGCTTCCAGTCCATCGCTGGTACTCAGAAAGCAAACGAAGCATTCGGTGTTACCATCGACATGCTCGACGAAGCTGAAGACCTCATGCATCATTACGGCGTTGCCTCCGGCAAAGACGTTATGTACTTTGAGACCGGTGAAGGCTCCGAGCTTTCTTCCGACGCTGCTTTCGATACCGACCAACTTACTCTTGAAGCTCGCTGCTATGGTTTCGGACGCAGATGGCATCCGTTCCTTGTCGACTCCGTCGTCGGCTTCATCGGACCGGAATACCTCTATGACCAGAAACAGGTCACTCGTGCCGGTATGGAAGATATGTTCATGGGCAAACTGTCCGATATCTCCATGGGCTGCGATGCTTGCTACACCAACCATATGAAGATGGACCAGAACGACAACGAGAACCTCCAGATCCTCCTTGCCGCTGAAGGCTGCAACTTCTTCATGGGCGTACCTTGCGCCGATGACTGCATGCTGATGTATCAGTCCACTGGTTACCATGACAACCATGCAACCCGCCAGGCTCTTGGCAAAAAACCGCTTGCTGAGTTCGAAAAATGGGCTCAGAAGATGGGCTTCCTTGAGGAAGACGGCCTCACCCTTGGCCCGAACGCCGGTGACGCTTCCGTACTCTTCTAATTAAAAGAGTAAGTTAAATTACAATTTGACGGGAGGATATATAAACAATGGTATCTGATGACAAACTTAAAGAGATTATCGCTCAGGTCGTCGGTGAAATGATGAAAGACGCTCCCGCTGCTAAAGCTACCAAAGCTTGCTGCTGCGAAAACGTTGCTGATGATGATCTTGAGGATCTTACCGCTTACGAACTTAACGAGTGGTACCAGGTTCCGAACGCAAAAGACGAAGCTGAGTACAGAAGACTTAAAAAAGTCACTCCTGCACGTCTTGGCGTATGGCACTGCGGCGCTCGTGAAATGACCAACACCATGCTCCGCTTCCGTGCGGACCATGCTGCTGCTCAGGACGCAGTTTTCAACGAGTTCCCGGCTGAATTCCTTGAAGAAAGAGGAATCATGGAACTCAAATCCCGCTGCGACAGCAAAGATACTTATCTTACCAGACCTGACCTTGGCAGAAGACTTGACGAGGATTCCGTTGCGAAACTCAAAGGCTTCTACAAGAAAGCTCCGACTGTTGTTGTCTATGCAACCGACGGTCTTTCTGGTACTGCTATCGAAGCTAACTACGACATCGTTATCCCGGCTATCATGAACGGTCTGAAAGCCCATGGTATCGACGCTGGCGAGCCTTTCTTCGTAAGATATGGCCGTGTTGCTACCCAGGACGAGATTTCCGAAGTTACCGGATGCGACGTTTGCGTCTGCCTCGTAGGTGAGAGACCTGGTCTTGCTACCGCAAAATCCATGTCTGCATACCTTACTTACAAAGGAACCATCGGTATGTCTGAAGCTAGACGTACTGTTGTTTCCAACATCCATAACGCCGGTACTCCTGCTGCTGAAGCTGGTGCTCATATCGCTGATATCGTTGATGTCATGCTCAAGAACAAAGCTTCCGGTACCGACCTCAAGCTCTAATCGTTGTTATCCCTATACAATATATAACATTGCTTGAAAAATGCTTATTAAAGCAAATTTTATCTACCTTAAATATTAAAGGAGGTACTTGTCGTGAAATACGATGAACTTAGAACTACTGTACTGATGATCAAGGTTATCCCGAACGTAAGCCCTGACCTCCAGAAACAATGGAATATGCCCGAAGGCCACAGATCTGTTGGTTTCTTCTCTACTGACTGCGATGATGTCGGTTACACCTGCGTTGACGAAGCTACCAAGAAAGCTGACGTTAAAGTCGTTCTTGCTAAATCCATGTACGGCGGCGCTGGCTGCGCTCAGCAGAAATATGCTGGTGAATTCATCGGCATGCTCTCTGGCCCGAACCCTGCCGAAGTCAAAGCTGGCCTTGCTGCTGCTTTCGATCTTCTGAACGCTGATGCCACCTTCTATTCTGCAAACGATGACGACTCCGTTGCTTACTATGCATACACCATCTCCAGAACTGGTTCCTACCTCTCTGAGTGCGGTGGTATCCCGGAAGGCACCCCGATCGCTTACCTCATCGCTCCGCCTGTTGAAGCACAGTATGGCCTTGATGCCGCTCTTAAAGCCGCTGACGTAAGAATGTGCGCTTACTTCGAGCCTCCGTCCGAGACCAACTTCGGTGGTGGTTACCTCACTGGTACTCAGTCTGCTTGCAAAGCTGCCTGCGATGCATTTGCTGACGCTGTAGTATTCTGTGTAGAGAACGCTCTCAAATACTGATTACCTTCTTATATCTTAATAAGTACACTTATACTATCAAATTAAGATAAACAGGAGGTGACGGATTATGAGTACTGGCGCACTGGGTATGCTGGAAACTTATGGTCTGATCGCCGCTATTGAAGGTCTGGATGCTGCTGTTAAAGCGGCAAACGTAACGCTCTGCGGATTTAAGTACGTAACGGGCGGACTTGTTACTTTCTTCGTCACCGGCGATGTCGGTGCGACCAAAGCAGCAATCGCTGCCGGCCAGACTGCCGCAGAAAAAGTTGGTAAGGTCATTTCTTCCCATGTCATCCCGAGGCCCGCGGAAAGCACTACGATTATTGCTTCTCCCACCGAAAAGCCTGCCGGTCGCCGTCGTGGAACTGGTATCCACAAACGCGATTTTGCGGCAAAGGCACCTGTGAAGTCGGAACCGGCCAAAAAGCCTGAAGAACCGAAATCCGTCCCGGAAAGTGCACCTGTTGAAGTTGTTGAAACTGTAAAGGCCGAACCTGTTCAGACGAAAGCCAATGGCTACACCGAAGAACAGCTGAGAGAGATCAAAACGACCGACCTCAGAAAAATGGCCCGTGGATTCAAGAACATAGGTCTTACAAAGATCGAAATCAGAGATGCTAAGAAAGAACCGCTGATCGAAGCGATTCTGAAAGCACAAAATAACGAATAAAAGGAGCGCAAACTATGCTGCAAGACCGCGATCTGCTTTCTGTACAGGAAGCTCGTGACATGATTAGAAAGGCACGCGTTGCTTTTGAAGCTGCCAAAGAGCTTTCTCAGGAACAAGTAGATAATATCATTAAAGCAATGGCGGACGCCGCATATGCCCACGCAAAAGAACTCGCAAAAATGGCCGTCGAAGAGACCAGCATGGGTAAATACGAAGACAAAATCGTTAAAAATACCGTTGCTTCCAAATCTCTTTACGAAGCTATTAAGGATATGAAGACGGTCGGTATCGTCGCCGAATATCCCGAGAAAAAAATCTTTGAAGTGGCTATGCCGGTTGGCGTAGTGTGCGGACTGGTTCCTTGCACTAACCCGACTTCCACCACTATTTACAAATCTATGATTTGTATGAAATCCGCGAACCCCATCATCATCAGCCCTCATCCTTCCGCAAAGAACTGCATCACCAGAGCTTGCGAAATCCTGAGCGAAGCTGCTGAAAAAGCCGGCGCACCGGCCAATATGTTCCAGGTTCTTCAGACTCTGAGCATGGCTGGTACCCATGAGCTTATGACCAACTCTGGCGTCAACATGATTCTCGCCACCGGTGGTAAAGAGATGGTTAAAGCGGCATACTCTTCCGGTATTCCTGCTCTCGGCGTAGGCCCTGGCGACGTACCGGCTTTCATCGACCACACCGCTGACGTAAAGCTCGCTGTTAAGAGAGTTTTCGCTTCCAAGACCTTCGACTATGGTGTTATCTGCGCTTCTGAGCAGTCCATCGTTGCCGAAAACTGCATCAAGGACCAGGTTCTTGAAGCTGTCAAAGAAGAAAAAGGCTATATGCTCAATGAAGAAGAGTATAAGAAAGTCTGCAAAGTTATGGTCAGAAGACCCGGCGGCGTTTCTCCGGCAATCGTTGGTCGTCCCGCGACCAAGATCGCTGAACTCGCGGGTATCACCGTACCGGCAGACACCCGTGTCCTCTGCTACCTTGAAAAAGGTGTTGGCGACGAGTATCCTTTCTCCTGGGAGAAACTTTCTCCTTGCCTTTCCCTTTACTTCGAAGAAGATTGGCAGTCCGCTTGCGAGCGCTGCATCCAGCTGCTCACTTACGGCGGTATTGGACACACTCTCGTTATGCATTCTAACGATGAGAAAGTTATCCGCGAATTTGCTCTTAAGAAACCGGTATCCCGTCTTCTTGTCAACACCCCGTCCTCTCAGGGCGCTGTCGGTGCTACCACGAACCTGATGCCGTCTCTCACTTTGGGCTGCGGATCTGTTGGCGGTTCTGCCACCAGTGATAACGTAACTCCTCTCAACCTTATCAACCTCAAACGTGTCGCCTACGGCGTCAGAGACGTTGAAGACGTTGACGTTGACGATGATAAGTGCGATCTGGATGCAGACGCTATCGCCAAGATGGTAATTGCTGCCCTGAAAGAACTCTAATTTCAGAGTCTTTCCCAAATATTTTAAGTAGAACCAAGGGATATATTCCCAATATTTACAGGAGGTACTACAAATGACTGATAAACAAGCACTCGGCATGATCGAAACCAGAGGCCTTGTCGGCGCTATTGAAGCTGCTGATGCCATGGTTAAAGCTGCTAACGTTACCCTTATCGGTAAAGTCCATGTTGGTGGCGGACTTGTAACCGTTTTCGTACGCGGAGACGTCGGCGCAACCAAAGCTGCTACCGATGCTGGCGCTGCTGCTGCAGACCGCGTTGGCGAACTCAAATCCGTCCATGTTATCCCGAGACCCCATGAGGAAGTTGAATACATCCTCCCGTCTCTCGACAAATAATTTTTCACCCTTTAAGGAGGAGACACGATGGCTGAGAAATTAGCACTTGGCATGATTGAGACGAAAGGTCTCGTCGGAGCCGTTGAGGCAGCCGATGCCATGGTCAAAGCCGCGAATGTCACCCTCATCGGCAAAGTGATCGTTGGTGGCGCCCTCGTTACTGTGTTTGTACGCGGTGACGTCGGCGCTACCAAAGCCGCTGTCGATGCCGGTGCAGCCGCTGCGGACCGTGTTGGTGAGCTTATCTCCACTCATGTCATCCCGAGACCCCATGATGAGGTCGAGTATATCCTCCCGTCCATCGAGGACTGATTCTAATTAAATAGAATTCGAATACTATAAGATGGGGGTGATATTATGAAGGTCATTACCGAAATGGTGCTTCGTGGTGAACTGAAAGGTGAATGCCCGCCCGTGTACTATGTACCGAAGGACAAACTTCTTTCTCCGGCCGCCAAAGAATACCTGAATCAGCTGAAGATCAAGGTTGAATTCGGCGATCCGCCGGCAGCTCCGGCACCCGTTGCATCCAATAACAAAGCGGCCGCGATCAGCGACACTCCGGTAGGAGCGAAGTACGTTGACGAACAAAGCGGTGCTTTCTATGTGAAAAAGCCGGAATATATGTGCCAGCTTTTCGGTAATAGATTGGTTTGTAAAAATCATCCAAGGATCATTTTCCGCGGTAAACTGGACAGCATGAGCTCTACGGTCGTTCAGATCCAGGCTGAAATTGCTGCCGCCGGTGGCTCCCAGAAACTCGTCGATGATCTCGGTGACGTCAACAAAGTACTGAACCAGATCATGTATTGCGAAGTTATGGAAGAAGAAATGGGAGAAGCGACGATTCTCGGCCTTACGCCGGAAGAAATTCGGAACCGTTCCCATAACCCGCAGAAATATTACAATATTAAGCAAATGCTCCTGCCCAACTATACGATGGGTTTGGATTACACGAAGCTTAATATGCTCCGTGCGAAAGTACGTGAGCTGGAGATTGCTGCTCTCGACGCTTTTGTTGACGGTAAAAACGTCAAACAGCCCGAGATCATCCGGACTCTCAACCGCCTGTCCAGTATTTTCCACATTATGATGTGCATGTACTTGGCCGGTGAATACAAATAATTTAGGAGGAGACACATGGCTGCAGAAAAAGTCGTAGAAGCAGTAGTGGATGAAATCCGCACTGCCGGACTTGTTCAAATAGAGGTCTCCGCACGGCACGTGCATCTGGACAAGAAAAGCGTAGCCATTCTTTTCGGCGAGGGACACACCCTGACTCCGAAGAGAGAGCTTAGCCAACCTGGCCAGTATCTGGAAGAAGAAAGAGTTGACGTGATCGGACCGAGAGGTTCCTTCAAAAACGTCGCCGTTCTTGGACCGGAGAGAAAGAACGTGCAGGTTGAGGTCTCTTTCAGCGATGCTTTCGCCCTTGGAATCAATCCGCCTATTCGCCAATCCGGCGATACCAAAGGTTCTGCCAGCGTTACGCTTAAAGGACCGAAAGGCGAAATTACTATTGACGAAGGCGCAATCGTTGCGCTCCGTCACGTTCACATGACTCCCGAAGACGCGGAAAGACTCGGCCTTGTGGATAACCAGGTCGTTTCCGTAGAAGCCATGACCGACCGCAAACTGATCTTTGCGGATACCGTCATTCGTGTTTCTCCGAACTTCCGTACTCGTATGCATGTTGACGTCGATGAAGCCGGCGCCGCACATATTGCAGGTTTTGCACTTGGCAAAATTATCAAATAAGGATGTATTTTTAAATGGTTGATCTTGATACAATCAATGCTTACATGGCCCGTGTAACGGAAACGGAAACGGTCGTTCACAAGCCTGTATCCAATAAGTTGAAGGTTGGCGTTGACCTTGGTACGGCCTACATCGTTATTGTTGTGCTGGACGAGGACAACAACCCCGTTGCCTGCGAAAAACAATTCGCGCAGGTTTTGAAAGACGGCGTTATTGTGGATTACGCCGGAGCCTGTTCCATCGTACGGCAGCTGAAAAAGAAGCTCGAAGAGCGTCTTGGCTGCGAACTTGAAAACGCGGCGATCGCTATGCCGGCAGGAACGGAATCCAGTACGAAGACCCACAAATACTGCGTCGAAGGCGCTGGCTTTGAAGTCACCACCATTCTGGACGAACCGACAGCGGCCAACTCCATCTATGGCATCACCGACGGTGTGGTCGTCGATATCGGCGGCGGCACGACCGGTCTTGCGATCTTCAAAGACGGCAAAGTAGTAGAGGTCGATGACGAGCCTACGGGCGGTACGCATCTTTCTCTGGTTCTGGCCGGTGCTTACGGTGTTCCTTTTGAGGACGCCGAGAAGATCAAAATTGATTACAACCGTCACAAAGAGATTCTTCCCATCGTGAAACCGGTAATCGAAAAGATGGCAACGATCGTAAAGAAATATACATCCAAATACAACATCGACACCATCTATCTTTGCGGAGGTACTTGTTGCCTGACCGGCATGGAGAAAATATTCGAAGATACAGTTGGCG
Source organism: uncultured Clostridia bacterium (assembly GCA_937906945.1). Lineage (GTDB taxonomy): Bacteria > Bacillota > Clostridia > Oscillospirales > Ruminococcaceae > UMGS1668. Next base: position 4,770 of record CALCUE010000006.1, on the reverse strand, counting down.
TAAAAACTATTAAACCCGCGGACCCGTTCCTGGTTACACCGACCGGTATAGCCATGAACTGCGAAGTCGATTAAGACCTTGCGACCCCATATCTTTTCCAATAGCGAACGCTTTGAAAAAGAAGGTGATAATTATGGATATGGATTTGTTAATAGAGCTTGCTGTCCGTGCCGTAAAAGCTTATCTTGAGAAAGAGGGCATTACGGGAGCTCCGGTTGCCAAAGAGATCAAAGCCAAATCCGCGCTCATCCTGACCGAAGAGCATTGCGGCGAGTGCTGCTCGATGGAAAAGCTTGACAGCGAACTGTGCAAAGTCAGTTGCGCTCTTGCACAAAATTATGAAGTCAATGTCGATGACTACGACTCCATTGTGCTTTTCAATATGACAAATAGCAATTTGTTTAAGATCGCCAACGGCTGCACTGACAATAAATTCCTTGCCCTTGCGGCTGAAGCGATCCTGAAGGGTAAACGGGTCATTATGGTAAAAGATGACGTTGAGATCCTCAAATATGAGGGAACCTCCGCCACCGCTCTGTACAACAATATTTACAAAAATCTCCAGATCCTTCTTGACAGCGGAGTAGAGCTTCTTGCATTGGACGACGTAAAAGCCGCCATTTGCGAGGGCGTTGAAGTTCCGGCACAAGAAGTCGCCGAGAAGGTCGAAACTGTCGCGGAAGCTCCGAAAGAAGCTCCCAAAGCAGAAAATGAAGAATCCGTGCTCGTGCTCAAAAAACGTGTTATTACGGAAAGAGATATCCGTGACGCGGCGGCTAAGCATTATAAGAAGATCCAGCTTCCCGAGAAGCCGGTCATCACTTATCTTGCCAAGGATACCGCTTTTGAGCTCGGTATCGAACTGATCTGATCGTCAGATCTGATTTAACGGAGGTATTACCGAATGAGAATTGGAGTAGTTATAGGCAGTGTTTGGGCAACCAGAAAAGAGCCGAAATTGGAAGGCTTGAAACTTCTGATCGTCGAGCCCTTGGACTATAAGATGGCGGGCAACATTACCCGTGAGCCTTATATTGCCGCCGACGTCGTTGACGCCGGTATTGGTGATAAAGTCCTTATCGTAACCGGTAACCCGGCGAGATACGCTGTTGGTACCAGCGTGCCTATCGATGCTGCAATAGTTGGTGTTATCGATGATACCGTTCTTGCCGATATATAACTTCGGCAAACGAACCTTGAAAAATCCTGTTTGAAGACAGGAATGAAAGTCATTCTAGGGAGTTTTACAGAGGGAAATATGAGTTTTAGCGTCGGGCTAGCGGCCTCCGCTTTTCGGAGTGTTCGACTTATAGAGTTCATATACCGTTCCCACTGTAAGGCAATTCCCTTTTATGAATATAGTTTGAGATTATTAAACTAAATTTTTTAGGAGGTCAATTATGGATTTCTCTGAACTTGCTGCTGCTTGGAGCAATACTGTTCCGGTATTTACTGATTCCATCCAGGGATGGCTTGGAAACTTCAACGGCTGGACTGCTATTCAGACCGTTATCGTTATGATCATGATGATCTTCATGCTTGTTGGCGCTATTGACAAGATTTGCGGAAACAAACTTGGTTATGGCGAACAGTTTGAAGAAGGTATCAACGCAATGGGCCCTCTTGCCATGTCCATGGCCGGTGTTGTCGCCGTTGCTCCGATCCTCAACCTCGTACTTACTCCTATCATTGGACCGCTCTATGGTCTTGTAGGTGCTGACCCTGCTATGTTCGCAACTACTCTTCTTGCTTGCGACATGGGTGGTTATCCTCTTGCTATGTCCATGGCTGCTAACGAGTCCATCGGTAACTACGCTGGTCTTATCCTCGGCTCCATGATGGGACCGACCATCGTTTTCACCATCCCGGTAGCTCTTGGTATCATCGATCCTTCTGACCGTTCTTACCTCGGCGCTGGTACTCTTTGCGGTATCGTAACCATCCCCTTCGGCTGCATCGCCGGTGGTCTTGTTATGAACACCACTCAGTACAAACTCAGCATTGGTGAAGTTCTTATCAACCTGATCCCTGTTGTTATCATTGCTGCTCTCATCGCTGCTGGCCTTTGGTTCGCTCCTGCTGGCATGATGAAAGGCTTTGAGAAATTCGGTAACGGCGTTACCATTTTCATCACTGCTGTCACCGCTATCGCCATCTTTGAATACAACACTGGTATCAACTTCCCGATCTTCTCCATCATGATGGATGACTCCGTCATCGGCGGCGAAGGCATCAACGGCCTTGAATCCGGTCTTCTTACCTGCGGTGTTATCGCTATCGTTCTTTGCGGCGCTTATCCGATGGTCAAGTTCATCACCGATAAATTCGGCGGTGCCCTTGAAAAAGTTGGTAAAGCTCTTGGCATGAACGCTGCTGGTTCTGCTGGTCTTGTTGCTAACCTTGCTAACAACATCGCCATGTTCAACCTTCTCAAAGACATGAACCCGAAGGGCAAACTCCTCAACTGCGCTTTCGCTGTTTCCGCAGCTTTCGTATTTGGTGACCACCTCGGATTCTGCGCTGGTAACAACGCCGACATGATCTTCCCGATGATCGTTGGTAAACTTGTTGCTGGTATCCTTGCTATCGTTGTTGGTAACTTCATGGCTCCGGCTCTTCTTGCTAAGATCCCGGGCGCAACTGAAGACTAATTTTAGGACGGTTGCATTTTAAGTAAAACCTATCGTTTTACGAACCTTAAAAAGTGCCTATTGCCGCGATAGGCACTTTTATAAGAATTTTTTTAACTTCTTCGGAAGTTTTTAGTAGAAGGAGGCGTAATACAATGAATCTTAGTGAAGAACTCATTAAGGAGATTGTCGCCAAAGTCTGCGAGAATATGAAAAAAGAAGACGCTATGCCTTTTGAACGCAACGTTCTTTCTAACGGCATGATGTCCATCAAGACCGATACCGTCAAATGCGAGACCTTCCCCTTTGATATTGGCGATGCCACCAAAGACGTAGATCTTCTTGACGTTGTCACTCTTGAAGAGTCCCCGAGACTCGGCATTGGTGTTATGGAAATGAGAAACGGCACGGACTTCCCCTGGACTCTTAACTACGATGAATGCGAATACATCATCGATGGTACCATCGTCCTGAAATCCGAAGCTGGCAATGTCACCGCTCATGCCGGCGACATGACCTTCATTCCGAAAGGCACCAGCATTCATTTCTCCACTCCGGATCACGTAAGATTTATTTACATCTCTTACCCGGCAGACTGGGCAAATCAATAATTTATTGATTTCCAAAAAGACCGCTCTTTGAGCGGTCTTTTTTTTATGCGTTGAAAAAGAAAGTGGTTTGTGGTAAAATAAAGAAAAAGGGGGCGGCCTATCTTGGAACCATACCGCATTGTGGACGTACATAACCATATCTATCCGGAGAAGATCGTAGAAAAGGCGACCGGAGCGATCGGCAATTTTTACGGCGGAGCGCCGATGGCGCATCTGGGTACCGGAGAGGAGCTTTCGGCTTCCGGGAAACGGGCCAAAATTGAAAAATTGGTGGTCTGTTCCGCGGCGACAACGCCGAAACAGGTCGTTTCCATCAATAATTTTATCGCCTCGGAATGCGAGAAACATCCGGAATTTATCGGGTTCGGAACGATGCATCCGTTTTTTGAGGGGATCGAGGAGGAGTTGGATCGTGCCAAAGGGCTTGGTCTGACGGGAATCAAACTGCATCCGGATTTTCAGGAGTTCTTTTTGGACGACTATCTGGCGCTGCCGATGTTCCGGGCGATCCGGGAAAAGGATCTTTTCCTGCTTGTCCACGTGGGGGACGTCAACCGGCCCTATTCGGCGCCGTTTCGGATGGCCAACGTCATTCGGCAGGTTCCGGGTCTTAAGCTGATCGCGGCCCATTTCGGTGGCTACACGGTTTGGGAGGACGCCTATCGGGCCTATGAACCGGGAACGGTCCATTTCGATATTTCCAGTTCCCTTCGGTTCATGGACAAGGAACTTATTTTTAAGTTCTTTGATAAATACGGCATTGAAAACTTCTTCTGGGGAACGGATTTTCCGATGTGGGATCATGAGGAAGAGCTCAAAGTGTTCTTTGATCTCGGTCTTTCGGAAGAACAGAACCGGATGATCCTCTACGATAACTTCGCCCGGTTTTATGGCCTTTGATTTTTATAAAATACACAAAAAATAATATACTTTTCTTTATAAAACGCCCAAAAAATGCTTGACAGCCGGGCGTTTTTCTTTTATAATAATAGTGTTGCATTGTAAAGCAAACAACTTTACAAAAAAGGAGGCGAACACCATGGCAAAGGATATGAACATCACGCTGCTCTTCGATTTTTACGGCGAGATCCTGACCGATAAGCAGCAGGACGTTATTGACTATTACTATAACGATGACCTTTCTTTGGCTGAGATTTCCGAGCACCTCGGAATTACCCGGCAGGGCGTTCGTGACTCCATCAAAAGGGCAGAGGCGACGCTTTTGGAAATGGAAGAAAAGCTTGGCTTGGCCAAGCGCTTCCGCGAAATTCAGAACAGTCTGGATTCCATTATTTCCGAAGCCAACGCGATCGACGAGGACACCATCAACGGCGCTTCTCTTCATACGATCACCGAGCATACGGCGAAGATCGTCCGTCTGGCACGCCATCTGAACGACTGATTAAAGAGGTATTTTCATGGCATTTGAAGGATTATCCGATAAGCTGGCCGCTGTTTTCAAAAAGCTCCGTAACAAAGGCAAACTGACCGAAAGCGACGTAAAAACCGCGATGCGTGAGGTTCGTCTG
>CALCUE010000005.1 GCA_937906945.1 uncultured Clostridia bacterium | reverse complement strand
AGCAATTATCAGAAAAGTTCGTTCTCTCCTCCGAACCGTTCCAATCGTTATCATTTTCCGTAATTTTGTTACCCTTTCGGCTTTCTTTTCGAGAGATGAAAAGAAAGTTACGGCTTTTTAACCGATTTGTAACTTTATTACAGCCATAATATACCATGCCCTTTTCCAGTTGTCAAGTCTTTTTTTATGAAAAAGTTTCATTTTGTAATATTTTTTCTTGAAAAAATGGCCGTTCTTGCTTATTACTGTGAATTTTTATAGTTTATAAACGGAAAAAATCCTTTTTGATTACAAAAAAGTGACAAAACCAATGACATCGGAGGTACCGTATGAAAGAAGCAGTTTATTCCACCTTTTTCCCGGAGGCAAATCGCCAAACCTTAGACCAATGGTATCGACATTGGATCGAAAATTACAAAAAGGATTCCGTCAAGATCGGCACCTATCAGAGCTACCAACAGTATTATAATAGTATTATAAAAAAGAAATTGGGCGGCGTTCCCCTTGCGGACATCCACCCGGAGTGTATTCAAAATCTATATAACGACCTTGTCCGTTCCGGCTATTCCGTCTCCACCGTCAAAATCGTGGCTTCCATTCTCGGCGGCTGTCTGGGACAAGCCGTTCGCAACGGTCTTATTTCGCAAAACCCGGTGCGTCTGGCCGTATTGCCTCGGAAACAGCGCCGAGCGGAGCGTCCCTGTCTTTCCCGAGCGGAACAGGCTCTCTTTTTTGAGCACGCCGCTGACAGTTATCTTTTGCCGCTGTTTCAACTTCTGCTTCGTACCGGTCTTCGAAGCGGAGAGGCCCGTGCTTTGAAGCCCTGCGACATTGATTTTGAGAAACATATCCTGCACGTCACAAAAACGCTGAAATATCAAAGCGGTGTCGGCTATTTTGAGGATAGTCCCAAAACCCGCTCGTCCTATCGGGATATCCCACTCACCGAAGGAACGCTTTCCTTGTTCCGTGCTCGCGTTGAAAGAATGAGCACCGTGGACAGCTACCTTTTTACCGCCAAAAGCGGAAGGCCTCTCAGCAAAGACGACCTTCAATACGAGATCGACCGGATCGTGGAAAAGATCCGCTCCGACGGGAAGTCATTTGAGCACATCACACCCCATATTTTCCGCCATACTTTCGCGACCCGTGCCATCGAATCCGGAATGCAGCCTCAGGTGCTCAAAACGATCCTCGGTCACAGTTCCCTTGCCATGACGATGGATCTTTACAGCCACGTCCTTCCGGAGACCCGTTTTTCCGAAATGGAGAAGATCGAAAGCGCTTTCCTCC
>CALCUE010000004.1 GCA_937906945.1 uncultured Clostridia bacterium | reverse complement strand
CTGCCGCTCTTGCGACAGCTTCGTTATTATATCACCCACTACTTACGTTGTCAACGACTTTTTTCATGTTTTTTCACTCCATCCACGTGTTCCGCTTTAATTTTCCGCTTCACTATGCCGATTTCCGTCCAAAAACTTTTTCAAAAAATTAAAAAAAACCCCGGAAAAGAACTTCCGGGGGAACTTTTTTCTCATTTCGCGTTCTCGAAAATATCTTTATTTACTATACAATAATGGATGGCGGAGATCACCGTCAGCGCCAGCATCACCCAGACGCAGACGACCGAAAGAACCCGGCAGAATTCGTTGAACGAACCGGACGGCCACGACTGCCAGACCAGAATCACAACGATCGCCACGTCCTGCGCCACCGTTTTGAGCTTGCCCCAGAAATCCGCCGCGATGACCTTGCCCTTGGAAATGGCCAGCGTTCGAAGCCCGGTGACCAGAAGCTCCCGGGAAAGGACGACGATGGTCACCGCCGGATGGACAAGCCCGGCGTAGGTGAAACACACCAGCGCCGCCGTGAGCATCAGTTTATCGGCCAACGGGTCCATCAGTTTTCCGAAATCCGTCACCATATTCTTTTTTCGCGCGATGGCGCCGTCCAAAAGATCCGTAAGTCCGGCCAGAACAAAAAGCGCCAGCGCCCACCAGTCGCTGACCGCCGGCAACAGAAACACGATCACAAACGCCGGCACCATCAGGACCCGCAAAAGCGTCAAACGATTGGGAATGTTCAATTCCGTTCCTCCTTATTCCTCCGTCAAAACGCCCAAAAGGTCGTAATCCGAGGATTTCTCGATCTTCACACGGACAAAATCGCCGATACAGTGCTTTTCCGGACTGGAGAAATAGACCACCCCGTCAATTTCCGGTGCGTCCTGTGCCGTCCGGCCGATGAAGACCTTATTTTTCCGGTCATAGCCTTCCACGATCACGTCGAAGACTTTCCCGATCTTCTTTTTCTGCAAAGCGGCGGAAACGTCGGTCTGGATCTGCATGATGACCTCAGCCCGACGCTCTTTGGTCTCCTCGTCCAACTGATTCGGCAGGTCATAGGAAGGCGTTCCCTCCTCCCGGGAATAGGCAAAGCAGCCCAGACGGTCAAATTTGGCCGCCTTGACGAATTTGCAGAGTGCCTCAAAATCAGCGTCGCTTTCGCCGGGGAAGCCGGTGAGCAGGGTGGTGCGCAGGCAGATGCCCGGCACTTTCTCCCGGATATGTTTGAGCATGCTCAAAAGTTCCGCCGAAGTGACCGCGTGGCGGTGCATAGCTTTCAGCACTTTTTTGCTGCAATGCTGCAGCGGAATATCGAGATATTTGACGATCTTGTCCTCCGAGGCCATGGTGTCCAGAAGTTCCTCCGTCACCCGCTCCGGATAGGCATACAAAATCCGCACCCAGCGAAGGCCGTCAATAGCGCAGATCTGCCGCAGAAGCTCCGGCAGCATCCGTTTTCCGTAAAGGTCCTCGCCGTACCGGGTGGTATCCTGCGCGATGATGATCAGTTCCTCCACACCTTTTTCGGCAAAATGGCGGCACTCCTCCACGATATTTTCCATCGGGCGGCTGCGGTAGCGCCCACGGATCATCGGGATCGCGCAATAGGCACAGCGGTTGTCACAGCCGTCGGCAATGCGGATATAAGCGTAATGGGGATAGTTGACAAGGATCCGCTTGCCCTCCATCTCCAGATTTTCCGGCGCGTAAAATTTGCGCACAGCCTGACCGGCCAGCGCCTGTTTGATGGCTTCGGCGATCTCGTCGTTGGCGCCGATGCCTAAAATAACGTCCGCTTCGGGGATCAGCTCCGCCATTTCCTCGCGGTACCGCTCGGCCAGACAGCCGGTCACGACGACCAGTTTGACCTGCCCCTGTTTTTTCATCTCGCAGCATTCCAAAATGTTCTCGATGGATTCCTTTTTGGCGCTTTCGATGAAGCCGCAGGTGTTGACGATGATGACGTCGCAGTCACCGGCGTCCTCCAAGATCTCGAAGCCTTTGTCGGCCAGTCTTCCCAGCATCAGCTCGGCATCGACCTGGTTTTTGTTGCAGCCGAGGGCGATCATGCCGATCCGGATCTTATTCTCCTTCGTTTCCATTCCACTCATCCATTATTTCTTCCTTTACTTTATATATCGCGTTCTTTATCATACCATATTCGTAGCCCAGACGGAAGAGGGCCTGCACGGTTTTCGCGCGATTTTTTTCGTCGAAAAGGCTGTCCTTGAATTTGACCGCCAAAAGATAGTCGAGCCGGTCCTCAAAAGGCCCGATCTCGTCGGTGATCTGCCAAAGGGCGTTTTCCGCCGTATCGGCGTCGATCCCCCGCAGGGAAAGCTCCCGTTTGATCCGCACCGGTCCATGGTATTTGAGCGCCGCCGCCTCGTAAGCGAACACATAGGCAAAATTTTCGTCATCCAGCACGCCGCCTTCGGTCAGCCGCTCCACCACTTCGGCGGCAATTTCCGCCGTCGTAAACCGCCGGAGCTTGTCAAAAATCTCCTTACGCGAATGAGCCCTGTACTCTAACAAGTTCAGGGCTTTTTCTTGGGCTTCTTCAGTTGTCAGCGGTTTTTCCGGGCGCTTACTCGTCTTCCACATCCGCGCTTACATCAATGCCCGTCGGGGCGACGTTTAGGATCTTGGTTTTTTTGGCGCCCGGTTTTCCCAAATCGGCCACCTTGTCCAGGTTGGCGCGGATCTTGGCGTCCAACTCGTCGCAAAGCGCCGGGTCTTTGGAAATCAGTTCTCGGACATTGTCACGGCCCTGACCGAGGCGCACACCGTTATAAGAAAACCACGCGCCGGATTTTTCGATGATATCGAGCTGGACCGCGAGATCGAGGATCTCGCCGACCCGGCTGATGCCTTCGCCGTACATGATATCGAATTCGGCCACTTTGAAAGGCGGCGCGACTTTGTTTTTGACGACTTTGACCTTGGTATGGTTGCCGACGACCTCGCCGCCGACCTTGATCTGCTCCTGTTTGCGGACGTCAAGCCGCACCGAGGAATAGAATTTCAGCGCCAGACCGCCGGGGGTGGTCTCCGGGTTGCCGTACATGACGCCGATCTTTTCACGGAGCTGGTTGATGAAAACCGCGACGCAGTTGGTCTTGCTGATGACGCCGGTCAGTTTCCGAAGAGCCAGCGACATGAGCCGTGCCTGCTGACCGACGTGGGAATCGCCCATCAATCCCTCGACCTCCGCTTTCGTCACCATGGCGGCGACGGAGTCGAAGACGACGACGTCGATGGCGCCGGAACGGACAAGGGCTTCGGCGATCTCGAGGGCCTGCTCACCGGTATCCGGCTGAGAAACAAGAAGGTTGTCGATATCGACGCCGACGGCTTTGGCATAGACCGGGTCCAACGCGTGTTCCACGTCGATGAAGGCCGCCGTACCGCCCTTTTTCTGCGCCGAGGCGACGATATGGAGAGCCACCGTCGTTTTACCGGAACTTTCCGGTCCATAGATCTCGACGATCCGTCCACGGGGCACGCCGCCGATTCCGAGGGCGCAGTCCAACGTGATGGAGCCGGTGGAAATGGCCTCCACGTTCATCTCCGGGGCGTTGCCCAAACGCATGACCGTTCCTTTTCCGTACTGTTTTTCCAGCTGCTTGATCGCGGTATCCAATGCTTCTTCTTTCGTAGCCATAAATAAACGTCCTTTCCGGATTGTTTTTCTGCCTCTATTATATTCTATTCCTTTTTCAAAATCAACCGTTTTTTGAGAAAAATCGAACATTTGTTCTAAATAATTTTTGAAGTTTCCGTTTTTCCGCCGGTTTTCCGCGCATACTACCCTTGAAGGAGGTGTTTTTATGTCCGAAATTCCGAAATTTGCCGAACTGGACCGTGCCACGCTCGATAAACTCAACGGCCTTCAACATGAAGTGACCGACACCCGCGGCGCCGGTGTCATTCTGGTCGCCTACAACCGGGACTGCGCCTGCGGAAAAGATTGCCATTGCTGATAAGCGCCCGGAAAGCTTCCGAAAAAGCCCGTCACGGCGGATATCCCGCCCCGACGGGCTTTTTCCGTTTCGTTTTACCGCTCCCCTCGCCGGAGAAAAAAGAAACTTTGCTTTTTGGGCTTGTATTTTGCCCCCGTTCTGTTATATAATAAATTGATTAAGTATAAATTGACCTCAAAGAAAGGTGACGATCTTCGTTGTTCTGTACCTGCACCAGTATGGGCCTTCTCGGCATCAACGCCTACCGTGTCGCCGTGGAAGTGGACCTTTCCGAATCGTTCCCCAGCTTTGATATCGTCGGACTGCCGGACGTGGCGGTCAAGGAATCCCGGGACCGGGTCCGCACCGCCATTGTGAACAGCGGTTTCCGGTTCCCCACCGGGAAGATCGTCGTCAACCTGGCGCCCAGCGATATCCGGAAAGCCGGTTCGTTCTATGATCTGCCTATCCTGATCGGGATCCTCCGTGCCGACGGTCAGCTTTCCGCCGATTGCACCGGCGCCGCTTTTGTCGGGGAACTTTCCCTCGAGGGCACCGTTAAGCCCGTCGCCGGTATTCTTCCCATGGTGCTGGAGGCGAAGAAGCTCGGCCTTTCCCGGGTGTTCATCCCCTATGGCAACGCGCCGGAAGGTTCCGTCGTCGAAGGGATCGAGGTCTTCGCTGTCCGCTCGGTGACGGAAGTCGTCGCCCACCTGACCGGTGAAGCGCCTTTGGAGCCTTTGGCCCCCATCGACCTTGCCCATTCCTCCCCGGAGACCGCCGAACCGGATTTCGCCGACGTCAAGGGACAGTACGAAGCCAAACGGGCGCTGGAAATCGCCGCCGCCGGCTTCCATAACATTCTTCTCATCGGACCGCCCGGCGCCGGAAAAAGTATGCTGGCCAAACGCCTGCCGTCGATCCTGCCGGAAATGACCTTTGAGGAATCCATTGAAACCACCAAGATCCATTCCATCTGCGGCACATTGCCGGAGGGCGTGTCCCTCATCACCAAACGCCCGTTCCGGGCGCCGCACCACACCGTTTCTCCCGCCGGTCTGACCGGCGGCGGTTCGGTACCGCAGCCGGGCGAAATTTCGCTGGCGCACAACGGCGTCCTCTTTCTGGACGAGCTGCCCGAATATAACCGCACCGCCATGGAGGTGCTGCGGCAACCTTTGGAAGACGGCGTTGTCACCATTTCGCGTGCCGCCGGACGGCTTACCTATCCCTGTTCCATCATGCTGGTCGCCGCCATGAACCCCTGTCCCTGCGGCTATTACGGTCATCCGACCCGCAAATGCACCTGCACCGAAGCGTCGGTCGCCCGCTATCTGTCAAAAGTGTCCGGACCGCTCCTTGACCGGATCGACCTTCACGTGGAGGTCATGCCCGTCGAGTTCGCCGACCTTTCGGACACGACCCGCTCCGAATCCTCGGCGGAGATCCGCCGCCGGGTCAACGCCGCCCGCAAGCGTCAGAACGAGCGGTACGCCGATACCGGCATCACCTGCAACGCCATGCTCACGCCGGCGATGCTCGCCGAATATTGCGTGCTCACCGATGACGCCCGGGAGCTTTTGAAAAACGCTTTTGAGCACATGGGCCTTTCGGCACGGGCCTATGACCGGATCCTGAAAGTCGCCCGGACCATCGCCGATCTGGACGAAAGTGAGGAAATTGAGACCGCCCATATCGCCGAGGCGCTTCAATACCGAAGCCTCGACCGCAAATATTGGGGTCACTAAGTCAAAAAATGTCGGTTTTTCCGACTTTCCGTTATAAAATCTATAAGAAAAGAGGAAACTTTATGTTTCAATCCCGTACACACAACTGTGGAGAACTCCGGCTTGCCAACGTCGGGGAAAAAGTAAAGATCGTTGGCTGGATGGAAAACGTCCGTGAAGTCGGCAACAACTTTGCCTTCGTGGTCGTCCGTGACTTTTATGGCACCACCCAGGTCGTTGTCGAGGACGAAAGCCTGATGGCCGTTGTCAAGGGCATCAACAAGGAATCCACCATTTCCGTCGAAGGCACCGTCCGGGAACGGGCCAGCAAAAACCCCAAACAGCCCACCGGCGACATTGAGGTCGTTCCGGAAAAGATCGACGTCCTCGGCAAATGCCGCTATAACGAACTGCCGTTCGAGATCAACCGGAGCCGCGAGGCCGACGAGACCCAGCGTCTTCGCTACCGCTATCTGGACCTTCGGAACCCCGAGGTCAAAAAGAACATCATCCTGCGCTGCAACGTCATCGCCGCTCTGCGTCAGGCGATGATGGCCCACGGTTTTCTTGAGATCACGACCCCGATCCTGACGGCCTCTTCGCCGGAGGGCGCAAGGGACTACCTCGTTCCCGCCCGGAAACATCCTGGCCAGTTCTACGCTCTTCCGCAGGCGCCGCAGCAGTTCAAACAGCTTCTGATGACCTCCGGCTTCGACCGCTATTTCCAGATCGCTCCCTGCTTCCGTGACGAGGACGCCCGCGGCGACCGCAGTCCCGGCGAGTTCTATCAGCTCGACATGGAAATGGCCTTCGCCACCCAGGAGGACGTCTTCACCGTTCTGGAGGACGTTCTTCCGCCCATCTTCGCTAAATACGGTACTTATAACGTCGCCTCCTCCGCTCCTTTCAAACGGATCCCCTATCTGGAGTCCATGGAGCGCTACGGCTGCGATAAACCCGACCTTCGGATCGACCTTGTGGTCGATGATATCACCGCCATGGTACAGGGCACCGAATTCGGTCCCTTCGCCGAGGGCAACACCGTTAAAGCCATCGTCGTCACCGACTGCGACCTCACAAGAAAAGCCATCGACAAGCTCTGCACCGACGTGGAAGTCCAGTCCGGCAACAAACCTTATTGGTTCAAAGTGGACGAAAACGGCGACTTCGCCGGCGGCGTAGCCAAATTCCTTGCCGACCGCAAAGAGGCGCTGACCGAAGCGCTGAACCTTAAACCCGGCTGCCTTGTCGGCGTCACCGCCGGAAAGAAAGAATTTGCCCAGAAAACCGCCGGTGTCATGCTCAAAATGCTCGGCGCCGCCGTTCCGGGTCACATGGACAAAGAACGCTATGAATTCTGCTGGATCGTCGATTTCCCGATGTACGAGATCGGCGAGGAATCCGGCGAACTGGAATTCTGCCATAACCCCTTCTCCATGCCTTCCGGCGGACTGGACGTTCTGCTGAAGGCCGAACGGGGCGAGATCGACCCGCTCACCATCATGGCCGACCAGTACGACCTGGTCTGCAACGGCGTGGAACTCTCTTCCGGCGCGGTGCGGAACCACGATCCGGAGATCATGATCAAAGCCTTCGAGATGGTTCGCCTCGGCGAGGAGGACGTCAAAAAGAAATTCCCGGCCATGTATAACGCCTTCTGCTACGGAGCGCCGCCGCACGCCGGCATCGCGCCCGGCGTGGACCGTATGGTCATGCTGCTGGCCGGCGAGGACTGCATCCGGGAGATCATTCCCTTCCCGATGAACAAGAACGCCCAGGACGTCATGATGGGCGCGCCCGGCGTTGTCGAGCAGAAACAGCTTGACGAACTGCATATCGCCATCAACCTTCCCGAAGAAAAATAACCGTTTCGGAACAAAGGAGGAACCGCCATGCTGGACGAAATCATGAAGGCCGCCGGGATCGACGTTTTCGGCGTCGCCGATTACGAGAATACCCTGCCGGAGACCGGATTTAAGCAAAAGGACCGGGTGGAAAACGCGAAGTCCGTCATCGTCTGCCTCATCCCGTGGGACACCGGCAAAAACGAGGGCCGCAACATGGCCCGCTTCGCCGTCGGAAGGGACTATCACGCCGTCGCCATGGAGCACCTTTCCGTCGCGGCGGAGATCCTGCGCCGGGCTTTTCCGGACGAGGTTTTTAAGGCTTATGTCGATTCCTCTCCCATCGCCGAGGTAAGAGCCGCCGTTCTGGCGGGGCTCGGTGTCCGCGGCTGCAACAATCTTCTGATCAGCAAAGCCTACGGCACCCGCTGCGCCATCGCCGAGATCGTCACCACCCGCCGTTTCGCCAAATCCAAAAAAGCGGTGGGCACGTGCTTCCAGTGCATGAACTGCGTCAACAACTGCCCCGGCGGCGCTCTTTCCGAAAAAGGCTACGACCGGGAAAAATGCGTTTCCTATATCAACCAGAAGAAAAAAGAGCTCACCGAAAAGGACGTGGCTCTTATTAAAGAGGTCGGCTTCGTCTGCGGCTGCGATTGTTGCACCGACGTCTGCCCGATGAACCGTCACATGGACGGCACCGGCTTTGCCGAATTCAAGGAGACGGCAAGACCTGTCTATCACCCCGGCGACGATCTTTCCGACCGCTCCTATTCCTGGAAGCCGGAAAACGTCGAACGAAACTATCGCATTATTACGGAGGGTACCGATGGAAATTCTTAAGGCCTCTCAATACCCCGAATACGAGGCGTTCTGCGAACGCCACCCCCAGGGCGGCTTCACCCAATCGACCCTCTGGTATGGGGTCAAAAACAACTGGGAGCATGAAGTCGTCGTCTCCCGGGACGAAAACGGCGCCATCGTCGGCGGCGTTTCCGTCCTCATCCAGCGGATCCCGCTCATCGGCACCTGCTTTCTCTACGCGCCGAGAGGGCCGGTCTGCGACCTTCATGACCGCGCCGTTCTTTCCGACTTGATGGACGGCGTCAACGCCCTCGCCAAAAAATATAAGGCGCACAACTTCAAAATGGACCCGGACGTTCTCGCCTCCGACGAGGAATTCCTAAAAATCGCCGAGGAAATGGGCTTCAAGCGCAAATTCGGTCCCACCGGTTTTGAGACCATCCAATGCCGCTTCAACTACCGGCTTTATCTCGATGGCCGCACCGAGGACGAGGTCTTCATGTCCCTCACCCAGAAGTGCCGCTATAACATCCGGGTCGCCATGAAGCACGGTGTCGAGATCAAGGTCGTCGGCAAGGAGTATCTGGACGAATTCATGCGGATCATGAAGACCACCGGCGAACGGGACGGCTTCAACATCCGTCCCAAAGAATATTTCGAGCGGATGCTCGATTCCCTCGGCGACCACGTCCGCCTTTATATGGGTTTTTACGAGGGTAAAGCCGTCTGCGGTACCATCACCACCAACTACGCCGGCAAATGCTGTTACGTCTATGGCGCTTCCGACAACGCCTTCCGCAACGTGATGCCCAATTACCTCATTCAATGGGAAATGATCAAATGGGCCATCGAAACCGGCTGTACCGTCTATGATTTCCAGGGCGTTTCCGGCAACACCGAGGATGAAAACGACCACCTCTACGGTCTTTACCGCTTCAAACGGGGCTTCAACGGTTCCCTCGATGAACTCCCCGGCGAATTCGATATCATCTATAAACCCTTCGCCATGAAAATGGTGAAGCACGCGACAAAACTCAACGCGAAACTGAATAAACTGAAAAAGAAGTTTCAAAAATAAGCTTTTATCCACCATGTGGTAAAATAAATCACTTCCCAAGGAGGGCGCTTTCTATGAAAATGATTATGGCCGTCATCTCCGGCGACGACTCCAACGCCGTTTCCGCCGCTCTGACGAAATCCGGTTACGCCGTCACGAAGCTTGCCACCACCGGCGGTTTCCTGATGAGCGGAAACACCACCTTCCTCATCGGCGTCGATGACGATAAAGTCAACGACGTCATCGAGATCATTGCCCACCACAGCAAAAAACGCAAACAGATGGTCCCCAACACCAACCGGGACATCGGCATGTATTCCGCATTTCCGGTGGAGATCACCGTCGGCGGCGCCATCGTCTTCGTGATGAACGTCGAGCGTTTTGAAAAGGTCTGAGCGATGCCCGGAATCCAGAAACTGAAAGAGACGCTTTCGTCCGCTTTGGACGAAGGTCTTCTTTCTCACGCGATCCTTATTGAGGGCGAAAAAGGCACCGGAAAACGGGAACTGGCCCTCTGGCTCGCCGAGGCTCTCCTCTGCCAGGGACAAAAACCACCCTGCGGCGGTTGTTCCGTCTGCCGGAAAATCGCCGACGGCAACCATCCGGACGTGGAAACGATTTTGCCGGAGGACAAAAAGACCAGCATCGGCATCGGTTCTGTCCGCGCCATCAAAGAGAGCCTTTGGCTCGCGCCCAGCGAGGCTTCGCAGAAAATTTATATCATCCCCGACGCCCAGAACCTGACCATCGAGGCGCAGAACGCCCTTCTAAAATCGCTGGAGGAACCGCCGTCCTACGCCCGTTTTCTGCTCACCTGCGAAAACCGCCGGGATCTTCTCGATACCATCCAGTCCCGTGTCACCGTCTATTCGTTGGAACCGCCGACGAGGGACGAGTGCGCCCGGGAACTTACCCGGCTTTATCCCGACCTTTCCGAAAAGGACGCGTCCCTTCTCTCGCTGGCCGTCTCCGGCAACCTCGGCGCCGGAAAAGAACGGATGGAAAACGGAACGTTTCCGCTTCTTTCGCTGGCCGCCGAAACACCCGCTCTTCTTCGGAAGGGCAAAACCTACGATCTTCTCGCCGCTTTGGGCAAAAAGACCGGCGACCGTACCGCTCTTTCGCTCTATTGCGACGATCTGGCGACCCTTTCCGGTCGGTGCTGTGTCGATAGAGCCGCCGGAAAAGAAACGCCTTTTCTGATCTCCCCGACAGAGACCGTCCGCCTTCTGGCGGTCCTGGACCGGTGTCGGGAGGCCATTCACCAGAACTGCTCCGCGGAGCTGATACAGAGCTGGATGTGCGCTGAGCTGTCCGGCATTTTTGGAGGAAATCTATGAGTCAACAAATTGAAGTCATCGGCGTCCGGTTCAAAGAAGTGGGAAAAGTCTATTTCTTTGATCCCGACGGCCTTTCCTATTCGCTCGGCGACCGGGTGATCGTCGAGACCGTCCGTGGTATCGAGTGCGGCGAAGTCGCCGCCGAAAACCGTCTGGTCGAGGAAGAAAAAGTCGTCATGCCGCTGAAAAAAGCCCTTCGTCCCGCCACCGAGGAGGACCTTCGCCATCTGGAGGAAAACACCCTTCTGGAACAGCAGGCGCTGGCTAAATGCGAGGAAAAAATCGCCGCTCACGGTCTCGATATGAAGCTCGTGGACGTGGAATATACCTTTGACAACAGCAAAGTCATCTTCTATTTCACCGCCGACGGGCGGGTCGATTTCCGGGAACTGGTCAAGGATCTGGCCGCCGTGTTCCGCACAAGGATCGAGCTTCGTCAGATCGGCGTTCGGGACGAAGCCAAAATGATCGGCGGTCTCGGTGTCTGCGGAAGACCGTTCTGCTGTTCGTCGTTTCTCGGCGAATTCATGCCGGTCTCCGTCAAAATGGCGAAGGAACAGGGTCTTTCCCTCAACCCCACCAAAATCTCCGGTACCTGTGGCCGTCTGATGTGCTGCCTCAAATACGAGCAGGACGGTTACGAGGACCTTCTTCGCACAACGCCTCACGTCGGCGCTTACGTCAAAACGCCCGAGGGCTGCGGCACCGTTGTCGATGTCAGCCTGATGGCCGGTCTGCTCTCCGTCAAAATGGATGACGCGCCGGATGGCGCGCCGAAGACCTTCCCGAAGGACACCGTGCGTCTTCTTCATCGGGAAAAGGCGGAAACGGAACCGGACGGCGATTGACCGGACACAGAAAATTCACGGTTATCCCCTTGATTTTTCACAGTTTTGATGATAAAATAAAAATACCTAAGATAAAGGAGGTTGTTTCTTATGGCATATAAAATCAGCGACGCTTGCATCGAGTGCGGTTCCTGCTCTGAGGAATGCCCCGTTGGCGCAATCTATCAGGGTGACGGCAAATACGAGATCGACCCGAACAAATGCATTGAATGCGGTTCCTGCGAAGGTGTCTGCCCCGTTGGCGCTCCCCACCTTGACTGAGTCTTAACCGAAATTTAAGCGGGAAGGGGCTTTCCCTTCCCGCTTAATTTTTATCCTGAGGAACTATGGACGTCATTTATAACGATTTTTACGGCATCGACCTCGCGACCAACAAGGATTACGGTTTCGGCGGCGACGCCCTTCTTCTGGCAAAGTTTGCCAGACCCAAAACCTATGACAGGGCGCTGGACCTCTGTACCGGCTGCGGCGTTGTCGGCGTCATGATGATGGCGAACGGCTTTCCAGGTCCCGTCACCGCCGTCGATATCCAGACGGAGGCTATCGCCCTCTGCGAACTGACCCGCTCGAAAAACCACCTGGAAGAACGGTTTTTTCCCGTTCTTTCGGACCTCAACGAACTGGACTTTCCGGCGGAGAGCTTCAGCCTTGTCACGGTGAACCCGCCTTATTTTGTCTCCGGTGCCGGAGCCGAAAACGGCACCACCGCCCGGGACCTTGCCCGTCGGGAAAGCGGCTGCACCCTTTCCGACGTGGTTTCCGTTTCCGCGCGTCTGCTCAAATACGGCGGACGGCTTTGCCTTTGCCACCGTCCGGAACGGCTCACCGACGTACTTTATGAAATGCGAAAACAAAAGCTCGAACCGAAGCGCCTGACTTTCGTCAATAACGCCACCGAAAGCAAAGAGCCGTGGCTCATCCTTGTCGAAGGCAAAAAGGGCGGTCATCCGGGCCTTAAAATAAACTATACGCAAAGCGGGCGGTAACGCCCGCCCAAAGAGGAGATTATGGGAAAACTTTACGTTGTCGGAACCCCCATCGGCAATCTCGGCGATTTTTCGCCGAGGGCGATGGAGACGCTGGAAAAAGTGGATTTCATCGCCGCCGAGGACACCCGCGTCACCGCGAAGCTGCTCAATCATTTTGAGATCAAAAAGCCGATGGTCATCTATCAGAAATTCAACGAGATGGAACAGGGCGAAAAAATCGTTTCCCGCCTTGCCGCCGGGGAAAACTGCGCCATCGTCACCGACGCCGGTATGCCCTGCATCAGCGACCCCGGCGAAACGTTGGTCAAGCTCTGCGTCGCCGCCGGAATTCCGGTGGAAGTCGTGCCCGGTCCCTCCGCCGTCATCTCGGCGCTGGCTGTCTCCGGTCTTTCCGTTTCCCGCTTCACCTTCGAGGGTTTTTTAAGCGTCAAACGCACCTCCCGGATGGAGCACCTTAGCGAACTGCGGCACGAAAGACGCACCATGGTCTTCTATGAGGCGCCCCATAAGCTTCTCAACACGCTTTCCGATATGCATTCCGTCTTCGGCGACCGCAACATCGTCGTTGTCAAGGAACTGACGAAGATCCACGAATCCTCGTGGCGGGGCACGCTTTCCGAGGCGGTCTCCTACCACACCGAAAACCCGCCGAAGGGCGAATACGTCCTTATTCTGGAGGGCGAACCGCTTTCCGTCGCCGAGGAAAAAGACCCGCTTGAGGAGGCCGTTTCTCTCGCCAAAGAGCTGATGGAACAGGGAAAACCGGCTTCCGTCGCCGCCAAAGAGGCGGCGAAGCTCACCGGGCAAACGAAAGGCGCCGTCTATAAGCTCCTCATCGCCGAGGAGGAATAAAATTCCGATATTAAAAAAATCCTGCCGCGAGGCAGGATTTTTTTATATCCCGTTTTTCTTCAATAGCTCAAAGACCCGCTCGGCCAAAAGCCGGTGGCTTTCCACGGTCAGGTGTTCGCAGTCCCTCGGCGAAACCTCTAAATCGGAAGCGTCGAGAAAAAGCGCGCCGTATTTTTCGGCAAGCGCCCGGTAAGGCACCGCAAGCGCCCGGGATTTTACCACCGAGCCGTCGTCCAGCTGATGAGCGAACACCGTCCCGACGTAATTCTCCCCGATGGCCGCCGGCGCGATGAGCACCAAAACCGGTTCCTTCCCGTCGGCGGTTTTCGCCTCTTCCTTCGCTTTGAGCACCAGTTTTTCCAGTCCTTCAACGATTTTCTCAACCGGAAGGGAAAGGTCGCTGGAACAGTCGTTGGTGCCGAGCATGAAAATGAGCACGTCCACCGGGTTCTGCCGTTCCAGACAAGGCGTAAACGCCGTCAAACCGTTCCGCAAAGAGCCTTCGAGCCAGTCATAGGCCGTCGTCCGTCCGTTGAGTCCCTCGTTCGCCACCTCGTAACCGTCGCCGAGCAGAACGCCGAGCTTTTCCACCCAGCGCACCGTTTCCGGGTACCGTCCCCAGTCGCTGTCGGGGTCATAGCCGAAGGTATTGGAATCGCCATAACACAAAATTTTCGTCTTACTCATCGTTTCCCTCACAGTTTTTCGGCAATTTCGTAAATAAGCCGCTCGCTTTTTTCCCAACCGAGGCAGGGGTCGGTGATGGATCTTCCGAAAACACCGCCGCCGACCGGCTGACAGCCGTCCTCCAGATAGCTTTCGATCATAAGCCCTTTCACAAGATTTCGAAGCGTCGGATGGTCGTTCCGGCTTTGGAGGACGGAAAGGGCGATGTCGCCCTGCCGCAAATAATCCTTGTCGGAATTGGCGTGGTTGGTGTCCACCAGAAGCGCCGGATTTTGAAGGGCTTTTTCCTCCATTTTTTCGGCGGCTTTCCAAAGATCCCCGGTGCGGTAATTGGGCACGGCGTTTCCGTTTTGGTCGTGATAGCCGCGCAAGATCCCGTGGGCCAGCGGGTTTCCGGTACTTTCCACTTCCCAGCCCCTATAAAGGAACCGGTGCGGAATCTGCGCCGCCGCGATGGCGTTCACCATGGCGGAAAGGTCGCCGCCGGTGGGATTTTTCATCCCCACCGGGATTTTGAGACCGCTGGCGGTCAGCCGGTGCTGCTGATCTTCCACCGAACGGGCACCCACCGCCACATAGGCTAAAAGATCGGAAAAATAGCGGTGGTTTTCCGGATAGAGCATCTCGTCCGCGCAGGAAAAACCGGTCTCCCGAAGCGCTCGAAGATGAAATTCCCGCACCGAAACAAGGCCTTTGAGAAGATCCGGCTCGGCGTCGGGGTCCGGCTGATGCAGAAAACCCATATAACCGTCCCCGGCGGAACGGGGTTTCCCGGTATAAAGCCGTGGCACGATAAAAATTTTATCGGCCACTTTCTCCTGCAGACGGGAAAGCCGGCGAAGATATTCCAGCACCGAATCCTCCCGGTCGGCGGAACAGGGTCCAATCACCAGGAGAAATTTGTCCGATTCCCCGGTAAAAATGGCCGAAAGCTCCCGATCCCGCTCTTTTTTCAGTTTTTCCAGTTCCCCGGTCAGCGGAAACTGCGCCTTGACCTCCTGCGGAACGGGAAGTTTTCGGAAAAAATTCATGTTCATCGTATAAAACTCCTTTCGGAGAAGATCCTTTCACTCCAAAGTGATGGCAAAACCGAGCCGCCGAAGCGCCTCAAAAAAGTCCGGGTCGCTTTTGGAAACACATTCCGCCCCAAAAAGTTCGCCGCCGGTCTTCGTCAGAAGCACCGAAAGCGCCATGGCGATCCGATGGTCGTTATGGGAAAAAAGCGGCTCTTTCGGCGCCGAAAGTCCCGGCGAGACCGTCGCCCCGTTTTCCGAAACCGTTACCGTGACGCCGAATTTGGAAAGTTCTTCCGTCATGGCGGCAAGGCGGTCGCTTTCCTTAAGGCGAAGCCGCCGGACGTTTTGGAAAACCGCTCCGTTTTTGGCGCCGGCCACGGCGAAAAGAACCGGTCCAAGGTCGGGACAGTCGCCGAGGTCAATAACCGGACAGCCCTCCGAAAGGGCCGAAAGCGCCTTCCGGAAAACCCGGTCGCCCTGCTTCGTCTCCGGCGAAAGACCCTCGATCCTGATATCGGAGCCAAGCGCCCGAAGCGCCGCGAAAAAGGCGGCGTTCGATTCGTCACCCTCAACGGTAACGTCCGCCGGGTGATACTTCTGTTTTCCGGGGATCCGAAATTCCGTTTCCGAAACCTCGGAGACCGAAATTCCGAAGCGCCGCAGTGTTTCAAGAGTCAGATCGATATAGGGTCGGCTTTCCGGCTTTTCGGAAAGCAAAAGCCGGCTTTCCCCCTCCAAAAGCGGAAGAACGAACAAAAGTCCCGTCACGAACTGGCTGCTGACGTTCCCCGGAAGGGAAAAATCCCCCGGCTCCAACTTTCCCCGAACGGTCAGTGAGTTTTCGCCGTGCTCAAAAAGAAAGCCCCGCTCTTTCGCCAGCGTTTCATAGACGGAAAGCGGCCGTTCAAAAAGTCGTCCAGTGCCATAAAAGGTCACCGTTTTGCCGGAAAGCAGAACCGGCGGGATCAGAAACCGCAGCGTCGAGCCGCTTTCCCCGCAGAAAAGTTCCGTTCCCTCCAAAATTTCTTCCGGCGAAAAGCCGGAAACGGCAACGCCGTTTTCCGTTTCCTCGATTTGAGCACCGAGCCGCCGGAGACAATCCGCCGTTCGTAAAACGTCGTCGGAACGGGAAAGATTTTTAATCCGGCTTTCCCCCAAAGCCAGCGCCGACGCTAAAAGTGCCCGGTGGGAAAGACTTTTGGACGGAACGGCGTTCCAAACGCCTTCCCCCGTTTTCGGTTCAAACACCGCTTTCAAACGCCGCTCCCTCCCTTCTTCTCAGCCGAACTTTTCGATCAGAAGATCCAGCGCCTCGCAATAGCCCGAAACGCCTTTTCCGACTACGGAGACCACCGCCGCCGGTCGGACAAAATTCACTTTGCGAAAATCCTCCCGCTTGTCCGGGTCGGAAAGATGGACCTCCGCCACCGGCACCGAAACGGCCCGGATGGCGTCCAGAAGAGCGACGCTCGTGTGGGTATAGGCCGCCGCGTTGAGGATAACGCCGTCAAAAACGCCGTCGGCTTTCTGGATGGCGTCCACAAGGTCGCCCTCGTGGTTCGACTGCAAAAATTCCACAAAAACGCTCTTTTCCTCGGCATGGGCCTGAACCTGCGCCACCAGTTCCTCATAGGTCGTCGTTCCGTAAATTTCCGGTTCCCGTTTCCCCAAAAGGTTGAGGTTCGGTCCGTTCAAAATCAAAAATTTCATGGTATCATCCTTATTTCTTTAAGGTTTCCTCAATTTCCCCGGCGCTTTCTTCGGCGGTTTTGTCCCCCGAAACGGTAAAATCCGCCCATTTTTCATAAAGCGGCCGCCGTTTTTTCGCAAGGGACAAAAGCGCCTCCCGGTCCGGTGCTGTTGGCCGGTCTTCTCCGACGGAAAGCTTTTCGAGCGGTCTGTCCAGAAAGACAAGAATTCCGTTTTGCCGAAGGGCCGTCATAGCCTTTTCGGAAAGAACGGAGCCGCCGCCGGTGGCGATCACAGCGCCCCGTTTTCGGGCAAGCTCCAAAAGAATTTCTTCCTCGTTCTTGCGGAAAAAGGCTTCCCCTTCCTCCCGAAAAATTTCCGGAATGGATTTTCCGAGCCGCTTTTCGATCATCTCGTCGCTGTCAAAAAACGCCTTGCCGAGCTTTTCGGCCAAAAACCGCCCCACCGTCGTCTTCCCCGAGGCGGGAAGTCCGATCAATACGATATTCCGCTCCTTTTCCAAAAGAAGCCGGTAAAGTTCCTCCGCTTTTTCCTCCGGGAACGTCGTCCCCAAAAACAGCTCCGCCGATTTGACCGCCTGAGCCGCCAGCATCGTAAGACCGCCGGCGGTTTTTATGCCTTTTGTCTCGGCCTCAAGGAGAAGCTTCGTCCGAAGAGGACGGTAAATGACGTCCACCACCGCCGAAAGGTTCGGAAACGCCGCCAACGAAAGGGGCAACTTTTCCGTTTCCGGCACCATGCCGCAGGGGGTGGTATTGATGAGAACGTCGATGGTTTCTCCCCATTCCTCCGCTTTTTCGTAAGAAATGAAGTCGCCAAAAGGCTTCCGGCTTGCCGTAAAAATCGCCTTGGCGCCTTTGGCTTTCGCCACGGCTTTTGCCGTGGCTCCGGTGCCGCCGCTTCCCAAAATCAGAACCGTTTTCCCGGAAAGGTCGATCTTTTCCCGCTCCAAAAGCGCCGAAAGACCGTAAAAATCGGTGTTCTCCCCGAAAAGCCGCCCATTTTCGTTCCAGACGGTGTTGACGCTGCCGATTTCTTTCGCCGTCGGCGAAAGCTCGTCCAAAAAGGGGATCACCGCTTTTTTATAAGGGATCGTCACGTTGACGCCGCGAAAATCCCGCTCGCTGAAAAATTTTTCCAGTTCCTCCGGCTCTTTTTCGCAAAGCTCGTAAGGAGCGCTTCCCAGCTTTTCGTGCAAAAACGGCGAAAAGCTTTGCGCCAGCGGTTTTCCGATCAGACCGTATTTCATACCGTCTCTCCCGAAAGCCAGTTTTCGCCGAACCGCCGGCTCATGAAATCGCAGAGCACCAGCGCCGATACCGAATCCATGATGACCGCCGCCCGGGAAACGATGGCCGGGTCGTGCCGTCCCCGGATTTCGACCGTCGTTTCCTCACCGGTCAGAAAGTTCACCGTCTTCTGCTCTTTGGCGATGGAAGGCGTCGGTTTGATGGCGGTGCGGAACAAAATCGGCATTCCGTTCGTGATGCCGCCGTTGATACCGCCGTTATGGTTAGACTCTGTGTATATTTTATTGTCTTTTATACGAATAGGATCGTTCATTTGGCTTCCGGTACCGTTTGCCATGGCGAACCCGTCGCCGAATTCCACGCCCTTGACCGCCGGAACGCTGAACAAAAGGTGGGAAAGGCGGCTTTCGACGGAATCGAACCACGGCGCGCCCAAACCGGCGGGAACGCCGGTAATGGCCGTTTCAAGGATGCCGCCAACGCTGTCGCCGTCTGCGGCGGCTTTTTCGATGGCTTCTTTCATCAGTGCTTCCGCCTCTTTTGAAAGAACGGCGAAGCCTTTTTCCGAAAGAGCGGCAAAATCCTCGTCATAGTTTTGGAAGGTTCTATCCGAAACGCCGCCGCAGGCGGCGATATGGGTCCCGATTTGGATTCCTTTTTGCCGAAGGGCTTCGATGGCCAAAGCGCCCGCCGCCACCAATCCTACGGTAAGCCGACCGCTGAACCGGCCACCGCCACGGTAATCGTTGAAGCCGCCGGACTGTACCCATGCCGTGTAATCGGCGTGGGAAGGTCTCGCGATCCCTTTTTCCTCCTCATAAGGGCCATCATCCACGTCGCCGTTGGGCAAAAGGAAGGTGATGGGAGCGCCGGTGGTCTTTCCTTGAAAAATGCCGGAAAGAATCTCAAATTGATCCTCTTCCCGCCGGGCGGTGGAACCAATTCCGCTCGGACGGCGGCGTGAAAGCGCCGAAGCGATTGCTTCCTCCGAGACCGAAAGCCCCGCCGGAAAACCGGAAAGCACCGCGACGATCGCTTTTCCGTGGCTTTCTCCGGCCAAAGTCAGGTTCACAAAGTCCCCAAAACTCTCTTTCATGGTTCCACACCTCCCTCGCAAAAATCGTCTAAAAGCGTCCGGATGGACGCTTCGTCCAAAGTTTTCAAAACCGGCTTTCCGATCTCCGGCAGAAAAACCGCCGTCAGAACGCCGTTTTTAATTTTTTTATCGTGCAAAAGGGCATCATAAAGCGCCTTTGCGTCGCCGTGATATTCCGTTTCCAGTCCCGCTTTTTTCAAAACGCCGACCAGCCGTTTTTTCACGTCTTCGCCGCAAAACGGCGGCATCCCAAGGGCGACACATTCCCCGTGGAGGAGGGAAAAATTCCCGGCGCTTTCAATAGCGTGCCCCAGAGTGTGCCCGAAGTTGAGAAGCTTCCGGCTTCCCTTCTCCCTTTCGTCCTCTTCAACAACGGCAAGCTTCGCCAGAAGGCAGCGCCGCGCCAGTTCCTCGTCCGTCGCCGTCCCGTTTTCCAATTTTTCAAAAAGTTCCGGATCAAAAAGCGCCGCCGTCTTAACGGCTTCCGCCAACCCGTTTTTCCGGTGCCGTTCCGGCAGCGTCTTCAAAACCTCGGGATCGACCAGAACGCCTTTGGCGGGATAAAACGCGCCGACGGCGTTTTTATAGCCACCGAAATCGACCCCGGTTTTGCCGCCGACGGCGGCGTCCACCTGCGCTAAAAGGGATGTCGGCACGGTATAAAAATCAATACCGCGAAGAAAGCTTGCCGCGGCGAACCCGCTAAGATCCGAAACCATCCCGCCGCCAACGGCGACCACCGCGGAACCCCGGTCGAAGCCGTTCTCCTCCATCGTGCTCAAAAGCCGCTCCCAGTTTTTGAGGTTCTTGCTCCTTTCGCCCTCGTCGAGCATGAAAAGCACCGGTTCCTTCGCCGCTTTGAGCACCGCTTCGACGTACTCCTTCGGAATGCCAGAATCGGTGACGACGAGCACCTTCCGGTCAAGGTCGAACACCTCGCCGACCTTTGCCAAAGCGCCGACCCCAAAGGTCAGCCACTCCGGAAACGCCCCCAAAACCTGCCGCTGATAGCGTTTGGAAAGGGCGAATTCCGTTTTGAGGAAGGTTTCATAATAGGGCAAAAACGCCGGGTACCGCAAAAAAGCGCCGTTTCGTTCCAAAAGCGCCGCTTCCCGCTTTTTATCGGTAATCGAAAGCCCGAGAGCCGTTTTCGCTTCGGCGACGGTTTCAGAAAGGGCCATCCGCCGCTCAAAAAGCGCCGCCATCTCCCGGTCAACATCCTCGATCTCCCGCCGTGCCGCCAAAAGGCTTTTTTCCGCTTCGTTCAAAAAGACCCGCTCCTTTCCATACTTATACAGATTAACTATAGCACAGTTTTTTCCTCCTTGCAACGAGGGAACGGAAAAAAGCCGCTTCCTTCTTGACAATGAAAATTAAAAGAGGTATAATTTGTTATACAAATCATACTATTAGGAGGTATTCCATGGAAGCGAGAAACACTCCTCACGGAAAATACGCCTGGACCGCCACCGTCGGTGAAAAGGGTCAGATCGTCATTCCGAAACAGGCCCGGGAACTCTTTGACATCAAGCCGGGCGATACCCTTCTTCTGCTCGGCGATGAACAGCTCGGCATCGCCATTCCGCCGAAAGCGGAATTTTCCCTTTTGCGGGAGCGGGTCTTCGGAGGGATGCAGCCATGAATCTCTGTGAAGTACGCCATCTTTCCAAGGACTATCCCGGCTTTTCTCTCCGGGACGTCTCTTTTTCTCTTGAGGAGGGAACGATCACCGGTTTTATCGGCCAGAACGGCGCCGGAAAAACGACCACCCTCAAAGCCATGCTGAATCTCGTTCATCCCACCGGCGGCGAAGTAAGCTATTTCGGTCTGCCGTTGGCCGGAAACGAGATCGAGATCAAAAAGCGCCTCGGCTTTTCCACCGGCGCTGTCAACTATTATCCCAAAAAGACGCTTCGGGAACTGGTATCGGTCACCAAAAGCTTCTATCCGAACTGGGACGAAAAGGCCTACCGAAGCTATCTCGCTCTTTTCTCACTGGATGAAAACAAAACGCCGTCGGAACTTTCCGAGGGCATGAAAGTCAAAGTGAACCTTCTGTTAGCTCTTTCCCACCACGCCGAAATTCTGATCCTCGACGAACCGACCAGCGGTCTCGATCCTTTTTCCCGGGACGAACTGACCGATCTTTTCGTCACGCTGAAAGAAAAAGGCGTTTCCATCCTTTTTTCGACCCATATCATCTCCGACCTCGAAAAATGCGCCGACCGGATCGTCTATATCCGAAAAGGCGAAATTGTCCTTGCCGACAGCAAAGAGGGCTTCCAAAAAAAGCTCGGAAACCCTGGCGAAACGCTGGAAGAGACCATTCTCCGGCTTGAAAAGGAGGCGCGCGCATGAAAAAACTGTTTTTTAAGGAACTTCGCCTTGCGGCTTCGCCGCTTTCGTTCTTCTTTCTTGTGGCCGGTTTTCTGACGCTCGTTCCCGGCTACCCCATCCTCTTAGGCGCTTTTTTCATCACCCTCGGCATTTTTTATTCCTTCCAGACCACCCGGGAAAACAACGATATCGGTTTTTCCCTTCTGCTTCCCATCGCGAAAAAGGACGTTGTCAAAGGAAAATTTGTTTTCGTCCTTTTCCTGGAGCTTTCCGGCTTCCTTCTGATGACGGGTCTGACGCTTCTGCGGATGGCGGTTCTTTCCAAAGCCTCCGTCTATGTTTCCAACGCTTTGATGGGCGCGAATTTTACCTTTCTCGGTCTTTCCCTCCTGCTTTTCGGACTTTTCAATTTTCTTTTCGTCCGCGGCTTTTTCAAAACCGCCTATTATTTCGGAAAGCCTTTTATCCTCTATCTCGTCTTTTCCCTTCTGCTCGTCACGGTGTCGGAGGCTCTGCACTTTTTCCCCGGTCTTTCTCCGTTTTTCTCTCTCGGTTTCTCGCCTTTCACGCCGCAATTTTCCGTCTTTCTCCTGGGACTTGCCGCTTTTCTTCTTCTCACCGTTTTTGCCGTGCGAAGATCCGAAAAGTCCTTTGAGACCATCGATTTTTAACATACCGGAAATCCCGAAGCGCCCTGCTTCGGGATTTTTTGTCCACTCAACCGGCGGTTGAGTGAAAAATCCCCTGTTTGTTGAGCGAAAAAGCGCTCTGTCAACCGATAATTCATTTACAAGCGCCCCGGGAAACGCTATAATGAAGCCATCGACAAAAGGAGGTTTGGAAATGGAAACGACCCTTGGAAAAAGAATCGCCGCCCTGCGGCGGAAAAAAAATCTCCGGCAGGATGATCTTGCCGAGATGCTGCTGGTCAGTCCCCAGGCGGTAAGCAAATGGGAAAACGACCAGACCTGCCCCGACATCAGCCTGCTGCCGAAACTGGCCGGGATTTTGGGTGTGACCGTGGACGAACTGCTGTCCGGCAAAAAGGAGCCGGAACCGGAGGTTCGCTTTTCCGAAGAAGGCCGAAAAGAGATCAAAGACCGGATCCTTCGGATCCTGGTGGATACCAACGACGGAAACAAGGTGCGGGTCAACCTTCCCGTAACACTTGTTCAATCGCTGCTCGATGCCGGCATCGCGATGCCGGAAATTTCCGGAAACATCGCCCTCAAAGACATTGACTGGGCGCAGATTCTGGATCTGGCCCGCTCCGGCGCCATCGGCAATCTGGTGGAAGTCGAATCGGCGGAAGGCGATACGGTCCGCATCTTTGTGGAATGAGCCATGAACGTTCTTATCACGGAAAACGGGAAAGAAACCGTCCGGCTTTCCCTTCCCTCCGGCATGATTTTTAACCGTCTGACGGCTTCTTTTATCTCTTCTTCTCTGAAGTCCTACGGCGTAACGGTCACCAAGCGCCAAACCGCCGCCCTCCTCAAAGAACTGAACCGCTTTCGCCGTCAGCATCCCGGATGGGTGCTCTGCGAGGTGGAACGTCCCAATGGTGGATGCGTAAAAATCACACTATGACGGATTTGTAAAAAGCTGTAAAAAAACGCCGGAAAGGATTCCTCCTTCCCGGCAATTTTTTATTTTATGATTTTTTGAAAACGAAACATCTCATCCGATCCGTCATTTTCCGGATCGTTCGGATCCGGATGCTTCCGGTTAAAAAACTCGACGGCTTGAAATCCACATTTATTGATATAAAAATGAATATTTCTTTTTTCAAAATAGGGGGTACAGGTCTCCCAGACTTTTACCCCCGGATACAGAGCTTCCACCGCCTGCCATGCCGCCGTTCCGATCCCACGGCTATGCGCATCCGGCGATATAAACAGAAGCTCCAAATCACCTCGTTCCCCATCAATTCGTAGTACAAGGCCACCGACAAATCGCCCGTCCTCGACAATCCGGTAGGCGATCCCCCCGTCTATGGAATCTTCAATGGTTTTTCGCGAGATGATTTCTCCTTCCTCCTCAAAATGCTCGTCACGGCGGCCGAATTCTTCCAGCGCTCCATATTTGAAAGCATATTGATTATCTTTAATAAATCGCTCCCGGTCACTTTTCTCAAGCAAACGCAAAGAGACCATAGACTTCCTCCTAGACGATTTTATTCCAGATTCTTTTTGAGGGTCTCCAGTTCTTCCGAAAGCTCTTTCGGAAGCTTGTCGCCGAATTTTTTATAAAATTCCTCGATGCCGGCGGCTTCCTCTTTCCAAAGGTCCTTGTCAACGGTCAGAAGCTCGGCGATCCGCTCCGCCGTAAGGCCGCTGCCTTCGGTCTCGATGTCCTCCGGCTTCGGCTCGAAGCCGATGGGCGTTTCCATAGCGTCGGCACTGCCGTCGCAGCGTCCCAGAATCCACATCAGAACCCGCATATTGTCGCCGAAGCCCGGCCAGAGGAAATTCCCCTCGCCGTCGGTTCTAAACCAGTTGACGTTGAAAATTTTCGGCGCTTTGTCACCAAGCTTTTCGCCCATGTCGAGCCAGTGCTGGAAATAATCGCCCATGTGGTAGCCGCAGAACGGAAGCATCGCCATCGGATCCCGACGCACCACACCGACAGCGCCGGAAGCGGCCGCCGTCGTTTCGGACGCCATGGTGGAACCGACGAAAACGCCGTGTTTCCAATCCCGGGACTGATAAACAAGGGGCGCGGTTCTGGCACGGCGGCCACCGAAGATCATGGCCGAGATCGGCACGCCCTCCGGGTCATCAAATTTCGGGCTGACGCAGGGGCAGTTCTTTGCCGGCGCGGTAAAGCGGCTGTTGGGGTGCGCGGCTTTTTCCGTCGCGGTGGAAGCGTGCCAGGGGTTCCCCTTCCAGTCGATGGCGTTTTCCGGCGGATTTTTGTCCAATCCCTCCCACCAGACGGTGTTCTGGTCAAGGTCATGCGCCACGTTGGTAAAAATGGTGTTTTTCTTAACGGAAGCAAGGGCGTTGGGGTTCGATTTTTCGTTGGTGCCCGGCGCGACGCCAAAAAAGCCGTTTTCCGGGTTCACCGCCCAAAGGCGGCCGTCTTTTCCGATCCGAAGCCAGGCGATGTCGTCGCCGACGCACCAGACCTTATAGCCCTGTTTTTTATAAAATTCCGGCGGGATCAGCATGGCAAGGTTCGTTTTGCCGCAGGCGGAAGGAAACGCCGCCGTGACGTATTTGATTTCGCCTTGCGGGTTCTCAATGCCGAGAATGAGCATATGCTCCGCCATCCAACCCTCTTTCCAACCCTGCCAGGAGGCGATCCGAAGAGCGAAGCACTTTTTGCCCTGAAGGACGTTGCCGCCGTAGTTGGAGTTCAGAGACCAGATCGCGTTGTCCTCCGGGAACTGGACGATATAGCGGTTCTCCTCGTCCACGTCGAGGGAACAGTGAAGTCCCTTTACAAAATCCTCGCTGTCACCGAGCTGATCCAGCGCCGCCTGCCCCATTCTCGTCATAATGGCCATATTGAGGACGACGTAAATGCTGTCGGTGAGCTCCAGACCGACCTTGGCGAAGGGCGAACCGAGCTGTCCCATGGAATAGGGAATGATATACATGGTGCGGCCCTTCATGCCGCCGTCCACCAGCGGATGAAGCCGCGCCAGCATCTCGTTTTTTTCGACCCAGTTGTTGGTGGGACCGGCCATCTCTTTTTTCGTCGTGCAGATAAACGTTCTCGCCTCCACCCGGGCAACGTCGTTGGGTTTGGTGCGGTGGAGAAGGCAGCCGGGGAATTTTTTCTCATCAAGGCGCTCCATAAGGCCGGTATCCACGGCCTCCTTGCGAAGAGCCTCCAGCTGATCCTCCTCGCCGGTGATCCAGACCACTTGGTCCGGTTTTGTCAGCGCCTTCATTTCTTCGATCCATTGTAAAACGTGGGAATTGTTCGTCATTGTCGTTCCTCCCGTCAGATAAAATCAAAATCTTCGTCAATGGGCATGGTGGGTCGGGCGTTGAGCGAAAGATCGGTAAAATGCCCGGCCTTCGCTTCATAATACGCCTGGGAACCGATCATGGCGCCGTTGTCGCCGCAAAGTTCCAGCGGCGGCACAAAAAGCCGCAGATGGCGGCGTTTACATTCCCGATCCAAAAGCGCCCGAAGGCCGGAATTGGCGGAAACACCACCGGCGGCGACGACGGTCTTGTAACCGCCTTCGGTGGCGGCGATCATCAGCCGATCCACCAACGCGTGGCAGATGACGTTCTGATACGAGGCGCAAAGGTCGGGAATATTGACCGTTTCGCCTCTCTGTTCGGCGTTATGTAAAATATTCACGACAGCGGTCTTGAGTCCCGAAAAGCTCATATCGAGGGGAGAACCCTCCACCCGGGGTTTCGGAAGCTGAAAAGCCTTGGGGTTCCCTTTGGCGGCCTCTTTGTCGAGGTAAACGCCGCCCGGATACGGAAGACCCATGGCTCTCGCCGCCTTGTCGAAGGCTTCGCCGGCGGCGTCGTCCCTCGTCTTACCGAGAATTTTGAAATGGGTGTAATCGGAAACCTCCACGATATGGCTATGACCGCCGGAGACCACAAGGCAGAGGAACGGCGGTTCCAGTTCCGGATGGGCCAGATAGTTGGCGGCGATGTGACCTTTGAGGTGGTGCACCGGAACAAGCGGTTTCCCGGTGGCGAGGGAAAGACCTTTGGCGAAGTTGACGCCGACCAGAAGCGCTCCGATCAGACCCGGCGCCGCGGTGACGCCGATGGCGTCAATATCGTCCAGCGTCGTTTCGGCGTCGGCAAGGGCTTTTTCCACCACGCCGACAATGTTTTCGGTGTGCCGCCGGGAAGCGATTTCCGGCACGACGCCGCCGTAAAGGCCGTGTTCCTCGACCTGCGTATTGATGACCGAGGAAAGGATCTTCCGCCCGTCCTCGATAACGGCGGCGCCGGTATCGTCGCAGGATGACTCAATGGATAAAATCTTCATAACGTACCTCCCGAAAGGAGAAAATAAAAATCTATGATAAGTATAGTCTTTCTTCCTGAAAAAATCAATAAAAAAGAGGAAAGGCCGAAAAGCCTTTCCTCTTTTTTACCGTTCCTTCCGTTTTTCCGAAAGCGCCGAAAGGGAAACGTTTCCCGCCAGGCGAAAGAGCGTTTCCGCCATGACCGTTTCCGTGGTTTTTCCGGTCTTTTCGGCGATTTTCTCATAAAACCGCGCCGTTTCCTGCTCGACACGCAAAAAATATCCCTCCAATTTCTCATCCCCTTTTCGTTAGATTTTGTCTTTTTCCCCGTTCCATTCCCGGAATTTTTTCCCAAACGCCGTTTTGGCGCGGGAGCGCCGGCGGCTTTGCCGCCTTCTGCCACCGTGTTTTACGGAAAGCGAAGGCCGTTTCTGACCGGACTCGTTCCGGTTAAACGGCCTTCGTCGAT
>CALCUE010000003.1 GCA_937906945.1 uncultured Clostridia bacterium | reverse complement strand
TCCCCTCGCCACTTCGTGGCCCTCTCCCCTTTAACAAGGGGCGCAAGATTGCTCCTCATTTCCCAAAATCAGACCTTCAAAGCCCCTCATCCGTCAGCCTACGGCTGCCACCTTCCCCCGAGGGGGAAGGCCTTAAAAATCAACAAAAAAAGAGCCCCCCAAAGGGGGCTCTTTTCGTTTTTCTCAAAGGAAACCGTCGATCTTGTTGTACGGGCACCAGGCACGGACTTCGATGATGTTCTGGCAATCCGGATCGGTGGCACGGACATAAAAGCTGTTCTGCCAGCCGTACATATCGGGCTGCTCGAGCGGATCATAGACGTGCACGACATAATAGCCGTTGTCGTCTTTATAGGCGCCGTTTTCGATCATGTTGTATTTTTTTCCGTTATAGGTGATTTCGGTACGCATTCCATACCCTCCTATTGATTACTATTCTAAAGAATACACCAAACGGAAGGGAAAAGCAAGGGTTTTTAAAAACTTGTAAATTTTCGTTTTTCCGGTTGCAAAATTCCTTTCGGAAGCGTATAATTGTTGAGTGTTCAACAGTTCGATAGCGAACAACTTCTTAAAAAGGAGGAACTTTTATGACAAGCGTTCACCCGCTCAACGTGGAACTGCGGTGTCTTTCCCGGAAAATGCTCCGGGCTCTGTTTTCGACCAGCCGCCACCAGGAGATCGAACGAGCCATCGGCGCCAACGGCTGGATCATCGCCTATATCGGCGACCATGGCGACCGGGACGTTTTCCAGAAGGATCTGGAACGGGATTTTGAGATCACCCGCTCCACCGCCTCGAAAAACGTCGATCTTCTGGTCAAAAACGGAATTATCGAGCGGCAGAGCGTCGATTATGACGCGCGCCTCAAAAAACTGACGCTTAAAAAGCGCGGCGAAGAGATTTTAAGCCTTATGCGGAGCAACAACGCCGACCTGGAAGCGAAGCTCACCGCCGGTTTCAGCCAGAAGGAACTGACCGAATTCCGTGGCTACCTCGAGCGCCTGTCCCAAAATCTTGAAAACACCTTGGAGGAACATTCATGATCAAAACACTTGCCAAATCGATCCGGGAGTATAAGACGCTGTCGATCCTCTCGGCGACTTTTGTGACCGTCGAGGTCATTATGGAGGTCATCATCCCCTTTGTGATGGCGGACCTCATCGACCTCGGCATCAACGCCGGCGACATGGCGGCCATCACCAAGTACGGCGTTATCCTTCTCATCGCGGCGGCGATGGTCATTCTGTTCGGCAACCTCGCCGGACGGTGCTGCGCGGCGGCTTCCTGCGGCTTCGCCAAAAACCTGCGCCACGATATGTACTACAATATCCAGGACTTTTCGTTCTCCAACATCGACAAATTCTCCACCTCGAGCCTCATCACCCGTATGACCACCGATGTGCAGAACGTCCAGAACGCCTATATGATGCTCATCCGCGGCGCGTTCCGCTCCCCGATGATGATGATCTTTTCCAGTATCTTCGCGTTCCGCATCTATCCCAAAATCGCCATCATCTTCGTCCTCTGCATCCCGATTTTGGCCGGCGGCCTTCTGATCATTATGAATAAGACCCACCCCATCTTCAAACGGGTCTTCCGCACCTATGATAAGCTCAACCGCACCGTTCAGGAGAACCTCGACGGCGTCCGTGTCGTCAAATCCTTCATCCGGGAGACCCACGAGATGGATAAATTCAAAGCCACCTCCGAGGACATCCGGAAGGACTTCACCCACGCGGAAATGAACCTCGCCTGGAACGGACCTTTGATGCAGACCTGCGCCTATGGCTGTATGATCCTCATTTCGTGGATCGGCGCGCACGCCATTGTCGCCAGCGGCGGCGATCCGGCGCTCGGTCTTTCCACCGGCAACCTCATGAGCCTTATCTCCTATTCCATGCAGATTCTGATGAGCGTCATGATGCTCTCCTTCGTCTTCGTCATGGCGGTCATCGCCCGGGAAAGCGCCGAGCGTATCTGCGAGGTCCTTACCGAAAAGAGCGACCTTGCCAACGGCGAACACCCCGTTTATGAAGTGCCGGACGGCTCCATCACCTTCGAAAACGTCCGCTTCCGCTATTCGGAGACCTCCGACAAATACTGCCTCGACAATATCAACGTCGCGATCCAATCCGGCGAGACCGTCGGCATCATCGGCGGCACCGGTTCTTCCAAATCCACCCTTGTCCAGATGATCCCCCGGCTTTATGACGTCACCGAAGGCTCGGTCAAAGTCGGCGGCATCGACGTGCGGGACTACGACCTTGTCACCCTGCGTGACGCCGTCGCCATGGTGCTCCAGAAAAACGTCCTGTTCTCCGGCACCATCAAAGAGAACCTCCGTTGGGGCAACCCCGACGCCACCGACGAGGAGATCGTCCACGCCTGTAAACTGGCGCAGGCGCACCAGTTCGTCGAGGAACGGGAGGACGGTTACGACACCTATATCGAACAGGAAGGCCGGAACGTTTCCGGCGGCCAGAAACAGCGGCTCTGCATCGCGCGGGCCCTTCTTAAAAAGCCGAAGATCCTCATTCTCGACGACTCCACCAGCGCCGTCGATACCAAGACCGATTCCCTGATCCGCAAAGCCTTCGCCGAGGAAATTCCCAACACCACGAAGCTCATCATCGCCCAGCGGATCGCCTCCGTCATGGACGCCGACAAAATTCTCGTCATGGACGAGGGCAAGATCGTCGCCATGGGCACCCATGAGGAGCTTCTGGAAACCAGCGAAATCTACCGTGAAGTCTATGAATCCCAGATGAAAGGAGGTATGTCCGATGACTAAACCGGCCAAACGCCCCGAAGGCGCTTCCGTCAAAAACGTGGATATGGGCACCGTCCGCCGCCTTCTCGGCTATTTCAAAAAATACCGTATCCGTGTCATCTTCGTCGTCCTCTGCATCATTCTGAGCAGTATTTCCGGCGTCGCCGGCGCGGTTTTCATCGAAAAGCTCATCGACGACTACATCACCCCGCTCATTGGCGTTTCGAACCCCACGTACACCGCTCTCATCGGCGCTCTCTGCGTCATGGCGGTGATCTATATCGTCGGCATCCTCAGTTCGTTCTTCTATGACCGCACCATGTCGAAGATCACCCAGAACATTCTGAAAGATATCCGTGACAAAATGTTCGGCCACATGCAGCGCCTTCCCATCAAATATTTCGACACCCATTCCCACGGCGACATCATGAGCCACTATACCAACGACGCCGATACCCTGCGGGAAATGCTCTCCAAAAGCCTGCCGCAGGTCATCGACTCCCTTTTCACCATCGTCACCGTCTTCTGCGCCATGATGCTCCAGAGCCTCTGGCTCACCCTCATCGTCGTCGTTTTCAGCTTCTTCATGCTCAAAATGGTCGGCAAGATCACCCAGCGTTCCGGCAAATATTTCATGAACGCCCAGAAATCCCTCGGCTCCATGAACGGCTATATCGAGGAAATGATCGACGGTCAGAAGGTCGTCAAGGTCTTTAACCACGAGGACGAAGCCGAAGCGGGCTTTGACGAGCACGACGTCGATTACTGCGCCAACGCCACCAAAGCTTCCACCGTCGGCAACACCATGATGCCGCTGATGAACGGCCTCGGTTCCGTTCTTTACGTCATCATCGCCATCGTCGGCGGCTTCCTCGCCATCACCGGCGTCACGAACGTGAGCCTTCGGGGCATCGGCGTTCTGACCCTCGGCACCATCGCCTCCTTCCTCCAACTGTCCCGGAGCTTCTTCCGTCCCATCGGCAACGTCTCCCAGCAGGTCAACTCCGTCATCATGGCTATCGCCGGCGCGAAGCGCATTTTTGAGCTCATTGACGAGGAACCGGAGGAGGATAACGGCACCGTCACTTTGGTCAACTGCACCATGCAAAACGGCACCATTGAGGAAACGGAAGAGCGCACCGAACAGTGGGCCTGGAAAATTCCCCACGAGGACGGCAGCTTCGAATACCGGGAACTCAAAGGCGAAGTGCACCTCGACCACGTCGATTTCTCCTACGTTGAGGGCAAACAGGTGCTTTATGACGTGACCTTCTTCGCGAAACCCGGCCAGAAGATCGCCCTTGTCGGCGCGACCGGCGCCGGAAAGACCACCATCACGAACCTTATCAACCACTTTTACGATATCCAGAACGGCACCATCACCTATGACGGCATCGACATCCGGGATATGAGAAAGGACGATTTGCGCCGCTCCATGGGCGTTGTTCTGCAGGACGTCAACCTCTTCACCGGAACGGTGATGGAGAACCTCCGCTACGGACGGCTCGGCGCCACCGACGAGGAATGTATCGCCGCCGCGCAGCTTGCCGACGCCGATTCCTTCATCCGGATGCTGCCCCACGGCTATGACACCGTCCTTGAGGGTGACGGTTCCGGTCTTTCCCAGGGTCAGCGACAGCTCATCTCCATCGCCCGCGCGGCGGTGGCCGATCCGCCGGTCATGATCCTTGATGAGGCGACCTCCTCCATCGACACCCGTACCGAGGCCATCGTGCAAAGGGGCATGGACGCTTTGATGTACGGACGCACCGTTTTCGTCATCGCGCACCGCCTTTCCACCGTCCAGAACGCCGATGTCATCATGGTCCTTGACCATGGCCGCATCATCGAGCGCGGCACCCATGACGAGCTCATCGCCCAGAAGGGCCGCTACTATCAGCTTTATACCGGCGCTTTCGAACTGGATTAAAAAAGAAAACAGAAAGCGGGGACTTCCCTTAGTGACAGCCCCGTAAGGAAGCTTTTCGGAATGTGGATTTTGTACGGCAAAATCCGATGCTCGTTACAGATGAACGCAAATCCTAATTCATTGTTAAGTCGGTTTTATATTCAGGAAGTAACTAGGTGAGAAAATGACTATAATACAAACTGAAAGAATCACTATCAGGAAAATGAATCCATCTGATGAAAAATCATTCGTGGAGGGCATTTCGGATAAAGGACTGCGCAATGGCTATGGATTTCCTATGGAAATGGAATTTGAAAAAACAAAAACGATATTTCAACGTTTCTGTGATATGAACAGAAGTTACTCTTTAATTGAGCAGTGCACTGGGAATATGATTGGCTTTCTACTTGATGTGGAGTTAGAACTACCTATTGAGCTTGCTAAGAAACTATTGGGAAACGGAAGGACGATTGCCTACTCAATCTTTGTACCATTTCAGCGAAAAGGGTACATGGAGGAAGCTTTACGTAGCTATTTACAATATGTTAATGTGGAGTTTATTCATTGTGGACATTTTGAAACCAACGAAGCAAGCAAAAGTTTACTGCATAAACTCGGCTTTACAGAATATGCTAAACACCAAGTAGGTAATCAACTCATCGTTGATGAAATATTCTTCAAATCAAAAATTTAGTTTTTCAAGCCGAAAGAAAAACCCGTCGAAGAGGATAAATTCCTTTTCGGCGGGTTTCCTTATGTCATAAAAACCATCCTTATGTGGTTGTGCCTTTTGGGAAGTCCCCGCTTTTTATCATATCCGCTTTTCGTCCCGCATATCCTTTCGTGAAATCGTCTTTATGGAGGCAGAGAATGGACAAGGGAAAATGGAAAAGCGTTTCCGTCCCGGCGGTGGCGGCGCTTTGGAAAAAACGGCTTTTCGCCGCCGGAAAAACGGCGGCAGCGGTCCTCGCCGCCATCGGCGCTTTCGGCGGACTTTTTTCGTTGGCTAAAAGCGGTTCGCCGCTTTTCTATTACGCCGTCGCCTTCGCTTCGCCCGGTTCGGTCCTCGACCTTTGGTCCGAGGAGGCGAGCCTCGTGGAGCAGGACGAAATTCTTCTTCCGGAAAATTTGCCGGAGGAACCGGGACCCGAAGCGGTACCCGACCGGTCCGAACCGGAAAAACCGGTGCCGGAGGTCCCGGAAAAGGATCGGGGCAAAGTGACGGAGGTACAGTATAAAGGGAAATCCGGCGGCATTTATATTCCTTATCAAAACGCCTGCGTCAAGAACTGTACCAAATTGAGCACGGAAAAAATCCTTGCCATGCTCGAAACGCCCGCCGGTCTTTCGCTGAGCACCGCCCTCGGTGAAACGCCGCAGGTGCTTTTGTACCACACCCACGCGACGGAGGCCTTTGAACCGGCGGACCGGGGCTATTTTGATATCAACGGCACCTGGCGAAGCACCGATTACAGCGAAAACATGACCGCTGTCGGCGACGAAGTCGCCGACGTGCTCACCGAAAACGGGATCGGCGTTCTCCACGATTACACCCTCCACGACGACCCGAGCTATAAAGGCTCCTATCAGCGAAGCGCCGTCACCGTTTCCGGCTGGCTTTCGGAATACCCCTCCCTCACCGTCTGTCTCGACCTTCACCGGGACGCCATCGAACCATCGGAACGGGAGATCATCAAGCCCACCGCCCTTATTGACGGCAAAAAGGCGGCGCAGATCATGATCATCGCCGGCTGTGACGACGGCACGATGAATATGCCGAACTACCCCGAAAACCTGCGTTTCGCCGTCGCTCTGGCCGACCGGATGGAGACCCTCTATCCCGGTCTTTGCCGCCCGATTTTATTTGACTACCGGAAATACAACATGGACCTTTCGCCGGGACTTCTCCTCATCGAGATCGGCGCCACCGGCAACACCCTCGAGGAGGCGAAATATTCGGCCCGTCTTTTAGGCAATGCCCTCGTGAGCCTTCTGGCCGCATAGTTTTCGCCTTTTTTGGGCAGACT
The DNA here is from genome assembly GCA_937906945.1 of uncultured Clostridia bacterium. Taxonomy (GTDB): domain Bacteria; phylum Bacillota; class Clostridia; order Oscillospirales; family Ruminococcaceae; genus UMGS1668. The sequence continues at coordinate 14,436 of CALCUE010000003.1, read as the reverse complement.
TTGTTCGGAGGTGAACCCCATGCGTTCCTTTTTCCGCGCCTTTGGTCTGGCGTTTTTTCTGGGTCTTCTGTTTTTCGTGTCGCTGGCGCTCTTCGCCGTTGTCGCCGTCTCTCTTTCGGAAAGCGGCTTTTCCTCCGGCGCTTTTTTCCAGATGGATTTCTGGAACGACAACTTTTTCGGGGAATTCCTCGGTCACTCCGTCGCCCTCAACTTCGCCTCCCGACCCGATCTTGCCCCTTTCCGTCCTCTCGAAATTTTGCTGCCTCCCCCTTTGCGGGCTTTCATCAAAATTCTTTTGTCCCTTTGAACAAAAAAGCCCTCGGCATTCGCCGCGGGCTTTTTCTTTCTTTTCTCTTATTTATGTTTTTTCAGCAGAACAAAGCCGCCGAAAACCAGCGTCAGCATCCCGGAAAGGACCGGAGCGCCGGTCGCCGGGTTGACTTCGCCGGGATGGCTCTCGTCGCCGTCCAGAATGATCGGGTCGATATCCCGCCACCGGGCAGTCAGTTTGGAATCGCCCGCCGTCTGATAGACGGTGGTGTCCAGAACCTTGTTGCCCCGCTTGTCATACCAGCCGCCGAAGGCGTAACCGAGCCGGGTCGGAACCGGAAGCTCACCGATCTCAGTATCAAAGGTCACCGTCAGCGTGTCCGGCTCGACCTTGCCGCCGTTGGCGTCCAAGGTCACAGTATAGTCGTTGGCTTCCCATTGAGCGATGATGGTGCTGTCTTCGGTCTTCTCATAGACCGTCTTCGCCGTCACCTCGGTGCCGCCGTCCTGCGCCGTGAACCAGCCGAGGAAGGTATAACCGGCCCGGGTCGGGACCGGAAGCTCGCCGATCTCGGCGTTATAGCGGACCGTCTTTTCGGTGGGATCCACGGTGCCGCCGGCGGGATCAAACGTCAGCGTCCACGGACAGCCCTCGAAGGTGGCGATCAGCGTAAGATCTCTCTGCGAATAGTCAAACTCGTCACGAAAATCGCCGATGACGAGCTTCGCCTTGTCATAGAAAAGGGTGCCGTCGGGCAGCTTCCAGCCGGTGAACTCATAGTTTTCGTCCGGAATGGCCTCAACGGGAACGTAGGTGGCCGCCAGAATCTTGTTGCCGCCGTTCAGATAGGCTTTGAAGGACTCCGGATACGAAAGCACCGTCGCCTCGTCCCGCCAGATCATGTTGAGGGTCTTGTGGTAGCTGAGAGTACCGTGTTCCGTCAGCGTGAAGGTCCAGTAATCCAGTTCATAGGCCTCCCAGACGGCGTAAAGCTCCAGATCGTCCTCCAGTTTTACGGTGGCGTCAAGGGCGTAATCCACCTTCGGGTTGGTGGAATCCTTGCCCCAACCGGCCAGACGGTAGCCGACGAACATCTCGTCGTCCTTGAGCTGGGCGATATCCTTATAAAAGCCGCCTTTATAGACTTTGGAGAGCTGGATCTCGGTCCCTTCGTCAAAAGTGGCGGACTGGGCCGCGCAATAAGGAACTTTCGAGTTGAAGCGGACGGTACATTCCGGGGTAGCTTCTTCCGCTTTGCCGAAGACCGCTTTCAGCGTGTCGTTGCCGGTGGTCTTGCTGTAATCCAGCGTAATGGTTTTGGCGGTTTTGTCGGGGATGCAGCCTTTGAGCTTGCCGCTCTGCTCCCAATAAAGGAACTTCATGCCGCAGGCCGAGTCCTCGACGGCGGTGACCGTCACCGGCGTACCGCTCATCAGCGCCATTTTGCGTTTGGTCAGCGCTGTCGAACCGGTGATCTGCGTGGCACCCCAGGTGACATAGTTTTTACAGGTCGCCGTATTGCCGCAGGCGCAGGAAACTTCCACGGTGATGTTCCTCTTCTGGACCGCCGCGAAAACCGGCATTCCAAGACCGCATACCATGGCCAGCGCCAAAAGCACACAAAGAATTTTCTTCATCTTTTTTCCTCCTCGTTCATCCGCTTTCCAACCGGATGAATCCACCTTCAGTATAGTCTTTTTCCCATTTTCCGTCAATGTTTCCCCGCGGGAAAAAACGCTTTTTTCTTTCTTTTTTCCCTTTTCTTTTCCGGAAAAACACGCTATACTGGAAGGCGGAAACGGAGGGAAAATCCGATGGAAGAAAAAAGCTTTTTTGTGCCCGGACGGATCGAACTGGGCGGCAACCATACCGACCACCAGGGCGGCCTTGTCCTCGGCGCCGGAACAAATTTCGGAATGTCGGCGCTATCTCACCCAAACGGCACCGACGCCATTCATATCGTCTCCCACGGCTTCGGAACGTATGAACTGGAGCTCGGCGACACCGAACCCCGGGAGGACGAAAAAGGAAGTCCTCTGGCCCTCATTCGGGGCGTCTTCGACGCCTTTTTAGAAAGCGGCAACGTCTTCGGCGGCTTCGACGCCGAGATCGAATCGGAAATTCCGAAAGGCCTCGGCCTTTCGTCCTCGGCGGCCTTTAGCGTGCTCATCGGAAAGATCCTGAGCGGCCTTTTTTTCGGGGACACGGTACCCGACGACTTTCTGGCCCTTGCCGCCAAACGGGCGGAAAACGTCTTTTTCGGAAAGCCCTCCGGTCTTATGGACCCTTTGATCTGCGCCGTCGGCGGCACCGTGTTCGCCGATTTTGCCGATCCTTTTCACCCGGTCTATGAACCCATCGTCTTCGATTTCATGAGCACGGGATATAAACCGGTGCTCATCCAGTCCGGCGCCGGTCACGAAAACTTCACCGCCGACTATGCTCAAATTCCGAGAGATATGCGCCTCATCGCCGGGGAACTGGGACACGAGGTCCTTTCCGAAGCGGAACCGGCGGAATTTTACGCCGTTTTTCCCCTTTTGCGCCAAAAATACGGCGACCGCCCGGCGTTTCGGGCGCTCCATTATTTTGAGGAGATCGCTCGGGTGGAGGAGGAAGCCGACGCCCTTCGTTCCGGCGATTTTGCCCGCTTTCTGACCCTTTTCCGGGAATCCGCCGAAAGCTCCGAAACCTATCTTCAGAATATCGTCACGCCGAACGAGCCGGAAAAGCGGCTTTTCCACGCCATCAAGGCGGCCAGGAATTTCCTCGGCGAAAGGGGAGGCGTCCGTGTTCACGGCGGCGGCTTCGCCGGAACGGCGCTGGCTTTCGTCCCGGAAACGGAAGGGGTCTCCTTCGCCAAAGCCATGGAAAAGGCCGGTTTTCCCTGCCTCTTCCCGGAAATTCTGTAAAATTTTCACTTCCCGGTAGTTTTTCCGCTTTTTTCGGTAGTTCATGGGTGAAAGGAGGTCTTTTCATGGAGGATGAAGCCATTGTTTCTCTCTTTTTCGACCGTTCGGAAAAGGCCATCACCGCGTTGGACGAAAAATACGGCGAAACCTGCCGCCGGATCTCCCACCGCGTCCTTCCCCGTTTGGAGAACGTGGAGGAAGTGGTCAGCGACGCTTATCTCGGCGTCTGGAACGCCATTCCCCCGGCAAAGCCCGATCCGCTTTCTTCTTTTCTTTATAAAATCGTGCGCCACCTTTCCCTTTCCCGTCGTCGCCACGACACCGCCCAAAAGCGAAACAGCGCCTACGACGAATCCCTCAACGAACTGGGCGACGTGTTTTCCTCGGCGGAAACGCCGGAATCCGTTCTGGAGCAAAAACTCCTCACCGCCGCCATCGAGCGGTTCCTCGACGGCCTTTCCCCTTTGGACCGGACGGTTTTTCTTCGCCGCTACTGGTTTTCCGAACCCTATGCCGAAATCGCCAAAAAAGTCGGTCTTTCCGAAAAGGCCGTCTCGGTGCGCCTTTTCCGAACCCGAAAAGCCCTGCGGCAATTTCTGACGGATGAGGAGGTGCTTTCATGAACGCCGAACAGTTTTCCGAAGCTCTCGGCGAGATCGACGAACGCTATCTCACCGAAGCCGAAGCTTACCGCCCGAAAAAAACGCCGTGGATAAAATGGACGGCGCTGGCCGCCTGTTTCGCTCTCGCCGTCTTTCTCGGCGCAAAATTTCTCGCCCGACCGGCTGTCAAACCGGAGGAACCGACCGGCGACGGACCGCCTTTTGTCATCGTCGAAGGCCGCCGCTATACCATCTCCCCCTATTTTGAGTACCGGGAGGAACTGCCGGAAGGCTATTCCGAAAGCGGCACGGTCTATTCACCGGACTGGCAGGCCGATCTGCCTCTCGCCCAAAACCCCGAAGATCCGCTTCTTATCTATCTCTGGCAGAAGATCCAGAACGGCGACCCGCCCAAAGAGCCGACCTTCGCCTGGTTCCCCTACGTCGATTCGGCGCTTCGTGGTCGTGACCTTCTCTCCTATGAGGGCGTTCTTTATATCTCCATGTGGAGCGCCCAGTACTGGGACGGTTCCTCCAAAGACGTCTCCGAGACGTTTTACCGGGAGTCCCGGTCCCGGTTCGGCGACATCCGGATAAACCGCCTGCCGGACTCCTTTGTTTCGGTGGGAACACCGGACTTTATCGGTCACAACCTCGTTCCCACCGGCGCCCTTTCCGCCAACGTCGAACTGGGCGAAGTCTTTTCCGACCCAAACTACTCCGACGCCGTTCTCGTTTCGACCCATTGGTACACCCACACGAAAGAGGAACAGCGGGAGACCCGTCACGACGGCTATGACGTCTATATCCGCTATGACGGCCCTTTGAACCATTAAAAAAATCCCGTCCTTACGGACGGGATTTTTTTATAGCTTTTCGTCTTTATTTTTCCTTTTCCCGGCGAAGGGTCTCCTTGTCCAGCATCCGGAGCTTGTCCGCCGTTTCCACCGTTTCCGTCTCGAGGCAGAAATACTGTACCGAAAGGTTCACCGGCGTCACGATGACGTTGAACGCCAGCGCGATGGAAATGGCCTCCAGCGGCACGCCGAGCTGGACCAGCATGATCTCAAAACAGGGAATGGTGCTTCCGGCCACCGGCGGCGCCGCCACCGCCAGCAAAAGCGCCGAAAGGACCGTCGTAGCGAAGCCCGCCGCCGTCACCGGCACACCGAAAATTTCCGCGAAGCAAAGGCACCCGAAGAGAAGCTGAAAGCCCATGTTGGGCCGGAACAGCATCTGTCCCAGCGGCACGCTGACGTCGGTGAGCCGCCGGTCAACGCCAAGCTCCTTTTTGCAGTCCTTGAGCACCTGCGAAAAAGCCGCCGACGCGGAGGAACTGGTCAGCGCGATCAAAGGTCCCGGCGCCGTTTTTTTAAGAAGACGGGAAAACGGCATTTTCTGCGAAACCGCCGTCCGCAGGACCTCCGTCAGCACCACGATGCCGCCGCAGAGGAAGCAGAGAAGCGGATATTTATAAACGCTCAGCATGGAGGCGAAATCGCTGTTCACCGCCATATTGAAAACGCTGATGAAAACGACGAGCGGCATATACCGGACGATCTCCTGAATAAGCGCCAGAAAGAACCGGTTGAGCTGGCCGACAAGGTCCAATACTCCGTTCATCTTTTCGCCGAGGGCTAAAAGCATGATCCCGGAAATGACCGCCAGGAAAATGACCTGCAGGGCCTTTCCTTCAAAAAACGCGCCGACAACGTTCGTCGGCACCGTGTCCACGATCATTTTCCAGATCGAGGCGGCGTTGAAAGAACCGGTTTCGCCGCTTTCGATGGCAAAAAAGAGCAGCGAAAGCCCGACGGCGAGCGCCGCCGAAAGTCCGTGCAGCAGCGCCGATTGACCCGCCAGTTTTTTCCCCACCTTTTTGAAGACCGAAAGATCGCCCATCCCGGCGACGCCGGACACGATGGAGAAAAAGATCAGGAACAGGGAAAGGGTCGTGATAAGCCCCATCACCGCCGAAAGCACCGGCGAAAGGAAATCCGTATAGAACACCGAGGCCGTCTCCCGGAAAAGGAACCGCGCGGCAAGGCCGCTTCCGACGCCCAGCGCCATGGCCAGAAGCATCGCGCCGAGGGGCGAGATCTTTTTCTGAACGTCCACGGTGAAGACGATAACGTTTCTGCCCCGCCGGAACCCGATGACCGGCGTCTGCCCCAGGTTTTCCATCATCCGGTGCAGAAGGTTTTCCTCCTCGGGCACGTCTTCCACGGGATCGAACCGTTCCCCGTCCAGACGAAGGATCACCCGAAGGCGTCCGAACCGCTTTTCGACGGAAAATTCCCCTTCCGTCGAACCGGCCTTTTCCCGATACTGTAAAAGAAGCTCTTCCGCCGCCAACGGAACGCTGACCGCTTCCCGGTGTTCCGCCCGGTTTTTCAAAAGTCCGTCCCCGATGGCCCGTACCGCCGAGGCGATCCCTTCGTTGTCCAGTTTATATTTTTCCACCGCGCTTCCCCCTTTCCGTTTTTTCTATTGTACCATAGTTTTTCGTTTCCGCAACCCTTCCTCTTTCTTAAAATTTTCCGTTTCTGTTGCAAGTTTCCGCTTCTTTGTGGTACAATGCGGATATAGTACATTAAAGGAGGAATCCGTATGTTTGAATCTCTGGATCCCAAGCTCCCCGCTCTTCGTGAGCTTATAAAAGAGCTTCGGAAACAATATGCCTACGCTTCCGTTCTCGCCGTCAGCGACAACAGCCGCTCCTGGCGGGTCGCCCGAAGCGGCGTCAACATCCGTTCCGCCGTCATGGGCGGCGGCAACGGCTACGTGGTCCGTGTCTTTGATAAGACCGGCTGCGCCGAATATTCGTTCAACGAGTTTTCCGAGGAAAAGATCCCCGCCATCCTCGACGCGATGAAAGAGCGCCTTTCCGCCCAGACGGAAAACCTGCCCGGCGAGATCACGCCTCTTCCGACGCCGATCCCCTCCGACGAACCGGCCACTCTTAAAAAGGCGACGCCCTTCGTCCTCGATCCCCGGGAACTGGGCGACGAAGCCATTCTTCAGAAGCTGAAAGCCACCCGGGAAAAAGGCCTTCAGACCGAAGGCGTCCTCGACGTCATCGTGCAGGCCAGCTACCGTGCCTGCCGCAAGGTCTTCCTTTCCGAAAACCGAGAACTGGACCAGACGCTGATGTGGACCAACGGCGGCATTCTGGCACTGGCTTCCCGCGGCGAGGAAATTAAAGACGCCTACCGTCCCTATTCCGTTCTCGGCGGCGCCGAAATTTTCGACACCATGGAAAACGACGTGACCGATGTCTGCAAGGTCGCCCTGGAGCTTCTTTCCAGCGAACAAATCGAGCCCGGCGAATACGACTGCGTCTGCGACCCCGATACCACCGGCATGATCGTGCATGAGGCTTTCGGCCATGGCGTTGAAATGGATATGTTCGTCAAAGACCGTGCCCTGGCGAGAAAATATATGAACGACACCGTCGCCTCGTCCCTTGTCACCATGCACGACGGCTCCGCCGTCAACCAGACGGCCACCTTCTTCTTCGACGACGAGGGCACCCTCACCGGCGACACCGTCGTCATCGACCACGGCACCCTGCGCCGCGGCTTCTGCGACGCTCTTTCCGCTTCCCGTCTCGGCGTCGAACCTACCGGCAACGGTCGTCGGGAAAGCTATGAGCGCAAGGTCTATACCCGCATGACCAACACCTTCTTCGAGGGCGGCAACGCCACGCCGGAGGAGATGATCGCCTCCATTAAACACGGTTTTCTGCTCCAGTCGCCGAGCAGCGGCATGGAGGACCCGAAAAACTGGGGCATCCAGTGCATGGTCTCCATCGCCCGGGAGATCGTGGACGGCAAACTGACCGGCAAGATCTATTCTCCCATCGTCCTCACCGGCTACGTGCCGGACCTTCTGAAATCCGTCTCCATGATGGGTTCCGACGTGAAGCTCAGCGGCTCCGGCTACTGCGGCAAGGGCTATAAGGAGTGGGTCAAAGTCTCCGACGGCGGCCCTTATATGAAAGCCCGCATCCGTTTAGGTTAAGGAAGGAGGAAATCGTATGAACACCACCGAAATCATCGTTAAATCCCTTGAAAAACTGGGCATCGGCGCCTGGATCCTCACCGACGTCACCGAGGAGACGGCGGAGCTCTTCTTCGTCAAAAAACAGCTCGATACCCGCCGGATCAAGGACACCCATAAATACAAAGTCACCGTCTATCGGGACGAAACGCAGGGCGAAACGAAGCTTCGCGGCTGCACCGATACCGAGATCCTGTCTTCCGACACCGCCGAGGAGATCGAAAAGAAGCTGACCGACGCCTATTTCGCCGCCCAGTTCGCCTATAACCCCTATTATGACCTGCCCGACGCCGTCCAAGCGCCCCTGGTCGAAAAGACCGGCGCTTTAGCCGAAGCGCCGCTCGCCGAAAGCGCCGGAAAAATGATCGAAGCGCTCTTCGCCCCGGACAACCGTCCCGACGCCTTCCTCAATTCCGCCGAGATCTTCGTCATCCGCAACCTCACCGCCATCCGCACCTCCGAAGGCACCGACGTCTCCTATACGAGCGCCAAAGTCAAGGGCGAATACGTCGTCCAGGGCCTCGAGCCGGAGGACGTCGAGATGTACCACTCCTTCGCCTACGACGAATGCGACGCCGAAGCCCTCACCAAACAGGTCGCCGAGTCCCTCGATTTCGTCGTCGATCGCGCCAAAGCGCAGAAGATCCTCAAAAGCGGCAAATACGACCTCATCCTCTGCGGCGAACAGCTCGCCGAAGTGCTTACCTATTACGGACAGCGTTCTCACGCCCAGATGCTCGTTTCCCACTATTCCACCTGGAAACCGGGCGACGCCGTTCAGGGCGAAACCGTCACCGGCGAAAAACTGGACCTTACCTTTTGCGCCACACGGCCTTATAACGACGAGGGCATCCCGATGAAGGATATGTCCCTCATCCGTGAAGGAAAACTGGAAAACATCCACGGCTCCACCCAGTTCTGCCGTTACCTCGGCGTTGCGCCCACCGGTACCTATTCCAAGCTCCGCTGTGAGAACGCCGGCACCAAAAGCTTCGCGGACATGAAGAAAAAGCCCTGCCTTTGGGCCGTCACCTTCTCCGATTTCCAGATGGACGCCATGTCCGGTCACTTCGGCGGCGAAATTCGCCTTGCCTATCTGATCGACGGCGAAAAAGCCGTCCCGGTCACCGGCGGCTCCATCAACGGCAGCATTCTGGAATCCCAGGCCGACCTTACCTTCTCCACCGACCGCTTCACCTCCTCCAACTATGAAGGCCCCTACGCCGTCAAAATGAAGGATATCAGCGTCGCCGGCTGCGACTGAGCATAAAAAAAGAAAAGCGCGGACAAAGGGCACCGCTCCATAAGGAAGTAATTTAACAAGAAAACCCGCCGAAAAGGAATTTCTTTTCGGCGGGTAATTCTTTTGTCCGACAAACCGGGATTTGTTTATATCTTTAACCTTGTACAAGTTTCAAAAACTTCTTATCATTCTGTTGTTCATTGGTTAAGAATTTTCCATCCTTAAATAAAGCATAAGTCGTGCAAGGACTTGGAACCGCCTGAGCCTGTTCTTTGCTTTCAATTCGGATTGCCTTAAAAGGAATGTTATTATCTTTTGCGGTTTGCTCAATTACTGGCACATACTTGCCGTTGAAAGGACACTGGTTTGTATAATACAAGACATATCCCGTATCTTCCGTATGAGGGTGTTTTGCAGATTCAGTAAAATGAGGAATGTCGGCATTTTTATCAAAAGGCAAATACATAAGATTGATTCCAATGTCGGAACAATCTGCTAACTTAAACCCTTTATACGCAAGATGTTTTGGGTCGGATAAAAATGGTTTTTTCTTTGCGGAAGATAGAACACAAAGCCCTTTTTTGCCTTTTTCCTTGCTATCTTGAATGCAACTATTCAACAAATCGTTAGAATAGCCATGCCCCTTGAATGAGCCTGATACCCAAAAACAATCAATATACATATAACCATCCGCTATTATAGGCACCCATGCATTCTCCGCTGGAATATACTCAATAAAGCATTTGCCTCTTTCCACACTTTTCAAAAAAACAAGTCCATCGTCAAAGCACTTCTTCATCCATTCCTTTTTTGATGAAACCTGTATATCTTTGTTATTTGAGATTGCACAGCAGATATGTTCACTCTCAATGTTTTCTTTTGTTACCTGTATATATTCCATGATTATCCTCCGCAAATTCTGATTTGTCTGCTCCCATAACGAGCATCGGATTTTGCCGTACAAAATCCACATTCCGAAAATACTTCCTTATCCGCTCGTGTGCAAAGTCCGCGCTTTTTTCTTTTTAACTTTCCAGAAGATCGAGCCAGATTTCCCCGCCGGAAACGGTGGCGTAATAGGTGAGCACCGTACCGTTTTCGTCGGTGAAAACTACGTAGGTACTGCCGTTCCCCATGGGTTTCAGCGTCGCTGTCGTTTCGTCCTCGAGCGACACCGTGAGCACCGCTTCGTCCTCCACCGTGACGGTCCAGTTCCCCTCGTCCAGTTCCACCGTCTTCGTGTGGTCCTTTCCAACACCCATGAGCACGGCAAAAGCGATCAGCGCCGCGAGAAAAATTCCCAAAGCGGCGATCCGGTGCTCTTTTTTCCTCAAAAGGATAAAAATAAAGCCAAGCGCCAGAACGACGCAGAAAATCAGACTTAAAAGGTGGTGCGGAAAGCCGGTGGCAAGGCCTTTGGCGTAATCGGCGGCCTGAAAAGCGAGATACCCCGTCGCCACCGAAAGGACGCCGACGCTCAGCCAGTTTTTCTTCTTCACCAGAAAGGCGACGGCCGCGCCGGGAAGCGTCAGAAGCGTGATAAAAAACCACCGGGGATAGTACTGGAAAATTCCCCAGCCTTTGTCCGCAAAGGGCACCTGAATGAGATAGATGAGCGGCTGGCTCACGAGGAAGAAGGCGAAGCACTTGATCGCCGCCTCTTTCCCATTTTCACAGGGGATAATGACCAGCATGGCGAACAGAAACCACGCCTCCACGTTGATGGCCGGATCCTGGAAGGACGTGCCGTCCAAGGCCGGGATCAGTTTGAGCACGGCGACCAGAACGGCGGAAGCCACCGCCAGAATAAGCACCCGCGGCCACGTGCTTTTCCATTTTTCAAAAAAATTTTTCCGTTTTTCCAAGGTTTTTTCCTCTCTTTGTTTCTCGTCGGGAACGGCTTAAATCGTAAGTCCGTCAATGAGCGTCTGCAGGTCTTTCGCGAAGCGGGAGACGTGAACGCCGTCCACGAAGCGGTGGTTGACCTCCAGATTCACCGTCAGCGAAAGCTTCCCTTCCCGCTCCTCATATTTTCCCCAGCTGATCCGCGGAATGTTGTTTTCCACTTCGCCGGGGTCGGAAAAATTGTGAATAAAGCTCTGCCCCATCATGGCAAGCTCCGGCAGACACGAAACATAGATCAAAGCGTCCGTTTCGAGGGAAAAATCCACAAACACCGTCTGCGCTTCGCTTGTTTCCTTCGCTTTCCGGCAATACTCGTCCAGATCGTCCGAAAACGGCGGCGTGACGTAATAGAAAAGGTCGCTGCCGGGACGGATATCGGTAAAACTCGGAATCCGTTCGTCGTGCAGAAAAAGTTCGCCGTCCCGCATGGTATAGCGGAAATTCTCGATGCCGTTCATCGCCTTCGCGCTAAGCCAGCAAAGGGCGTAATAGAACGAAACGCCGCGCGCCTTTTTATAGGCGTAAAGTTTCGTCACGTCAACGGGAAAGGACGTGACGTAAAAAGGATCGGAAAGAGGTTCAAAAAACGCGTAGATCTCCCGCCGCGCCCATGTTTTTTTATCCAGCGCTTCCATCCGAAGTCCTCCTTTATGTGTTACTATAAAAACCGCGGATCCCCTCTCCGGAAGTTTTCCTCGTTTTTTCGTTCCAAGCATACTCCTTTTTTAGGGAAAAAGCAACAAAAAAGGGCGGCAAGCCGCCCTTTTCGCTTTTTTGAAACTTACGCTTTCCAAAGAGAATGGAGGTTGCAGTAGGCGTAAACCGCCTCAACCTCGTCGCCCTCTTCCAGAAGGAAGGTGACTTTCGGCTCCATGCCCGGCGCCAGCGCTTTGCGCTGATTGCCGGCTTTTGTCTTCAAAGAGACCCATTCGATATAGTGGCTCTCGGTCATCGGATGGAGGACCGCGCCGACGGTGACGGTGACAACACCGTCTTTCACTTCATAAACCGGGACGTGCTTTTCCACGGCGGCGTCCGTCGTTCCGGGAATGATCTCCTCCATGGGATCGCCGCAGCAGATGACCGGGACACCGGTCTCCTTGACCATGGCGATGATCTGGCCGCAATGGGCGCAGCGGTAAAATTTCATTTCCATTTTGTTTTCTCCGTTTCTGTATATTTTTTCCGAAAATCCGCTTTCGGGTCTTCGGAAGAACAGCGTTTTTACAGCCCGAAAACCGGGCCCCGTTTTCCGTCGGTTTCGCCCGACAAAAAACTTACATATCCATTATACCATACTTCCCGGTTTCTTCAAGAGCCGTCCTTTCCGGAAAAGGTCTTTTAACGCAAAAACGGGCACCCCAAAGGGTGCCCGTTTTCTTGGTGCGCTGTGGGGGACTCGAACCCTCGGCCTACTGGTTCGTAGCCAGTCACTCTATCCAGCTGAGCTAACAACGCATTTGCGGTTTTGCCGCAAGAGTTATCATACCATAACCGCAAGGGAATGTCAACAACAAATTTTCGTTTTCCCCAAAAAACTTTCAGAACAGGTTCCGGCGGAATTTGTTCCAACGGCGGCGGGAAAAAGCCGTCGTCACGGCGGCGACCACCGCCAGAGCCAGCCAGACGCACATCATAAACGTCCAGCCGAGACCTTCGACCAGATAGCCGGTCACGAACGTAAGGCTTGCCGCGCCCATGTGGCAGGCGGCTTCCATAATGCCGGTGATGAGGGAAACTTTTCCCACTTTGGAAAAATACATCGGAATGTTGCCGACGATGAACATATTCTGTCCCAGCGAGCAGGCATAGGTGACCGAAAGAGCCAGAATGGCAACGATCAGCGATTTCTGTCCGAGCAGAACGAGCAGAAGCAGCGAAACCGCCGCCGCCGCGAAAAGAATGAAAAGGGAGGAAAGTTCGTCCCGGGTCTTCATAAAGATCTTGTTGGCCGCATAGGGGCCGAAGAAACCGACGATGGGAAGAAGCGTTCCGGTGAGGACCGAGACCGAGGAATCCAGATGGAACATATCCGTCACGAAGGTCGGCACCCAGGTGGAAACGCAGTCTTTCAGAATGCCCTGCACGCCGCTGGAAACGCAGAGAACGAGAAGACCGGACACAACGAGAAGCCGCCAGGTGTTCTGCGGCACTTCTTCGTGCGGTACGCTTTCGCCCTCGTCCTCAAAAACAACGGGCGTTTCTTCCACGATGCCGTTTTTGTCCGCGTCCTTTTCGATCTTCGTTGTCACGACGATCCAGAACGTCGCCGCCAGAAGCGGTCCGAGCGCGCCGGAAATAAAGGCCGCCGTCCAACCGAAGAATTTGATCAGCGCGGCGCTCAGAATATAGGCCAGAAGCGTTCCGCCGGCCATGGTCGTCGCCAGAACGGTGCAGGCCTTCTGGATTTTGTCCGAAGCGACCCTATCGGCAACAGCCCTCATGATCGGCGCCCAGAGAAGCGCCTGGGAAACGCCGTTGACGCCCCAGAGAAGCATCATCACCCAAAGAGGCGGCGCGAAGGAAAAAATCAGGTTGCAGACCGAAGCGCCTAAAAGTCCCCCGCAAACAAGGTACCGCGGCGTCACTTTGTCGCCGAGCCAGCCGCTTAAAAACTGTCCGCAGCCGTAGCAGATGAAAAAGCAGGTGCTGACGGTCCCCGCCTGGGATTTGAGCAGCACACCATTGGCGGTCATATCCGCCATGGAAGCGGAAAAGTTGAGCCGCCCTATATAGGAAAAGCTGTACGCCACCCAGCAGGCGGCGATGAACAGCCACGTGGTCTTGTTGTTCGCGATTTTCTTTTTCATAAAATAAAAAAGTCCGCCTTTCGTGTTTTACCGGGACCCTCGGTCCATGGTCTCGCTTTCCAAAAGCGTTTCTGACATAATATATGATTATATCATATTCTCTTTGGTAATACAAGCGTATAAAAGAGCCAAACTTCGCGCCGGGAAACACCGGCGGAAAATTTTCGGCGGCGTTTCCGACACAAAGACCCGGTTTTCCCGAAACAAAAGGGCCCGACTTGTCGTTTTTGCTGTTTTTCCCGGCGAGGGAGCCGCCTTTTCCTTGTTCAAAGGGCACAAAAACCGAAAAACCGCCGCTTTTGTCCCAAAAATCCCCGCTTGCTTTCCCCGTTCTTTTTTATTATAATCATACTGGTTTGTTGTGGTGCGAAAGCCCCGACAGCCTTCTTTCTTCTTCGCTTTCCTTTCAGTCAATGAAAAGCGAAGCCGTGGCAATCTTTAATGCCTTCCCCCTTAGGAAAAGCTGTCGAGCGAAGCGAGACGGATGAGGGGCTTTGAAGGTCTGATTTCGTTCAAAAACAGTTGTCATTGCGAGGCTTCCGCAGGAAGCCGTGGCAATCTTATCCCCGACGAGGATAATAAAAAGATTCCCACGGTCAAATATTCTCCCCTCTTGCGGTGCCCAAAATCG
>CALCUE010000002.1 GCA_937906945.1 uncultured Clostridia bacterium | reverse complement strand
GAAAAAGAGAGTTGCCACAAGGACAACTCTCTTTTTGGTGCGGCAAACGGGACTTTCGTCGCCACCGGTTTTCGCTATTTTGTCCGTGCGGCAAGCGCCCGGACAAAAACCGCTTCGCCGGTGTCTCCTCTCCCCAAAAAACTTCGTTTTTCGGGGACCCCAAAGGGGGTTCAAGTCCCTACTTAACGAAAAAGAGAGTTGCCACAAGGACAACTCTCTTTTTGGTGCGGCAAACGGGACTTGAACCCGTACGTCGAAGACACACGCCCCTCAAACGTGCCTGTCTGCCTATTCCAGCACTGCCGCATTTCGAATGCAAGAGTTATTATAGCAAAAGCCTTTCGCAAAGTCAAGCGGTTTTTGAAAAAATTTTGTTTAAGGCCGCAAAAAGCGGGGAACGCTATAAAAAAGAAAAGTTCAGGGAGGGAAAGTCTTTGGCAAAACGGGTCGTCGCCTTTTTCTGCGTGTTTCTGCTTCTCGGCGGCGGATTGGGGCTTCGGATCTTGCGGCTTTCGCTCGGGGAGACCGTCACCACGACGTCCGTCGAGCAGAGCGAGCGGACCTATGTCCTTTCCCAAAGCCGGGCGGGAATTTATGACCGAAACGGCGAAAAACTGGTGAACGAAGGGGGAAGCTGGAAGCTTCTGGTCTTCCCGGAGCTTCTTTCCACGAAGACGCTGGCGAAATTGATGGAGGATCCGGCCTTTGTCGAGGCGGCACGAAGTCTTCAGCCGGTGGTTTGGGAAGGGGACGGAACGATCCAAAAGGAGGAGGGCGTTTTTCCCTTCCGGGAACCAAAGCGGTATCGGGGCGATCTGGCGGCGCACCTTATTGGCTATCTTCGGGACGGGGATGGCGTCGCCGGACTCGAAAAAGCTTATGACGAGGTGCTTAAAAACGGTGCTCAACCGGTGACGGCGACCTATTCGGTGGACGGTACCGGGCGGCTTCTTCCCGGGGAGGCAATCACCGTTTCGGTGCCGGACGAGGAGAAAAAGACGGGGATTGTGCTCACGATTGACAAACGGATCCAGGCCGCCGCCGAAACGGTGCTCAAAGAAAACCTGGAGGAGGGAGCCGTTGTCGTTTTGGATGTCGGGAGCGGGGAGATCCGGGCGGCGGCTTCGGCGCCGGGGTTCGAGCCCGGCGACATCGCCGCCTCGCTTCAAAAAGAGGGAGCGCCTTTTCTGAACCGGGCGTTTTCGGCCTATTCCGTCGGTTCGACCTGGAAACTGGTGGTAGCCGCCGCCGCTCTGGAGGCCGGTGTTTCGCCGAAACGGACCTACGATTGCCAAAGCCGGATCGAGGTCGGCGGCCTCACCTATAAATGCCATTGGGAGTATGGCCACGGCGAAATTGACATGGAAACGGCCCTTCGGGTTTCGTGCAACCCCTATTTCATCGACCTTGCCGAGGAACTGGGCGGCGAAAAAATCCTTGCCATGGCGAAAAATCTCGGCTTTGGAATGCCGACGGCGCTGGGACCGGATTGGAACACCGCCGCCGGCAACCTGCCGTCGGCGAAGTCCCTTTCGTCGCCGACGGTGCTGGCGTCCTTCGCCTTCGGGCAGGGAACTCTTCTGGCGACGCCCCTTCAACTGGCGGCGTTAGCCGCCGCCATCGGCAACGGCGGCTTTGCCGTAACGCCGAAGCTCGTGGCCGGAATTTATGACGAAAACGGCGTTTTGGAGCCGACGGCGGACTATCCGCCCAACCGGGTCATGAGCGAAAAGACGGCAAAGACCTTGCGAAAAATGATGACAGCGGTGGTGGAAAACGGAAGCGGTGAAAAGGCGAAGCCGAAAAACGGTTCCGCCGGAGGAAAAACCGCCTCGGCACAGACGGGACAATACCGGGAGGACGGCACCGAGGTCATCCAGGGGTGGTTCGTGGGATTTTACCCCGCCGAAGAGCCACGCTACGCCATCGCGGTGTTGGCGGAGGGAAAGGATTCCGGCGGCGATTACGCCGCGCCGGTTTTCCGGGAACTTTGCGAACGGATCGGGGAAATTTATTAGAAATTTGTGAATTTTCCGAAATCGGGCTTGATGAAAAGGGATAAATATGGTATAGTATAAATACTGTTATATGGAAAGGCATGACTTTTGTGGCACTCTATCGGATCTTTCAGACGTTATGCCGGCTTTTCCATGTTTTCCGTTCCTGGAAAAAGTGGAAAGGTAAATTGAACAAAAAAATGAAAGGTGGAAAAAACATGAAATTTGGTACTGTGATCGGACTTGTTGTAGGTGCTCTTGCTATGCTGGCCGCCGGCGCTGCCGCCATGTACGTTTTCCTGAACGGTTTTCCCTGCTGCCACTGCAAAGACGAAGAAGACGAAGACGACCTTTACGATGAATTCCCGGAGGAAGAGATCATCACCGACGCGGACGAAGCCGCTGAGGAGATCGTCGAAGACGTGGAAGACGCCGTGGAAGATTTTGTTGACGACGTAAAAGAGATCGTCGAATAATCCAAAAGAAACAAAAAAGCGCGGATACGCGCTTTGCCATGCGGTATGCGGGTCCTGTGCGACAAAAAACTGTGAACCATGTCAGGCGGGGAACCGAGCAGCATTAAGCGGTATTTTTGGGTGCCGCAGATCAATCTGTGTGCCGTATGACAAAGCGCGTATCCTATTTTTATATCCGAATTTTTGAGAAAGGAAGGAAGACCTATGTATCAGGCGCTCTATCGCAAATACCGTCCCCGCTTTTTCCGGGACGTAGCCGGGCAGGAGCCCATCACTTCCGTCCTTTCCAAAGAGGTGGCCGAGGGGACTTTCGGTCACGCCTATCTCTTCACCGGAAGCCGGGGCATCGGCAAGACCACCTGCGCCAAAATTTTAGCCAAGGCGGTCAACTGCCCCAACCAGAAGGATGGCGAACCCTGCGGAGTCTGCCCCATCTGCGCCGGCATCGACGACGGTTCCCTTTTGGACATCACCGAGATGGACGCCGCCAGCAACCGCAACATCGACGACATCCGGGACCTTCGGTCGGAGGCGAATTTCACCCCGGCGGTGGCAAAATACCGGGTCTATATCATCGACGAAGCCCACATGCTGACCAAAGAGGCGGCTAACGCCCTTTTGAAGATTATGGAGGAACCGCCGGAGCACGTGCTGTTCATTCTGGCGACGACGGAAGTCCACAAGCTTCCCGCCACCATTCTTTCCCGCTGTATGCGGTTCGATTTCCGGCGGATGCCGCCGGAGACTATCGCCTCCCGGGTCAAGTTCGTCTGTTCGCAGGAGCATATCGCCATCGAGGACGAGGCCGCTCTTCTGATCGGAAAGCTGGCCGACGGCGGCATGCGGGACGCTCTTTCCCTTCTGGATATCTGCCGGGCCGCCGATGAGACCATCACGGCGGAAACGGTAAGCCGGTCCGCCGGTCTGGCCGGAAAGGAATATCTTTACGAACTGACCGACCGGATCGCCGACAAGGACCTTTCGGCGGTGCTTTCGTCGGTGGACGAGCTTTACGCCGGTTCCGCCGATATCGCCCGCATCTGCGACGAACTGATCAGTCATTTTCGAAGTCTGATGATCGTTTCCTGCACGAAGGATCCTTCCGTCATTCTGAAGGTTCTGCCGGAGGAACTGGCAAGACTGCAAAAGCAGGCTTCCGCTCTTTCGCAGGCGGAACTTTTCCACGGCATCTCCGTTTTGCAGGATACCTTAGTGAAAATGAGCCACAGCGCCTCGAAGCGCACGGAGTTCGAGCTGGCTTTGATGAAGCTCTGTTCGCCGGAGCTTTCCCAGACGGAGGAAGCTCTTTTAGCCCGGATCGAGCGGCTCGAGACGGAAGTCGCCCGGCTCAAAGCCCGACCGGTTTCGCCCATAGCGGCGGCTCCGGTGCCTTCGGCAGCGGCTTCGGCGGCAAAAGCCGCCGAAAAACCGGCAGAGCCGGTTTTGGCCGCCGAAGCGGAGGAAACGGGAACCGCTTCGCCCTTTGCCCTTTGGGACGACGTTCTGTCGGTGATCGGGAAAAACGCGAAGATGCTTTACGCGGTGCTCGCCGGCTCGAAAGCCTATATAGCGGGAAACCGGGTGCTCATTGACGCGCCCAACGAGGCGTTTTTGCCCTATTTCCGGAAAAGCCCCGACGCGGGACCCCAAATTAAGGACGCCATCGAGGAAGTAACGGGACGCCGGTACGGCATCGGGCCCTATAAAAAAGAAGAAAAACCCGTCGAGTCCGATCCGCTTATCGCTTTAAGCGAGCGGGCGAAGGCGCTCGGCGTTGAAATGACAGAATAAAAACGATAAAATACAGCGGAGGGATCATCCATGAAAGCACATCTTCCCCAGGGATACGGCGGCGGCCCGTCCAATATGCAGGGCATGCTCAAACAGGCACAGAAAATGCAGGAACAGATGAACAATCTGCAGGCCGAGCTTGAAGCCAAAGAATATGACTTCACCGTCGGCGGCGGCATGCTCACCATCCACATGAACGGCAAAAAAGAGATGCTCGGCATCGAGATCAAACCGGAGGTCGTCGATCCCGACGATATCGAAATGCTCCAGGATCTCATTGTCGCCGGCGTCAACGAGGCCGTTTCCACCGTCGAAAAGACCAATTCCGACGCCATGAGCGCCATCACCGGCAACATCAACATTCCGGGAATGTTCTGAGCACGGAGAGAATACGATGAGTTACGACGTATTGCCTCTCACGAGGCTGGCCGAATGTTTTGAACGGCTTCCCACCATCGGGAAGAAGGGCGCCCAGCGCCTGGCGTTCTACGTTCTGCGGATGCCCGAGGAAGAGGCAAAAAATTTCGCCGAGGCCATTTTAGAGGCCCGGGAAAAGATCGGCTATTGCGAAGTCTGCCGGAACATCACCGACAAACCCCGCTGCGCCATCTGTTCCGACGAAACGAGGGATACTTCGACCGTCTGCGTGGTCGAAGACCCCCGGGACGTTATCGCCATCGAGCGGACGAAGGAATACCACGGGCTCTATCACGTCCTCGGCGGCTTGATTTCGCCGATGGACGGCATCGGGCCGGAGGCTCTTTCCATCAAGGAGCTTCTGGCGAGGCTTTCGGACGGAACGGTCAAAGAGGTCATCATGGCGACAAATCCCACCGTCGAGGGCGAGGCGACCGCCATGTATATTTCCCGGCTTCTGAAGCCCCTCGGGATTTTGGTGACGCGCCTTGCCTACGGAATCCCCGTCGGCGGAAACCTCGAATACGCCGACGAAGTGACCCTTTACAGGGCCATCGAAGGCCGGAGCACGATGTAAAAAACGGACGCTTTCCGAATGCGAACGCCTTTTTGGAAAGCCCCTCATCCGGTTTTCGGCTTTGCCGAAAACCACCTTCCCCCAAGGGGGAAGGCTTTAAACGGTTTTTTCTCCTTCCGTTTTTTCAGTCAAAGACAAAAAAACGTCGGGGATTACTCCTTCCGTCACGGCGTGAAACGCCGTGCCACCTCCCTCCAAGAGGGAGGCATAAGAGGAACGTAACCTATTATCGAATGAAAGGAGGCGGCGCTATGGACAAGAAAAGCATCAAAACCATCGCCAAAAACAAAAAGGCGTGGCACGACTATTTCGTCGATGACCAGTACGAGGCCGGCATCGAGCTTTTCGGCACGGAAGTCAAAAGCATCCGGGCCGGGCAGGTGAACCTCAAGGACAGCTGGTGCGAAGTGAAAAACGGCGAGCTTTTTGTCAACGGGATGCACGTAAGTCCCTATGAAAAGGGCAACATTTTCAACCGGGACCCCAACCGCTGCCGCCGCCTTCTGATGCATAAGCGGGAGATCCTCAAACTGCAGGGTCTCTGCCAACAGCAGGGCATCGCCTTGGTGCCGCTGGAGCTCTATTTCAGCGATTCCAAGGTCAAGATGGCCGTCGGTCTTTGCCAGGGCAAAAAGCTCTATGACAAGCGGGACGACATGGCCAAGCGGGACGCCAAACGAGAGATGGAAAGGAGCCTTAAAGAGCAGAGAAAATAAACTGCCTTTTCGGAACCGTTCTCCATATATGGGGGCGTAAAGGTTTCGACGGGGGTCTTGAAGCACGAATAGCGGGTAGAAGCGCCCAGCCTTCTTTAAAATGGGCAAAAACAATAAATGCTAACTCTAATAGCAAACTTCTTGCGGCTTAATTAAGCCACCGTCCGGCCGAAGAGTACCGCGGCTTCGGACCCGGGCGTCGACTAGCGGTGAACGACGATAAGAGCGGCTTTCGGCTTATCGCCGTATTCGAAAGC
Organism: uncultured Clostridia bacterium; assembly: GCA_937906945.1. Taxonomy (GTDB): domain Bacteria; phylum Bacillota; class Clostridia; order Oscillospirales; family Ruminococcaceae; genus UMGS1668. The sequence continues at coordinate 14,901 of CALCUE010000002.1, read as the reverse complement.
TACCGAACCAAAGAGCCTGCGTGCCGGCGCTTTGGCGGGGGAATCCTAAAAGACGCGATGCACCCGGAGAAGTTTATGTGAATGGGCTTTCGGACACGGGTTCGACTCCCGTCGCCTCCACCACAAAAAGGCAGCAGATTTTGATCGAAAATCTGCTGCCTTTTTTATGCAAAAATCCTTTGAAAATCATGTTTTTCAAGACATATGCCACTGCGATTGCAAAAAAATAAATTCACGCTATAATAAACAACAAAGAGTTCTCACGGGAAAAGGAAGGAATCAGATGCGAAGAATCCGGTTTATTGAGGCAACGCCGTTTATCGAGTTTATTGAGAAAAATAAAAGCAGGATAGTCGGCCATATTTTGAAGGAACTTCTCACAGATTATTGGCCCAATAAGAATCGCTACATGATGTCTGATAGATCTTTTATAATCAGAATTGACGATTTCTTTGTCATGATCGATTATTTAATTCCAAGCAACATTGAGTTAATCATTGGTAGCAAAGAAGAAATTGCACAGGTCGATGAGTGTGATATGCTACAAATAAAGAATGCTCTGCAAGACTATTACAATGAAGAATTTGAAGATGGAGTCAGAAAAGAACTCATTGAAGGCCGAATAATAACAGGAATAGATATTGAACGATTCTCCGAAGAATTCGAATGCAATTGCCAAGGAGAGACTAGACCGGCCGGAGGCGATTATTTTTCTACAATCAGGATTTGCCTTGATAGTGGAACGACTTTGTGCTTATGTGGTGATGATGCCATTGTTGATGGATACATACGTTTCTGGTGTGAGTGACAGATCATGCGATAAAAAAGTACGCCTTGAAACCATACCCCTTGATTTGAAACCGTAGGTGTCCATTTGCAACCGCACCTACTGATTTGAAACCATAGGAGGAATTTCTATCAATATATGATTTCCTTTTCACAAAAAAGCAGCCGATCTCTTTTGAGACCGGCTGCTCTTTCATAGGATCAACAATGTTTTACCCCCCGTCTTCTTTGCCGCTTGTTTTTTTACCGGGGATGATGTATCATTATTATCAGTCTTCTAAGATAGGAAAACAGAGTGGGGAAAGGATCGTGAAAAAAGTGTCGGTCTTCAAAAAAATCATCGGCTCCCTGGAAATCGGGAAAAAACAAAAAATGTCGGGCGTTTTCATGCTGGTCGCCATTCTGTCCGTGGTTTCGCTTCTTATTAGTAACGTCGTGGCGAACAAAAGCGTCGAGCTTTTCGGATGGACGGTGGCAGGGCAGAAATTGAGCATCGCGGCGTCCTTCGTCGTTTTCCCGTTCACGTATATCGCCTCCGATATTTTTTCCGAGGTCTATGGATACGCCTGGAGCCGGAAAATAAGCTGGATCGCCCTGTTCGCCAACATTTTCATGGTGCTTTGCTTCAAATTGGTCACCGTCATGCCGGGCATGGATTCGGCGACTTCCGAAGCCTTCGCCATCGTCTGCGACTCGACGCCGGGCATTGTTTTCGCGTCTCTGACGGCGTTCATGGCCGGCGACCTGCTGAACGATCTGGTCTTCGCCAAAATGAAGGCCTACGATTCCACCGGGAAAGTTTCCGCCTTCGCGTTCCGGAGCATTCTGTCCTCCCTCTGCGGCGAGATCGTTGACTGTATCGTTTTCCTTCCCCTGCTTTATTATTTCATCCATGGTTACGGCACGATCATCACCAATGTCTATCAGCTTCTGACCATTGTCCTGATCCAGGCGCTTTTGAAAACGTCGGTGGAACTGGTCCTTTGCCCGGTGTCCGTTCTGGTGATCGGGAAGATCAAGGCCTATGAGGAAAGCGTAAAATAAGTGGCCTTCTGGCTGTTTTATTCGTATAAATAATCAAATGAACCGAAAGGAGAAAACCTTTATGAAAAACGAAAAAGAGGTCAGCGCGAAGCTGACGGAAGAGGAACTGGAAAAAGTCGTCGGCGGCTCGGTGATAAAAAACGACTTTGGACGGGACATGAAACCCTGTCCGGAAACGATTCCGGGCAGTCAGAACGAACCGACCATTCCGGAGATCATTGAACCGTGATAGCATAAAAAACAAAGAAACACGGGAGGAAAAGGACCATGGAACTTAAAAATCCGATGCTTGTGGTGACGGATATGGAAAGATCCGTCACGTTCTATCGGGAGGTACTGGGTCTTGCGGTCGTTCTGGATTTCGGGGCGAACAAAACCCTTTCCGGTGGTCTTTGTCTGCAGACCGCCGAAACCTATCGGGAGTTTATCGGAGGCAAAGAGCTTTCCTTCGGCGGGAACGACTTCGAACTTTATTTCGAGGAGGACGATTTCGACGCCTTTCTCGAAAAACTTTCCGAAAAGGACGTCCGTTACGTCCATCCGGTGATCGAGCATAGCTGGGGACAGCGGGTCGTCCGGTTTTATGACCCGGACGGGCATATCGTCGAGGTGGGCGAAAATTTGAAGACGGTGTGCCGCCGGTTTTACGAAAGCGGCATGACGCCGGAAGAGGTCGCCGCGCGGATGGACGTGCCGCTTTCCTATGTTCGGGAGGCGCTTTCATAAAAACGAAAAAACGGACGAAAATTCCCCGAAAGGTGGAACTTTCGCCCGTTTTGTGATAGAATGAGGCCGTGACCGGAATTCCGGCGCGAATATTGAATTTATAGGAGAGTACTGTTTGAAAAAGTACAACACACAGGAGATTGTCGGCTGACCGGGAGGTTCGCCGAAAATCGACAAACCTCCCGCTTTTTATAAAGCCTTGAAGTCAACAATTTTCAGGAGGTTAAACAATGAATACAAATGACATTACCATTCGCTTGGAAAAGCCCGAGGACTATCGGGCGGTGGAAAACCTTGTCCGGGAATCGTTCTGGAACGTCTATCGTCCCGGCTGCAGCGAGCATTACGTGATCCACGTTCTGCGAAACGATCCCGCTTTCGTTCCGGAACTGGACTTCGTCATGGAAGAGGGCGGCGTTCTCATCGGGCAGAATATGTTCATGAAAACCGTCATCGAAGGGGACGACGGGAATACCGTTCCCGTTCTCACCATGGGACCCATCGGCATCACCCCGACGCTCAAACGGCACGGCTACGGCAAATTCCTTTTGGATTATTCCCTTAAGAAGGCCGCTGAGCTAGGTTTCGGCGCGGTGCTTTTCGAGGGGAACATCGGCTTTTACGGCAAGTGCGGGTTCGATTACGCCGAAAAATTCGGCATTCGGTACCACGACCTTCCGGAAGACGCCGACGCTTCGTTTTTCCTTTGCAAGGAACTGATCCCGGGGTATCTCGGCGGCGTCACCGGCGTCTATCAGACGCCAAAGGGTTATTACGTGGACGACGGCGACGTGGAGGAATTCGACCGGAATTTCCCGCCAAAGGAAAAACTGGTTTTGCCCGGACAGCTTTTTTAAGCGAAAAAAGAGGAGCCGACCTTTTGGTCGGCTCCTTATTTTCTGTGGTAAAATGGTCAATCCGTTTTGGCTTTACACGGGATCATGTAAACTGGCCGTAAAGATCTCTTCGACGGGAAAAGTTATTTTTACCAATCCTATCGCTTCAAAGCGGCCATCCGTTTTTCTGAACTCACGAAGGATAAGATTACTGGCCTGGTAAAAAGCTTCCTCATCGTCCTCTTTTGTCAAAGCGACCGCGCAATGGGGCACCCATTCATCCGGCAAATACCATTCCCATCCTTTGGTATCCGATCCGGCGAACGCTTCATGAAGTTCTCTTTGAAACTGATACAGGGAATGGGTCATATCCGGTGATATAAAAACGACCCTGGTATCGTTAAACATTCCCACCGAGCTAAAAGACACCGGCATTTTCGTATGGTTGCGTGAAAAGCGTTTTAATCTTTCGATACATTCCGCTTCGTCCACGTCATTAAAACACGCCAAAGTAATATGTGGTCTTGTTTTCCATTCTAAATATCTGGTGCTGATTCCTTTCTCAGCGATTCTGTTCGCCAATCCCAAAAAATCGCTTTCCGTTTCTTTATCAAAATATAATTCGATAGCGTATGGCATGATTTTTTCCCAACTTACTTAAATTGTGTGATTCTGTCGCGCTGATCGGGGCCATTAGATCCTGTCTGTTTCGTTTTTTACGGCGACAATTCAAAAATTCCGCCGTCGAAAAAAATAGCGTTGCCCTCTTCGTCCCAATAGAAGGACACTTTTTCCGTCCCGGTCTGCCGAAAGCCCAGCGAAAGCAGAAGACGAACCGAAGGGGTGTTTTCCAAAGCGGTTCCGGCGATGATGGGGGAAACCCCCAGAGGCTTTAAGGCGGAAAGAAGTCCCCCGACGCTTTCCTTCGCGTATCCTTTTCCGTGGTAGTCCGGGTGGAAACAATAGCCGAGCTCAAAGCCCTTTTCCCGCCGATGCAGGGCGATGAAGCCGATGACCGTCTCCTTGAGGCAAACGGCAAAAAAGAGATGCTCCATGCTGTCCGAAAAGGAGGCCCATTGGGTCACTTTCCGCTCGACCGCTTCCGAAGAAAGGTCCCGGGGCTTGTCATATCGCGCGTACGGCGTTTTCGCCACCGCTTCCCAGATGGCCCGTAAAGCTTTCCCATCGTCGGCGCGGATCCGCCGGAGGGAAAGACGCTCGGTGGTTATCATTCCTTCAAAAGGGCGTCCACGGCGGCTTTGACGTCGGCAAAGACTTCTTCCGGCGTGCGGCTTCCGTCGACGATGACGACGTTGTCCCGGTCTTTGAGGTAGTCGAAAACGATGCCGTAACGGCGGCGGGTATTTTCAAGCTTCTCCCGGTTTTCGTAGATTTCAAAATGGCTTCGCCCGGCGTGGATGTGCTCGAGGCATTTTTCCGGGTCCAGATCGAGGAAGACGCAAAGGTCGGGTTTTCGGATCACCGGGCAGTTGAGGTTCATGTCGGCGACCCACTCGAAATTGCCGTCCACGCCCTGGTAGGCGAGGGAGGAATAGTAATAGCGGTCGCAGACAACGTCCACGCCTTCGTTAAGATAAAGGCTAAGACCGCTTTTGGGGTTCACGTTATGGGCGACCCGATCCGCCAGGAACATGGCGGCCATTTCCTCCAGCGTCCGGGGATGTTCCCCGCCGAGACCGTCCCGCACCATGCCGCCGAGACCGCTTTCCGTCGGTTCCGCCGTGTGATGGACCCGGTGACCGAGGGAACGGAGATAGTCGGAGAGAAGGCTCGACTGGGTGGTTTTTCCGCAGCCGTCCACGCCTTCGATAACGATAAAAAGTCCTTTTTTGTTTTCCAAAACGGGAACCTCCCCTTGAAGGATATAATAATGAAAGAAAATTTATAAAATTTCCTCTTTTTCCGCGAGGATCTGCTTCTTCAAAGCCTGCCAGTCCTTTTTCCCGGAACTGTTTAAGGGAATACTATCCACGACCAGCAGACGGCTTGGGTAAAACTTTTTCGGAAGAACACTTTCGATCTCTTCTTTCGTCGCGGAACCCTCGATGCAAAGGACGATATCCTCTCCATAGGAAACGGAAGGGATACCGAAGGCCACGGCATTCTTGATGCCGGGCAACGTGCAGACCGTTTTTTCGATATCGGAGGACAGGATTTTTTCTCCGCTCCGGTTGATCACATTAAAAACGCGTCCGACGATATAAAGCTTGTCTTCTTTCAGATAACCACGGTCGCCGGTATGAAAAAGCTCCTTCTGTATCGGTGTTTTTACGCAGATCTCGCCGATCCCGTTTTCGTCGGGACTGTCAATCACCGCCTGTACGGAGGGGGACAGATAACCGGCAAAATCGTCTTCGATTTCATCCACGTACATGATTTTTTTAAGGAAGAAAGAGAACAGCCGCGAAAGAACGGAAAACTTCCGGGTACGGACAAGATAGCTGGCGATATTGCCGCATTCGGTGGTCCCGTAGCCGCAGTAAAGGATCCGGAACCCTTTGGCACGGGAAAAAGCAAGCCGCTCGTTTTTATTCAAAGCCTCCCCGGTCAGGACCGTGGCGAATGGAATCCGGGCCTTTGATGGATCGGCCAGACAGGTGCGATAAAGCATGGAAGCCGTTCCGAGCCATAAATTGGGACGGTACTTTTTTATCGCGCGTTTGGCCAGCAGAGGGTTGAAGGAATCCATCGTGATCTCAAAAAAGGAAAATCCCGCCAAAATAGCTAAAAGCATGTATAGACCGGTATTATGATACCAAGGGGAACCGTTAAAAACTTTTATGGGAATAAGGCGGGTGATCTTTCCCCATAACAGAATGACCGAATCCTGAAAAAAATCTCCGATTTTTCTCTCGATATGTTTCCGGGTCCCGCTGGTACCGGAAGTGGTCAGGATCAGCATGGTCTCCTCCGGGCTCCAGTCGTATTCCGTAATTTCTCCGTCAGAGAGGACAACGGAGGAAAGATCGATACCTTCCCGGTTTACGACGTGTTTGTTTTGTCCGTCATAAAGGACGATAGGGGGTTCTTCTTCCGTCGGGGATCCGAAAACGGGAAGCAGTTCCACTTTTTTACCGACCCGCAAAGCGCCCGTCAGAATGGTAAAAAATTCCGGACGGTTTCCCATGCGGATTCCGATCGTATCCGTGTTTTGCTTTTGGATCCAAAGCCCCCAGCGGGCGCTTTCCCGAAGAAGATCGTCGACGGTCATGGCATAATCGCGATCCGGGAAATATTTAATGATTTTGCCCGGCCGCATTTTTTTTACGGAATCGATAATGATCATTTTTCAGAAGTTTCCTTTTTCCGAATGATAAGGGTAAGGAGTGCCGTCAAAAGAAGATTGGCGGCCAGAGACAACAAAAACTGGAGGAATCCGTTTTTCACTCCGATCCGTTCCAGAACGGTCATTTCTCCCACGTGGAGAAAATAGGTGATCCCGCTGTAAAGCGTCACAGTCCGGTGATAGGGTACGATTCGGTCGTTTTTAACGGAAAGGATCCACTGAAAGAACAGAACGGAAAGCAGCAGCTGAGAAATGCTGAAAGGATAGATCAGAAAATTGTTGGATGGCAGTCGATAGAGAATGAAAATTTCCACGCAAAGGGACAAAGGCAGAGAAACGGCCCAGAAGATCGGCCGGAACTTTTGAAACAGATCGGGCGTTTTTTCGAGATACATCCCGACCCCGACGTAAAAGATCCCCTCATAAAAATGAAGAAAGTTCGAAAGGATGGCACGGGAAAGCTGTTCGGTAAACAAAAAGTTCAGGGAAGGGAAAAGAAAGGACAGAAGGTTGGAGAAGATCCCCAGAAGCAGAGCGACCGGAAGAAAGAACAGCACGATTGTCCAGACAAGGCGTTCTTTCCGGTAAAGAAAGGCGTTTCCGAACAGAAGGATCCCTGCGATCAGCGGAAAAATGAACCATAGCTGATAAAAGCTGTTGTATCCTTCCAAAGGAAGCAGAGCCAGAGACTTTAAGCAACTGAAAAGAGGAAAGCGGCCGTTTTCAAGCGTCAGACGGGCAAAATGGAAAAGAACGGGAGCCGAACTGACGATATAAAAAATGGCGGCATATTTTCCGCAATATTGCCAAAGATAACGGGAAGGCTCCGCTTTTCTTCTCAAAGAGCGGGCCATGAGAAAGCCGGCTATGATAAACAGAACGGGCACCAGTTCGCCAAGAAGATAGAACACGGGTAAAAGAGAGGACGGGACCAGAGATTTCAGAAAAGCGTGGGACATGGCGATCAGCGTGGAACCGAAAAGTTTGATCCAATCAAAACCGGGGATATACTGTTTTGTTTTTTCCATGCTTTCACCGTCCCCTTTTTATATTATTTTATAAGTATAACTTTCTTCTTTTTTTTTGTCAAGTTGCGTGTTTTCTCTTTCCAATCGCCCCAAAATACGCTATAATGGGAACGAAAAGCAGCGGGGAGGGAATAACACCATGGAAAACGGACGCCAGAATACTTTCTTCGGTTCGCCGAAGGTCGGGGCCGTTGTTGTCGGAGCCGGAAGTTCCCGGCGTATGGGCGGTATGGATAAGCTGTTTTTGCCTCTTTTGGGAACGCCGGTTTTGGTTCGGACGCTGTTGGCGTTCGAGCGCTGTGACCTTATTTCGGAGATCGTTGTGGTGACAAAGGAAGAATCGGCGGAAAAAGTGCGGACTTTGGCCGAAGAATACGGCATTACGAAGCTCAAAGCGGTGGTTTTGGGCGGCAATGAGCGGGCCGATTCGGTGAAAAACGGCGTTCTGGCCTTGGGGGAAGACGTGGAATTTGTCGCCATTCAGGACGGGGCACGGCCTTTGGTGGAGCCGGAGGAAATCGCCCGCTGCGCCGAGGACGCTTTTCAATACGGCGGCGCCATTTTGGCGGTGCCGGTGGTGGATACCATCAAATACGGCAAGAAAAACGGCCTTGTGGAATATACCCCGGCGAGGGAAAAGCTGTTCGCCGTGCAGACCCCGCAGATTTTTGAGAAAACCGCCTATCTCGAAGCCATGGAGCGGGCGCTTTCGGAGCGTCGGGACTGGACGGACGACAGCCAGTATTTTGAAAACGACGGGCGGAAGGTTTTTCTGACCGCCGGAAGCCGCCGGAATATCAAGATCACGTCACCGGAGGACCTTCTTATCGCGGAAGCGTTCCTTCGGGACAGGGAAAAAGGAGAAGAAGCATGACGATTCGGATCGGGCACGGCTATGACGTGCACCGCTTGGTCGAGGGACGAAAACTGGTGCTCGGCGGCGTTTTGGTGCCGTATGAAAAGGGACTTCTGGGCCATTCGGACGCGGACGTTCTGGCGCACGCCATTATGGACGCCCTTCTGGGGGCTTTGGCGCTGCCGGATATCGGGCGGCGTTTTCCTGATAACGATCCCGCTTTTGAGGGAGCGGACAGCATGGTGCTCATGAAAAACGTCTGGGAGGAAATTTCCGCTCTCGGCTACCGGGTCGGGAACCTTGACTGCACCGTGATCGCCGAAAAACCGAAGCTCAAAGAGTATATCGGCGAAATGCGAAGCACCATAGCGGCGGTTTTGAGCACGGATATCGAAAACGTCAACGTCAAGGCGACGACGGAGGAAGGACTCGGCCTTTCCGGCGAGGGCATCGGTGCTCACGCCGTCTGCCTGCTGATAAAAGAATGAAATACAGAGGGGATACGACCCCTCAGTCAGCCTGCGGCGCAAAGGCTCCCTCCGAGAGGGAGCTGTCGAGCGGTAGCGAGACTGAGGGAGATTGGCGACCCGGGAAACGGTTCGCGGAAACGGAAAGACAGGGGCGTTTTTTCTAAGTTCCGTTCATTCAAAGTTTCCTCCGGTTTTATCGTTGGTCGCCGGGCTCCTTTCGTCTTTTTGCCTTCGGCAAAAATCCACCTCCCTCCCGGAGGGAGGCCTTAAAAATCGCGATGACAGGCGTTTTATAACCTTCCGGAGGAATTTTGTGAAAATCGCAAAATTCCTCTTTTATTTTGCTAAAAGCCGTGGTACAATATATTTGTTAAAGTAGCCTTTCTTTTTGAACCCTCGGGAGGAATGAAAAAATGAAAGATTTTGAAATGAAGACCAAGGTCTATTTCGGCGAAAACGCGCTGGACCACCTTTTGGAAAAGGACAGCAAATGCGCTCTTGTCATCGCCGACCCCTTCACCGTCAAAAGCGGTTTGATTGACCTTGTGACGAGCCGGTTGGAGCGCAACCGCATCAAATATAAAATTTTCGACGACGTCGTGCCCGACCCGCCGATGGATAAAGTCATCGAAGGGGTCAAAATGGCGCTGGACGTTCATCCCGACTGCATGATGGCCGTCGGCGGCGGTTCCGCCATGGACTTTACCAAAGCGGTGCGGATGTTTGCCCGCCGCACCGACCCTACCTTTGATCCGAAATTCGTCGCCATTCCGACGACCTCCGGCACCGGAAGCGAAGTGACCGAAGTCGCCGTCATCACCGACCCGGTCAAAAAATCCAAAATTCCTCTGGTTTCGAAAGAACTCATCGCCGACGCCGCCATTCTGGACGCGGAACTTGTTAAAAGCGTGCCGAAAAACATCACCGCCGACACCGGCATGGATATCATGACCCACGCCATCGAGGCTTTTGTCAGCACCGGCCACAACGATTTTTCCGACGCTTTGGCCGAACGGGCCATCAAGCTCTGCTGCCGCTACCTTTGCCGTTCCTACAGCAACGCCAGCGACCTTGAGGCAAGAGAAGAGATCCACGTCGCCTCCTGCATGGCCGGCATCGCCTTCAACTCCGCCGGTCTCGGCCTCAACCACGGCATGGCCCATCAGCTCGGCGCCATGTTCCACATTCCCCACGGACGGGCCAACGCCATGCTGCTCCCCTATATCATCAGCTATAACAGCAACATCGTCGATATGTCCATTCCGCAGGAGCATTACCCCACCTGCGTCAAAAAATACTGCGAGATCGCGGCCAGCCTCGGGATCATCAATTTCAACGAGGTCTCCACCGTCCGCTCGCTGATGAACTACCTCAAAATTCTGGTCCGGGAGATGGATATGCCCTGCTGCATCGAGGACATCGGCACCATCTCGAAAGAGGACTATTTCGCCGCCATCGACCAGATGGCCGAAGCGGCTTTGGCCGACGCCACGACGAAAACGAACCCCCGGAAACCTACCAAAGAGGAGATCGCCGCCATTTACCGCGACCTCTGGGATTTCGAGAGAACGGAGATCTGAAAACGAAAAAGCGCCCCGACGGGGCGCTTTTCTTATACGGATCGTAATTTATAAAAGAAAATATACAAAAAGGACGCCTTTTGGCGTCCTTTTTTCGGTTCTTTACGGAAGAATGGTGCCGGTATTGGTGTCGCCGGTCTCCTTTTCACCGAAATAATAGGAAAGGATCTCTTTGGCGACCGGGGCGGCGGTATAGCCCTGCCAGCCTTTTTCAATGACGACGGCGATAGCGATCTCGGGATCTTCCGCCGGAGCGAAGCAGATGAAGGTACTGTTCACCGTGGCGGTACTGGTCTGCGGGGTGCCGGTTTTAGAGGCGACTTTGATGGGATAATCGCTTCCCCAGACGAAGCCAGAGGAATCCTGGGAGGACTGGAGCATACCGGCAAGGACCGTGTTATAGGTGGTGTCGGTCATCTGCATATCGGAAAGGACCTCGATGGGGGTCTCATAGAGGACCTCGCTGAAATCGTAGGAGTTGACGCTTTTGACAAAATGGGCGTTGACCCGAACGCCGTGGTTGGCGATGGTGGAAACGTAGTTCGCCATCTGGACGGGACTGAAAAGGGAATAGCTCTGGCCGATGGAGGTCTGCAGAACGTCGCCTTTCTGCCAGGTGATGCCGTGTTCGTCGGCCCAGTCCGGGTTCGAGACCTGACCGATGCGCTCCCGAAGTTCAATGCCCGTCGGTTCGCCGAGACCGTAATAGTAGGCGTACTGGCGGATGTTGTCGATGCCGAGCTGACGGCCGACCTCATAGAAAAAGATGTTGCAGGAATAGCCGAGGGCGTGGACCACGTTGAGCTTGCCGTGGTTGCCGAGGCAGGTCGGCTGATAGTCGGTATAGTAGGTATAGACGTGGTTGCAGGGGACGGTGGAATTGGGCTTGATAACGCCGAGCTGTAAAGCGGCGGTGGCCATGGCCGGTTTGAAGGTGGAGCCGATGGCGTAAAGGCCCTCGCAGGCCCGGTTAAAGAGCGGGTTGTAGTCCGTCTCCAAAAGGGTGGAATAGTCGTCGTAATAGGTGGAAAGGTCGTAGGAGGGATAGTTGGCGGCGGCCAGCACCTCACCGGTGCCTACTTTGATGACGACGGCGGTGCCGCCTTCGGATTCCTTGCCTTTTCCCTCGGCGGCGGTGGCGCGAAGATTGAGGATCTGTTTTTCTAAAGCGTCCTGGGTGACCCGCTGAAGGTCGCTTCGAAGGGTGGAGACAACGGTGCCGCCGGGCACCGGTTCCTCGATGACTTCGGTGCTCACGATATTGCCGTCGGCGTCGTAATAGACCTTCATCTTTCCGTCCTTGCCTTTGAGCACGGGTTCAAAAGCCAGTTCCAGACCGCTTTTGCCGATGATGTCGTTCATGCCATAGACGCTGTGGTCCAGCTTTTCGTATTCCTCTTCATAGATGATGCCGGTGTTGCCGATGATGTGGGGCGCGATGTCGCCGCTGGGATAGACGCGCTCATAGCTTTCGGTGATATCGACGCCCTGGAAATAGTAGCTGCGCTCGCTGACGATGTTGATGGTCTTCGAGGAGACGTCCTCGGCGAAGGTATAGGGGGTGTTATAGTTATAGCCGACCCGTTCCATCTCATAGCGGACACCGGCGACCTTGCGGAATTCCTCGTCGGTGGCTTCGGTGAGGTCATAGCGTTCCTTGAGGTGATAAACGACGTCGTCGATGGAGGCGAAATCCGCCAGATTGAGCTTTTTAAGGAGCCGGGATTTGGCGGTGTCGCTGCCGGAAAATTCCCACGGCGCCGTTTGAGAGATCGGAAGACGGTCGATCCAGCTTTCGCCGTTTTCCTCCAAAACGGCGATCAGATCGAGGATGACGGTGTTTTCGGTCCCGGGGACGATGTTGTTTTTATCGAAGGTGATGTTATAGCAGACCCGGTTGGTGGCCAGCGACCGACCGTTGGTATCGACGATCTCGCCACGGGCGGCCTCGATGGTTTTGGTGACGGAATAACCCTCCTTGAGGTAGGACTGGTAACTTTCGCCTTCGACGATCTGCATGGTCATCAAACGAATGAGAATGCCGAAAAGGGCAAGGACGACCAGAGCCGTGAGAGCGAAATGGCGGCGGCCGGAGGTGTTTTCGTTTTTGTTGAGGTCCGTTTCGGATCACCTGCCTTTCGGGAAAGAAATAAGAGAAAAGAAACGATTTTTATCGGAGTTTGGCTTTTTTTGAGGGAACAAAGTGGCTTTGGGGCTCTTTTTCTTGACATGGTCGGGGGATAAGATTGCCACGTTGCGCCTGTGGCGCGTAGGCTCCCTCCGGTCGGGAGGCATTAAAGATTGCCACGGCTTCCTGCGGAAGCCTCGCAATGACAACTCTTTTTGAACGAAATCAAACTCGCAAAGCCCCTCATCCGTCACGGCAAAGCCGTGACACCTTCCCCCGAGGGGGGGAAGGCTACTACCCCTCAGTCAGCCTGCGGCTGACAGCTTCCCTGACAAGGGGAGCTTCTTAAGAACCTCCCTCTGACGAAGGAGGCATTAAAGATTGCCACGGCTTCCTGCGGAAGCCTCGCAATGACAACTATTTTTTGAGCGAAATCAAACTCGCAAAGCCCCTCATCCGTCTGCTTCGCAGACACCTTCCCCCGAGGGGGAAGGCGTTGCACTTTTTGTGAAAAATCGCTCGGAGAGGAGAGGTCAGAGCTCTTCTCTTCGGGCGAAAAGGTCGTGGAGCCGTTCAAAAAGAAGGCAGAACGGCACCGAAAACAGCGAGGAATAGACGATCTGCGGCGCGATCCCCAGATAGAAGAACAGGGAAAGTCCTTCGTAGTTATAGAGGACGTAGCTAAAGAAAAACTCCGCGCCCAAAAGAAGAAACAGCGCCGTCAGACAGAGAAGCATACCGTTGAGCAGGCTTCGCCGCAGGGCATAGGTGGACAGAAGACCGACGGCGGTGCAGAAGACGAGAAAAAAGAGAGCGGAAAAACCGAACAGCGTTTCGGAACCGGTGTCGCAGAGAAAACCGAAGAAAAAACCGAACAGACCGCCGGTGAAAGCGCCCTCATAAAGGGAAATGGCGATGCAGGCGGGAAGTACCAGAAGGGGTTTGACGCCGCTGACGGCCAAAAGGCCGGGCGTTGTCTGGAGAACGTAAAGAAAAAAGACCAGAAGGGCGTAAAACCCGTATTTCAAAAGGCGCTCACGAAAAAGGCGGGTCAAGGCAGATCGCCGCCTTTCGGCTCCGTCTGTTCCCCGAAGGACTTGATGATCAGAACCTCGGTGACGTTGTTGATGTCGGCGAAGGGCTCGATGACGGCGGAAAGAGAGAGGCCGTTGGCGTCCAGATCGACGGATCGGACGGTGCCGACCCGAAGGTCTTTCGGGAAAACGCCGCCGATGCCGGAGGTGACGACCCGGTCTCCGGCGGCGATGCCGCTGTTTTTCGGAAGATAGCTCAGCTTGCAGAGCGATTCGCCGGAAAGGGCGATATCGCCGGAAACAATGCCGCTGTCACGGGTATAGATGTTATAGACGCCGACCTCCACGGAAATATCCAGAATGGTGCGGACGTGGGAATAGGTGAGGCCTACTTCCCAGACGATGCCGACCAAACCGTCGGAGTTGATGACGGGATCGGCCACCTCGACGCCGGCCAGGCTTCCTTTGTCGATGGTGAAGGAGGCGAAGCGGTTGGTGGCGTCACGGCCGATGACGGTCGCCGGTTCAAAAGTGTAATCGGGGTTGTTCTGCTTGAGTTCCAGGAATTCCCGGAACTGGTCGTTTTCCCGCTTGATGTTTTCGTAATCGACCAGTTCCTCCTCCAACTGCCGGACCCGTTCCTGCAGGACCTCGTTTTCGAGGAAAACTTCTTCCGTGCGGACGAAACGGTCCAGGAAGTTGTTGACCGAACCGGAAACCGAGTTGGAAAGATCCAGAAACGGCTGGGAAACGACGGAAAACGCCTGGGAAAGGAAAATATCGGCGTTTCCGGCGGCGGCGGCCCGGATCATGACCGCCAAAGCGAAGACCGCCAGGGCGCAGAGTACCTTGAACGTCCAGCTTTTGAAAAACTTCTGCATGGGGGACCGCCTCCTTTCTGAAAAAATATGGGATAAAAATGGGATTTATGCGTGAAAACGGAAGGCTCTGAAAGCCCTCCCTGTGTAAGGGAGGGTGGTTTCGCGAAGCGAAACCGGGAGGGTTGTCAACAACCCCTCAGTCTCGCCTCGCTCGACAGCGCCCCTTACACAGGGGAGCCTTATAGGGGTACATTTCCTAATGTCTTTCCTTTTTCTGTCATTCCG
>CALCUE010000001.1 GCA_937906945.1 uncultured Clostridia bacterium | reverse complement strand
GAGCATGCGGCTGTTAACCGCAGGGTCGTTGGTTCGAGCCCGACAGGGGGAGCCAAAAAGTCCGAAGCATATATTATGCTTCGGACTTTTTTCATAGGGGGATTATCCCCCTATTGACGCAAATTTCCGACGCATCGCTTGAGAAATTTGCTGTCACCCCCTTAGGGGAAGGCGGATGATGCCATTCGGCCATCCGCCAAACGGTTCCGGAAGCGAAAGCGCATTGTCTGACCGGGCGGGTCGTTGGGATGATCGGAAGCATTGTTATGCTTCAGACTTTTTTCATAGGGGGATTATCCTCCTAAAATCGAAATGGGATGCGAATCGACAGTTATGCTATTATAAGTGCCTGTTAGGAACAATTTCATTTTAACAAATAAAAAAATGCCATTGACAATGAAGTCAACGGCAAATTCTCACTTTATTATTTAAATGAAAATGCGGCCAGGTCGCTACTACAGGGAGCAAGGGTCCTAATGCCCAAGACGCCTGTAGCGCATGGCGCTGGCCTCATCCATATGATAACAGAGCCGGGCTCTCCTGTCAAGAAAAACAGTTTTAGCCAGACTATAACGAATTGACGCAATTTAACAAAAAAGGGTGGAAAACCACCCTTTTTGTTTTATAAAAATACTACCCTTTCGTCTGCTTCGCAGACACCTCCCCTGACAAGGGGAGGTTCTAAGAGCTTTTGTTTTTTCAGAAATCCGCTTCGTCCAGAAGGGGATAGAGATCGATGCCCGGTTCCTCATAGGGATGAGCGGCACGGATGGCGGCCAGAACGGTCTTGACTTTTTCCACGGGGCAGATGAACTCCAGTTTGACCTCTTTGACGAGCTCCAGTTTTCCCTTTTCGCCGATGTAGGGGTCGGTATTTTCCCCGCCGACGAAGCTTCCGGTGATGTCCGTCGTAATGGTGCACCAGGAATAATCGCCGATGACACCGGCGCCGGCTTCACAAGCGGCTTTCCGCATGGAATCCACCAGTTCCGGAGGCGTCATGACGGCGACTTTGACAGTTTTGACTTCAAAAAGCATTTTTCCTCACCTCGTCTTTATCCTACCATAAAACCGGGAAAAACGCAAAAGTTTTTTGAAAGCGGCTTTCTTTTTTATAAGGAAAAGGATATAATGAGGGAAGGAAGGAGCGATTGGATGGAAATGAGCACGAGCATCCGGCTTTGTCCGGTGAGCATAGCACTTTTGCGGGACTATTACCGGGATTTTTCCTACGACCCGACTCTTTTTTCGCCGGGAATGCCCTGCCCCGTTTATGAGTTTTCCGAACAGAGGGTGGCCGATTATTATGAAGCCCTTTGCCGAAAACCGGACCGTGTCAATTTTATGATCCTTTTCGGGGAGCGCCCGGTGGGCGAATTGAGCCTTAAAAAGATCGACAGGGAAAAACGGGCGTGCACCCTTTCCATCCACCTGCAAAACGATTCCGTCAAAAACCGCGGGATCGGTACCGAAGCGGAAAAACAGGCGGTGGAGTACGCTTTTGAGACTTTAGGGATGGAAACGGTGCTGGCGGACGCGGTTTTAACGAACCGCCGCAGTCGCCACGTTCTTGAAAAAGTCGGCTTTTGCCCCATAGGCGAAGATGAAACGTTCGCCTATTACCGGTTGGAGAAAAAGACCGGTAAAGGCGCAAGAAAAGTTCCGCTTTTCGGCACTATATAGGCAAAAGTCTTTTAAGGAGGCGCGTTTATGAAGAAAATTCTACTTTTTGGCCTTTGCGCGGTTCTTTGCCTTTTGGCGGTCGGCTGCCGCCGAGCGGAGGAAAAAGCCGCCGTTTTTGAGGCGGAAATTCTGGAAATAAAGGACGGGGAGATGTGGGTCAAACCTTTGGAGGGTTTTCCGGAGCGGCAATACGCCGAAAGGATCCGGGTGCCGATCCAACACGTGGAATCCTCCCGGGAACCGGTAGTCGGCGACGTGGTGGAGATCACCTATAACGGCGCTATGCTGGAGGAGGACCCGCCATCCCCCTGCGGCGTTTCCCATATCAAGCTGAAATAAAAAGGAGCCCGACGGTTCGTCGGGCTCCTTTTATATATACTATATTAAATCTGTTCAGATCTTTTTGACACGGTTGATGACGAGGGCGGAAACAAGGCCGATCAGAACACCGGTAACGGTGCCGGTGATGACGAGGACGGGAAGATAATAGGCGATCTGCGCCGTTCCCATCAAAATCACCGCCATGGCGATCTGGCCGACGTTGTGCATCACGCCGCCGACGATGCTGACGCCGACAACGGAAAACTTTTCCGTCTTCTTGAGAATGGCCATCAGAGCGAGGCTGAGAGCCGCTCCGGTGAAGCTGTAAGCCAGTGACATGAAATTCCCGAAGAGCAGGGAAACGAGGAATACACGCACCAGAGAGACGGTCACAGCGTCCGCGAGGCTCATCCGATAAAGGACGAACACGATGACGATATTGGCAAGGCCCATTTTAATTCCCGGAACGGCAAAATTCAGAGGAAAGAGGACCTCGATATAGGACATGATCATCGCCAGAGCGACGGTCAGTCCCAAAAGAGCGATTCGTTTTGTTTTTTTCATACCTTATGACATAAAGTCGATATCGTCCGAGGAATTCGGGTCGGCACTGACGATTTTGATGACGGTTTTGTTGGGAAGGCAGGTGATGGTCTCGCCGGTCCGGGAAATTTTCCGCTGGTTGACGCAGATCTTATCCGGACAGGAGGCCTCGACGACGTCCGCCTGGCCGTTTTTTATGACGAGGATATTATACCCGCCGTCCGGGCGTTCCAGACGGACTTCGGTATCCACGGAGAGGGGATATTTTTCGGTTTCCACGCCGTCCACGACGACGACGGCAAAATTGCCTTCCTCTTTGGAAAGCTCGATCCAGAGCCAGCAGCCGGCGGCCAGAAGAAGGACGGCCAGCACCAGGATCAGATCGTTTCTGAGTTTTTTGTTTTCCGATAACTTCATACTTCGTTTTTGAAGCGGCACGCTGTGTTTCCACAGCGTGCCGCTTTTTCCATAGAAAGCAGGTTTTTATTTGTTGCGAAGGGCAAGGCAGCCAACGGGGCAGCCTTCGACGCAGGTGCCGCAGCCGGTGCATTTGTCGTAATCGACAACAGCGAGGTTGTCCACGATGGTGATGGCTTCGGCGGGGCAGTTTCTCTGGCATTTCATGCAGCCGATACAACCGGAGGAGCATTTCTGACGGGCGACAGCGCCTTTTTCGCGGTTGGAGCAGGCGACAACGACCTGTTCGGTCGCCGGAACGAGAGAGATGACGCGGTTCGGGCAGGCTTTGGCACAAAGGCCGCAGCCGACGCATTTCCGGGGATCGACGTGGGCAATGCCGTTTTCGACGCAGATGGCGCCCTGGTCGCAGACCTTGGCGCAGTCACCGCAGCCGAGGCAGCCGAAGGTGCAGGCGCCTTTGCCGCCGTAAAGCATTTTAGCGGCGGCGCAGGAGGTGAGGCCTTCGTACTGCATTTTCTGTTTGTTGTGGTCGCAGGTGCCGTTGCAATGAACGAAAGCGACGACCGGAACGGATTCTTCCACCTCGACGCCGAGGACTTCGGCGATCTTGGCGGCGGCGTCTTTGCCGCCGGGACGGCAAAGATTGGCGGGAGCGGAGCCTTCGGCGACGGCTTTGGCATAGCTGTCACAGCCGGAGAAACCGCAGGCGCCGCAGTTGGCGCCGGGCAGGCAGTCACGGACGGCGACTTCCGTTTCGTTGACCGGGACGGCCATGACGGTGGAAGCGAAGGCAAGAAGAAGGGCGGCCACAAGGCCGATGCCGGCTACGAGAAGCACGGCAGGCAAAACAGCTTCAAACATAACGTTTCCTCCTCCTTAACCGAAAATTCCGTTCACAACACCGCCGAAGCCGCAGAAAGCGACCGAGACGATGGAAGCGGCGACAAGGACCATCGGGATGCCTTTGAAGGCTTCCGGCGGTTCCGCTTCTTCCAGACGGCTCCGGACACCGGAGAAGATCACCATGGCGAGCAGGAAACCAAGGCCGCAGCCGAGGGAGCTGACCATCGAGGTGAGGAAATCGTAACCGTCGGTGATGTTGTTGAGGGTGACGCCGAGAACGGCGCAGTTGGTGGTGATCAGGGGAAGATAGACACCGAGAGCCTTATGAAGGCCGGGGATGTATTTCTTCAGAACGATCTCGACGAACTGAACGAGAGCGGCGATGACAAGGATGAAAACGATGGTTTCAAGGTAAGTAAGGCCGTTGGGCTCGAGCAGGTAGGTGTAGATCGGCCAGGTGGCGGCGGTGGCGACCAGCATGACCGCGGTGACGGCGATACCCATGCCGGTGGCCTGGTCGGTCTTTTTGGAGACGCCGAGGAACGGGCAGATGCCGAGGAATTTGCTGAGAACGTAGTTATCAACAAGAACGGAGGACAAAAGGATGATCAGAAGAGACTTAAGCATTGGTCGCATCCTCCTTTGCGCAGTTTACTTTGCCGCAGGCGGCGGCGTTGGGGCAGCCTTCGCAGTCGAAGCTCTTTTTCTTCGGGGCTTTGCCCTTGGTGAGTTTGGAAACAAGGGCGATCATAACGCCGAAGGTGAAGAAGCCGCCGGGAGAAGCCGTCAGGATCGGAATGACATAGGGTTTCAGGAACGCGATATCGTTGCCGTACCAGGAACCGTTGCCGAGGACTTCACGGAAGGAAGCCATCAGAACAAGGGCGAGGGTGAAGCCGAGGCCCATGCCGATGCCGTCCAGAGCGGAGTCGAAGACGTTGTTTTTGCGGGCGAACATCTCGGCGCGGCCAAGGATGATGCAGTTGACAACGATGAGGGCGAGATAAACGCCGAGCATGGTGTAAAGTTCCGGAAGATAGGCTTCCATGAGCATCTGGACAACGCTGACAAAACCGGCGATGACGACGATGTAGCAGGGAATGCGGACTTTATCCGGAATCGCTTTCCGCAGGGCGGAAATGACGATGTTGGAGCAGAAGAGCACGGCCAGAGCGGCGATGCCCATGGCAAAAGCGGATTTGACGCTGGTGGTGGTGGCAAGCGTCGGGCAGGTACCGAGAAGAAGGACCAGAGTCGGGTTTTCCTCGATGATGCCTTTCAGAAGGATTTTCATTTTATTCATTTCAAGCCGCCTCCTTTACAAGTTTGAACGCTTCGAAGGCGTTGGTGGCTGCCTGGTCCGCGGAACCGGTGGTGAAGGTGGCACCGGAAACGAGGACGGCGTCGGAAGAATAGGTGGCCTCACTCTGGCCGAGGAACTGCTCTTTATAAGCGGCCTCGTCGGTGATCGGGTTGGAGCCGAAGTATTCGGCCTCGAGAACGATCTCGCCGAGCGAACGGAAAGCGGTGATCTCGCCGTTTTCGTTGAGGACCATGATCATCTTGAGAGGCGTGTTGCCGAAGCCGTAAGGCTGAGACCAGAAAGCGTATTCGGTGGTTTCGCCATTGGTGATGGTGTAAGCGCCGACAAGGCTGGTGAAGCCGTCAAGGGCTTCGATCGGGGCGATCTCATAGCCTTCCTCAGCGGGATAATATTTCGCGAGGGTGGTAACGTTCGCTTCGGCGTTTTCGGTGGCGATCGGAGCGAAAGCGGTTTCCGCGGCGGTAATGGCGGCGGAATCTTCGATCTCGTTGCCCTCAAGGTCGTAGCAGCAGACTTTGCCGAAGGCGTTGACGCCGCAGACGACGGTGCCGTCGGTGCCGGGCATTACAAGGATATAACCGCAGCCGTTGGCGGCTTTGTAAGCGGCGGTGGCGCCGGCAGGAACTTCGATTTCCTCAACGATGCAGTTGCCGAGAGAATCGGTGCAGCCAGGAAGAGCCAGAGGCATGACTTCGCCGATGAGCTGTTCTTCGCTCTTTTCACCGGCCTGGACGTCAGCGACCTGGAAGAGGACGTTGAAGCAATCGGTGACGGCGTCTTTGAACGCGGTAGAAGAATAGGTGACGCCGGCAACGGTATCAACACCGCCCAAAGCGGAGTCCTGACCGATGTAGGTCTGCGGGTAGGTATCCTGACCGAAGTCTTTGGATTCCATGTAGCTGGTAAGAGCCATGCCGGAGATCTTGCCGTCAGCGCCGACCGCCATGGTGATTCCCATTTCGCCGGAGCTGTACTGGGACGTGGTGGAAAGGATGGCGACGTAACCGAGACCGGAAGTCTCTTTATAAATGTGCTGAACGGTGGCCGGAGCGTCCGCCGGAAGTTCCAGTTCCTCAAAACCGGTGGCGTCGGGCATGACGATGGTCAGAGATTCGTTGGCCGAATTGGCTTTGTTGGCCTCAATGACCGGAGCGGTATAGAAGTTGGTCACAGCAAGAAGAGCCGCGACAACAAGGCAGATCGCCGTAAGTACGACAACGCTTTTTACGTTCTCTTTCATGCTTTCACACCTCCCAACGGTTTGAGCATCGTATATTTTTCAATATACGGAGTAAGGATGTTCATCAGAAGGATGGAGAAGGAAACGCCCTCCGGGAAGCTTCCGTAGAAACGGATCACCAGGGTGATAAGGCCGCAGCCAAGACCGAAGATCACTTTGCCGAGAGGCGTGCAGGGGGTGGTGACATAGTCGGTGGCCATGAAGATGGCGCCGATGAAGAGACCGCCGGAAAGAGTGAAATAAAGGGCCGTGGTGGCGTCGCCGGTGATGGCGAGGGAGCCGAGGAAGACGGTGGCGATGAAGACCACCGGGGTGTGCCAGGTGATGATCTTGCGAACGAGAAGATAGACAAAACCGATCACGAGAGCGAGAGCGGAAGTCTCACCGAGAGCGCCGCCGCGAACGCCGAGGAACATATCGAGAAGAGAGGTGCTTTCCATGAAGGCGGAAGCGGATTCTTCTGCGTAGAGGTTGGCGAGCGGAGTGGCGCCGCCGACAAGGTCAACGCCTTTGGGGGCGACGGCGGAGGTCATGGTGCCGGTGAAGGCCATCAGCATGACGACACGGGCGGTGATGGCCGGGTTGGCAAAGTTGAAACCAAGGCCGCCGAAGAGGCATTTGGCCACGATGATGGCGACGAAGGAACCGACGATGGCCTGATAGACCGGGATGTCCGCCGGAATGTTGAGAGCGAGCAGAAGGCCGGTGACGACGGCGGAAAGATCGCCGATGGTCATGGGCTTTTTGCAGATAAGATCAAAAAGGGCTTCGAAAGCGACGCAGGCGGCGACGCAGACGCCGATCACGAGAGCGGAGCGGGCTCCGAAAATGATAACGGAAGCGATGGCCGCCGGGAGAAGGGCGATGATGACGTCAAGCATGACGCCAGTGGTGTTCTTTTTTCCGTAAACATGAGGCGAAACGGAAACGACAAAATTATTTTCCATTGTTTTCGGCCTCCTTTTTCTTCTGTTCTTCGGCGAGCTTGGTCTGATAGTTGCGAAGCTCGACCTTGGCCAGTTTGTGTCTGGCGACGATGTTGCGTCTGGCAGGGCAGACGAAGACGCAGGCACCGCACTCCATGCAGAGGTTGGGTTTGAGGGCCATCAAAGCCGCGCCGTCTTTCTGGTTAAGAGCTTTGGCGATGGCCGGAGGATTGAGGCGCATCGGGCAATGGTTGATGCAGTTGCCGCAATGGATGCAGGGGGTCTCCTCGGGACGCTCGGCCTCTTTGGCGTTGAAGGCCAGAATGGCGTTGGTGCTCTTGAGGATCGGCTGATCGAGGTTCGGAACGGCGATACCCATCATCGGGCCGCCATAGAGGACCTTTTTGGGTTCCTCTTTGAAGCCGCCGCAGAAGTCGAAGACGTCTTTCATGGAAGCGCCGATGGGGGCGATGACGTTCTTCGGGTTGGCAACGGCGGAGCCGTCAACGGTCAGGCATTTTTCAATGAGGGGCATACCGGTTCTCATATACTGGGCGATGCAGGCGCAGGTGGTGACGTTCATCACGATGCAGCCGGCGTCCAGCGGAAGTTTTCCTTCGGGAACAACGCGGCCGACCGTGTTGTAGATGAGAACTTTTTCACCGCCCTGCGGGTAGGAGGCCGGAAGAGCCTTGACCGTGATGGCGGAATCTTTGGCGGACAGCTCTCTCATGGCGGCAATAGCCTCCGGTTTGTTGTCCTCGATGCCGATGATGACGTTTTTGACGCCGAGATATTTTTCAAGGAGCTGGATGCCCTCGAAGATCTCTTCGGCACGGTCGGTCATGGTCAGGGTATCGGCGGTGATGTAGGGTTCGCATTCCGCGCCGTTGAGGATGACGTAATCGACCTTGGAAAGGTCTTTGACGGAGAGTTTGACACAGGTCGGGAAACCGGCGCCGCCGAGACCGACGATGCCGCTGGCACGGACGGCCGCGACAAATTCGTCATAATTCGTGACGGTGGGCGGAGTGACCCCCTCATAGGGACGCTGTTCGCCATCGGTTTCGATGGTGACGGCGGTCATCGGGTTGCCGTTCGAACCGAGGATGGTGTCGATCTTCTTGACGGTACCGGATACGGAAGAATGGACCGGAGAAGATACGAAGCCACCGGCCTCGCCGATCAGCTGACCGACGCCGACGGTGTCCCCAACCGCGACAACGGGCTTAGCGGGAGCGCCGATGTGCATGGACATGGGGATCACGACTGTTTTCGGAATGGGCATACGTTCGGCATGGCAGGAAGCGGTGTGCTTTCTGTGCGGAACATGGACACCGAAAATAGGCATGGATAAAAACCTCTTTTCTATTTCTGCGTTCTTTGGTTTGTTTATTCTTTGACGAAAAATGTCATAGAAAACCATCCTTTATTATATTACAACCTTATTGTTATGTCAACGAGCGAAAGACGATGAAAAAGAAAAATGATAAAAAAGTCTGATTTTACCAAAAATTTTTCGAAAGGAAACGGATTTTTTTACCGCTTTCGTCGAAAAAATGGCGTTTTTACCGAAAAAAATCCGCTTTTGACGATAATTCTTTAACGAAAGGCTTGACAAAAGACGTGTGCACGGCTATAATACACTTTGAGTTACAGCGGATTGCTGTAACAAAAACAAAATGAAAAGAAAGTTGGGAGTACTTAAAATGAAAAAACTTCTTGCACTTCTCCTTGCTCTCGTCATGGTCCTTTCTTTCGCCGCCTGCAATCAGCCGGCTGAAGAACCCACCGAAGAGCCCACTGAACCCGAAGAACCCGTTGGAACCATTGATGGCCCCGGCACTGAATCCCCGATGCCTGTTCTGCCCGCTTACAGCGTAGGTATGGGCGTTGTTCTGAGCACTGGTTCCTCCAAGACCGGTACCGCTCAGGCTGACACCACTGTCGCTACTGTTGTTCTCGACGCCGAAGGCAAAATCGTTGCCGCAAAACTCGACGTTGCCCAGACCAAAGTCCCGGTAGAGGGCGGCGTTCTTGGCGATCTCGAAGCTGTTGATCTTCGCTCCAAACAGGAGAAAAAAGAAGACTACGGTATGGCTAAAGTCGCTACTGCCGGTGAATGGTATGAGCAGGCCAACAAATTCTGCGAAGCCATCATTGGTATGACCGGTGCTGAAATCGAAGCTATCGAAACCGCAGTCAACGAAGGCGGCCACAATGTTGCCACCGATCCTGATCTCCTTGCTGCCTGCACCATGCAGATCACTGACTTCAAAGCTGCTCTTGTCAAAGCTTGCAACGACGAGTATGCTAAAGAATTCGAAGGCGAGAACTGGACTCTTGGTCTCGGCGTAACCACCGCTGTCAACGAGAGCACTAATCCTACCGAAGAAAAAGACGGTCTTGCCGCCATCTACACCAACTTCGCCGCTACTGTTACCGGCGCTGACGGTGTCATCCTTGCCAACCTTGTCGATGTCGCCCAAGTTAAAGTCAACTTCAACGCCGCTGGCGAAATCACCAACGCCGAAGATTATGACGCTAACTTCCGCACCAAGAAAGAGCTCAAAGAAGACTACAACATGGTCAAATACGGCGGCGCCATTGCTGAATGGTATCAGCAGGCCACTGCTTTCGAAAACTTCATCACTGGCATGACCATTGACGAAGTCAACGGCATCCCGACCGAAATCAACGAAGAAGGCAACGCTGTTGCTACTGACGAAGATCTTCTCGCCGGCTGCACCATGGCTATCGCTGATTTCCAGGCCACTCTGACCAAAGCTATCGGCTGATTATCCGATCAACGGTTTTGAAAAGAAAAGGGGGATTTTCCCCCTTTTCTTTTTATCCGGTTTATGTGATTCTTTTCCTCAAAGGGGTCTTTGGCGGAAAGAATACCATAAACCAAAGCCTTTTGAAGGAGTTTATCTATGAAACGATTTTTGAAGCGGATAGGGGCCTTTTTGCTGATGCTCGTCCTTTTGAGCACGTTGGCCGCCTGCTGTGCTCAACCGACGGAACCGACCGTTCCCGAGGAACCGATCCAAAGCGATCTGAAAAAATTCAGTATCGCTTATTATGATTATTTCGACACCATGTCCACCGTCGTCGGCTATGAGGAGACGAAGGAGGCTTTCGCGGAGAAGGCGGAATTTGTCCGGAGCGAACTGGAACGGTATAACAAGCTCTATGATATCTATCATTCCTACTCCGGGGTCAACAACATTTATACCCTCAACCGCGACGCGGCCAACGGACCGGTCGAGGTGGACGATGACGTGATCGCCCTTCTGTTGTTCGCCAAAGAGGTCTATGATAAGACCGGCGGCATGACGAACGTCGCCATGGGAAGCGTTCTTTCCATCTGGCACGAATACCGGGAAGCAGGCAACGACGATCCGCTGACGGCGGCTCTGCCGCCGATGGAGGATCTTCTGGCGGCTTCGGAACATTGTGACATCAACGATATCGTCATCGACGAGGAGGCAAAAACCGTCTTTTTCGCCGATCCACAGCTTAAATTGGACGTCGGCGCCGTGGCAAAGGGTTACGCTACTGAGCGCATCGCCCAAGACCTTATGGAGCAGGGCGCTTATTATTATGCCCTCAACATCGGCGGCAACGTCCGCACTCTCGGCCCGAAAGCCGACGGAAACGGTTGGGTCGCCGGGATCCAGAACCCCGATCTTTCCAGCGAGGATACCTATATCCGCCGGGTGGCGCTCGACGGCAAGACGCTCGTCACGAGCGGCACCTATCAGCGGTACTATTACGTCGATAACGTGAAGTATCACCACATCATTCATCCGGATACGCTGATGCCGAAGAACGATTACACCTCCGTTTCCATTCTGAATGAGGATTCCGGTTGGGCGGACGCCCTTTCAACGGCGTGCTTCAACCTTTCGCTGGAGGACGGCATGACGCTCATCGCGTCGCTTCCGGACACGGAAGCCATGTGGGTGGAAGCCGACGGAACGCAGCATTTTTCCGAACACTTTTTGGATTATGAAGATCCACAATAAAAAAAGCGGCGCCGCAGGGCGCTGCTTTTTTTATGGGAAAATTTATACGATTTCCAACACGATGACAAAGAGCGTTCCTAAAACGAAATGGGGAACACAGAGGCCCAACGCTCTTTTTTGCCCGCCTTCGAAGGCGTAAGTTAAAAAATAGGGAAAATGGAAGAAATTTTGGCGCGTCTTATCCGTTATATAATGTAGATAATTATAATTTAGATTATATAAAATGATTTTTCCGGGAAACGAAGTAAATCAAAAAAGTGGCTTAAACGCTTTGTTTAAGCCACTTTTCAGTTGGTGGAGACGGCCGGACTTGAACCGGTTACCTCGACAATGCGAATTGAGGGAAGACGGTTTTTCGCTGTTTCTTCCCGCCTTTTCCCATACTCAGAGAAACCGCATAAAATAAGGCTTTTTCGCCTGTTCTTCAGCAAAAACCGCATGGGATTGCGGTGCTCGAAAAACGCAAAAAAACCCAAATACAAAGAAAAATGTTATGCAAATGTTATGCAAGCGTTAGGAAAATACCGTATCAGATTGCTTTGGGCACGTTGGGGACTCTTTTATCCCGGCGTGCCTACTTTAATTGGTTAAATTAAAAATATTTCGTAGTAATTGACTTACACCAAATTATTTTTATAAAAACCTATTGACAAATATAAAAGATTGTGGTAATATAATTACGACGAAGAAAAACGGCTCAAGTTCGATAGAAACTTGGGCCGTCGGTGAGCATCTTGACGACACTCGAAAATAGCAACTAGAGTATAGCACAGCACCTTTAATCCGTCAAGATGCCATCTTATTTGTTAATCTTATGAAAGGAAAAAGATAATATGGTTTATATTGACGCCGTTCATTATGAACAGGACAGATACGGTAACGAATATATTTCAAAAGTAAAATGGACCAACGAACTCTATTTTGCCGCCGTAAATGAATGTAGCAAATGGGATATGATTGACTTCGTAAACAAAAACCCGAACGTAACGAAAACCAAATATTACCGCTATGGGACTTGGGTAGTAGGCGAGGATGTTCATGTAGTGGCTAATGCCTATATTCGTACGGATGCCAATAATTTAATGTCCGATAATCTCGGTTCTCTTCCGAGATACTAAAAAGATGGCACAGGATTCTATCTTACTGTGCCATATCTAAAAGAGGTTACGCATGAAATATAAAAAATTGAAAGAAATCGCTGATATCAATTTTTGCACGGTAACTCCATCCAGATCAAAGCCATCATCAACACCGACAAAGTGGCTTGTTTGTTCCAATTTTTTGCCAGACAATGAAATGGATGATAGCATTACGACAAATTTCGTGATGCCGGATGAAGACTGGATTTTACATAAAAACGATATCGTAATAAAAAGAATTACACCGACTTTTGTGAATTACATAAGTCGGATTTCAGATGGGATATATTGTGCTAATAATCTGATTATTGTAACACCAAGCGATATGGTTGACGGAAAATATCTTGCTATGATACTAAATGAGCGGATTGGGAATTTTTCAAAAGAAAGTTCCATAGGTGCCGTGATGCAATCCATCAGCAAATCCGATCTTGAGGCGATGAGCATCCCGTTTCCGGATAAAAAAACGCAAAAGGCGTTAGGATTGCTTTGGTATGACGGAATCGAACTGAAGAAGAAAAAAATGCGGCTCGCTGAGCTTGAAAATATAAAAATGAATTATTCTATCGATATGGCGATTAAAATGCTTGGAGGAGAAAAAGATGGCTAAAACAACCTTTGACGATATTAAGCGGGCACTTTGGGAAGGAGCAAATACCTTCCGCGATAATATTGATGCATCTAACTATAAGGACTACGTTCTTTCGATGTTTTTTGTAAAATATTTAAGCGATACCTTTGACGAAAGCGTTAATGAGCTCAAAAAAGATTATGAGGGCATTCGTCTTGAACGTCAAATCGCCAATCTGCCTTTTTCCCTCAAACGGGAATACACCTTTGACTATCTTCTCGAGAATCAGTATGCTTCAGATCTTGGGAACAAAATCAGTGAGGCTTTAACCGGAATCGAAAGCTCTAACGCAATTCTCAGCGGAATTTTCCGTGGAATCGATTTCAACAGTGAAAGCAATCTTGGGAAAAAAGAGCAGAAAAATCCGATTCTCCGTAATTTGCTGAACGATTTTGCGGATCTTGATTTACACCCGAGCAATATAGAGGTGAAAGAAGATCAGGTCCCCGCCGATATTATTGGTGATGCCTATGAATATATGATCGGTGAATTTGCGACAATGGCAGGCAAAAAGGCAGGAAGCTTCTTTACTCCGCAGCAGGTTTCTGAAGTTATGGCCAGGATCGTTGACCCGAAAGAAAATGACCGTGTTTATGACCCGACTTGCGGTTCGGGTTCTCTGCTTATTCGTGCCGCTAAAAAAGGCGGACTGAAAAAAGTTCAGATGTACGGTCAGGAAAAAAACAATTCTTCCATTTCCATGGCTCGTATGAATATGTTTATCCACGATATTCAGGACGCCAACATTAAATGGGGCGATACTCTTGCAAACCCGCAACACCTTGACGGTGATGGCAACCTGATGAAATTTGACTGTATCGTTGCCAATATGCCTTTCAGCCTTGACAAATGGGCATCCGGGTTCAATCCCGGCGGAGAGGTTTCAACGGACGAGGAAACCGACAAATCGAAAAAAGGAAAAGCGAAGGATTTCAAAATGGAAGCGGGACTTGACCGTTTCCACCGTTTTGATGTGGGAGTGCCTCCGGCAAGCAAAGGAGATTGGGCGTTCCTTCTTCACATGATCGCAAGTATGAGTGGAAACGGACGCGTTGCGGCAGTTGCACCTCACGGTGTTCTGTTCCGAGGAGCCAGCGAGGGCAATATCCGTAAAGCTATTATCGAGAAAAACCTGATAGACGCTGTCATTGGCCTTCCTGAAAACCTTTTTTACGGTACTTCTATTCCGGCTTCCATTATCGTTTTCCGTAAAGGCAGAACGAATACGGATGTCCTTTTTGTGGACGCCTCCAAACAATTCAAAAAGGAAAAAGCAAAAAATGTTTTGAGGGATGAGGACGTCGAGAAAATCGCAAACGTTTACAAGGCTTATCGGAACGGGGAAAATGCCGAGAACGAAAAATACAGCCATGTGGCGACCCTCGATGAAATTAAGGAGAATGAATACAACCTGAATATTCCTCGCTATGTAGATACGTTTGAGGAAGAAGAAATCATAGATATTGACGCCGTCAATGCGGAGATTGCGGAGCTGAAAGAACAGATCGTTGCCGTTGAAGCGGAGATGGACAAATATCTGGAAGAATTGGGATTAAAATGAGGGTGCAGAATGTATAAAATTAGAAAAGTTATATTTCAAAACCATCCTGTGTTAAAGAATCTTGAGCTGGATTTTTGCGACTTGGATGGGAATGCGACTGATACTATCATTTTGGCGGGTGAAAATGGCACTGGTAAAAGCACAATTCTTGACGCATTGTACAAAATGGCGTGCCATACGGTAGATTTTGAATTTCAAGTAGAGCTTGAAAGAGGAAATAAAATAACCAATTTAACGTATTATTTTAATGACAGAAAATTGATTTTTGTTAAAGATACAGGTAAAATGGATGTTTATATTGGGAATTCTACTTTAAAAAATACGTTTGGATTTAATGGCATTTTTTCTGATGTTGATATTGTATTTAGTAGCGATAATGTTTCAAGTGTAACAAGTTTGGATTTGGATACTTTTTCGGACAGCAAGCGGTCGGGAAAGAATCTGCCAAAAGAGATAAAACAGTTAATTGTCGATATACAAGCGCTGGATGACGCAGATGTGTCGCATATTTGTAGAGAAAATCCCGATAAAGCTATTAAAGATTTAGATATCAAAGAACGTATGCCAAGATTCACCAAAGCATTTAACAAGATGCTTGGTACATTGAGCTATGATAGAGTAAAAAATCAAGGTGGACATAAAGAAATCGTTTTTGTTAAAAATGGTGAAGATATACCCATCGACCAGCTGAGCTCAGGAGAAAAGCAAATCGTATATCGTGGTTGCTTTTTACTTCGTGATGCAAATGCCTTAAATGGCGCATTCGTTTTTATTGATGAACCGGAAATCAGCCTGCATCCTGTATGGCAGAAAAAAATTCTTGATTATTATAAAGACATTTTTACAAATGATGACGGCATACAGACTTCACAAATGTTTATAGCCACTCATTCACCGTTTGTGATTCATAATAAGAACCGAAAAAATGATAAAGTTATTATTCTTGAAAGAAATGAAAATGGCGAAATAGTAGTTTCCGACAAAAAAGAATATTACAAATGTGATTCGGTTGAAGCGGTGGAAGATGCTTTTCATATTGATACATTTTCAAATACATCATATCAGACTTTGCCAACGGTCTATTTGGAGGGAAGAACAGACGAAAAGTATTTCAAAAAAGCGTGTGAAGTATTTGGGTATAACAATCTTTCGTTTTCTTTCAAATGGGTCGGATATATGAATGGAGCAAATGAAGTAAACACCGGTAAAGACAGTGTTGAAAAGGCATATCATTTTCTGGTTGCGCAAGACTTACAGTATAAAAATGTTTGCTTATTTGATAATGATGTGAATAAGAATTGTTATAATATCGGTAATGTTTATGTCCGATGCTTGAAAAAATATGAGCGCCAAATAATGAAAATAGGCATAGAAAATGTTCTGCGCTTAGATGAAGTCGATATATCAGATTGTTATGAAAGTAAAGAATCAACTGGAAATTATGGTGAAAAGAAAACTGTTCAGACATTAGATAAAATGAAATGCTGTGAGAAAATCTGCGCAATGGATAATGAAATATTAAAAGAAATATTTGTTGATTTAAAGAATGAAATAGATAATCTGATTAAAATTTTTAATGGTGAAGAAAATGAAACCTGAACTAAAAAAACGGATAGACCAACTGAATAATGGAGAGGTACCGGACGGTTATAAGAGAACCGAGTTCGGCGTTTTTCCATGCGATTGGGAAACGGATAAGACTTTCGGAGATTTGTTCAATTTCTACGGAGGTTTGGGCAAATCAAGAGAAGAATTATCCGAAAACGGGATTCCGTATCTTCACTATGGTGATATGCATCGTGGCGAATTTAATATGGTATCTTATAAGCAATATAATACACTTCCGAAATACGATACACAACTTAGCGGGAATGAAACATATTTGATGGACGATGGTGATGTCGCATTTCTGGATGCTTCTGAGGATTTAGAGGGTACTTCTCGTGCGGTTTTGATTGATAATCCGGGAAATAAGCCTTTTATTGCGGGATTACATATTATTTACGGAAAACCCAACGGAAAAGAATTATCCAAATACTATAAACAGTATTTAACTCAGTCGGAATATGTAAAAAAGCAATTTCAAAAACTCGCATCCGGTTTCAAAGTATATGGCGTAAATCGGAACTCAATAACCAAAATCAAATGTGCCTATCCCGCCGATTCCAAAGAGCAAGAAAAGATTGCCGAAATTCTTATGAAATGGGACGAGGCGATTGAGTTACAGGGAAAATATATCGAAAAACTGAATGTTCTGAAATCCGTTTATTTGAAAAATATGTTTCCGAGAAAAAAAGAAAAAAAACCGTGTCTTCGCTTTCTCAAATTTACGGAAGATTGGGAACAGCGTAAGTTCTCAGATTTAGCTGAAACAAGAAGAGGCTTAACATATTCACCAGAAAACATTGTCGAAAATGGCATCCGCGTTTTACGATCTTCCAATATAAACGAAGACACGTTCGTATATGGGAATGAGGATGTATTTGTTGATGAAAATGCTGTAAATATTCCATGTGTGAAGAGTGGAGATATCCTGATTACATCCGCAAATGGCTCAAGCCGTTTGGTCGGAAAACACGCAATAATTAAAGATTTACCAACGAAAAGTGCTGTTCACGGTGGGTTTATGCTTGTAGCTTCCTGCGAAAAGCCGGAGTTTGTCAATGCGTTAATGGGAGCACCATGGTACTCCTCGTTCATAAATCTGTTTGTTGCCGGAGGAAACGGAGCTATT
The DNA here is from genome assembly GCA_937906945.1 of uncultured Clostridia bacterium. GTDB lineage: Bacteria > Bacillota > Clostridia > Oscillospirales > Ruminococcaceae > UMGS1668. The sequence goes on along the minus strand of CALCUE010000001.1, from coordinate 34,285 downwards.
GGAAATCTGAGCAAAAGTGACCTTGACGATCAAGTTGTGTATGTTCCCGATAGTAAAGAGCAGGATGCTATTGGCTCATTTTTCGACAATCTCGACAACCTTATCACTCTTCATCAGCGTAAGTTAGAAAAGCTTATATTTCAACGTAAAGTGTTACAACAATATCTTTTGAACGGAATTGTGAGGGTATAATTATGTCTAAAATATCTGACGTTAAAACCATAGATGGTATGATTTCTTTTTTGAAAGAAAAAGGTCGGAATCATGAATTCTATTATCACTACACTACATGGGATTCTGTTACAAAGATTTTTGAAAACAATACATTCTTGCTGACTCGTGGCAACTCACTTAATATAAACGATCAGCACGAAGCATTAATGAAGGGTTCTTGGGAAGAATGGAGTAAAATTTATATAGGTAGTTTTGCATTTGGCTCTTCCGAAATAATGGCAATGTGGGGACTTTACGGACTCCCGTGGCAGGATGCCGTCAGATTAGCAATACCAAAAGAAAAAATGAACCAATGGGTAAATAGTATCAAACAGATAAAGCTGTTTGAAAATGGAAGCACAATAGATTTTCAAGGCGGTTTTGATGTTGGCTTAAATGATATAGTATATGTTAGTGGAAAACGAGGAACCGATACTCTTCAATTAACCCATTACGGAAGAAGTATAACCACAAGTGATACATATCCACTTTACGGTATTGATACAGACGAAAAAATGACCGGATATATTAAGAACTATGCTTGGCAATATGAAAATGAAGTCCGCCTTCGTATTCGGCTTGCACATCCTACCGGCTATGAAAAAATATGTGTAAAAATACCGCAAGATGTGATAAATTCAATAACTATTACGACCGGTCCATATTTCAAATGGAAAGATGAGAAACTTTTTCTTCAACTTATGGATGAAAATCGTATCGTAGAAAGCGGATTTAAAGATCTTGTGAAATATAAAGAGTTGTGTGATATGTGTCAGTATGAACATTTTTCGAGAAAACGATTGACACAAAATTAATTTCAGCATGAGGCGAGATATGAACGACAACCAAATCATAATGTACCAGACCGAAGACGGCTTGACGAAGATCGACGTTACTCTTGAAGACGAAACCGTTTGGCTTTCTCAAGACCAAATGGCAGAACTTTTTCAACGCGACAAATCTACCATATCGAGACATATTAAAAACATTTTTGATGAAAACGAATTGGATAAAAATTCAGTTGTTGCAAAAATTGCAACAACTGCTTCAGATGGCAAGACATATTCGGTTGAGTATTACAATCTTGATGTTATTATCTCCGTCGGCTACCGGGTAAAATCTCTCCGCGGTACGCAGTTCCGCATTTGGGCAAACAGCGTTTTGAAAGAATATTTGATCAAGGGTTTTGCCATGAATGACGATCTTTTAAAAGCTGCCGGTGGCGGAAACTATTTCAAAGAGCTTTTGGATAGGATCCGCGATATTCGTTCCAGCGAAAGAGTTTTCTATCGACAGATCCTTGATATTTACGCGACCAGTATCGACTACGACAAAAATGCCGAAACAAGCATTCTCTTTTTCAAAACTGTACAAAATAAAATGCACTTTGCCGTGAGCGGACATACCGCGCCCGAAATCGTTTATCTTCGCGCCGATAGCACCAAGCCGTTTATGGGGCTTACCAATTTCAAAGGGTCAAAACCGCAGAAATCGGAAATCACTACCGCAAAGAATTATCTGAGTGAACAGGAATTAAAAGAGCTGAATACTATTACGTCGGCTTATCTTGATTTCGCGGAGCTTCAGGCGCTGCGCCACAAGGCTATGACCATGAAAGAATGGGTAGCGAAACTTGATGATTTTCTTCAGATGAGCGACAGCGAGGTTTTGCAGAACGCCGGGGCGATTTCGCACGAAATGGCCATTGAAAAAGCGGAATACGAATATGCAAAATATCGGAAACGGACGAGCGATGAGCTTTCTCAGGTAGAAAAAGATTTTTTGGATTCTGTAAAAGAAACACAAAAATTGATCGAAAGCAAGAAGAAATAAAGCGAGGGAAACATTATGCCGGATCATAGGATATTCAATGAGCGTCCCGAATGTCAGGACAGATTACTCTCTTTTTTACAAAAGATGGGGTATGAATATGTTTCAAGGAGCGAAGCAGAGCAAAAACGCGGCAGCTTATCCAAAGTGATTTTCACGGATGAGCTGATTCGTTTTTTAAACAAGCAGACATTCAAATATAAAAACTATGAGCTCAACTTTTCCGGTGAGTCTGTTCAGCGTGCCGTCAACGCTCTGGATGCCTCTCTGTTACAGGGGCTTTCTTTGGCGAGCAAAGAGATCTATAACCTTCTGACTCTCGGTATCAGTCTTGAAGAAAACGTAGTAATCGACAAAGACGTTCCTGTTCGGCAGTCCTTCGATTTGTCCTATATTGATTTTGAGCATCCGGCAAACAACATTTGGCAGGTAACAGAAGAATTCAGCGTTGAGCGTCCGAACGGTCAATATGCAAGGCCGGATGTCGTGCTCATGGTCAACGGGATCCCACTTGCCGTTATCGAGTGCAAAAAGTCAAGCGTTGATGTCAAAGAAGGCGTTTTGCAGAATGTTCGCAACATGAGCCCGGATTATATCCCACAGCTTTTTAAATATGCTCAACTGGTTTTGGCGATGAACCCGAACAAAGTGGTTTACGGCACTTGCGGAACATCTGCCGACTATTTTGTTGAGTGGCGTGAGGACGATGTGGATTGGCAAAAGGCTATTTGCCAGCAATGTTCTCCGGATGGCCATATTCTGGAGCAGGATCGTATCACGGCTTCTCTTTTTGATAAGAAGAGATTTTTGAATCTTATCCATGATTACATTTTATATGACAGCAATATAAAGAAAATTTGTCGTCACCAACAGTTTTTTGCGGTCGAGAATGCTATGAAACGTATTGACGGACTCGATCAGAAAGATTCTAAGGGTGGCGTAATTTGGCATACGCAGGGAAGCGGAAAAAGTCTTACCATGGTGATGCTGGTAAAGAAGATACAAAACAGAAAATCCGCTGAACAGCCTCGTTTTGTTATTGTTACCGACCGTGTAAACCTTGATAAACAAATCCGGGACAATTTTGCCAATTCACAAATGGAGCCGGTGCGTGCCGCGACCGGAAAAGGCCTGAAAACCCTGCTGAAAGATAAGAGCAATATTGTTATTACCACGCTTATCAATAAATTTGAAACCGTATGCAAGAACCACTATCTTGAACCAAATAGTGAAAATTTTTATGTTTTGATTGATGAGGCGCACCGCTCTCAGTACAGCGCTATGTATAACTATATGAGAGAGGTCTTGCCGAATGCTACGCTGATTGCGTTTACCGGTACGCCGTTGATTTCGCAGTCTAAACGCAATACTTATAAAAAATTCGGTGAGCCGATCCATAACTATACAATGAAGCGGTCTATTGAAGATAAAATTACGGTTCCACTGGTTTATGAAGGAAGAAAAGTCAAGCAAAATGATCCGAATGATGTTATCGACACATACTTTGATAGTTTAACAGAGAACTTGCCGGAAGAGTCTAAAAAAGAGCTCAAATCGAAATATAGCAAGTTCACAAAGCTTGCCGAAGCCAGCAGCCGGATCAATCTGATTGCTTTTGATATTTACGACCATTTTACCAACTATTGTTTACCAAAAGGATTAAAGGCCATTGTAGTTTGCTCCTCCCGTGCAACTGCGGTTGATGTTTACAATATCATTTCTTCTTTACCGGGTAAAAAAGCAAATCCGCGTGTTGTCATTACATTTGGAGACAAACGTGAGGGCGACGATGACGATAATACATCGGAAGCCATTAAGAAAATCAAAGATTATCATGATAAGCATGTAAAACCACTTTTTGGCGACAATGATGAAAAATACACGGATTCGGTTTGTGAGGACTTCAAAAATCCCGAAGGCGATATCAATATGCTTATTGTAAAGGATATGCTTCTTACGGGCTTTGACGCTCCGGTTGCCGGCGTATTATATGTTGATAAGACGCTGCAAGCTCATAATCTTCTTCAAGCGATTGCCAGAGTAAATCGTGTATATAAAGGAAAAGATTTCGGTCTGATTGTGGACTATTGGGGTATTTTCAAAAAATTAAAAACCGCGTTGGATCTTTATGATGATGCGGAATCGGCAATGAATCTTTTTGATCAAGAGGATATAGAAAGCGCTATTCTTGGGCCGGTCGATGAAAAGAATAAACTCGAAAATGCTCACGCAGAACTTTTGAAATTATTTGACGATGTCGCGAAAGATGCAGCTTCGGATGAATGGCAACTTAGCCTTGAGGACGATGAAAAACGTAATGAATTTTATGAAAAGCTCAAGAACTATGCGAACCTTTTGAATCTGGCATTAACAAATCGGGATATTTTTGTTGAAATCGGTTTTGATAAACTCGAAGAATATCGTCGTGATTATCGATTTTTCGATAAACTCCGCCAAAGCGTTATCGAACGTTTTGATAACGAAATAGATTTATCTAAATATGAAGCTGGGATTAAGAATTTATTAGACACATTTGTAAATGCTACTGATGTGTGTCAAGTGGTAAAGCCCATTTCTATTACCGACGAAAAAGCAATGGAAAAGCTGCTTAGCGGGGATGATCCGAAAAATGTCAAGGCAGATAAGATTAAAACCCGCATTGAGTCGGAACTGAAACAAATCCGGTATGACGATCCTCTGCTTTATGAGGAGTTTTCTGAAAAAATCAAAAAGACCATCGCGGATTATGATCAAGACAGGGACGCTGACAAATATTATACCACGATGGAAAATATGGCAGACGATTTCCGCAACGGGAGATTGACCCAGGATTATCCGACTTCTATTGTTGGGGATAGTGATACCAAGGCTTTCTATGGCTCTATTATTACAGTATTGCGTTCCAAATCGGCATTAGAAATTACGGCCGATTTAGAAGAATTAATTGCGGAATACTCAAGAAAAGTTCGAGATGCTGTTTCTGAAAACGCAAAACGTGATTGGAAACATAATGAGGTTGTCCACAAGCAAATTCACCGAGCTCTTGATGACTGCTTGTTTGATATGTTTGATTCTATTGGCTATGTGATTGATAGTTCGAACATAGACATCATTGATTTAATGATTGATGAAATTATGAAAGTAGCGGTTGTAAGATTTTGATGGAAAAACTAATTGTAGATTTAGGGGCAGTTAACGGAAGAGTTGAGGTTAACATCTATCGAAAGAAGATTAAAAACGTGCACTTGAAAGTCTTTCGTTCGCTTGAAATAGCATTATCTGTCCCAGAACAAGTACCAACAGACTGGATAGAAAACTTTTTATTTGAACGTGCTTCTTGGATAGATGAACAGATGACGAAATATAAAAAATCAAGCGGATATAATAACCTTGAAAACATCCGTAATGGATCTTCAACTCAATATCTCGGTAAAGATATGCGGATTTATAAGGAAGCGTCCTTGATGAATGACATTCAAATTGATGAAAAAAGAATCACGTTATATCTTGAGGATATTAAAGATGAGGAACTTGCGCAGAGAATTTTTAATAGGTGGTGGCGTATGATGGCCTCTGAAACTTATCAACGAGTTGTCGATGAACTTTATGAGAGTGTTTTCAAGAAATACGGCATTAAAAAACCTGTTATTTCAATCAGGAAAATGAAAACACTCTGGGGAAGCTGTACTCCTTCAAAATGTAAGATAACGCTCAATGAATATCTGTTAAAAGCGGACATTAGATGCATACAATATGTTGCTTTACATGAACTTACACATCTTCTTTACCAAAATCATAGTTCACAATTCTATGATTTTCTGACTATCCAAATGCCAGATTGGATGGAACGAAAGAAACGACTTGATACGGAAGTTGTGCAAGGATTATAAAAAATATATAGTATATGTGTCGTTTATCGATTGAAGGTTACTTCCGTAGTAAACTTTCTACGGAAATTGCGTTTTCGATACTCATGTTCAGCGTGCAGAAACAAAAAAAGAACAATTTGGACATTTTGTAGTAAAAACTCTACAAACGCAGGAGAACGTATGTTCGCTTTGACAATTGACACCGCCTCCCTAATGTGGTAATCTATAGTCATGAAAGATTGTTTTGGTTATCCGCAAGGATTATTTTTTTGAGTACACCTTGTAGGAGAAGTCTACCTAAAAATCGAAATACAATTTTCATAGCAGACCGATTCCTCACAAGGACATTTTCTAGTATGGTATAAAGGAGATCGTTCTTCTGTTTTTAGAACTAAAAATATGAAAAAGCCGGAGAACTTTTCGTAGAGTCCCTCTCTACGAAGGTTCTTTTTTTGTTACAGAAAACGCATTTAATCATTCTTTTCAGAGTACAAAAACAATCTTTCATTAGGGTTGGGCGTGGCACACCCGATCCAAAGTTACTTTGTGTGCAAGTTAAACTAAAATTATTGTTCAAAACGAAACAGCATGGGTATACATCAACCCGCAACGAAATGAAAGGAGAAAAAATCCATGAAACTCAATGAATTAAAAATCGATATTAACAAAACTTTGGGAACCCATTTTTGGCTTCTTGAAGTCGCGCCGGCTTACGAATATAAAGACGGCGTGAAAACGAACAATCTGGTTGGTTATCGCTATACGGTAACGCTTCCGGACAAAAACTTTGAAAAACTTGGCGTAAAAATCCCCGGTGATCCTATTGTGACCGAGGTCGAAGGTTACCTGGAGGTAAAGTTCCACGGTCTTGAAGTTACGCCGTATATGTCGGGGAAAGACGTTGCCTTATCTGCGAAAGCGGAAGGCATCGAGGTTCTCGGAAAGAAGGGCTGATTCTGCTGATTCGGAGCACACGGGGCATTCTAAAATAACATCGAAGATGCTATTTTGCCCCGGTGCTCCGGACGAGCCCGTCGCGTCCTTAGTATTACCTTAAACGCGACGGGCTCGCACCTCGCAGAAAAAAAGAAACTGCATGCCATTGATTTTAGGAGAACCATCTGAACTGGTGGGCAATTCCCACCAGGGGAAACGCTGGCTCCTCACGTTCGACAACATTGATAAACATGGGATTACTCACGAAATGTTGAAAGAAAGTTTGAGTCAGTTTGAAAGCAGTTATTACTGTATGGCGGATGAAAAAACCGAGAGTGGGATGCTGCACACCCATCTCTATTTTGAAACCCGCAACAACTGCCGCTTTGAAACGGTGAAAAAACGTTTCCCGAAAATCGCTCATATCGATAAAGCCTGCGGAACGTTGCAGGAGTGCCGGGACTATGTTCGGAAAGAAGGCAAATATCTCAACTCTGAAAAAGCGCTGACTTCCCTGCCCGAAACCTTTGAGGAATCCGGAGCTATGGAAGAAAAAGAAAGTAAAGCGGCCGGAAAGAAAAAAATCATTATGGCGCTCATTGAACAGGGCTTGACCGATTATCAGATTATCAAACTCTATCCACAATTCGCGTTTAACACAAAGGAAATATCGGACGTTCGCCATTGCTATTTGCGGGATAAATACAAAAACCAAAGGCGATTTCTCGAAGTATCCTATCTTTACGGCGCTCTGGGAACCGGGAAAACGAAGTCCATTTTTGACGCTTTTGAAGGAGGTCAGATCTGCCGTATCACAAGCTACCCGAAAGGAAAACCGGTCTATTTTGACGCCTATGATACGCAGGACGTTCTTGTTTTCGAGGAATTTTATGGACAAATCCCCATGGAGGATATGTTAAACTACCTGGATATTTACCCTCTGGAGCTTCCGGCACGGTTTCATGACCGTGTTGCCTGCTACACCAAGGTCTTTATCACTTCCAACATTCCTTTTAAGGAACAGTACCGGGAAATTCAAAGAGAACGGCCTGAACAATGGAAAGCCTTTTGCCGACGCATCAGCGCCATCAAAGAGTTTAAGAGAAACGGTTCCATCGTTGAGCACCGGGTTCCCTCATGGAAGGAGGATGCTCATGCTCAAGAATAAAGAAGACATCCGGAGAACCGAACGGCTCCGTTATCTTTTGACCTACATCGGTTTGGGAATCAAAAAGACCATCCAATCGCCGGTGAAACTGCTTATCCTGTTCGTACTGCTGATAGCGGAAACCGCTCTTTGCACGTTTCTTTTGCTTCGGGAACCGGACGGCTTAAACCCATTGGAACTGTTCGGGCAACGGCTCTGGGGATTGGTTGCCATCATGATTTCCCTGATTGTTGACGCGGCTGTGTTATACATCTTTGGGAAACCGACACTTATCCGGGACCCCGAGGCGGATTTCATCCGTTCCGACTTCATCAACAGCATCGGAGAAGCCCCAATGCTTCTGAATCGGGCGACCGATCCGCAAAACCAACGGGTAAAAATCTATACCTTCGACGCCAACACCATTCCGCTTTGCGAATGGACGAAGAAAAAGGAATATATCGAATCGGCGCTCAATATTACGATTTTGGGTTTGGACTATTCCAAAGGAAAGCGGAATGTCATTCTGCGCTTTGTTAACGCGAACGGTGACTTTCCTACCCAAATCGCCTGGGACGGGCGAATGCTTTCCAAAGAGGATTTTGTTCTTATCGCCGGGATTGGTGCGGACTCTATGCCTGTGGAAATTGACCTCAACATTATTCCGATGGTTTTGATTGGCGGAGCCACCGGGAGCGGAAAATCGGTGCTATTAAAATCGCTTTTGATGCAAGCTCTGAACAAAGGAGCCAACGTCATTCTTTCCGACTTCAAAGACGGCGTGGATTTTCCCGGCGTCTGGTACAAAAAGTGTCAGATGATTTTCGATGAAAAAACGCTTCTTGAAGCGCTCCGTGAGCTTGTCGCCACCATTGAAGACCGCAAAAAGATTTTGAAAGAGAGCGGCCTACCGAATATCCATGAATACAACAAAGTCCAACCGGTACGCTTAAAACGAATTATTTTCGCCTGCGATGAGATTGCGGAAGTTCTTGACACCCGGGGTCTTTCCAAAGAGCAGAAGGATTTAGTCAATCAGATGGAAGCGGCTCTTTCAACGATTGCCCGTCAGGGACGGGCCTTTGGGGTGCATCTCATTTTGGCGACGCAACGACCGGACGCTACCATTATTCCCGGACAAATCAAAAACAACATCCAATGTCGGCTCTGTGGTGCCTGTGACCAGGTACTTTCCCAGATCGTTCTGGACTGCACCGACGCTTCGGACAACATTCCGAAGCACATTCCCGGCTGCTTTATGCTCAACGATATCGACAGAACTGTTTTTCAAGGCTTTCTGTTTGATGAAGAACGGGATTTCATCTAAAAACTATTATTATCTTGAAGAGGAGGTACATGCGCTGATATAATATAAATCAAACAGGTGCATCTCCTCCTCCGAATGTAAAAGTAAAGGAGGCATAATCGATGCTTAATAAATACAAAAATGTGTTATCAGTAAAAGAAACAGCAGAACTGCTCGGCGTTGGAAAAGGCTTGGTTTATCGTCAGATCAAGTCCGGACAAATCCAGGCGGTAAGAGTCGGATCTTGTCTGCGGATTCCAAAGAGCAGCCTGCGGGCCTTACTGAAGCCGTCAACGCCTAAAATCTGATACGGTAGATTACCTAAAGAAAGGAGAATGTATGGCAACAGGTAGTCTACAGGTTGCAAGGGGACGCTATGTGGCGATGATACGATATAAAGAGGATGAAAAGACAAGGCAAGTATCTCGCTCACTTAATCTCCCCGCAATAAAAGGCAACAAAAAAATCGCGAATGGGAAACTCATGGAGCTCCTTCAGGAGTTTGGTGAAAAGGAACAGCGGGATGTGGAATCAAACCTGCATCAGAATAAGAGAGTAAAGTTCGTGGACTATATCGGGTATTGGTTGGAGCAAAAGGAAGCGTATGTAAGCCCGACAACATTTCAGTCCTATAAAATCATTGTTCACGACAATATTCTTCCGTATTTTGAGCCTTTGTCCCTTTTCTTGGACGAAGTGACCGGACCTATTTTGCAGACCTACTTTGACAAAATGATAAGGTCGGGGAAAAACGGTGAAAGACTGTCTTCAAAAACGGTAAAACGGTATAAAACAATTATTAACCAGGTTCTGACGCACGCAAGAAGGATGGGACTTATCCATACTGACCCTTGTGAATTTGTCACCCTGCCGCCCTGCGAGGATAAGAACATTTCTTATTATTCGGCGCAGGAGATAAAGACGTTGTTTGATGCGCTCAAAGGCGACACGTTGGAGGATCTGGTCTATGTGTCAACGGTTTACGGTCTTCGACGGAGTGAGGTTCTCGGCCTCAAATGGGATAGCGTCGATTTTGACAATGGAACGGTCACAATCAAGCATACCGTAACGAAAGTTTCCCGCGTGGTCGAAAAGGATAAAACCAAAAATAAGTCGAGCTACCGTACTTACCCTTTGCTTCCCAAAGTAAAAGAAATTTTTATCCGGCTGAAAGGGAACGAAAAGAAAAACAGTCGGCTGTTTCGGAAAGAGTATCATAAGAATGACTACATTTTCAAATGGCCGGATGGAGAACCATTTGCTCCGGACTATATTTCACATCATTTTGCCGTTGTCATCAGGCATAAAGGTCTGAAACATATCACCTTCCATGGGCTTCGCCACAGCTGTGCCAGTGTGCTGGTCAATCAGGGCATGACACCGAAGGATATTCAGGAATGGTTAGGTCACTCGGATGTCAGAACGACCATGAATATTTACGGCCATATCGACGCCACGAGGAAAAAAGTCATCGGAGAGACCATCACAAAGACGGTTAATTAAAGGCTTTTTTGGGAAAAATGTTATGCATCTTGTTATGCATGGCGAAAAACGGGCTTTTCGGGTAAAATAAAAAAGTGGCCTAAACCCTTTGTTTAAGCCACTTTTCGGTTGGTGGAGACGGCCGGACTTGAACCGGTTACCTCGACAATGCGAATGTCGCGCTCTCCCAGGTGAGCTACGCCCCCAGAACCATTATAGTATAGCACAGGAGAAGGCGTTTGACAAGCGATTTTTTCGGAAATTGATAAAAAATCCGCATGACGCTTGATGAAAGTGGAATAGTATGCTATAATGAAACAAATTTTAAGGAAAGGGTGATCTTCTTGGCGGATCTGATTATTGCGTTTCCGATTTTTGTGGTCATTTTGATTTTCATTCTTTCCGCGACGATTCAGTTTTTCCGTTCGAGAAAAAATTCCAATACCCCGTCGGTTCGCCGCGACCGTTCCGGTTATAACCGGGAGGTGGATGAGATCCATATCACCTCCGACGCGGCCAGCGAACGGCAGCGCCGCCTTGACCAACTGAAATCGCTTTATGAGGCAGGCATGATGGAAAAAGAGGAGTACTGGGAACGCCGGGAATCCGTGGAAGCGGATTACCGCGGCGAGAACCGTTATTGACTTTTTCGTAAGGCCGGCAGACGCCGGCTTTTTCTTTTTAGGGAAGGAGGACCCTTATGGTTGAGCTGTTATCCCGCTTTTTTATTCCCGACCGCACCAATTACCAGTTGCCGGCGGTTCGTACCGCCTACGGTACCCTTTGCGGCGCGTTGGGGATCGTGTTGAACCTTTTGCTGTTCGCCGGGAAATTCCTGGCCGGAACCCTTTCCGGTTCCGTCGCCGTCACCGCGGACGCTTTCAACAACCTTTCCGACGCCGGTTCCTCGTTTATCAGCATGGCGGGCTTCAAACTGGCGTCGCAGAAACCGGACCCGGAACATCCTTTCGGGCACGGGCGCTTTGAATATATCGCGAGCTTTGTCATCTCCATCCTGATCCTTGTGATGGGGTTCGAATTGGGGAAAAGTTCTCTGGAAAAGATCCGCGAGCCGGAAGCAGTGGAATATTCCATTCTGACTTTTGTCATTCTGGGTGTTTCCGTCGCCGTGAAGCTCTATATGTATCTCTATAACAAGAAGACCGGCGAAAAGATCCAGTCCGCCTCCATGAAGGCGACGGCGATGGACAGCGTTTCCGACGCCGTTTCCACTACGGCGGTGTTGCTTTCGGCGCTGATCTCCCTGCACTTTTCCATTCAGTTGGACGGTTGGATGGGACTTGTGGTGGCGGGCTTCATCCTTTATACCGGCTACCAGAGCGCCAAAGAGACCATCAATTCCATTCTCGGCGAGGCGCCGGACCCGGAATTTGTGGCGAAAATTCGTTCCATCGTTCTTTCCCACGAGCACATCCTCGGGATCCACGACATGATCGTACATAACTATGGACCGGGACGCTCCTTCGTGACGCTCCACGCCGAGGTGCCGTCGGACGGTGACATTGTGGCGATGCACGACGTTGTCGATCACATCGAATGGGATATTTACGAAGAGACGGGATGTCTGGCGACGATCCACATGGACCCCCTGGACACCCGAGACGAGGAAACGAACCGGGAGCGGGAAGAGGTACGCCGGATCCTGGCGGAACTGGACCCCATCATCACGTTCCACGATTTCCGGATGGTGAGCGGTCCCACCCACACCAACGTCATTTTTGACGTGGTGGTGCCCTATGGCTACGCTCTTTCTGACCGGGAACTGAGCGGGAAGATCGCCGACAGGATCCACGAGGAAAACGAAAGGATTTTCGCCGTGATCACCGTGGATAAAGACTTTAACCACGAATTGTGAGATACAATTTGTATAATTTGCAAAGAATAGTTCAAAAAGTATAATATATGACAAAAAACGACCGGAAATTCCGGTCGTTTTTTATTTTTCGCTGATTTTCCGGTAGCGCTCTTTCAGTCGCTCGAAGCTTTCGGGGCTGAGGTCGTGCTCGACTTTGCAGGCGTCCTCGAAGGCTGTTTTTTCGTCCACGCCGATGGCGATCAGAAGTTTTGCCAGAATGACGTGGCGCTCATAGACCTGTTCGGCGATGGCCGCTCCTTTTTCCGTCAACCGGATGAGATAATCGTCGTCCATGGTGATGTAGCCGTTTTCCCGGAAGTGTTTCATGGCGACGCTGACGCTGGGTTTGGAGTAGCCAAGTTCGTTGCAGACGTCAATGGAGCGAACACGACCGTTCTTTTTCTGGAGCATCAGGATCGCTTCCAGATAGTCTTCGCCGGATTCATGAATTTGCATAGAATTTCGCCCTCCTTTCCCTTCTATTTTATTATAGTTTACATCACTTCACAGAAAAAAGCAAATAAAACTGAAATTTTAGCACTCTATATAGTTGAGTGCTAAAATTTACACTCTATTCACATTTCCTGCATAAATTATTAAAAAATCCCCCGTATAATAGGAACTGTTCCAAGGGAAACCGCTTGACAGACAGAAAGGAGCTGATTCCGATGCAAACCGCGCCGGAAAACGGCAACACTATAAAAGAAAGAAACGAAACCCGAAACATTTTTTGAAAGGAAATGAGAGTTATGTATTTTATGAAACCTTATGAGAGAATGGAAAACGCGTTGTGGGATCCCTTCCGGGAGATGGAAAGAGCTTTCTTCGGCAATCCGGAGCACGGCACTCGCGGTCACGGCTTTATCCGCACCGATATCAAGGAGACCGAAAACGCCTACGTTCTGGAGGCCGATCTTCCCGGCTTCAAAAAAGAAGATATCGACATCGAGATCGGCGACGGCGTTCTGACCCTCACCGCGAAACAGAACGAGGAAAACGAGGAGAAGGACGACGAAGGCCGCTTCGTCATGAGAGAAAGAAGAAGCGGTGTCTTTAAGAGAAGCTATGACACCACCGGCATCGACACCGAAAACCTCAAAGCCAGTTTTGAGAACGGCGTTTTGACCCTCACCATGCCGAAACTCGCCATCGAGGAACCGAAGACCCGTCATCTGCTCATCGACTGATTGACCCATAAAAAAGAGCCCGCGTTAAGCGGGCTCTTTTTCTAATTCTTTGGCGCGTTTCAGAAGATAGCTGAGCCGGGCGGTTTTGGCGTTTCGCTCGAAGATCAGCGAATCGAGAAGGTCGCTGTCGGTGGTGAGGTTAAAAAGCGCCTCGTTCTGGGAAAGCTCCTGTTCCAGTTCCTTCATGCGCTCGCAAAGAGCCGAAAGCTCCGCGCGGCGCTTTTTTTCCGCGGCTTTGGCCGCCCGATTTTTGAAAAACATATCGTTTCGCCTCCTGTCCCATTCTATGAAAGAGTATGGGACGGTATGAGGAAAACTATACCGGGCAAAGAAAAAAGCGGCGCTCCCGGAAAGGGAACGCCGCTTTTTGGTTCAAAGCTCGACTTTGTTCATCTGTTCTTCGACGGCGGCGATCCGCTTGACCTTCGGATGGTCGAAGATTTTTCCGCGGGCGATGACCATGGACGGCGTTTTCAGCGTAGTGAGGTCATCGAGGGGATTTTTTTCGACGATCAGAAAATCGGCGCATTTGCCCGGTTCAACGGTACCGGTGACATCGGAAAGCCCGGCGATGGCGGCGTTTCGCTCCGTCGCCGTGTGGATGGCGAAAGCCGGCGTGACGTGGCAGTAGCGGACGAAATAGCAGAGTTCCCGCCAGAAGTCATAGTGGGTGATATAGGGACAGCCGGCGTCGGTGCCGAGCCCGACGGGAATCCCCCGTTCCAGACAGTCCATGACGCACTCCTGCATATAGGAGAAAAGGGATTTGCCGTTATAGATATCGAAATCGGAGAGGTTCATGACGTTCTCCGTGAATTCGGCGAAAGGAATGGCAGGGGAAAGGGTGGCCACCAGAATGGAACCGGTCTTTTGGAAAAGATCGAGCACCTCTTCGGTGGGCTTGCCGCCGTGCTCAATGGTATCGACGCCGTTTTGAAGGGCGACGATCATTCCTTCGGTACCCTCGACGTGGGCGGCGACTTTCTTGCCGTTTTTATGGGCTTCCTCAACGGCGGCTTTGACGTATTCCGGCGGCATTTTGAGCACGCCCGGTTCGCCGAGTTTTTCGGCGTCGAGCACGCCGCCGGTGATCATCAGTTTGATGAGGTCGGGGTTCGCCGGAAGAAGGTCACGGACCATCTGGGCCGCTTCTTCGGCGCTGTGCGCCGGAAGAGCGACGGAACCGGTCATGTGACCGCCGGGTACGGAAACGGCGCAGTCGGCGGCAAGGATCCGGGGACCGGTGGTTTTTCCGGCGTTGATGCTGTCCCGAAGCTCGGTATCAAAATGCATGACGCCGCCGACGGCACGGATGGTGGTGACGCCGGAATAGAGAGCCTGGCGGGCGTTGCCGGCGCACATGGCGCGGATGACTTTGCGAACGACGGCGAACCGGAGCAGTTTCGCCAGTTTCGCGTAGTCGAGTTTTCGTTTGGAAGGCGCGCCGCCGGAGGGGATATGGACGTGAAGGTTGATAAGGCCCGGCAGCAGGTATTTTCCGCCGAGGTCGATGGTTTTATAGCCGGACGGGATCTCGTTTTCGTCCACGATGGCGGCGATGGTTTCCCCTTCGACCAAAATCGCTTTCCCGGAAACGGGCTCCATGTCCTCGTGACCGTTTAAGATTTGAAGATTTTTTAACGCAAAATTCATTCTTTTCCTCCGCATTTGTGATACTATTATTTTATAATAAAAATGCCGGTTTCGCAAGGGGATCCCTTGTTTTCGGACGCGAAATATGGTATTTTATAAGTATCGTTTTAACAGGGAGAATGGTTTTATGAGAAAATTTGATACATCCGTCCAATACGTCAAATATAAAGCGCTCAAAGAGGTGGCCCGGTACGCCTGGAAAGGCACCCTCGCCGAAAACGTGCTGAATATCCCGAAGATCGTGGAACCGGGGCTTGTTCCGATCACCGCCTGCTGTGTCTATAAGGAACGGGCCATTTTTTCCGAGCGGGTCCGGATCGCCATGGGTGGGGATAAGACGAACCCCAACATCATCGAAGTCATCAACATCGCCTGCGACCAGTGCCCCGCCGCCGGTTACGAAGTCACCGCCTCCTGCCGGGGGTGCCTGGCTCACCGGTGCGAAAACACCTGCAAACGGGGCGCTTTGACTTTTGACGCGAAGCACGTCGCCCACATCGACAAAAACAAATGCGTCGAATGCGGTTCCTGCGCCAAAGCCTGCCCCTACGGCGCCATTGTCAACCACAAACGGCCCTGCCAGAACGCCTGCAAGGTCAAGGCGCTTTCCATCGGTCCGGACAAAGCCGCCGAGATCGACTATGAAAAGTGCATCCAATGCGGCGCCTGCGTCGCCCAATGTCCTTTCGGCGCCATCGCCGACAAATCCTTCATTCTTGACGTCATCGACCTTCTGAAAGGCAGCGAAAACGGCAAAAATTACCCGGTTTACGCCCTTCTGGCGCCGGCTGTCGGCAGTCAGTTCGGCTACGCCAAGCTCGGTCAGATCGTCAAAGGCTTAAAAGAACTGGGCTTTTCGACGGTTCTCGAAACCGCCATCGGCGCCGACCTTGTCACCGTTTCCGAGACAGCGGAATTGCAGGAAAAGGGCTTTTTGACCAGCTCCTGCTGCCCGGCTTTCGTCCGCTATATCAAGACGGCGTTCCCCGATCTCGCGCCCTTTATTTCGCATAACCCGTCGCCGATGGTCGCCCTCTCGAAATACATCAAGAGCCGGGAACCCAACGCCAAAACCGTTTTCATCGGACCCTGCACGGCAAAAAAAGCGGAAGCGCAGCTGGAAGAATCGAAGCCCTATGTTGATTCCGTCATCACCTTTGAGGAACTGCTGGCCCTTTATGACAGCCGGGACATCAAGATCGAGGATCTGCCCGAGGAGCCCATTGACAACGCCTCCTATTACGGACGGATCTTTGGCCGGATCGGCGGTCTTTCCGAAGCCGTTACCCAGCAGCTTAAAGAAAAGGACAGCGATTTCGAGGTCCATTCCTGTGTCTGCGACGGCATCGAGGCCTGCCGGATGGCCCTTCTCAAAAAGAGCAAAAACGCTTTGGATGAAAACTTCATTGAAGGCATGGCGTGCCTTGGCGGCTGTGTCAACGGCGCCGGCTGTCTGACCCATTCCGACCGCAACCGGTTGGAACTGGATAAATACAGTGCCGCCGCCACGAAAAAGACCATCGCCGAATCCATCGAGGAATGGGATAAATAAAAAAAGCGCCCTTTGGGGCGCTTTTTCTCTATGTTTCATAGGTTGCTCCCAAGGGCCGAAGGGACTACAATGGAAGCGAAGGAGATGAAAGCGTTGGATAGTTTTGTGACCGGCGGCATGATCCGCCGCCTTCGGGAAGAAAAAGGGCTGACGCAGGCAAAGCTTGCCGAGCGGCTTCTCGTCAGCGATAAGGCCGTTTCCCGGTGGGAAACGGGGAAGGGATATCCGGATATCACGTTGGTGGAGCCGCTGGCGAAAGCCCTCGGCGTTTCGGTGATGGAGCTTCTTTCCGGCGGGGAAATTCAAAACCGCAACCGCGCGTTCAACATGAAACGGAGCGTTTTTTACGTCTGTCCCCTTTGCGGCAACGTGATTTTGAGCACCGGGGAAGCGGCTATCTCCTGCTGCGGGATCCCGCTTTTGCCGGAAGAAGCGGAAACGGCGGACGATGAGCACGGATTGAGCATCGCACCGATGGAGGACGAATATTTTGTTTCCATGGAGCACGAGATGACAAAGCAGCACTATATTTCGTTTCTGGCCGCCGTGCGGGACGACGGTGTGGAGATCGTGAAGCTCTATCCGGAGGGACCGGCGGAGGCCCGGTTCAAACGGCGGAGGGTCTCTTATTTTCTGGCGTACTGCAACCGCCACGGCCTTTATAAATTTCCGATAAAGCGATAAAATACCCCTGCTGCCCTTTCAAAATGAGGGCGGTGGGGGTATTTTTTGTTTGACAGAAACGACCGGTGTGCTATAATGTCTATATAACTTTATAATGGAAGGTGTATCTATGAATAAAGAAAACCGGCCTCATAGCCGGGAAAAGACCGTCCGAACCGGCACCGCCAACGTCAGCCGGGGAAGAAAAGTGGACACCGGTTCCCGTCCGGTAGGCTTCGGAGGACGAAACGAAGGGTCCTCCGGAAGACGTTCCACGGGCCGCGGCGTTTCCATGGGCGGCTTCGGGATCAAAGGAATTTTAGCGCTCATCGTTCTGGCGGTGATCGTCATCTTCGCGCTGAAGCTCTTCGGCGGCCTTGGTTCCGCCATCGGAAACAGCGGTTACAGCGGGCAGAGCAACTGGAACAGCCAAAGTAGCTGGAATACGCCAACCAGCGGAAACACCGGATGGAACACCGGAACGAGCGGCAACACCGGTTGGAATAGCCAGACCGGCGGCAACCTTTGGGGCGGCAATACCCCGGTGGAAAACGCCTCCTATTCCGCTCCTGACCGCACCGTTTCTCCCCTTGCCCGAGAGAAATTTTATACCCCCGAACCGGGTGACACCGTGACGGTGATGGTCTATATGTGCGGTACGGACCTGGAGTCCAAGTACGGCATGGCGACCAAGGACCTCAACGAGATGCTCGGCGCCAACCTTTCCGACAACGTCAACGTGATCGTTCTGACCGGTGGCTGCAAGCAGTGGAAAAACAACACGATGTCGAACCGCTATAATCAGATCTATAAGCTCGGCTATAAGAGCATTGATCCTTTGGAGGAAAATTTCGGCACCCTTTCGATGACTGATCCGAAAAACCTTGCCCAATTTATTCAATATTGCGACAAAAATTTCCCGGCGGACCGCAATATCCTGATCTTCTGGGATCACGGCGGCGGTTCCCTCTCCGGTTACGGCTACGATGAAAAAGACGACAGACCCTCGTCCATGACGCTGGCCAAAGTGGATGACGCGCTCCAAAAGGGCGGCGTGACCTTCGATTTCATCGGCTTTGACGCTTGCCTGATGGCAACGCTGGAAACGGACCTTGTCTGCAGCCACTACGCCGATTATCTTGTCGCCTCGGAGGAGACGGAGCCGGGTATCGGCTGGTACTACACCAATTGGCTGACGAAGCTTTCGCAGAATACGGCCATCCCGACCCTTGATCTTGCCCAGGTCATCATTGACGATTACGTCAGCGCCTGCCGTTCCAACAGCGCCAACGCCCAGGTGACTCTTTCCGTGGTGGACCTTGCCGAGCTTTCCGGCACCGTGCCGGCGTCTCTTCGGGATTTTTCCGTCTCCACCAGTGAGCTCATTCAGTCCGACGGCTATCAGCAGGTCTCCGACGCCAGAGCCGGCGCCCGCCAGTTCTCCGCCAAAAATAAACTGAACCAGATCGACCTCATCGACCTTGCCGAGCGGGTCGGCACCGACGAAAGCGAAGCTTTCGCCAAAGCTCTTCAAAGCTGTGTCAAATATAACAAGACCACCATTTCCCGCAGCCACGGCATCAGCATGTATTTCCCCTATGAGACGACGAAATCCGTCAAGAGCGCCCTGGCTTCCTATGACGCCATCGGCGAGGACGGGGAATACGCCGAATCCATGGAGGAATACAGCAAGTGCATCCAGTCCTTCGCCAGTCTGGAATACGGCGGACAGATCGCGGCCACCGCTTCCCAGCAGGCACCGACTTCGGCTTCCTACGGAGACCTCGGCTCGCTGATCTCTTACACTACGCAGAGCGGTTCCTCCACTTCACCGGTCACGATCCTGCCCGGCGGCAGTGCTTATTCCACCGGTTCCGCCGGTTATCCCATGGACGTTTCCTCCCTCTTCAGCCTTCTGAGCGGGTTCAGGGAGCGGAGCATGCCGACGGAATACGATTGGGTCGATACGGATATGATCGCTGACCGGGCCTCCTATCTTTCCGAGCAGTTCATTGACCCGTCCCGCCTTTGCGCCACGACGAAAAACGGACGGAAGGTCCTCGAACTGACCGACGGCGAATGGAGCCTTATCCAGACCGCCGAGCTCAACGTCTTCGCCTATGACGGAGCGGGCTATATCGACCTTGGTCTGGACAACACCTTCGAGTGGCTGGACGATAATGCCATGCTTTTGGAATATGACGGCACCTGGCTTACCCTCAACGGCAACGTCTGCGCCTACTACCTGGTCTCCGACACCCAGCAGAGCGACGGCAGTTGGGTGACAGTGGGACGGATCCCGGCCCTTCTCAACGGCAATTTTGTCAACCTGCAGGTCGTCTTTGACGACGAGAACCCGGAGGGCACCGTTACCGGCGCCTATCCGCTCTATGAGGATTCCGGCATCGACGTTCTGGCCAAAGGCGACATCGAGATCGTTCCCGGTGACGAAATCGAGCTTCTCTGCGATTTCTATGATAAGAACGGAAACTATTCCGCCTCCTATACCCTCGGCACTTCCTTCAAGGTGCCGCAGGACGGCCTTTCCGTCTATAATATGCGGATCAATACGCAAAGCGTCAGCCTGACCTACCGTCTGACGGACATTTACGGAAACCATTTCTGGGTCCCGTTCAACTGAACCGAAAACAGCGTTCCCAAAAGGAACGCTGTTTTTTTATCCGTTGAAAAAAAGGCCCGGAACGGCTATAATAATAGCGGAACAAAAAGAAAAGGGGCGGCTTCATGAAGAAGATACTGGCGCTGATCGGCTGTCTTGTTCTGCTTCTGGGAACGGTCGGCTGCGGCGAAAACGTTACGTGGAACGGAAAGACCGAGATCCTCGGCTACTGCACGATGGTCGAGGACGTTTCGGATCCTTATCTCTATGCGGGGCTTGTGGACCACGTATTTGTCGGTACGGTGGAAGAGATCGAAAAAACGGTCATTCCCAAAAAGGCGAAACAGTGGGAGGACAATTGCAGCATCTACCGGATCCGGGTGGATGAGAGCCTGAAGGGAAATCTGGTCGAAATGGTGGAGTGCAGGAAACTGGGAGGCTTCTGGAAGGACGGCACTATGGCGCTGATCTGTGCGGAAATGCCGGGCGGAGTGATGATCACCGACAGCGGCCTTCCGGAGGTGGGAAAGCAGTACGTCTTTCTGGCGTATTCCCAGCCGGACGGCAGCCTGCATCTGTCCGAGCTTTTTGATGACCGGGAATGCGACGAGGCTTTGCTTTCGGAGTACCGGGATTACGTAGAGCACCGGAAAACGGTGGAAAGAGAGCGGTTTTCCTCGAAATACGACCGGTAACGGCCGGTTTTCCGGGAAACGGGAACAGACGGGACGGAAGAAGGAAACGGTATGAAATTTATTCATTTATCGGACCTCCATTTGGGGAAACGTGTCAACGAATACCCCATGCTGGAGGAACAGGAATACATTCTGAACGAAATTCTCGACATGGTGGACGAGGAAGCGCCGGACGGCGTATTAATCGCCGGGGACGTTTATGACAAATCGACGCCGTCGGCGGAGGCGGTGCGGCTTTTCGACGATTTTCTGGTCCGTCTTGTCCAAAGAAAACAGAAGGTCTTCGTCATCAGCGGCAACCACGATTCGCCGGAGCGTATCGCGTTCGGGTCCCGGCTGATGGACCAAAGCGGCGTTTTTCTTTCGCCGGTCTATGACGGGACGGTAAAACCGGTCACGCTTTCGGACGAATATGGAGAGGTCAACATCTTTTTGCTTCCGTTTTTAAAACCGGCCAATGTCCGCCGCTTTTTTGAGGAGGAGACCATCGAAAGCTATACGGACGCTCTGCGGGTGGTCCTTTCCCACATGCCTATCGAGGAGAGAAAACGGAACGTTCTGGTCACCCATCAGTTCGTCACCGGCTCGAAGCGTTCGGAATCGGAGGAAATTTCCGTCGGCGGTACGGACAACGTGGATGCCTCGGTCTTCGAGGGATTTGATTACGTGGCGCTGGGACATATCCATTCACCGCAGAACGCCGCCGGAGAGCGGGTGCGTTATTGCGGAACGCCGCTTAAATACTCGTTTTCGGAAGCTTCGGACAAAAAATCCGTGACCGTCGTCGAGTTGGGACCGAAGGGCGACGTTCGGGTGCGAACGAGGGAGCTCGTTCCACGGCACGATTTGGTGGAATTGCGGGGTACCTATGAGGAACTGACGAAGAAGTCGTTTTATGAAAATACAAGCTATCCGGAGGATTATATCCACATCACGCTGACCGACGAGGAGGACATTCTGGACGCCATCGGAAAGCTTCGGGTCATCTATAAGCGGCTGATGAAGCTGGATTATGACAACAAAAGGACCCGAAGCGGCGGTGTGATCGGGGAAGCGACAGCGGTGGAAAACCGTTCGCCCTTCGACCTGTTCCGTGATTTTTATGAGGCGCAGAACAATCAGCCGATGAGCGGGGAGCAGGTTGACTATATGAAAAAATTGATCGAAGCGATCGGGGAGGTGTGAGGATTGAGACCGATCAAACTGACCCTTTCGGCCTTCGGGCCCTATGCCGGACGGACGGTTCTGGAGCTGGAGAAGCTCGGTACCGGCGGCCTTTATCTGATCACCGGCGATACCGGCGCGGGAAAGACCACGATTTTTGACGCCATCACCTACGCCCTTTACGGCGAAGCCAGCGGCGACAACCGGGACCCTTCCATGTTCCGTTCCCAGTATGCCGAACCGGACGTTCCGACGGAGGTGGAACTGGTGTTTTCCTATGCCGGCAAGGTCTATACCGTTCGAAGGAACCCCGAATATGACCGCCCGAAGACCCGGGGAGAAGGGATAACGACCCAGAAAGCGGAGGCGGAACTGACTTTTCCGGACGGAAAAGTGGTGACCAAACAGCGGGATGTTGATTGGGCGGTGCGGGAGATCATGGGCATCGACCGGAACCAGTTTTTGCAGATCGCCATGATCGCGCAGGGCGATTTTTTGAAATTGCTGCTTTCGCCGACGGACGAACGGAAAAAGATCTTCCGGCAGATTTTTAAGACGGAATTTTATCAGATTTTGCAGGAACGGCTGAAACGGGAATCCGGCGAACTGGAAAACCGGTGTGTCGCTTTGCGAAGCGGCATCCGCCAATATATCGAGGGAATT
Source organism: uncultured Clostridia bacterium (assembly GCA_937906945.1). Classification (GTDB taxonomy): domain Bacteria; phylum Bacillota; class Clostridia; order Oscillospirales; family Ruminococcaceae; genus UMGS1668. Next base: position 11,429 of record CALCUE010000001.1, on the reverse strand, counting down.
TCCTGCGACGGGGATGACCCGTGGAGCGGTTCCGTTACCGCGGCGAAAAAAGGCGAACTTCCGATGGAGGACGTGACGGCTCTTCTGGAAAAGCTTTTGGAACGGGACGAAAACCGGGAGAAGGCGGTTTTGGAAGCGTTGGAAGCCGCTGACCGGGATTGGGAAGCGATCAGCCGGAACCTCGGCAAAGCGGAAAACTGGGAAAACGCGAAAAAGGCGTTGACAAAAGCGCGGGAAAATCAGGCAGAGGAAGAAAAAAGACAAAGCGAACTTCTGACCGTGCTCACGGCAGAACAGGAGAAAATTCCGCTCTGCGAAAAAATGAGCACCGAAAAGGCGGCGATCGAGGCGGAACTTGGCCGCTACGAGGATCTGGAGCGGTTAGAGAACGAGATCGTAAGACTGGGACAGGAGCTTGAGCACGGCAAAAAGAATGCCGAAGCCGAGAGAAAAGCGCTGGAAGCCTCGGAAAAAGAACTGGAGATGCTCAAAAAAGAGGAGGATTCGTTAGCGGGAGCCGGAGAGGAACGGGAAAGACTTTTCGGGCAGCGGGAACGCGCTAAAGACCGCAAACGGCAGTTGGAGGAGCTTTCGACGCTTCTGGAACAGTATAAAAAGAACGGTCGGGCGTTGGCAGGCGCTCAGGAGGATTACCGTAAGGCGGCCAGCGAAGCGGAAACGGCCTCGGCGCTTTTTGAAGCGGAAAACCGGGCCTTTCTGGATGAACAGGCCGGGATCATCGCCCAGTCGCTGACAAAGGGAGCACCGTGCCCGGTCTGCGGCTCGGTGGAGCATCCGCACCCGGCGCAAAAATCCGAAAAAGCGCCATCGGAGGCGGAACTGAAAGCCTCCAAAGTTAAAGCGGAAGAGACCCGGAGGAAAGCCGAAGAAAAAAGTCGTCTCTGCGCTTCTCTTGTTTCGGCGCAGGAGGCGCAGAAGGAGGCCGTCGAGCGGCAGATCACGGCTATTTGGCCGGATTACACGCCCGGAGAAGCGGCGACACGACTTTTGGAAGAACAGAAAAAGGTTTTTGATGAGATCGCCGGGCTGGAGAAAAAGATCCGCGAAGAGGGAGAAAAAGCCGACCGGAAAGAGGCTCTTTCCCGGATCGTGCCGGAAAAAGAGGCCGCTTTGAGCCGGCAGAGAGAAAAACTGGCGGCGATCGAGACGAAAAACGCCTCCGACAAGGCCACCCTTCTGACCGAAACGGCGCAGAGAGAAAAAGAGCGGCAAAGCCTGCGTTTTCCGGACCGGGCAGCGGCTCTGCGGGAAGCGGACGCTTTAGGAAAAGCGATCGGGACACAAAAGAACGCCCTGGCCGAGGCCGAACGGCAATTCGGCGAATCGGAGAAAAAAGTGGCGGGCTATAGGGCCTCCGTCCGGGAATTGACGGAACAGACCGCCGCCGGGTGCGGCTTTGATATCGAGGCGGAAAAAGAAAAGCAGACGGCGCTTCTGGCACAAAGACAGCGGCTGAATGACGAAGGAAAGCGCCTTCACAGCCGACTTTCGGCCAACCGGAGCGTTTTTACGGAGATCACGGAAAAATCCGGCGCGTTGGCGGAGCTTGAAAAGCAAACCGCCTGGGTCAAGGCTCTTTCGAACACCGCCAACGGCGGCCTTGTGGGGAAAGAGAAGATCATGCTCGAGACCTATATCCAGATGACGTATTTTGACCGGATTCTGGAGCGGGCCAACACCCGTTTTATGGTGATGTCCGGCGGGCAATATGAACTGAAACGGCGGCGGGAAGCTTCCAACAACCGCAGTCAGAGCGGGTTGGAGCTGGACGTTATCGACCACTATAACGGCACCCGGCGGAGCGTGAAGACCCTTTCCGGCGGCGAATCCTTCAAGGCGTCCCTTTCCCTGGCGCTGGGGCTTTCGGACGAGATCCAGTCCTCCGCGGGCGGCGTTCGGCTGGACACCATGTTCGTGGACGAGGGGTTCGGTTCGCTGGACGAGGAGTCGCTGGATCAGGCGATGAAGGCTCTTTCGAGTCTTGCTGACGGCAACCGGCTGGTCGGGATCATTTCGCACGTTTCCGATCTGAAAAACCGGATCGACCGGCAGATCGTCGTGACGAAAGAGAAGAGCGGAGGAAGCCGGGCGAAGATCGTGACGTGAGACCGGCAGAAATAAAAGCTGTTGCGGCGGTAATTATATTGAAATGGAAGGAAGTTCCGTGTTATAATAAATTAATTACCGAAGAGGAGAGAACCGTTTTGAATTCGGTATTTCCCGAAACAAAATAAAGCGAGGGGTAAGTTTATGAAGAAAAGAATGATCAGTATCCTGCTGGCGGCTGTGTTGGTGGTCGGCATGATTCCGTTTTCGAAAGTTTCCGCCTTTGCGGAGCTTCTCGAAGTGAAACCGGCGGACGGCATCCGTGGCGATATCAACGGCATGACAGCGCTTTCCGCAAACGGGTACCAGACCGGCATCAGCGGTACGGTCCTGGGTGAAAAGGCTGAGATGGAAGAGCTTTTGATCCGGTCCGTAGAGGGAAGCGGTCCCGAGGCGATCCGGATCCAAAGCGTACCGGACATGGCCGCAAAGTCTCCGATAGAGGCCTTTGAGGAATCGGACGCTGTGACCAACCTCTTCCGTGACAATCCGATCGAGATGGGTCCGGAGGCCAGAGGGATCACTGGCGGCGAAGAACAGGAAGCGGCTCTTCCGGGAGCGGGCGGCGCGGTCACTTTTGACAGCGATATTTCCACGCTGGAGGAGCTGAAGGCTTTGTTCCGGGACGGCGGAAGCGGTCGTCTTACGGCCAACATTACGGCCGATGATTATCTGACGGTCGAAAAGGCCGTTCAGCTTTCCCTGAACGGCAACGTACTTGACCTCAACAATAAAAATATCGAAGTCGGCGAAGACGCCGCGTTCGACCTGTACGATTCCGGCGATACGACCCATTATTTTACGGTGGATCCCACTGGTCTTTGGATCTGGGACAGCACGGAAACGGGCGGAGCCGATAAAGAGACTGTCACCGGTGGTGTGATCTGCGGCGGAAGTGAGATATTCGGCGGCGCCGTGTATGTGTTCGGCGGCAGTTTCACGATGAACGGCGGCAGTATCGTCGGCTGTCAAGCCATGTACGGCGGCGCGGTCGTCGTTGACGTCGGCAGCTTCACGATGAACGGCGGCAGCATTCTGGGATGCCTCGGGTCGGAATACGGCGGCGCGGTCCTCACTTTTGATCAATTGATCATGAACGGCGGCGAGATCCGTCAAAACGGCGGCTTGTTCGGCGGCGCCGTCTTCATCCGCGGCGGATCCTTTACGATGAACGGCGGCACGATCGCTGAAAACGAAGCCGGAAAGTCCGGCGGCGCCATCTATGATTACCAGGGGACCCTTACCGTAAACGACGGTCTTATCGACAGCAATACGGCAGTAGCCGGTGCCGGTGTGTTCTTCGATACGGGCGAATTCACGATGAACGGCGGCGTGATCAGCGGTGGCAACAAAACGTATGCCGGCGACGAAGCGACCTTTGGCGGCGCGGTCTATGTTTTGCATAACGGTTTCCTTATGACGGGCGGCAAGCTCAGCGGCAACAAGGCCGATTGCGGCGGCGCCGTATGCATCGAGGACGGCAATTTCGAGATGCGGGGCGGCGAAGTTAGCGGCAATACGGCATCGCAGGGCGGCGCTATACAGATCGAAGGCGGTCTGCTCACCGTGAAAGGTGGAAAACTCAGCGGCAATAGAGCCGATTTCGGCGGCGCGGTCTTCAACTTTTCCGGTTTCGCACTGGAAGACGGCGAGATCAGCGGCAATACGGCCTTAAAATCCGGCGGCGCTGTTTATAACTATAAAGGAAATATCTCCATGATGGGCGGCAAACTCAACAGCAACCAGGCCGGTGCCGGTGGCGCTGTTTTTGTGGATAACGCTTTCTTCACGATGGAAGACGGCCAGATGAACGACAACTACGCCTCGGAAGGCGGCGCGGTTTATATCACAGGCGGTACGTTCCTTTTGGAGGGCGGTGAGATCAGCCGGAATATGGCCAATTTCGGCGGCGCTGTTCTGAACGGCGATCAATTCACGATGGAAGGCGGCACAATTCAGAACAACAAAGCCGTGAGATCCGGCGGCGCCGTTTATAATTTCCAGAGCGTCTTTACGGTGAGCGGCGGCAAACTTAATAATAACCAGGCCGGCGCCGGTGGCGCTGTTTTCGTGGATGATTCCGAATTCACGATGGATGGCGGCGAAATGAAAGGCAACAAAGCGACGCAGGGTGGCGCCGTGCAGATCGCGACCGGTAATTTCACTCTGAAAAACGGCGAAGTCAGCGGCAACCAAGCCAATTTCGGCGGCGCTGTGTTCAACTTTGATGAATTCCGGATGGAAGGCGGCACGATCCAGAACAACAAAGCCGTAAAATCCGGCGGCGCTCTTTATGATTGTGAGGGTACTTCCACGGTAACGGGCGGTAAACTCAACAATAACCAGGCCGGCGCCGGTGGCGCGGTATTCGCCGACAATGCCACCCTTGTGATGGACGGCGGCGAAATGAAAGGAAACGTGGCTTCGCAGGCCGGCGCCGTGCAGATCGCCGGCGGTGAGTTCACCCTGAAAAACGGGGAGATCAGCGGCAACCAGGCCAATTTCGGCGGCGGTCTGTGCGTCGATTCGGGAATTATTGCGACGGCAGGCGGACAGCAGATCACCAACGGTACGTTCACGATGAAAAATGGCCGTCTTGGCGGCAACATGGCGATCTATGGCGGCGCGCTGTTCAACGTGGATCGATCCACGCTGGAAGGCGGCGTAATCGCAGGAAACTCCGCCAACAACGCCGGCGGCGCGGTCTATGTGAGCGGCGGCGAATGCACGATGAACGGCGGCGAGATTACCGGCAACGTATCGGTACAGGGCGGCGCTGTCCAAATTGATGAAGGCACGGCCTTTGCGATGAATGGCGGTAAAATTACCGGCAACATGGCGGCCTTCGGCGGCGCTGTGCTGGATTTCGGGACCTTCTCGATGGACGGCGGCGAGATCACCGGTAACGACGGAATCTTCGGCGGCGGCGTGTACGTTGTTGACGCCGGTGCCGAAGCCGTGCTCGGCGGCGTGGCAAAGATCGCCGATAATACGGCCAACGGTGAGAAAAACAACGTCTATCTGACCTCCGGGCTTGTTACCCTCGACACGAAGACGGCGCCTGCTTCCGGAATGTCGGTCGGTATCTCGATGGATGAACCCGGTCAGTTCAGCACGAACGGCACGACCGGCGACGTGAAATATTTCTTCTCGGACGATCCGGCCTATTACGTGCATTATAATGAAGGCGGCTATCTGGAGCTGAAAGCGCCGGAAAAGGGCCGTTATGCCATCAACGTTATCCCCGGTGAAAACGGTACGGTTGTGGCTTTGAAACAGGAAGCGGCCGAAGGGGAGACCGTTACGCTGAGCGTTACTCCCAACGAAGATTACCGGCTTAAAAGAAGCACGCTGAAAGTAACTTATACGGACGGAAACGGACAGCTTCAGGAGTCCACCTTGACAAGAGTCGTGACAGGATACATTTTCAAAATGCCGGGAAACAACGTTACCGTTACGGCGGAATTTGAAAAAATTCCCGAGCCCGGAAAAGAAGCGAAAGAGATCATTGTTATCGGCGAAGGGAAAGGCGAGCAGTCTGAATTCAACCCCGAGACCGGAGCACCGGTTTTGAGCACGGGAATTGCCACCGTGCTCATCGGCGCGACTTTGGCTTTTGCCACGAAAAAACGCGGATAATTGAAAAATAAAAAAGCCTCCTTCGGGAGGCTTTTTTGTGTGAGTTTTTAAGGAAATCACAGGCCGATTCCAAACAAAGGCGGCTTTTAGCGCAGCGAGGCATGAAAAAAGAGCCGCACGTTCGTGCGGCTCTTTGGATGGTCGAAGTGACGGGACTCGAACCCACAGCATCCTGCTCCCAAAGCAGGCGCGCTACCAATTGCGCTACACCTCGATATGCGGTTGAAAAAGGACTTTTCAAAGTGAGCGTCCTGCTTTGCTCGCCCTCTTGCGGTGCCCAAAATCGGTGGACGCGACATTCGTCGCTGCCGATTTTGACCGCTGCGCCAAACCCTGCTCGCTGTATCCGCCACTGGCGGCGCTCGCAGGCTTTGCCCAAAGCAGGCGCGCTACCAATTGCGCTACACCTCGATATGCGGTTGAATCGCTTGCTTCACACGCAAAGGGTCTCAAGTACAACGCTGTTATTATAGCCCAAAGGGGCGGCTTTGTCAAATTTTTTGCGGCGAAAGGCTTGTGTTTTTTTGCGAGAAAACGTAAAATAGTCCTATCAGCCATCCAAAGGAGGAACCCCATGATCACCAGCAAAACGGGAAGAGACGTTCAGCCGGACGCTTTTGAGATCCGGGAAAAGGTTTTTATGCAGGAACAGGGCTACGAGAACGAGTTTGACGCCATCGACGATTTTTGCGGTTACGTCGTCCTTTATGACGGCGAAAAAGCGGTGGGAACCGGACGGTTTTTCCCCGACCCGGAGAAACCCGACACCGCCATATTCGGGCGGATCGCCGTTTTGAAGCTCTATCGTGGCCGGGAATTGGGACGCCGGATTATGGAGGAACTGGAAAAAGCGGCGCTTATGGCCGGAGCGAAACGCCTTGAACTGGTCGCCCAGGAATACGCCGTGCCGTTCTATGAAAAATGCGGTTTTACGCTTTCGGACAACGAAATTCTTTATGACGAGGGGAACCCCCATCGCCGCATGGAAAAAAATTTCGGCTAAAACGAAATTAGGGGTTGCTTTTTTGAAACGAATGGGCTATAATATATAAGCACTCAAAAAGTGAATATCGCGGGATAGAGCAGTTGGTAGCTCGTCGGGCTCATAACCCGGAGGTCGTAGGTTCAAGTCCTTCTCCCGCAACCATATCGAGTGGATGTAACGGATTTCAGTTACATCCACTACTTTTTTAGCTATTGTCCGCTTTTTAGGACTTAACGTGTGCTATAATAAAGTTACCAAAAAATGAGGTGACAATTATGAATGTTGAGCAAGAGCTGGTTCGTGAAATAAGAACACTAAGTAATGTCGAGACTCTGTGCCGTCTTTGCAATAAGATAGAAGACCCGAACAAGCTAATTAGTATTCCGATTTCCGACGGTTCAAGCCATACCTTTGCGACAACATTTTTATCTTTGGCCATTAGCTGCGATAATGTGGACGCTGTGGATCTTTTATTGCAAAAAGGGGCCGACCCTAATTTCACCAACAATAAGTTACTTAATGACGGCCCGCTGCTTTACAATCTTTCAATCTTTACAGGAAGCACCGCAGAAGAAGTCAAAAAGCAACTCATGATAACAAAGTTGATGCTTGACTACGGAGCCAATCCCAACCAAGTCATACCCAAAGAAGGCAAAACCGTCTACCAGTTTGTTAAGGAGATGGCATCATCCGCTTACGACCCGTCAAGTGACTATGATTACAGATTCGACGCAGCTTTTCTCGAACTGCTTGAGGCAGGCCTTCAAGAGTCCTTAAACCAAATTGATATGGAATCCCTTTTGTCATCCTTTGATGACTGACCTTATGTACGGAGCAGGTTTACGCCTGCTCCGTTTCCTCTTCTTCGAGGACTTCATATTCATCACCGTACTCCTCCGGGAACAGTTCTTTCAGATTTTCCGACGGCTCGCAGGAAACGTACTCAACGGTAACACCCTCGCGGATGTCGGCGGTATAGTTCGGATGGCACTGCGTGGGATCAATGTCCAGATACCCAACGAACTTGTAGTAGATGACAAGGCGTTGGGTCTTGTTTTTGCCCGTTCCCTGCACCTCGTACACGTCGATGTGGTCAATCAGCTCGTTCAACACCTGCTTGGTCAGCGTCCGCATTTCCATGAACTTGCGGATAGCACGGATGAATTCCTCTCGCTCGCTTTCCCGTTCATTCATTTCCGTCAGCTTTCTGCGCAGATTCAGGATTTTCTTCTTTAGCTGCTCGCGCTCTTCGGCGTACTCATGGGAGAGGATATTGTAGTCATCCTCCGACGTTTTACCGTCCACCTTGTCCTCATACAGCGTTTTCAGCAGCTTCGGGAGCATCTCGATACGCATTTCCGATTTGCGAAGCTCGGAGGACAGCGTTTTCTTTTCGCTCTCGTACTGCTTGTTACTCTTGCGGGCAAGGATCTCGGCAAAGCGGTTTTCATCGGCAATGAGATATTCCGCAAGCCGCCGCAGCTCCATTTCCACCACCGCTTCCACCGCATCCGCGCGGATATAGTGGCGGGTAAGGCAGGTGCCGCGGTAGTCCTTGACGTAGTTGGAACAACTGAAATAATGGATGTCCTTGTTCTGCGTGTTGGTGTGGTACCACATCTTGCTTCCGCAGTCCGCACAGCGAAGCAGGTCGCAGAAAATGCTTTTCGGACCGTTCGCCTCTTTCGGTGCGCGCTGTTTCGTTGTGCCCAGCATTTTCTGCACCTTCTTGTAGGTCTCGCGGTCGATGATTGCTTCATGCTTGTCCTCAAACACCAGCCATTCCTCTTTCGGGTTGTCGATACGGCGGTGATTCTTGAACGATTTGGAGTGCGTTTTGAAGTTCAGCACGTCGCCGCAGTATTCCTGCCGCTTCAGAATCTCATCCACGGTGTTCGACTTCCACTTGTACGGATTCGGCTGCGTTTTCTTGCCGCCGCGGTTGACACCTTTGGACGCCCAGTACGCCGTACAGTTGAGGTGCTGTTCATCCTGGAGTATCCTTGCGATGGTATCCTCGCCGTTGCCCTCCAGATAGAGCCGGAAAATCTCCTTGACGACCGCCGCCGCGTCGGGATCAACGATCCAATGCTTCTTGTCCTGCGGGTCCTTCATATAACCGTAAGGCGGTTGGCAGAGCGGTTCGCCCGCTCTGCCTCTTGTGTTGTGCGCCGACCGCACCTTACGGCTGATATCCTTGGCGTACAGCTCGTTCATGATATTCTTGATCGGGATAAAATCGTCCATGTCCGTTGCCCCGTCGAGACAGTCCACGTTATCGTTGATGGCGATAAAGCGGACATTGTGATCGGGGAAATAGCTTTCGGTATAATATCCGACCTGGAGATATTCACGTCCGAGACGGGAAAGGTCCTTGACGATCACGGTGGAGATATATCCCATTTCGATATCTTCCAGCATCTGCTGAAATCCGGGACGGTGAAAGTTCGTGCCGGTGAAACCGTCATCCTGGTAAACCTTGATATTGCCGAGGTGATTTTCTTTGGCGTAGTGGCTCAGCATTTTCTTTTGGTTTGCGATGGAGTTGCTCTCCTTATCGCCGCCGTCATCACGACTGAGGCGGCAATAGAGAGCGGTAATTCCGGTGAGTTGCTTTTGCTTGTTGGTTTGCTTTTGGTTCGACTGCATTAAATTTAACGCTCCTTTCCGGCAGTCGAACGCACGGGTTTCGGCTTTATTTTAGGCTCTTCCTTCTGGACGGTCAAATCTGTAAATTCGTCGTTGATAATGTCTTCCATGGTGTCAGTCAGCGTTTTGTCCTTGTCGGTAAGTGTCGCCTCGGCAAATCTGCCCTCGACTACATAGCGGGTGTTGATGATGTCGTACTCGCGGTGTCCGCCGCCGATGCCGATGATAAAGCGGGCATCGGGCTGATTCTGTTCGGGTTTCTTTTTCATGATTATTCCTCCTCTCCTACATCCTCAGGGCAAAGGATGCTCATAACTTCTTTCATTTCGTCGTATTCCTCTTCGTTCCCCTCAAGGTATGCGATTCTTTTGTCGAGCGCATGCTCAACATAGAGAATCTCGGAGAAATTCACGTTGAAGTTCAACATATTTCCTTCTTCATCCATAAAGAAAATCATGTGACGGTTCTCGCAGATTTCCTTGATTTCAAAGCGTGACAGAATATCGTGTGTGAGAAAGTCATAGACCCTGCAGCACCCATCATAGGAAAACCTGTTTATTTGGGCATTCAAGCAGCCCATTCTTTCTTCGGTAAGATCTAAAAATTTCATTGTTTTGCTCCTTTCAATTCAGCGGGCGTCGCGGTCTTTGCGCTGACGCTCCATGTGTTTGTTGTAAAATTCCATTGCTTTTACAATGGTCTGCTCCATTTGCTTAACCGTGGTGTCTCTGGTGAAATACTTCCGAATGGAATCCGCCGGGACACGCACATATTCCTTTTGGTTGCCTTTGATTTCGGACATAATCTGCGAGATACCGCTGTCCGTCAGCGTATAATCCTCGCTGAGCTTCCGAAGGCGCTGTGCCTGCGACAGAGACGGCGTGAGCTCGTCGCAGGACATGATCTCGTTTAGGACTTCCTGCTCGTGGCTATTGAGGTAGGAAAGCTCTACTGCGGGGGTCAGCGCGATCCGTCCCTCGTCTACCAACTTGAGAATATCCGGGATGAGGTTTGTGAGGCGGACATAGCGTCGTACTTGGTCTTTGCTTTCGCCTGATGCTTCACCGACAATTTCTGCTGATAACTTCTGCGCAAGTTGCGCAGAAGTTTTTCCTTGGTGTTTTATCGCTTCAAGTTTCATCTTGTAAGCAAATGCCTTTTCGCTGGGCAGGATATGCTCCCTTTGCAGATTGCTGTCCACCATTGTGATAATGGCTTCTTCGTCTGTCAGGTTGCGGACAATTACCGGCATGGTGCTCATACCGAGAGCGCGGCAGGCAGCCAGTCGGCGGTGTCCGGATATCAGCTCGTAGCCGTTCTCCGTGGGTCTTGCAAGCGCAGGAATCAGTACGCCCGATTCCCGGATGCTTTCTTTCAGTCGTTCCATTTCTTCATCCTCCATGACTTTGAACGGGTGGTCCTTGAACGGTTTCAGCTCGTCGAGGGGAAGCTCGTCCACTTTCGGTTTCTTCGCGTCGAGACGTTCTTCCGTGCTCATGAAGAGCTCATCGTACCCGGTCAGGCCCAGGTCTATGCGGTCTGATTTCATGCGTATCAGCACTCCTTTCCTCCGGTGGCAGGCATCTTGCCATAACCTCCTGCACACAGGTATTCATATCCTCCAGCGTTTTGCGCAGCAGTTCTTCGTCAACGGGTCTCGAAAGCAATACGTTTTCGGATATCCGACGGATATTGAACTGCGCGTCCTTCATCATCCGCACCGTCTGAAGGAGAGGCGCCGGCGGCGCTTCTACGATCGTCTTTCCCTCGATCATTGCGCGGATAAACTGTTCCCGGTTCATGATTGTCTTGTCTACCATCGCGTTCAGCCGGGCAAGCTCGGCATCGCTCAGATAAACCGTGATCTTGTTGTTTCTTGTTCTGTTTGGCTTCTTGTTTTCTGCCGCAGGGTTTTCAGGGTTTCTCCTGACAAGTGAATCTGTCCGGGCAGATTCGTTGCTTGCTGAGACAGCAGCGTTATATTCGTTCCACTTCATCGAGATACACTTCCTTTCTTGAATTTTCCTTG